>CAJKAP010000028.1 GCA_905197905.1 uncultured Sutterella sp. | reverse complement strand
AAGACGTCATCACGCTGATGACTGTCTTTTCAGCAAGGCTCTATGGAAAACGAAGCTGGAAGAATAGAAATCGACTCGCGGCTTAAATAGGCCTTCTGTATGTTTTTTAAGATCAAGATCTCATTCTAAAAAATATTTTCTTAGTATTAGGGTAAATCCTAAGTAAATTTGATCCTCTCGCCGAACAAAGGATCATTTTAGATAATTTTCTGAGCTATAATAGTTTCCATTCCGTAATGACTCATTTATTGAATCGCTCGAAATGTCTAAAAAGAAAAATTCCGAAACTATTATCTATACTACGCAAATTCGCTTGCTTGAAATGCCGTCTCCTGAAGACGCCTTTCGCTTGAAATTGCTGTGCATCTATTACGGAAAAATGCTCTCGACCTTTCTCTCTTCTCTTCAGACAAGAGCTCTGCGAGAAATGGTCTTTGAAGGCTACACTCTTCGAAATGCTTTGGTCGGTGCTCTCAAAACAGAAGAGCGCTACCTTGCAAAATACAATCAGTGCTGGCATCCAGAAATTGTCAACCTCCTAGACGACGATAAAACGAAAAAACTACCGCTTTGTCGAGAATCAGCCAAATTACTTCGCATCGTTCACGACCGCGCAAATTCCTTGAATCTGCACCTTCTTGCCCGTCATTGGAAACTTGCTCTCGAAGAAGCAATCCAGATGATGCAAACCTATTGGTTGACTGTGGCCGCTGCTACGAAAGAGGCCATGACTAACTACATGGAGTGGCTGGAGGCGACCGAAACTTTTGACGATCCAAAGCGCCCAAAAGGGAAGCATCATGGGAAGCGTTATCCCTATGATTTGGCTCGTAAATCCGAGCAGAAGCGTGCTCCTTATACCGAAGAGCAACGGCATTATGCTTTTTGGCTTCTTTATAAGTGTAATAAGCAGTTTTTCCGTCTTCTTGCTGGAGAGATTCCCGATCCAACGGTAGAAGGTCAGCTCGCGATGGGCATCAAGCCTGAGGTCGCGAACGCAAGTAAATTTCCTCATCAACCAGCAGAAATGAAGAAAATTGC
>CAJKAP010000027.1 GCA_905197905.1 uncultured Sutterella sp. | reverse complement strand
ACGTGATTCCACTGGCACCGGGCCATGCCTACGGGATGTTTATGGAACGCTTTAACGAGTTATCGGAGTTACGCAAATGCGCATGAATGTTTTCGAAATGGAAGGGTTTCTTCGCGGGAAATGTGTACCACGAGATCTGAAAGTGAATGAAACAAATGCTGAGTACCTGGTACGTAAATTCGATGCGCTTGAAGCTAAATGTGCGGCACTGGAAAACAAAATAATACCAGTGTCAGCTGAACTGCCGCCAGCAAATGAAAGTGTTCTGTTATTTGATGCTAACGGAGAAGGCTGGCTAATTGGCTGGCGTTCTCTCTGGTACACCTGGGGACAAAAAGAAACCGGAGAATGGCAGTGGACATTTCAGGTCGGGGACCTTGAAAACGTCAATATCACTCACTGGGCAGTAATGCCGAAAGCACCGAAGAATAAAAAATGAGCGTGATAAAAACTCATACAGGAATTGTTATCACCCGAGACGGTCCGCAGGTAAAAAAACTGCACCAGACAAAGCGGATGTGGGTCGTCGGAAAAAACGAGTTTTACCACAAAGAAACCGGACGCCGCCACTTTGCAGAAAATACTCGCCGCCGACTGCTGATCGATACCATCAAGCCTATCGAGGTGAAGCATGTTTAAACAGAACGAAAAATCTATCGCTCAAATTGCTGAGTATATCCCGCGTGCGTGCCGGGATATGCAGTTGCAGGAAGCCAAAGCACGCCTGGAGAAAAAAATTGCGCTCTATATCGATGACGGCTGTGATGCCGCCGTTCTTAACGCGGCGTTCGCGCCAGCTCTTAACAGTCATACGCGAAAGTCTTTTTTTTTCGTGCATCGCAGCGCAGATCCGTAAAGGAGGCAACCAGTGAGCAACATTAACTATCAGGTACTGCGTGAAAAGGCAGAGAAAGCAACTAAAGGAAGCTACATCGTAGGGCATACATCTGTTAACCAACACGGCAATTTAACAGGAGTTTTTGTTTGTCAAAAATGGAAAGGAGAACCCGGTGGCGTAATTGCAGAATGTCACGTTAACTGCCTGGTTGAAACAGATGCTCAGGCTTATGCAAACGCTGAATTCATAGCAGAGGCTAACCCGGCTACCGTGCTGGCACTGCTGGATGAACAGGAAAGAAACCAGCAATACATCAAACGCCGCGACCAGGAGAACGAGGATATTGCGCTAACGGTAGGGAAGCTGCGCGTTGAGCTTGAGGAGACAAAATCAAAACTCAACGAGCAGCGCGAGTATTACGAGGGAGTTATCTCTGATGGGTGCAAGCGTATTGCTGAACTGGAAGCGCGGGAAGTTCAATTACCGACTCGCTACGACCTTCGATATGGACACCCGATAAATGCAGATGAGCGACA
>CAJKAP010000026.1 GCA_905197905.1 uncultured Sutterella sp. | reverse complement strand
CGCCCTATATTATTCTCCCGCAACAGTTGCAGCGTCTGACCGCAGCGGTTAACCGTGCGGTGCAGGATGAAACATTTTTTTGCCAATAACGGGAAGTCAGCGTGAGGGTTTCTGGCTACACTTTCTGCAAACAAGAAAGGAGGGCTCTTGACGGCTCCCCGCCCTGAATGACGGGGATTCCCACTTCAACGAGCCGAACCTAAGCCGCGTGCTGCGATTCAGGGTTTACAGGCTCTCCGTGGGCTAACACTGCCAGCCCGGCAGCTTTAATATTACGTGCCGCGTTAATGTCGCGATCATGGTCTGCGCCGCATTCAGGGCAGTGCCATTTACGAACATTAAGAGGCATTTTTTGCATGGTGAAACCGCAGCAACTACAGCATTTTGAGGACGGTAAATACTGGTCAATGGCGACCACTGACCGCCCGGCCCATTTGCCTTTGTACTGGAGCTAGCGAACAAGTTCGCTCCAGCCTGCGTCAGCTATTGCTTTAGACAGCTTCGGGTTGCGGATCATGTTTTTCACCTTGAGGGATTCGACGCAAACAACTTGGTTTTCGTTAATCAGTTTGCGGGACAACTTGTGCAGATTGTCCATCCGGCAATCGGCGATTTTCGCGTGGAGTCGGGCGACCTTTAAGCGGGCTTTAATACGGTTTCTTGAGCCTTTTTGCTTCCTGCTTAAACGTCGCTGTAGCAGCGTTAATCGCTTCGCATATTTAGCGGTGTGGCGGGGATTGTCGGTTTTGAATCCGGTATCGGTGACGAATAAATCTTTTAAGCCCACATCAATGCCGACCGTTTTAGCGGTAACAGGCATTGATACAGGTTCAAACTCACACAGGCAGGAAACAAAGTACCTGCCAGCGCTATCTCTGGAAATGGTAACGGTTGACGGCGCAGATGGTAATTCTCGACTCCAGCGAACATCCAGCGGCGACTTGCTCTTTGCTATATACAACTCGCCGTCACGGTGTTTAAACGCGCTGGCAGTGAACTCAGCCACCTGTTTGTGCCGTTTGCTTTTGAAAGCCGGATATGCAACTCGTCCAGCAAAGAAGTTAGCAAAGGCGGCTTGTTGGTGGCGCAACGACTGCTGGAGGGGAACGCAGGAAACATCATTCAGCCATATGTATTCAGGCTCTTTTTTGAGCGCCGTAAGGCGAGCGTTGGCCTGTAGATAACCGATCTTTTCTTTTCGCTCGTAGTACGCATCGGTACGCCAACGAAGGATGGAATTGTAGACGAAGCGCACACAGCCAAACGTCTGAGCTAAAAGCTCAGCCTGCTCAGTTGTCGGGTAAAACCGGTATTTATATGCGCGTTTCATGTGTTCACATACTAAAGAGGAAAATGTGATTATGCAAAGTACAGTTAGTCGGAAAACCGCCTCCTTTCCTCCCCGGTCTGAAGGCCGAGGTTTCCCGGAGGCATTCTAATGAAACTCATCAGTAACGATCTGCGCGATGGCGATAAGCTGCCGCATCGTCATGTCTTTAACGGCATGGGTTACGATGGCGATAATATTTCACC
>CAJKAP010000025.1 GCA_905197905.1 uncultured Sutterella sp. | reverse complement strand
CGGGACTTTTTGACCCACAAACATCTTGTTGGTTGCTCTACCGACAAAGTTCACAATCCAAGCTTTTCTTGTTCTGCGGCGCTTTGTCTGTTTTTTGGTTCCTAGGTTATTGTCTATAATCCTTTGCGCTTTCTCTTTGTCTTCTGGTTTACCAGTGGCAAGAAGCTTCTTGACCATAGCTTCAATTTTTTGACGACATTGGTTTTCCGCCATCGTTGCGTCAGAAATTTTGTCCAACAGATCGCCCAAGCCTTCTCCAAACACTTCGCCAGTATCCCAGTAACCAAGTGCTCTTTTCCCCATATCAAAACCGACCTCACGACCAGACTTTCTTGAGGCCTTTTCTTGGCAGCGCTGTTGATAGTGAAAATGAACACTGACATAGCCGTCACCACACTGATATATGCGCAACGTGTGGCCCAGCATTCCAATTCCTTTAAGCGGAATTAGGAGTCGATCATTTCTAGGAAACTTCTTGCGCTTACTTTTAGGGAGTTCTTCTTGTGCTTTCGCCCAAGCTAGGCGCTTTTTTCTATCGCCTCCTGCCAAATTCATCACTTCTATATACTGCTGACCGTTTTCAGTAATAAGGCTCCAACAGTTCTTATCGAAGGTAAAATAATCCCCTTTCCCAGAACAACGAGGAGGACGGACTGACGTTGACCGAACTTTGTGGATCAGTCGACGCACGTCATTAGCGACCATTCTTCTTTCCTCGAGAGAAATTTCAAAGGCACTCTTTTTGGCCACGTCGAGTGAAATTCCCATTGCCAATTGTCCTTCCAGAGAAGGGTCAGGAACCTCACCATCAAGAAGTCGGAAAAACTGCGTATAGCATCCACAAAGCAACCAACGAGCGTAATGCTTTTGATTATCCGTGTAAGGCGCTTTGCTAAAACATTTTCTCAGAGAACGATTAAGTGCCCAGTGTTTGCAGTGATTCTTACCATGACGACGATCTTTCTGATCAAGGGACTTCAGACCTTCATGAGTTTTTTCCAAATCACGAAAGAACCTGGTTAATTTCTTTTGTGTGGCTTTTTGTACAGACACCCAATGGGTGGACATGACTCTAAGTGCGTCTTCCATCGCTTGTTTGCACTGGCGTCTTGTAAGATGTAAATTACTTGCATTGTAAATGTCGTGCATATAACGAAGTAATTTTCCTGTAGGACGACAGATCTGGAGTTCAAAAGGGAGTTCTCCAAGCTTTAATGAAGGAGACTCATTGGGGTGGAAACACAATTCAAGTGCACACTGGTAGGTTTTTTCTTCGGCAAGCGTTCCCACTAAACCATCTCGAAGCGTATAGCCTTTAAACGGCATTTCTCGCAACTCATTTGTTTGGAGTGCGGCGCAGACAAGACCATAAAAATCGCCATACTTACGGCAATGAAGTCCAAATCTGGCATTAGTTGCTTGAGAGAGTTTTTCGGAGTGACGAATACGGGTGCGGTCTACGGCTTTGAGGTCTGTCATTTGAATCAGTCATTGTTTGAAGATTAAATTGCGATCTTTATTATAGTCTCTTTTTTTGATTCTGCAAGTCGATTTCGGTTTTTCCAACTTCGTTTTCCATAGAGCCTTGCTGAAAAGACAGTCATCAGCGTGATGACGTCTT
>CAJKAP010000024.1 GCA_905197905.1 uncultured Sutterella sp. | reverse complement strand
ACGCTTCTTTAAGGTAAGGAGGTGATCCAACCGCAGGTTCCCCTACGGTTACCTTGTTACGACTTCACCCCAGTCATGAATCACAAAGTGGTAAGCGCCCTCCCGAAGGTTAAGCTACCTACTTCTTTTGCAACCCACTCCCATGGTGTGACGGGCGGTGTGTACAAGGCCCGGGAACGTATTCACCGTGGCATTCTGATCCACGATTACTAGCGATTCCGACTTCATGGAGTCGAGTTGCAGACTCCAATCCGGACTACGACGCACTTTATGAGGTCCGCTTGCTCTCGCGAGGTCGCTTCTCTTTGTATGCGCCATTGTAGCACGTGTGTAGCCCTGGTCGTAAGGGCCATGATGACTTGACGTCATCCCCACCTTCCTCCAGTTTATCACTGGCAGTCTCCTTTGAGTTCCCGGCCGGACCGCTGGCAACAAAGGATAAGGGTTGCGCTCGTTGCGGGACTTAACCCAACATTTCACAACACGAGCTGACGACAGCCATGCAGCACCTGTCTCACGGTTCCCGAAGGCACATTCTCATCTCTGAAAACTTCCGTGGATGTCAAGACCAGGTAAGGTTCTTCGCGTTGCATCGAATTAAACCACATGCTCCACCGCTTGTGCGGGCCCCCGTCAATTCATTTGAGTTTTAACCTTGCGGCCGTACTCCCCAGGCGGTCGACTTAACGCGTTAGCTCCGGAAGCCACGCCTCAAGGGCACAACCTCCAAGTCGACATCGTTTACGGCGTGGACTACCAGGGTATCTAATCCTGTTTGCTCCCCACGCTTTCGCACCTGAGCGTCAGTCTTCGTCCAGGGGGCCGCCTTCGCCACCGGTATTCCTCCAGATCTCTACGCATTTCACCGCTACACCTGGAATTCTACCCCCCTCTACGAGACTCAAGCTTGCCAGTATCAGATGCAGTTCCCAGGTTGAGCCCGGGGATTTCACATCTGACTTAACAAACCGCCTGCGTGCGCTTTACGCCCAGTAATTCCGATTAACGCTTGCACCCTCCGTATTACCGCGGCTGCTGGCACGGAGTTAGCCGGTGCTTCTTCTGCGGGTAACGTCAATGAGCAAAGGTATTAACTTTACTCCCTTCCTCCCCGCTGAAAGTACTTTACAACCCGAAGGCCTTCTTCATACACGCGGCATGGCTGCATCAGGCTTGCGCCCATTGTGCAATATTCCCCACTGCTGCCTCCCGTAGGAGTCTGGACCGTGTCTCAGTTCCAGTGTGGCTGGTCATCCTCTCAGACCAGCTAGGGATCGTCGCCTAGGTGAGCCGTTACCCCACCTACTAGCTAATCCCATCTGGGCACATCCGATGGCAAGAGGCCCGAAGGTCCCCCTCTTTGGTCTTGCGACGTTATGCGGTATTAGCTACCGTTTCCAGTAGTTATCCCCCTCCATCAGGCAGTTTCCCAGACATTACTCACCCGTCCGCCACTCGTCAGCAAAGCAGCAAGCTGCTTCCTGTTACCGTTCGACTTGCATGTGTTAGGCCTGCCGCCAGCGTTCAATCTGAGCCATGATCAAACTCTTCAATTTAAAAGTTTGATGCTCAAAGAATTAAACTTCGTAATGAATTACGTGTTCACTCTTGAGACTTGGTATTCATTTTTCGTCTTGCGACGTTAAGAATCCGTATCTTCGAGTGCCCACACAGATTGTCTGATAAATTGTTAAAGAGCAGT
>CAJKAP010000023.1 GCA_905197905.1 uncultured Sutterella sp. | reverse complement strand
AACACAACCCGCTACGGGGGAGACTTACCCGAAATCTGATTTATTCAACAAAGCCCATATCAACTCGATGCCTCGGCACTTGAGTACCACCTCGATAGTATTACATCGCGTAACCAGACCCATGATTTCGAGATATTTTGTCGCAAGTTGTGCGAACGCACGATCTGCCCAAACTTGAAGCCTGCTACCGGTCCGGAGGGAGGAGGGGACAGCAAAGCTGATTCAGAAACTATTCCGATTGCCGACGAGATTGCTACTCTCACGTATATGGGGGACGCAAATGCTGCACAGGAGCGTTGGGCATTCGCTTTCAGTGCTAAGAGAAAGTGGGCGGAGAAAGTTCGCAATGACGTTGCAGGCATTGTGGCTACGCAGCGTGGCTATCAGAAAGTTTATTGTGTAACAGCGCAGTTCGCTCGGGCGAAGGATCGCGCCCGCGTCGAGGATGAACTTTCGAAACAGTACGGTGTGACCATCACTATTCTTGACCGGAGTTGGATTGTTGATCAGGTCGTCAGTAATGATCGTAAGGACCTAGCCTTTAATTACCTTGGTGTAGGGCAGGAGGTTGCAGGCTCAAGGCGTATGGGGCCCACAGATTACTCCCGCTCACAGCAACTTGAAGACATCGAGAAAACGCTCGGCAATCCGGAGGCATTTTCTGGGATGAAAATGCAACGAGTTACGGAATCTCTGGTGGCAGCTAAGTTGTCGCGTAATCTAGAGCTCCCACGAATCGAGACAGATGGTCGGTTTGCTCGTGCAATTCGACTCGCTGAACAAGATGGAACTTATCGCCAGAAGTTGGAAGCGCACTACGAGTCCATCTGGACCGCCTTTTGGTGGTTCGATGACATCGCGTATTTGAACGGAAGGTATGACGAGTTTGCTAATCTGGTGAGCGACACGGATCACGCCATAAACCTTGAGTTTCTTTGTAATCTAGTACAATTGCTATTCAACTCGGTCATTCATCAGCATTTGACGGTCGAAGAGGCTAGGCTTGAAGAGCGAGCATCTAGATTGACCGAGAGGTTAAAGGTAATTGCTGAGAATAAAGAACGTCCAAATAATGCCTTGGAGGCCCTGTCGTCGTTACTCGTCATAGAAGTCAATCAGGCGATACTTAAACAAGATACTGAAAAACTGAGTTCGCTATGGCCGCAGTTCTCGGATGTCGTCAAGCGTGCGAGAGGTCTCGGTGAGTTTTCTGCTGAGCGTTTGACTAAAATGATTGAGGTGTTCGGGCTCGTCGCCGGTAAGGACAGTAGTTATGTCCAACTGGTTGACGAGGTAGCAGCGTTTGTTTCTGAGCGTACCGGTGAGGCTCAGGGGGCGTTAGTGCTTCTCAAGCGAGCGCAACAACTCGATTTCGAAGATAACTTCGAAATCATTCGTTTGTTGGGCAAAGCCGCGCGTCAACTCACTAAAAAAGAATATGCCGATTCTCTGATCGAAGCACTGCAACTGCTCACGTTTGCTTATCGTAGTGCCGGATTGCTCTGGGCTGCGCGGGCTACATGCATTTTTGCAATGGCTTCGATGTTCATCGAAGCCGAGGAGGACAGTGACCTTTCGGCTTCGATCGTACCCATGGTTATGGCCCTCGCTTGGATTGCTGTCGAACTTCGGCATCTTCCAGACGCTCTCGAAGCTGTTCGGTTAGTTCGAGGTTGTACGGCGATGCTTCCGCTCGACGACTCATCAAAAGATCGTATCGCGAAGCGACTTACGGAGTTAGATCTTATTCTGGCGAGCCAAATCCTAAATTTCACAGCGGAAGAACTTCAACACGTTGTGCGATTACCTGACGTTCTTGGTGGACTCGGTCTGCAACAGAGTCGAAACTCGCTGATTTACGCGCTCGGCCATGAAGCCGAACTTCGTCGGGAGGGATCAATACCGCAAGAAGAGACGCCAGAGAAGGTGGCCGAGTTATTTACTTTGCTTGCTAGCCAACCGGTATCTAGCAACCAGCATGGTCCTGTCATCTTTAACGAGGCAGACTCGCAGTGCCTTGTCTCAAGAGTTCAGGGCATTCGTGTGGCAGTCTTTCACCCGTGCTCCGATGCCTTAGTTCTTGCCGCAGAAGCAGTAATAGGATCCGTTGAAGCATTTTTTGCAACCGCAATCGAAAGCGGCGCCGTAGCGCATACAGAGAACTTCACTATATCACTTCAAGATAGTTCTGAAGTGCTGGCACCTGACTACACGATCAATACTGATGAAATGACGGCGATAGTTCGCTGGCCGACTGGGTTCAAACCAGCTACATTTGCCCGGCAGGCCGACATCCAGAAAATGCTGATTGGATTGGCTGCTGAGATTTTTGCTGCCACTTGCTACGTGGAGGATATGCGAAAAACGATCGAACATCTCTTCAGCAGTGAGGCGGTGCTTGATCGCATTAGCATGGTCGTAATTGTCGGCAATAGTCGGCAACGCGTATTCAAAGAAGGGCTATCGAAGCTCAGTGATTGGACGCAGATGGCGATATCGGAGTTCACTCTTGAGTCGTCTCGTCCCGTAATCATCCGCCGCTTATTAAACACGGTTGAGGATCAGGAAAGATGCTCGACGGTAGGAAAACGAAGTTCCCCGCCCCTAACAAGTGATCATCGCGATCTGGGTGTTCGCTCAGTTATAGATGTTCATCTTTGGGATCAAGCTGGTTGGAATGGAACTGCTTTTACTCATTGGGGGCCCTCGTATCCTCCAGCGATTGCGCTCATGTTTAAGCACGAGGATGCCGCGAGGAAGATTTTTTCACGTTGGCGTCAACGTCTAGGAACGGTCGATAAGCAGGACGAAATTTACCTGGCGATTCTGCGTGAAATATCCGTTGACGAACCGGCGCATTATCGTGTTCTTATCACTTCTAGGCTTTCTAATGATGAGGGCGAAACGTCAGGCAAGACCTTCATGATGGCATCACGTATGCAAACCATGCATGCAGAAACCGATGTCAACCTGATCCGCTTTCTTAATATTTACAGGCAGTCACTGTCAACGACGGATGAAAAGTGATCCACTTATATCTCCACCAACGGCCCAATATTGATCCACCGTTTTACTCAGGATTAGCT
>CAJKAP010000022.1 GCA_905197905.1 uncultured Sutterella sp. | reverse complement strand
AATTTCGCTACCTTAGGACCGTTATAGTTACGGCCGCCGTTTACTGGGGCTTCAGTTCAGGGCTTCACTTGCGTTAACCCCTCCCCTTAACCTTCCAGCACCGGGCAGGCGTCACCCCCTATACTTCGCCTTGCGGCTTAGCAGAGAGCTGTGTTTTTGGTAAACAGTCGCTTGGGCCGTTTCACTGCGGCTCATATCTCTATGAGCACTCCTTCTCCCTAAGTTACGGAGTCATTTTGCAGAGTTCCTTAGCTATAGTTCTCTCGCTCACCTTAGGATTCTCTCCTCACCCATGTGTGTCCATTTTCGGTACGGGCCATATATACTTAACGTTAGAAACTTTTCTTGGAAGTTCCTCCACTGCCTTCCGTACTCGCCGTAGCTTTCCGTACGCTTCACGCCTTCTCGTTTCGGATGGTGGATTTGCCTGCCATCCCGATATCTCGCTTGCACCAGCTCTTCCAGCCGCTGGCTGCAGCTTCCTCTCTCCGTCATTCCTTCACATATATACGGGTACAGGAATCTCTACCTGTTGTCCATCGACTACGCCTTTCGGCCTCGCCTTAGGTCCCGACTTACCCAGAGCGGACGAACCTTCCTCTGGAAACCTTGGGTTTTCGGTGCGTGGGATTCTCACCCACGTTCCGCTACTCACACCGGCATTCTCTCTTCCATGATCTCCACACGTCCTTTCGGTCGTACTTCTCCGTTCATGGAACGCTCCCCTACCATCCCTTGGGATCCATAGCTTCGGTAGTATGCTTAGCCCCGGTAAATTATCGGCGCAGAGTCATTCGACTAGTGAGCTGTTACGCACTCTTTAAAGGATGGCTGCTTCTGAGCCAACCTCCTAGTTGTCTGTACATCTCCACATCCTTTTCCACTTAGCATACATTTTGGGACCTTAGCTGATGGTCTGGGCTGTTTCCCTCTTGACAACGGACCTTATCACCCGCTGTCTGACTGCCGAGCATGTTGGCGTGACATTCGCAGTTTGATTATGCTCAGTACCCCGAGATGGGGCCATCACATATTCAGTGCTCTACCTTCACGCAACTCTTCTCTCGACGCTAGCCCTAAAGCTATTTCGGGGAGAACCAGCTATCTCCGGGTTCGATTGGAATTTCACCCCTAGCCACAACTCATCCGCCAACGTTTCAACGGGGGTCGGTTCGGTCCTCCATCGGGTTTTACCCCAACTTCAACCTGGTCATGGCTAGATCACCCGGTTTCGGGTCTACTGCATGCAACTCGCGCCCTCTTAAGACTCGCTTTCGCTTCGGCTCCGCATATCCTGCTTAACCTCGCTCCATACAGTAACTCGCCGGTTCATTCTACAAAAGGCACGCCATCACCCTTTAACGGGCTCTGACTTCTTGTAGGCATATGGTTTCAGGTTCTCTTTCACTCCCCTCCCGGGGTTCTTTTCACCTTTCCCTCACGGTACTGGTTCACTATCGGTCACTCTCTCGTATTTAGCCTTGCCGGATGGTCCCGGCTGATTCAGACAGGATTTCTCGTGTCCCGCCCTACTCAGGTGTCATCTCTCTCCAGTCTCTCATTTCGAGTACGGGGCTCTCACCCTCTCTCGCTCACCTTCCCATGTGATTCCTCTATGATCCTCTGTTTGATTTATCGATGATCCTACTACCCCGATCCTCAGATCGGTTTGGGCTCTTTCCCTTTCGCTCGCCGCTACTCAGAAAATCATTCTTATTTTCTCTTCCTGCAGGTACTTAGATGTTTCAGTTCCCTGCGTCTCGCCTCATCATGTCTATGTATTCGACATGTGATACACGGATATGACTCCGTGTGGGTTCCCCCATTCGGATATCGACGGCTCTTCACGTGCTTACCGCTCACCGTCGCATTTCGCTGTTTGCTGCGTCCTTCTTCGCCGGAGTGTGCCTAGGCATTCCCCATACGCCCTTTCTTGCTTTACCTTCTAGGTTTGCTTGCTTGAACTTTTTTTCGTTTACACTTGCTGTAAAATCTTAGTTACTTTCGACTTTTCGTACTAGACCTTATTTTTTCTTTAATGTCTAATCTCTTCTTTATCGTTTTCGCAATTTTTTTTACTACTATCCAGTTTTCAATGTCCTCTTGAATGTCATGGACATTCAAAACCAAACAAGAAAGCACAACTTTCTCTCCCTAGAAAGGAGGTGATCCATCCCCACGTTCCCGTAGGGATACCTTGTTACGACTTCACCCCAATCATCAGTCCCACCTTAGACAGCTCCTTCCTTGCGGTTAGGCCACCGGCTTCGGGTGTTACCGACTCTCATGGTGTGACGGGCGGTGTGTACAAGGCCCGAGAACGTATTCACCGCGACATGCTGATTCGCGATTACTAGCGATTCCATCTTCGTGCAGTCGAGTTGCAGACTGCAGTCCGAACTGAGAACAGTTTTATGGGTTTCGCTCCACCTCGCGGCTTCGCTTCCCTCTGCTCTGTCCATTGTAGCACGTGTGTAGCCCAGGTCATAAGGGGCATGATGATTTGACGTCATCCCCGCCTTCCTCCGCATTGTCTGCGGCAGTCTCTCATGAGTTCCCACCCGAAGTGCTGGCAACATAAGATAGGGGTTGCGCTCGTTGCGGGACTTAACCCAACATCTCACGACACGAGCTGACGACAACCATGCACCACCTGTCTTCTCTATAGCTATCTCTCCATCTCTGGAGCCTTTAGATCGATGTCAAGACCTGGTAAGGTTCTTCGCGTTGCTTCGAATTAAACCACATGCTCCACCGCTTGTGCGGGCCCCCGTCAATTCCTTTGAGTTTCATTCTTGCGAACGTACTACTCAGGCGGAGTACTTATTGCGTTAACTGCAGCACTGAGATTTGACTCCCAACACTTAGTACTCATCGTTTACGGCGTGGACTACTAGGGTATCTAATCCTATTTGCTCCCCACGCTTTCGGGACTGAGCGTCAGTTATGCGCCAGATCGTCGCCTTCGCCACTGGTGTTCCTCCATATATCTACGCATTTCACCGCTACACATGGAATTCCACGATCCTCTCACACACTCTAGCTCTACGGTTTCCATGGCTTACCGAAGTTAAGCTTCGATCTTTCACCACAGACCCTTAGTGCCGCCTGCTCCCTCTTTACGCCCAATAATTCCGGATAACGCTCGCCACCTACGTATTACCGCGGCTGCTGGCACGTAGTTAGCCGTGGCTTTCTTATAGAGTACCGTCACTTGGATATCATTCCCTATATCCACCGTTCTTCCTCTATGACAGAAGTTTACATAACGAATTACTTCTTCCTTCACGCGGCGTTGCTCGGTCAGGGTTTCCCCCATTGCCGAAAATTCCCTACTGCTGCCTCCCGTAGGAGTCTGGGCCGTGTCTCAGTCCCAGTGTGGCCGGTCACCCTCTCAGGTCGGCTACGCATCGTCGCCTTGGTAGGCCGTTACCCTACCAACCAGCTAATGCGCCATAAGTCCATCATCTACCAGTCCCGTAGCACTTTTCATATAGAGTTCATGCGATCTCTACACCTATGCGGTCTTAGCTGACGTTTCCATCAGTTATCCCCCTGTAGATGCCAGGTTACTTATGTATTACTCACCCGTTCGCCACTCTTCACCGAAGTGAAGCGTTCGACTTGCATGTATTAGGCACGCCGCCAGCGTTCATCCTGAGCCAGGATCAAACTCTCCATTGTCCTTCTATCTCTTCAGACAACTTTGGTCTGTTTAGCTCTTTTTTATTTCTTTAACTTAATTGACGTTGTGTTTTATTCTTTCCTGTTCAGTTTTCAATGTCCTCTCACTTGACTCTCTCGTCGAGTGCCCATTTATATTACCATCCCCTCTCCCTTTTGTAAAGCTTTTTTTCTGTATTTTTTTATCTTTTTCTATCTTTCCCTCTTTTTCTGCCTTTATATCAACGTTTTTTTCATTGATCTTTTTTGATGTTTTTTTATGATTTGGTGTTTACAAACTATTTTGAGTATCAAAAACAGCAAA
>CAJKAP010000021.1 GCA_905197905.1 uncultured Sutterella sp. | reverse complement strand
ATATGAATAGTCGAGTATCCAACCCTGAGTCGTACATATTTTCTGCAATAATCTACATTTGCAAGGATAACTTCACCAGTAATGATGTAGCAAAAATTCTTGTCGAGCGATTCTCACTCCCGAAAACTTATCGAAAGGCAAAAGCTTTTTCTTATAACCAAATTCAATATCTAGTTAAAAAAGGATTATTAAATAAAGTAAGAAAATCAGGCGTGTATCAATATTTATACTCAATCACATCAGAATTCAATATAGCAAAAGAAAATGTGCAATTAATTGAGGTAAGCCAAAAAATCTCACTTCAATTTTCAAGTGCTACCAGCCATGAACACAGTGATGTAAACATTCAAATAAGATATCTCATTGAAAAATACAGCAGTGAATTGGAAAAAGTTTCAGGAGCAAAAGAAATTTATGAAGAATTGATAATTGCCGTGCCGAGCAGGGAAAATGAATTCAGGAAACTTTCTCTTGAGCAAGATAAAAGACATATTAAGATAAATGAAAAAATAAACACACTAATTGGGATTGTTAATAAAAATATCGCAATAAGGCAATGAGTTTTAAAAAGGATTTGAAGTTTAATACAGTCATGAAAAAGAGAGGGCAAAGCCTACCCTGCCCTCTCCCTTCATGCACTGATAAGCCTCACTAATATGAGTGTTAGCAGCGCGTACCACTATATGCTAGTCCTGAAAAATATAATCTTAGTCAGTCCCAGATGCAACCTTTAACACTTTAATGCAACAAATTAAACAACGAGTTCATCCTTACACCTTAAAAGCTGTAAAGTAAAAAAACACCCTGAAGTCTGTTATTTTTACGCAAAGTGAACTTATTTTAAATAATCGACATGGTCACCTACTTATGGATAATGTTTTCCCGGTCAGACTTCTTAGCCAGTTACGGCCACTTTTAATTGGCTTTCGTAAATCAAAAGGATTAACTCAAAGAGAACTATCCGCCAGGTTGGGTGTCACTCAGCAGACTTATGCTCGACTTGAGGCAAACCCTTCAAAAGCAAGTTTTCAGCGTCTATACAACGTGTTAAATATTTTAGGAGTGGAGATTTCGCTTAGTTCTGGACCTATTTCAACTTATACAAAGGCTTCAAATTTGGTTGAAAAGGAGTTTGATTCACCGGCAAGGCGTGAAGAATGGTGATAGAAGCCAGGCTATTTGATAGGACTGTACGTCAGGCACTGGCCCTAAGGAAGGTGCGATTTGCGAGCAAGGGCGCTTTGCATCGGAGTTAGCGGGCCGCCAATATGGGAGTTAGCGAGCACACAACCAGCCGCGAAGCTCCCCGCGTCATAGCGACATAGAGGTGTTGTGCATCCATCTCTTCCGGGGATGTGATGACTGCCACCTCCCCTTCAAGTCCCTTTAGCAACAATGTGCTGCCGATTACACGCCGGGGCAACGGTCGACTCTCGTGGCGATTGCGTTCGCGCTCGTTTATCGTGGCGTCTGCAAAAGTGCAGCCTCCGGCAGCAGCCGACTGAAGGGCGCGCAAACAACAGCGCAAAACCTCTGGCCGATAGACTCGCGCATTGTCCTGACGAGTCAGAAGGCGCAGCGCCTCTGCGGCCAGCGTAAAACCTGGTCTCTCTGCAAATGCCACTAACGCTGCTTCTGCGACCGTCGGCGGATTGCGGGCTCTTCCTCTTCGTAGCGTTTCCAGCCGGGGCAGCAATGCTGCGGGGCCAACCTGGGTCATGACGCCTGCGGCAAACTTTACCAGGCGCGTCAACGCATCCGCAGCCTCCAGGTTAAACCCTGCACCAAAGTCGGTAAGGTCAACCAAATCGACAGCTTCGACGGTCGTCGCACCCGTGGTCTGGCTGGCCATCTGCTGGCGCCCGCGAGTGTCGTAGCTGTTTCCAATCACCAGTACCTGCCCGGTAGCGGTAACCGCTCGGGTCTGGGCGGCAGTAAAACGCTGCTGAACAGCAGTTTCTGTCTGTAACAGGGGCTTGCTTTAGGGCTAATGAAGTTGCTGATTTTGATGCCTTAACGGCAGGAGAGTGCATTGATGGATTATCATTCTCACATACCTTTACCGTCTTACCCTTTTTCAGATCGGGCAGAGCGGGAATTGCAGGCGCAGTACCTTTCGCAAGTGCCTTACAGTAACCGGCAAGCGGCCTGGGTATCCGCATTTCGCTGCATCGTTTTGCCAGTAACTCAGTACTGATGTCATACAACACAGCTATACATTCCGCGGGCTCGCACCAGACCAAGTGGTACAGCGTTTCCCGATCCTGGGGCAAAGTCTGCGCGGCATCGTGTGGATTCATCTCTGACATTGCGTCTCCCCTCCTATGGGTACATTATCAGGAATCTTTGCCTGTTGGTGATTGAAAGAAATATGAGCTGCTTCCCATTGATTGGCGCGACTGAAACTGAGCGGGAAGAGATTGACGCCATTTTGCAAGATACGTGGGAAAGCGCTGAGGATGGATTCTTTCAATAGGCCGATTTCGAATCGGGAAAATCTTGACGTGATCAGAACTGATTGATAGGGAGAAACGCCGTGGGGCTATATGAGAAGTGGTGTGAATCCATTAAAGAAAATGATGAACGCAAGTATTACTGGACGTATGTCGAGAAGGACGGCGGCCGCGATGATATCCGCGAGGACCTTGCTGAGACCATTCGCTCGCACTACGAACGACTTGAACGCATCGCCGATGACGTAGGGCGACTAGGATACAAGGTTGCTGCCAAGATCCTCCGCGAGGCAATGCCTAATACCCCGAAGGGCCGCTCTGGCGACCTCGGCGAAATCCTTGCGACTGAACTAGTTGAGGAAGAAATCGGTCTGCGGGTACCCGTGCGCCGGCTCCGTTACAAGGACGGCCGTAACATGGCCATGCGCGGCGATGACATCATCGGCGCGGGCTACCAAGGCAATAAGCTCTGGCTGCTAAAAGGTGAAGCTAAAAGTAACCAGAAGCTTGGCAAAACCACGGTCACCGCCGCCCGCAAGGTCCTCGACCGCGACAATGGCCGCTGCACGCCTGACTCGCTGCTGTTCGTCGCCAATCGCCTGCTGGAGAGCAACGACGCTGGCGATAACGCACTGGGTCGCGACCTTCGTGACGAAGTGGGTCTTAAGTCTATGCCAGCCGATCGCATCGACCACATGCTCTTCACCGTGTCGGGTAACGGCCCTCACGCTTCCCTGAAAGAGAACCTTGAAGCCGCTGGAGTCAACAGGGACCATTACGTCGTGAACATTCACGTCGAAGACCATCAGGATTTCATTGCGGCAATGTACCTAGAGGCGGAAGATCTTGGAGACGACTGAAGAATTAAGCACCTTCCTGACGGCCGCTACAGTTGACGGTATTCTCGGGCGCCTCCTCTATCGCGGTGCAGCTTGGTCGTTGATGCGCAAGAATGGCGTATTGCCGCAAAACGCTCCGCCGCTTGGCGCAACCATCGAAACAGATCTTGCCGAGCACGGTTTTGCCCTGCTTCGAGGCGCAATGGCACTGCGGGCTCAGGCTGGTGCTTCGGAACTCACTGGCAAGGCCTTTGAGCGCGCAGCCAACGCCTTCGAAGCCCTCGTGCGTAATGGTGATCCAGAGTCGCCTGATCGCGGATTCCGCCGCACCATTGCTGCTGCAGCCTACCATCTAGCCGGCTTCTCGGCCGTCGCCTTTTCAATCTTCAACGAGATAGAGGAAGACCTTAACGTCTCACCCGGGGAAATAGCGATCCGACACCTGATACTGCGCGATCTCGATCAACTTCGCGGCTTCGTTCGCGACTGGTTGAATTATGGGGCTCACGGCGATGAGCAGATCGCGGCGGCCCTGCAGGGCGGAGATGCTGACGTCGACGAAGTACTGTCGACAATTCTCAATACGACGATCTGCCGTGCCCTGGCATTTTTCGACTTCGCGCTTGAGACGGGCGAGGTTGAGTCGTTCGAAGCCGCGCGAGGGCTCCTTACCACCGCTGTCGGGCTTGCCGACAACGCTGAGAACGTCCCGCTGTGGTGGATCTCGAACCTCTGCCGTCACCTGATCGACGACTTGTGGCAACACTCACTACACCAGAATTTGCCGACTGAGCCACCCGAGGGTGCGGAGGAAAGATATCCCGACCTGCGGCGGTTGTTTATATCTTCCCTTTACGCCCGCAAGACCTCAGAAGTGGAGCTATGGCCATCGCAGCGCGAAGCCGCCCAGCGCTCCACAGACGTCACGGACGATCTGGTCGTCGCCCTGCCGACCAGCGCGGGCAAAACACGGGTGGCAGAGATTGCCGCGTTAATGACCCTATCCTCCGCACGCCGGGTGCTAATCGTCACACCGCTGCGCGCTCTTTCGGCCCAGACCGAACGAACTTTCAGGAAGACCTTCGCGCCCCTAGGGTTTGGTGTCTCTTCTCTCTACGGCGCCAGCGGCCTTTCGGCCGGTGATGAAGACGCCCTCCGCACACGGGAGATCATCATTGCGACGCCCGAAAAACTCGACTTCGCGCTGAGAAGCGACCAGACGTTGATTGACGATGTCGGCCTGATCGTCCTCGACGAAGGCCACATGATCGGTCCTAGTGAGCGCGAAATCCGCTATGAGACGCTCGTGCAGCGTCTACTTCGGCGCACGGATGCGGCAGAGCGCCGAATAGTTTGCCTTTCCGCGATCCTGCCAAGCGGCGACGAACTCGACGACCTTACCGCATGGATTCGTTCCGACGAACCCGGGGAGCCTGTGCGTTCCGACTGGCGCCCAACGCGCCAGAGATTCGGCGCGCTTACCTGGCGAGGTAAGGACGCGTTGCTACGGCTCGATCTAGACGACGATGGCCCCTTCCTTGACAAATTCGTCGCGGAAAAACCAGCGCTCGGGAAGGAGAAGAAGCCCTATCCACGCAAGAACTCGCACCTCGCTCTGTTCGCGGCATGGGAGTTCGCGAGCCAGGGCAAGCGCACCTTGATCTTCTCTACCCAAGCAAACTGGGTCGAGAGCTACGGCAAACAAGTCGTGGACCTCTGCAAGCGCGGCTATCTGGACTCGTTGCTGGAAGACGAGACTCCAATCGCCCGCGCCCTAGAAGTCGGCAAGGAATGGTTGGGCGAGGATCACCCAGCCGTGGCCAGCCTGAAGGTGGGCGTTGCCATTCATCACGGCCGACTGCCGAGCCCGTTCCTACGCGAACTGGAACTGCTTCTATCCGAAGGAGCGCTAAAGGTCATTGTCGCTTCGCCGACGCTCTCGCAGGGCCTCAATCTCAACGCTGCCGTGCTGCTTGTGCCCGCGCTATATCGCGCCTCAGAGAAGATCAAAGGAGAGGAGTTCGCGAACGTGGCCGGCCGCGCCGGACGTGCATTCGTCGATGTCGAGGGGCTGATCGTCCATGTCATGTTCGACAAAATCAAATGGCGAAAGAAAGAATGGAGGGAACTGGTCGCCTCTGCCAAGGCCAGGACGCTTAAAAGCGGCCTTATTCAGATCGTTGCCGAAATCCTTGAGCGTCTATCACGCGAGGGCGTCTTGGATATAGATGACGCCTGGGAATATCTCGCCAACGCCCGCGAGGCTTGGAGGTCACCTGAAGAAGAAGCAGTGGTAGCAGAACGACTGGCAGCCGCAGTGGAATACGACGCTTCCACCGACGATGAAGACGAGACGGATGACGAGGAGGAAGCCATCGACGAGGAGCCCCTGTCTCAGCTCGTCGAACGCCTCGACGCCACCGTATTCGGTCTGATCGAAGCCCTAGACGCTGATCGCGCCGATCTACCTAAACTTCTAGACGAGGCGCTCAGGGGGTCACTCTGGGCTCGCCAAATTGCTCGGGAGGACGAGGATGTCGCTTCCCTGCACCGGAAGGTATTCGAAGCACGCGCTGCTCTCATCTGGAAAGCTACCACCCCCCCTACGCGACGCGGGCATTTCGCGATGGGAGTAGGGCTCGAAGCTGGCCTCCTCATCGACGCTATGGCGGACGAGTTGGCCGAACTCATCGACAGGGCAGACAGTGCAGCGTTGAGCGGCGACATCAACGAACTCGCCGATGCTCTCGGCGGACTCGGCGAACGCCTGCTGTTCATGCGGCCTTTCATCCCTGACAAGGCGAACGCGCTGCCGCCGAACTGGAAAGCTATCCTACGTAGTTGGGTGTCCGGGGAAGAAGTCTCCAAGATCGGCCCGCAGAACATGCGGGCGGTCGAAGATGCCTTCACCTATCGGCTAGTCTGGGCGCTAGAAGCCGTCCGCACCCGGCGCATGTCCTTCGGCTGGTCGCCGGATACGGTGGCGGGCGCCGCTGCGGCTGCGGTCGAAACCGGTGTCCCACAGTTCATGATGGCGATGCTGATCCGCGCAGGCCTGCCGTCACGGCGCGCGGCAATGGCGGCCATCGAAGATGCTGAACCAATCTTCGTCACGCCCGCAGAAATGCGGGCCTGGCTTGAATCCGACGAGATTACGGCCAAAACCGACGCAGGCGACTGGCCAACACCCGACACCTCCGCGTTATGGGCCCGCTTCCGAACCGAAGCTCTCAGCGGAGGCATCCAGAAATGGTCCGTCGAACGCTATAAGCGCCTACTCGATACCGAGTCCTCCCCGCCCGCTGGCCTCTATCGAATCCTCACCGACGAAGGGGACGCGCGGACTTGGCTGACAACCCCCGACTACCAGCGGATCGCCGTCTTCAAGAAGCCAGCGGTTGATCCCAAGCCCAGTCTATTCTCGGGACAGTTGCCGGGCAAAACCCGGCTCGTGGATGCTCTACGCGTCGGCCGCGGAAAGTTGCGTTGGCCGACTGCCGACGTCTAAAAGGGAACGGTCAAGATGCTGTATGCCTGGATCGACGAACAGAAGCGCGCACCTGTCGCGAAGGGAGAGTGAATCAACTGCCATGACTGTGGCGACATGCTAACCGCCGTTATGCTTGTCGAGAATGCGCCCCATGGGTGGCATAAGGCGGACGACTGTAATCCCTGGAGTTAGCCAGAAGTTTCTTGGCACCTCGTTTGGAAAGAGCACTTCGATATCTCCTTCCGCGAAATCGCGCAACGCGATTTCGCGGAAGGAGAGCTTCACTGAGTTGACATCCTAGTCCGTAGCAGGACTTATTCCATCAATGGGCTCATTGCAGTACCAGATATCAGTACCTAACTTCTGTTGCCAGGCCCAGACGTTCCGAACCGACGGCGATACTCTTCTGCCCCAAGAGCCATCACCTCAACGTCATGCTCGTTCACCTCGATAGCGTTCTTTACACTAAGCTCCCGCTTTAGGATTGCTAGCTCTGGAATAAACTTCGGCTCAGCCCGTCCATTAAATATCGCAGGAAGAAGCAAATACGCGCGTGACTGTCACGAACGGTGCAATAGTGATCCACACCCAACGCCTGAAATCAGATCCAGGGGGTAATCTGCTCTCCTGATTCAG
>CAJKAP010000020.1 GCA_905197905.1 uncultured Sutterella sp. | reverse complement strand
TGATAGTTGGTTGTATTTCCAGTGAAAGTAGGACATTGCCGAGCTCTCCCATTAGAAACCCCTGTTACCTTGACGGTAGCAGGGGTTTCGTCTTTTCTGCCTTCGGAAATCTTTTCTATTAAAACTTATCCACAGGTTAGAAGGAAGAAAGAAAAAATATCCACAGGAATTCGAAATTCATTGATCTCCAAGGCGTATTGAAAAATCTTTTTAATTCAAAGAGTTATCTTTTTTAAATACCCTATTCCAACAAAGTTACTAACAAGTAAGGTTATCTTTGTGAATAAACTGCGATTTATGATTTTTTCCTTGATTTCTCACAATCTTCCTTTTGTAAAGCAAGGATTTCGTCTAAAATCTTAGGTTTGTGGTCTGTATATGGATGCAGACGAGACTCCTTGTTGTGCGAGTCATTGAGTAACTGGATTTTTGCTATCTATGATTCTGAAACGATCTCTGGTCACCGAACTATCCAACACTGTGGGTGGTGTTTTTACGGTGCTCTACACGATTGTCTTGGCCGTGGGGATGGTGCGCGTGCTAAGTCTGGCTTCTGGTGGTGCCATTGGCAATTCCGAAGTCTTGCAAATGATCCTCTATAACTCTCTCACCTATATTGCGCCCTTGCTTGCGCTCTCGCTCTTTGTGGCCGTGCTCATTACGATGATGCGTTGGTGGCAGGATAACGAAATGGTGGTTTGGTTCTCTTCTGGAGGTCGATCCTTACTCTCATGGATTAGCCCGGTGTTGCGAGTCACCATCCCTATGGTGCTCTTGGTTTCTGTTCTGAGCGTTGTGATTTCCCCCTGGGCTCGCTCTCAGTCCGAAATTATTCGTAATCAATTCCAGCAACAAGATGACGTTGATCAGTTGAGTACAGGTCGCTTTATCGAGCTTCAAGGCGGTCGCCGTATTCTCTTTGTAGAAAGCGTGGATCAGAGTAATAACACAGTGGGTAAAGTCTTTGTAGCTGACCGCTCTCATGATAGTGATGCCACCTTGATTGCCCAGTCGGGAGCTATTCGCACGAATGAGGAAGGCGATCGCTATGTCATTCTTAATGACGGTCGCCGCTACGATATTCAGAAAGATAGTGCAGAGACGCGTGTGGTCGACTTTAAAGAATACGGTCTTCGTATGGATGTGAAGATTGATAATCCTTGGCAGTCCTCGAAACTGGCTGCCCAGCCGATGAGTTTATTGATGGCAGAGAAATCCTCGCGATCTCTTGCAGAAGTCTTTTGGCGTTTATGCTGGCCCTTCGCCGCCCTTAACTTAGCGCTCTTAGCAGTGCCACTTTCTTGCAACAGCCCTCGCGCTGGACGTAGTTTGAATTTGATTTTTGCTTCTTTGATTTTCATTCTCTACCTGAATGGGATCACTGTGATGCAGAATTGGGTGGAGCAAGGTCGCCTTCATTATCTGACAGCGCTCTTCACTTTAAATGGACTGGTCTTTTTGATCACGGTGGGTCTTTACTATCGTTGGGTCTACTGCACTCGCTGGATACCGGGTTGGTTATCAATGTGGTATTGGCGTGATCGTATGAGGAAGGAAGTGCCGTGATGATGACAGTTATTACCCGTCAGTTTACGAAAGATATTCTTTCGTCCACGCTCTTTGCGCTCATCGCTCTCGTGGCACTTTTCGCCTTCTTTGATTTAGTGGGGCAACTCGATTCGATTGGTAACGGCAGAACGCTTGCGGACGCTTTCCTTTTAACGGGTCTTTCCCTGCCAGGTCGTATCTATCAGGTGATGCCGCTTGCAGCATTGTTGAGTTCGATTTACATCATGTCGCGCTGGGCGGCGAGTTCTGAATTTACCGTTTTGCGTGTAGCTGGTTTATCGCCTCTACGTTTGTGCTTATCGCTTTCAGTGTCTGCGGTCATTCTCGTGGGGACAACCTACGTTTTTGGTGAGTTTCTGGCTCCTCCAGCGGAAAAATACGCTGTTGAAGTGAAAACGCTCTCGAAGTCTCAGAATCTTACGGCGCGTGGTTATTCCACTGGAGTTTGGTTGCGCGATGTAGTCGTGCTCGACAATCAGACACTAAATCGCTACATCAACGTGAGCTACATTCGTGCGGATAATAACCGTGAGACAGGGGCTTGGCGCGTATTTGAATTCTCCGACAATGGTTTTCTCCTCCGAATGATTAGCTCCAAGACGGCGAGCTACAGTACAGATCAGGGTTGGACATTGCACGACGTTGATATCAGTACCTATCCCTCTGTGCCTCGTGGAGAAGAGGCTGAGGTGAAAGGGCTCGAAGTGAAACGCACGACGGAGAAATCGTTGGTCTTCTCTTCTACGTTGGGCCCTGATATGCTTTCCGTTTTCACGAGTCGTCCAGACGATATGTCTCTACGTGACCTTTCTCGCATGATTACACATTTGAAGGCGAATAGTCAGGACTCCGAAAAGCAAGAAATTGCGTTTTGGACCAAGCTCTTTTATCCGCTTAGTACCCTGGTGATGATGACGCTTTCGATGCCTTTTGCGTATATGAATGCACGCTCTGGAGGTATGGCCATCAAGATGTTTGCTGGAATTATGATCGGGATTACGTTCTACGCGTTGAGTAACATCTTCTCCTACTTGGGCTCGACCACGATATTGACGCCGATGTGGGCTGCGCTAGCGCCAACGTTAGGGATGCTAATTGCTGGGGCAATAGCGATGTTCTTTGTGGAACGACGTTAAATTGTTACTTTAGAAAATTCAACAGCCTTCTTCGGGTTACTCCGACGAAGGCTGTTATCCCTTTTAACGAGCAGCGGTTTTCTTAGCAGAGCTCCGTTTGGGACGATGCTCTTTAAGGAAAGTCTTTAGAGCAAGACCGGTATGCGTCTTGAGCTGAGAGATCGCTTTTGGCGTGCCTTCGCCACACAGTACCCCTCCTTGCGCACCAGCCTCTGGCCCCAAGTCTATAATCCAGTCGGCTTCGGCCATGACGTCCAGATTGTGTTCAATCACAACCACGGTATTGCCATTGGCAACCAAGCGTTTGAGCACATCAATGAGTTTTGCAACGTCATTCATGTGTAAGCCCACCGTCGGTTCATCTAATACATAGAGCGTGCCTAATGACGCACGTGAGCGCGTCGAGCGTGTTGGAGCATCCTTCACTTTGGCGAGCTCTGTGACGAGCTTCAAGCGTTGAGCTTCTCCACCAGAGAGGGTTGGCGAGGGTTGCCCTAACTTCAAGTACCCTAAGCCCACGTCTTGCATGAGTTTCAAGGGGCGTGCAATTGCAGGATGGCTTTCAAAGAGTTCCACCGCATCGTCAACCGAAAGACGCAAAATATCTCCGATATTGTGGTCTCGCCAAGTGACAGCTAACGTTTCAGGGTTAAAGCGCGAACCATGACAGACATCACACTCGACCTTCACATCAGGAAGGAAATTCATTGCTAAAACTTTAAACCCCTGACCACTACATTCTTCGCAACGACCACCCGCTAGGTTAAAAGTGAAACGTCTAGCGTCATAACCACGTGCCTGGCTTTCAGGAAGCCCTGCAAATAGGTCACGAATCGCTTCATAGAAGCCAACATAGGTAGCAGGGCACGAACGCGGTGTTTTACCAATTGGTGTTTGATCAACGTGTAACACACGGCGAATCTTGTCCCACCCTTTGATTTCCTGACAATGATGCCATGTGAGTGGCTGTCCTTTCTTGAGTGTACCCACAGGAGCCAGATTTTTGTAGAGAATTTCGTGCATCAGGGTTGATTTACCCGACCCAGAGACTCCTGTCATCACGACAAGTTTGCCAAGTGGCACTTCAAGATTATCAATCTTGAGGTTACGTAACTTCGGAGCAATGACTTCAAGATGAGAATCGACACCCTTTTGGTAAGGGCTATCTGGTTCACCAGTGTGAAGTAGCGGATTCTTTAAGAACTTCCCAGTGATGGAATTCTGATTGTTCATCACTTCTGCTAAAGACCCTTCGGCGACTAATTTACCACCTAGCGTCCCCGCTCCTGGACCAATATCAATGATATGATCGGCACGACGGATAGTGTCTTCGTCGTGTTCGACAACGAGCAAGGTATTGCCTTTGTGCGTGAGGGTTTCGATCACATTCAAAAGCATCTGATTGTCGCGCGGATGCAGGCCAATGGTCGGCTCGTCCAACACGTAGCAAGCCCCACGCAAGTTGCTACCTAGCTGAGCTGCCAAACGAATACGTTGCGCTTCACCTCCAGAGAGCGTTGGAGCCGAGCGATCCAAAGTGAGATAATTTAAGCCCACTTCTTGAAGGAAATGCAGACGAGAGATAATCTCTTTAATCGCGTCACCTGCAATAGCCTTTTCTCTTGGTGAGAGCTCAACGTGCGAAAAGAAGTCGAGCATCTCGTTGATGGTCATTGCGCCAAATTCAGCAATATTGTGCTTTTTCCAGAATACAGCAAGAGCAACTTCATTGAGTCGCTGACCGTGGCAGGTCGGGCAAAGATTATCCACACCATTCGCTTCATCGGAAGAGGAAACTTCCTCGTTGTAAAGCGTCTCTTCTGTCTTTTGAGCTTTTTTAATAGCGTCGGTCAAAATGCCATAGCCAGAACAAGTTGGACAAGTTCCGACTGGGGAATTGTAAGAGAAGAGTTTTGGATCAAGTACCGCAAAACTGCGTTGACACGATGGACAACTAGAGCGCGTAGAAAGGTACACGCCATTGCTATCCTGATTAGCTGCGCAAACGAAAATGGCGCGTTCTTCAGATATGTTGAGCGCTCTGGTGATTTCGCGGGCTAATTCTTCTTTGCTTTCTGTACTGAGTGTGCCTAGGCAGACTGAAACATCGTGTTCGGCACGTAGCACAAGGCTGTGGTTTGTTTTTCCGAGTAAGTTTTCACGAATGCCATCAACGATGAATTCATTCAAGCCCAACTTCTGATAATGAGCGAAGACCGTTTTGAAAGAGCCCTTTCGATGATGCGCAAGAGGAAGCCAAAGTTCAACCTTTTTCTTCGGCCAGCGATCTAACACCGCCTGAACTATTTCATCTTCTGTGCGTGACGCGCTGTCAACATGACAGTCAGGGCAGTATTGAGTTCCTAACTTCCCAAAGATTAGACGCAAGAAATGATAGATTTCCGTCATCGTAGCAACGGTTGAGCGAAGCCCACCACGAGAAGTGCGTTGTTCAATTGCCACCGAAGGTGGAATACCGCGTACGGCATCCACATCCGGCAAGGGTGGGGGTTGAACCATAGTACGCGCGTATGCGTTCAAAGATTCAAGATAGCGACGCTGACCTTCAGCAAAGATGATATCAAAGGCTAAGGTGGATTTCCCCGAACCCGAGGGGCCAGTGATAACTGTAAATTCATTGTGCGGAATCGAGACCGAGAGGTCTTGAAGGTTATGTTCACGTGCACCCTCCACCGTGATTTCATCGGGGCGCGGCAAGAGCGCACGATTTGTATCTGGGAAGTGGAAGAATGCCTCTGTATTGCGCCCTTCTTGGGTTTCACGCCAAGCATGTAGAGCGCGCCCAGTGTGCGTTGGTTGAGTGACGAGTACGTCTGGGGTTCCTTCAAACATAAGGTACCCACCTTGCTCGCCACCTTCTGGTCCTAGCTCAATGACCCAATCTGCCACATTGAGAATATCCAAGTTGTGTTCAACCACGAGCACAGAGTGGCCCATCGCGACGAGCGAATCGAAAATATTCACCAAGCGAGCAATATCTTTAAAGTGCAAACCCGTGGTGGGTTCATCGAAGATAAAGAGCGTGCCTGCGCGAGTCGCTTTCCCTTGGAAGTTGTCAGCTAAGTGGCTAGCGAGCTTCAAGCGCTGTGTTTCACCGCCAGAAAGCGTGGTCAAGGGTTGCCCCAAAGTGAGGTAACCTAAGCCCACGCTTTGCAAATGACGTAGCCCATGAATGACGTTGGGTACATGAGACAAAAGTTCACTGGCTTCATCCACTGTGAGATCAAGTACCTCAGCGATGTTGTATTGCTTGCCACGTAAAGTAATTTTGATTTCAAGCACGCTGTCGTGATAGCGCTTACCATGGCAAGCTGGGCAGGGCAAATAAACGTCAGAGAGGAATTGCATCTCGACGTGTTCCGTACCTGCCCCGCCGCAGACTGGGCAGCGACCTTCACCCGAATTAAAGGAGAAATCTTTGTAGGAGAGCTTAGCAACGCTCGCCTCGGGAGTTTCGGCAAAAAGATGGCGAATGCCATCAAACGCGTGCACATAGCTCACAGGATTCCCGCGCGTTGTGCGCCCAATAGGACTTTGATCCACGAAAGCAAGCTTGGTCGGCAAGACGCCAGAGAGGCACTTATAAGCTCCAGGTGTGGCCGTTCCAGTTTTTAATTGACGGTCAATGGCAGGCACCAATACGTCTGCAATCAAAGTGGATTTTCCTGCGCCTGAAACTCCAGCAACCGCCACAAAACGTTGAAGAGGTATAGAGATATCAATATTTTTGAGATTGTGTTCGCTTACGCCTTCAAGACCAAGACGTAAAGTGTCTTTGGTAACGGCTTTTGGACGCGCACGGCTGATGCGCTTTTTTCCAGAGAGATAAAGTGCCGTTTCTGTGTTGGCATTCAACACGCTACGCGTGTCCCCGTCAAAAATAATTTCACCGCCGTATTTCCCCGCGTTAGGACCCAAGTCTATGAGTCGATCCGCCGCAAGCATCACTTGAGGGTCGTGTTCAACCACGACAAGGGTATTGCCCGCGCGACTTAGGCGCTCCATCACAGAGTTGACGCGATCCATGTCGCGTGGGTGCAAACCAATGCTGGGTTCGTCCAACACAAAAAGCGTATTGACGAGTGAAGTTCCTAAGGCCGTGGTTAAATTGACACGCTGTACCTCTCCGCCCGACAAAGTGCGACTTTGTCGATCAAGTGTCAAGTAGCCTAAACCCACGTCGCACAAGTAGGAAAGACGAGAGATCACCTCATCAAGCACCATCGCCTCTTCTTTGTTGGCAGAAGGGCGCATTTTCAGGCAGAACTTGTGCAGGACTTCGACCGGTAAATTCGTGAGTTCATAGAAGTGAAAGCCAGGGAGCGACTCGTACTTTTCTTTGGACAT
Organism: uncultured Sutterella sp.; assembly: GCA_905197905.1. Lineage (GTDB taxonomy): Bacteria > Pseudomonadota > Gammaproteobacteria > Burkholderiales > Burkholderiaceae_F > Sutterella. The sequence continues at coordinate 1,717 of CAJKAP010000020.1, read as the reverse complement.
TTTCATGTGCAAAGGCTCAAATAGAATAGCTGAGGCGTCTTTTACGTTGGCCAACACCAGAGTTTTACTTTCGGCAGTGCCATAGCGCCAATTAAGAGCATCCGCTTTAAGGTGAGCTCCACCACAGGCAGGGCAGGGTGTATACGCACGGTAGCGAGACAAGAGCACACGAACGTGCATCTTGTAGGAGTGTGACTCTAGCCAGCCAAAGAATTCATCAAGACCGTACCAACGTCGTCCTCCTGCAGAGGGGTGTTTGGGCTCCGTTTTCCAGACTTTGTCTCCGCCCCAGACCCAAGCTTTTTCTTCTGCAGTCAAATCTTGGTAAGGCACATCAACTCGGACGCCCATGCGATAGGCGCCCTTCATCAAATCTTCCTGTAATTCTTGACCAGTCTTCCCCCCAGAAGCAACGCGAATCGCGCCTTGGTAGAGTGAAATTGTAGGATCGGGAATGACGAGGTTGGGATCAATGGACATTACGCGCCCAAAGCCCTTACAGGTTTCGCAAGCACCTAAGGGAGAATTAAAACTAAAGAGTGAAGGCACGGGTTCTCGGAACGTTGTGTCGCAGTGAGCGCACACAAAGCCTTGGCGATACGTACGCCAAGGCCTTTCTCCTTTACCGTCAGCCTTGTCTAGAAAAATTTGAATTTTTCCAGCACCCTTTTCCAAACCTTGTTCAATCGCATCAATGGCACGCTCACGTACGAGACGATTCGCCTTGAAGCGGTCTAAGACCACCCAAAGGCGGGTTTCTTTTTTTGTTGTGCGGCGATCAAGAATTTTGCTAAAACCCTGTGCAGAAAGCCCCGCTTCTACCGTTTCAATGGGCAAGGAGGCAGGAGCCGTCACCTCAAAGGTGAGATACACTCGTACGTTTTCAGCAAACTCGGCAATTCCTTTTTCAAGTGATTCAAAAATGCTTTGCGGCGTGTAATGGCGTACTTCTTCGCCACATTCAGGACAAAAAGCGTGTGCATTGTGTGCAAAAAGGAGCTTTACGAGGTCATTGACCCCTGTCATTGTCCCTACGGTAGAGCGTGAGGTGCGCACCACGCCTGTTTGGTCAATCGCAATTGCAGGCGGCACACCTTCAATCGCATCGACGTGTGGACGATCCATACGGTCTAAGAACTGACGAGCATAAGGACTAAACGTTTCAACGTAGCGGCGTTGTCCTTCCGCGTAGAGCGTGTCGAAAACTAAAGAACTTTTCCCAGAGCCAGAGAGCCCCGTCACCACGGTGAGTTCCCCGGTACGAATATCCAAGTCGAGGTTTTTAAGGTTATTCTGTTTGGCTCCACGGATTTTGATCACTGGAGTGGTGTTTTGAGTTGGAGGAGTAGACGCTTCTGGATGCTTTGTAGACATGTGACTTGATCAGTAGTAGCAGTGCAATAAATTTTTCTATAGCGGTCGTTTTTTCTCCTGAAGAAGGAGTAAAAAAGCGAGAGAGTCAGATCTATAATGGTACAGCAGTTTAAAGCCTGAGGCGTGATAACCCAAGTGGAAAACAGAGAAATAAAGGGGTGAGCCGAAAGGAGTAGCGAAAAAAGGATGACTTCATTGTGAAAGAGTTTGACGAAGTTAGAAATAACTAGTTACATATTCTGGCGGGTATTCCTTATTTTTTTATGCTATATTTCTCCACTCGATTGTCGGGGGTATAGCTCAGCTGGGAGAGCGCTTGCATGGCATGCAAGAGGTCAGCGGT
>CAJKAP010000019.1 GCA_905197905.1 uncultured Sutterella sp. | reverse complement strand
GTGAGCGAAGTCGAGGAAGCGCAAGCGAAGCCGAAGACGGACGAGCCTGCGAAAGTTGAATAACCGCGTTTAGTCCGCTAAAAAATAAGGCGATGCCTTTTATGCCGTGCATCGCCCGTTTTCTTAGTCAAAAAGACTTGCCATAAGGCCAATATCCGAAGGATTAGCGCCATCTTCAAGCGCCATCGCTTCCCAATCATGAAGCGTACGGCGAATGCTCATTAAACGCATTTTCGCGTCTGCAGGACGAAGTCCAAAGTAGGCTGCCACAGAGACCGCATCATCTGCTTCAACGAGTTGACGGCGACCATCAAGCGTAATTCCTCTATGACGTCCACCAAAGCCCACTGGTGTCCATTCAAGAAGGTGAGCAGGGGCAGGGCGCCAACCTCTCTCTGTGCGAATAAATTGCCAGCGCTCAGGGCGGTCTGCTCCTCGGTTAGTGAGTAGCGTATAGACCAAACGATCCCAGAGCCGTGGAAGATCTTCACCAGGCGAGGCTCCCTCACGGTTAAGGATATCTGCCATCGCTAAGTAGCTCATGGGCTGAGGACGATCTGTGCGGGGATTCATGCGCATCGTAAGCGTACTTGCGCTCGCCGCTGCGAGAAGACGAGGTGCTTTATAGACGCCTTTGACGGTGTTTTCAGCCAAAGGGAGCTCACGGTCAAAGCGATCAACCTGAAGAATCGATTCACCAAGGCGGTTTTCCAGCTTCCAATCCACCGTTTCAATCCCCGCTAAACGTGCCATCTTGAGCCCAAAAGCGCGCCAGAAGGGCACATCATACCCATCGTGCACGCTTGGGAAAACGAGCGTAATAGGGCGACGATTGGATAGGACGCCAAAAACTAAGCGCTCATCAGCGACTAAAGAGGCCGCACGCAATAGGGCAGTTTCTTCCGCAGCACTCTTACCACGCTCATAGGCGTGGAAGGCATAAATCAACTCAGGGAGCTCTTTTAAGGCCACAACAGGCTGATTTGCGGCAAGAGGGGCATTCTCTTCATATAAAAGAAGCCCACCGTACGCAATCGCTGAAGAAGGCATCGTAATGGCACCTAATTCAGATTTATTGGCTCCTGGTACATACCCCGCAGGGAGCTTTTCACCGGGTAGGGGTGAGAGGAGGTTTTCTGCCTCTGAGCTCGGTTGGCGATCTTTTATAAAACCGAAGGTTCTCATCCCAGGAAGGGGATTTTGTCTCCCTGAAATAAGAGGGAGGTCCGCACCCAACGAAAACCCATTTTCGAGCCACGCCAAACTGTATTCAAAAGTCGGTGTCGACATCAAGGTCGAAGAGGGGGATCGGACGACTAAATTTTTTGAACCCAATCGGGAACTATCTTTTTCCTCATCCTCGGGAGCATTTTCACGAGGGTAAGTGAGCCATCCAATCAAGGGTGAATCATCAAGCCAACCTGCTCTGACCTCATAACGAATTGAAGTCATGTTGCTCAATTTTCTTCTCCTTCCGTTTTCTTTCGACGAATTCGTTTTGGCAAATGTCTTTCATCTAATCTCATCCCAACACGATCTTGTTCACCAGAAGTGAGATCTTGAAGTAGGGGAAGTAAGCCTAATGCGTTTAACACACCAGCGACATTACCGATCGTCACACCGCAATCTCCATTCTCTAATTTAGAGAGAGTGTTAACCGAAATTCCAGAACGTTCAGCGATGACGGACTGGGGGAGACGACGGCGAAGTCGGGCTGCCTTGAGGTTGGCCCCAAGGGCGATGACGGCTTCTTCAACTGCAAAAGATTGACGCATAACTCACCTTAAAGTGTGAAGTAGTATTCATAATTCACATTATACTGTGAAATATTGAAAATGTCTACTATCCTTGCTGCAACTGAGCTTTTTGGGGGTTTAAGGGGGTAAAAGTGCCGTTTTTGAGGGGTTTTGAGAAGATTTTTTTATTTCTTTAACTACAACTATACTGTGAACATATCTGAATTATTCACACTATAAGATAAGTTAATGTATATAAAAATTCTTTTTTGAAGATCAAAATCTCACTTTTTTCTCAAAACCCTCCTCTACCCTATCGAAAAAGCGCGCCTCGTTTTCAGAAAGCTGCTCAACCCTGGTGAGAAGTTTTGACTTTCTCATGACTCAACTTGCGAAAAAGAAAAATACCAATTTCGATCAAGTGGACTCGAAAAAAGAAGAAGAAATTTTTTCATTTTTCTTACTTCTAAGAGAGAAAAGTGAGAAAGTGATTTTTCCATTTTTGTTCGTTGGTGAATCAAAAATAAAAAAATCTTTTTTCAAAAAGTGAACTTTTTTCTTTCGAAATTTTTTCTTCAAACGAAAAATAAATTCCTCTAGATAGTTCCCGAAAGGGAATCAAAATTTTTGAGGAGAAAAGGGAAAATTTTCGACAATTTTCAGCTTCATTTTTTCGATGATGAAACATCATCGTCAAAGAAAAAGCGTTCAACTTTTTTTGTTTCTCAAATTGAGAAGATCCATTCTACAGAAATTTTCGGAAAGTGGAGGGACGATTTTTGAGGAGGAGAAAGTCGGAAAAAAGGGGCCCAAAGAGGGGGTGAAAAAAGGAGGATTTTTCCGTTTAGGAATCTCACTCAACTCAAAAATCCACCGTACTTGATATCTTCCACTGGAGAAAAAGAAAGTATTCTTTGAGAGCGATTTTTTCTTCTCTCTCCAGTCGAGTAGCTCGAGGTCGATATCGGTGCGTTACTCGATTGAAATTTCTCTTTTCAGCTTCTCTGCTAGGCGGGAGTAGGGATTGAGTGAAGGGAAAAGTTTTCGCGATTTTTCACCCGAAAACACTCAAAAATCCCGAAAAAATAAAAGGCTTTTTTCTGTAGGCAGAAAAAAGCCCCAAAACCGCGATTTAACGGGCTTTGGGGCGCTTTTAACTCAGATTTGAGTCTTTAGCCGTTAGTCCTTCTTCGAGCGATTCGCGAAGAAATTCGCGGCCTGGATCGATTCCGTACGCAACGTGAAGAGTCGATCGAGGAGCGATTCCGCCAAGTCTTCGGCTTCAGCGAGCACCTGCAAGTTAAAGAGCTGGAGGAGCTCATGTGCGCCAGCAGGATCGACTTCGTAAGCAGCCAAGTAGGCCTTTTCAAAGGAGACCATACGCTGGTCAATTTCCGCTTCAAAGGCTTCGTAGGCGCTCTTCACGACCGGGGCGAGGTTGACGTAATCCGTCATCGCCAAGGTCTGCACCTTGCGGAACTTCCAGTAAACGGATTCATGGTCAGCCTGATCCGTGCCGCAACCATAGTGTTCAGGCACTTCTTCAAGACCTTGATAGAAGGGCACGAAGACGGACAAATCAGACATTCCCCAGCAGAGGTGAATCACGCAGGCGATTTCCGTGGGAAGGTTAGGACGAACCTGCATCACATGCGCTTCGTAGGTACGGAAAACGCTCACAGGACGCCATTCTTCTTCACCACCCTTACCGTTGGTGTAGGGGTCGTGTTCGCTACCATTGAAGTGGTCACGCATCGTGGCGCGCAAGTCAGCCACCGAAATGGGCTTCTTGGGCTTCAAATAGACGGGGAAATTACGACCATCATGCGGATCCTGAATGATTTCAGGATTAAAGCGCTTTTGCATGATCCAAACGCGCGGGTCGTTGTAGACGCGATCGCGTTCATCGTTACGCGTGTAAGCACGAGCGAAGTCAAATTCGCCATCCGTTTCCGGATTGTAGAAGCCGTTTTCACGAGCCCAATCGATCACCGTGGGCGAACCCAACTGGTCTTCGTTATCGGGGTTGTAGCTACGCAAGCGCCCCTGGTTACCCGTGGCCATATATTGGTCAAGCGGCGTGCGCTGAGCAATCCACTGGTGACCCGTGCCGGTTTCAAGGTACCAAGATTCCTTCGCATCCACGATACCCACGCCAAAGCCTTCAGCAGCGCCCTGGGTTTCAATAATGTTGCCAAGGAGTTCGACGGCTTCGCGAGCGCTCACGCAACGCGCTAAGAGCACATCAGGAATATCGTCTTCGGTAATCCCCGTTTCCACGTTGTAGGGATCCTTTTCGAGCGCATCATCACGCGCAAAAATACTTTCCGTGCCAGAGACGCCCAAGCCCATTTCGTTAAAGCCCACTGCACCATGGAGCTGCGTCTTCCAGTTAGGAGCCGTGCTATAGCGCAAGGTGTGAGCAGGCAAGGGGTAGGAGAAATTATTGGCTCCACCGAAATCTTGTGTGCGATAAATCGACCCTTCGGGCCAATCGCAGGCGGGATGAATCACAAAGTGCTGAGCTTTCAACGCAGAGCTATCAGCGCTACGTGCAAAAAGAAGAGAGCCGTCCGCGGAGGCGTTTTGGCCGACGATCACAGAGGTACACATAGTTTTAGGTCCTTCTAGTGTGGAAAAGATTAAGGTGACGAAGATCGCATATCACTCCGAAAAAGGCGGAGTAGACGATACACAATCTTGGTGTTTTGCATAGTTTACGCGATGAGGCTGATTTTTCCTATTTTCTCAACCCAAGGGAAACCCCTAATTTGTCGGCAATTCGCAAACATTAATCGACAAAAGAAAGCGCTGTGAGAACAAAACGTAAAAAAGCCCAAAAAAAGTGAAAATTCCTCCTTTGAGAACGCCTTAAATCGTGCAGAACGCTTAAACATCTGCGCTAGAATGACTGAACTTTGCAGAGATTGCAGACTTTCGACTCATCGATTTTTAGGAGAACGAGGATGGCCACTTTAAAAGGCTTAGTGACGGCGGCGCTTGTCGCAGGTGCTTTTGCAGCAACGCTTGCACAGGCAGCAACGACTTATGTGGTAGGAACGGGCGCAACGTACCGTCCTTTTGAATTTGAAACGCCGAACAAAGAATTGGTGGGATTCGATGTGGACTTGATGAAAGAAATCGCCAAGCATGGCGGCTTTGAAGTGAAGTTCATCAATACGCCTTGGAGCGGGATTTTCGCGAGCTTGGAAACGGGCGACCGTGACATCGTGATGTCGGGGATCACGATTACTGATAAGCGTAAACAGGCGGTGGACTTTGCCGCCCCGTACTTCTTGGCTCACCAGCTCATTTTGACGAGCAAGAATGTGACCATTAAGTCTTTGAAGGACTTGGAAGGGAAGCCCGTTGCCGTGGTGAACGCTTCGGCTGGCGACATTGCAGCCTCGAAGGTTTTCGGCAAAACCGCGACCAATATCCGTCGCTTTGAAAATACGCCTTTGGCACTCGAAGAGCTCAACAATGGTGGCGTGGAGGCCATGATTGGTGACGTCGGTGTGCTTCAATACTACTCGCAGCAAAACCCCGACAAGCAGTTCAATCAGTTCCGTGATCCGGACTTTGAAGAACAGTACTTCGGGATTGCTGTTAAAAAAGGCAATAAAGCGGTGCTCGATGCCATTAACAAAGGTTTAGCCGAAGCCATTTCCTCTGGTGACTACAATAAGGTCTACCAGAAGTGGTTCGGCAAAGATGCGCCTAAGCTCCCGCAGCAGTAATCAGCGCAGTTAATTTCACCTCTTATTTCTCGCCGTCTTGAGAGACTTTGCCCTCTTAAGACGGCGATTCTTTGACTCTTATTTTTAGGACGAGGAAGCGATGCTGGGATTTCGCTCCGACATTATTGAAGAATATTGGCCGCTTTTTATGAGCGGCGCCTTCATGACCATCAAAATTACCGTGATTTGCGTGAGCTTGGGCATTTTGCTCGGGATGCTCTTAGGGATGGGGCGTTTGGCTTCTTCTCGCACTCCGACGCTCAACGGCATGCTTCACTATGGCGTGCGTTGGCCGATTGCCGTGTGGGTGAGTTTTTTCCGCGGAACGCCACTTTTTGTACAGATTTTCTTGATGCACTTTGCGGTGATGCCACTTTTTATCCACCCAGTGGACGGGCTTCTCATTAGTGGCGACTTGGCGCGCGAAATTCGTAGTCAACATGGCGTGATGCTTGCGGGGATTACGGCCATTACGTTAAATGCGGGCGCATATATGTCGGAAGTCTTCCGTGCAGGGCTTCAGTCCTTAGACAAAGGTCAGATGGAAAGTGCACGTAGCCTTGGGATGAGCTATTGGCAGGCCATGCGCCATATTCTCCTTCCGCAGGCCTTCCGTCGTATGTTGCCTGCTCTCGGGAACAACGCGATCGCGATTTTAAAGGACTCTTCCCTTGTGTCTGCCATTGGTTTGGCCGAGTTGGCTTATGCGGCACGCACGGTAGCTGGTGCTTCGGCTCGCTATTGGGAACCGTACCTCACCATTTCGATTATGTACTGGTGTATGACCTTGGCCTTAGCCTACGGGATTCGTCGCTTAGAAGCGCACCTCGGTAAGGGCGACGATGGACTCAAATAAGGAGAGAGAAATGACAGACAAGAATCCAATCGTCAGCATTAAGGGTCTGAAGAAAAAGTTTGGTCAGCACACGGTGCTCGAAAACATCGATTTCACCGTTTATCCTGGCGAAAAAGTCGTGGTTTTAGGACCGTCGGGCTCAGGCAAGAGCACCATGCTTCGTTGTATTAATGCGCTTGAAGATGTCACCGAAGGCTCGATTGAAGTAAATGGCTTTACGGTGACGGACGCGAAGTGCGAGCTCAATAAGATGCGCGAGCACTTAGGCATGGTCTTTCAGCGCTTTAACCTCTGGCCACATAAAACGGTCCTGGAAAACGTAATGCTCGCCCAGCAAGTTGTTCTTGGGCGCGATACTAAGAGCGCGAAAGAGCGTGCCATGGAGTTGCTCCAAGGAGTGGGGTTAGCCGACAAGGCGCAAACCTATCCCGCAAGCCTCTCGGGTGGTCAGCAGCAGCGCGTTGCAATTGCCCGTGCGCTTGCAATGGAACCCAAGGTGATGCTTTTTGATGAACCTACGTCTGCCTTGGACCCCGAGCTCGTTGGCGAAGTCTTGAACGTGATGAAGCGCTTGGCAGAAAGCGGCATGACGATGATTGTGGTGACGCATGAAATCGGCTTTGCTCGTGAAGTGGCAGATCGCGTGGTCTTTATGGACGGGGGCGTGATTGTCGAGAGCGGTCATCCAGACGATGTGCTCGTTAATCCAAAAGAAGAACGTACGCGTGCATTCTTAGCGCGAGTTCTTTAAGCTAGAGAGCGAAAACAGAAAACCTTTTTTCCGCATCGGAGACTCGGCATGAAAAAATACCGTGACTTTCTCAAAAAAGAACGTGAACGCTTAGAAGCGCTCTCAGAAGAGCGTTATCGCGCTTTTTCAAAGTCGCTCAATCCGAGTCCCCGTCCTGGGTTAGGGATTCGCATGCCTGCACTGCGAGAAGAGGCGAAACGCCTGATGAAAGAGGGCTTAACGCGCACTTATCTTGACGCGGTGCTCTGGGCGCTCACAGCGGTCCCCAAACTCGTGCTTGAACCCGAGTGGACAACGCTGGGGTCGGTTCTCATCGGGCGCGATAAGGAGCTCAGCATGGAAGAGCACGATCAGTACTTTGAAGCGTGGCTCTCTCAGATGGACGGGTGGGGCGTTTGTGACGCGCATGCCTCTGAAGCGCACTTTGTGCGAGAACGCCGTGAAGGCTGGCAAAAGAAACTCCTCACTTGGCTCGTGGAATTAAATGCGACGCTCCCGTCTTCTGTCTGGAAGGCGCGTGTGGCACTCGTGGTGATTCTTGCGCACTATAAAGACCGTCAGTACTTAGATTGGGCTTGTTTGATGCTCGAGCACCCCTCAATTGAGCGGGCTCTCAAAGCCTATGAAGCGGCAAATGCGCTAGCTAAGCCCGCGAAAGTGAACGGCACTGGAGGCAACTTTGAAAGCGGGGAAGGTTACTATCTTTCCATGGTGGTGGCTTGGTGCTGGACCGTCTTTTATGTCTTGGATCCTGAACACGTGCGCGCTCGTGTGGTAGCGCTAACTAAAGAAAATCGACTCGATGCGCAAACCGCTCTTCGCGTCGTGAGTAAAGTGCGTGATTCTCTTGCCATTTCTGACGAAGAAAAAGCGCTTCTTCGCCAAGAAGTAAAAGACACTTTGAAAGCGATGGCCGTAGAAGAGTCCGCGAAATAAGGCAAAAACCTTATTGCAAAGCGAAATTAAAGCGCGTACACTCAAAAGTACTATGAAAAACGAAACGCACACTTTCGCCCTTTCCCACGTCTTCGCCCTTAACGGCGCTTGGTGGTGGCTCGTCTCTTAACAGGCGGGTTAGGCAAGTGCGTCTTCAAATTTAGACAAGATTTCCAAAACGACCCGCTTCTGGCGGGTCAATTTGTTTTGAAGTCTAGAGTCTCCTCAAATAAAGTTCACACGCCAAAGCGGGTCAAACGCAAAACAAAACGTTTTGCACCACAAAAGGACTCAGTACCATGGCGGCAACATCCTCAGTTCATCACGAAGCTCCTGTGCAGTTTATTGGCGGCACAGCCACATTACTTCTTCCCATTCTCTTTTTCATGGGCGCGACCGTATACCTCTTTATCGGGGCGGGGGCGTTTGATTTAACGACCTTAGCGCTCGTAGGCTTTGGGATGCTCATGCTGGGTTCCCTCTTAGCCAAGACACCTGCTCGCTACTGGAAGGCTGCTGTGGGCGGGATGGCCTCTGAGATGGCTGCAACGGTAACGCTTTTGCTTCTTACCGCTGGAATTTTCTCCGCCATGATGAAAGCGGGTGGTCTCACTAGCGCTATCACAACGCTTGGGATTTCGCTTCATTTAAGTGCTCACGCCTTTACGCTCTTTGTGCTCTTAGCCTCTGCCTTGATGGCCACGGCGACGGGGTCTTCCATTGGCACGATTTTGACCGCCATGCCTGTCTTTTTCCCCGCTGGGGTGAGTTTAGGCGCAGATCCCGCCTTGGTCGCAGGCGCGATCATGTCGGGCGCAATCTTTGGGGATAACTTGGCGCCTGTCTCTGATGTGACCATTATTTCAGCGCTTACTCAGCACCACCCAGACGGTCGCACGGCGCAAGTAGCGGATGTAGTGCGCTCTCGCTTGCCATACGCCTTGATTGCGCTCCTTTTGGCAGCACCCGCGTACTTCTTCTTTGGGGAAACGAGCGCTAGCGTAGGGACTGTGGCCGCCGCAATGGGTTCCTTGAAGGGCCTCTTGATGCTTGTTCCCGTGATTGTGCTCATTGCTGTAGCGCTTAAAACGCGTGACATTCTTCGCGCCATGACCGCAGGGCTTGTGGTGGGGATTCCGCTCGGACTCGTGAGTGGTCTTTTCACTTTTGAGGCGATTTTTCACGTGACCGATGGTCAGCCAGGCGGCTTTCTCTACAGTGGCTTAAGCGGAATGGCTGGGATTGTGCTTCTTTGCTTGACGCTTTTCGCCTACACGGGTGTCGTTTCCGAAGCCAAAGTCGATACGCTTTTAACGCGCTTTACAAAGCGTGGCGCAAATGGCAAAGCGCCCTTTAGCGCGCGTGGTTTTGAAATGCTCCAAGGTGGATTGATCCTTGCCACGACTGTGCTCTTTGCTGGGGTCACGAGTGCCTCTTGCGCGCTCGTGGGCTCGCTCACGGACCGCTTAGGCAATGAATGTGGGATAGAACCAGCGCGCCGCTCGCATTTGCTCTCGGGCTTTGCCAATAGCCTTCCAGTGCTTTTCCCATTCTCTGCTTTTATCCTCATTACGCTTGCGGTGGCGAAGTCTGATGCGCTCACCGTCGCCTTGACGCCCTTTACGTTATTGCAGGGCGCTTTCTACCCAATGGCCCTCTTTGTGGTCTTTGCCGTGAGTGTGATGACGGGCGTTGGTCGCCAGAAAGGCGAATACAAAGCAGTTGCTGCTACGCCCAAAGCCGCCGCACAAGGTGTTTGACGTCCTTCCCTCCCTAAAGGGAGGGAATTCCTACTGCGGAGCACGAGAAGCTGTATTTCTCCCCATGACGCTTCGGTGGGTTCGTGTTACTGATCATCTTACGCTAATCATTGGCACGCACTAAGGGCACGCCCTGCCCTGAATTTTGCTATTTTTCGGCAGCTAATTGTAGTTGCCCTCGTTTTAGGACATTCATCGCTCCTACCACATCGGCATTTTCTGAGAATCCGCAACAGACACACACAAACTTAGCTTGTGTCTGACGGTTCTCTTTTGAGACATGTCCACACATCGGGCAAGTTCTACTCGTATTTTGTGGGGGAACAGCAATTAAATAGCCCCCATTCCACAACAACTTGTAGTCTAACTGTCGACGAAATTCTCCCCATCCTTGGTCTAGAATTGCACGATTCAAACCCGATTTTGCCTTCACATTCTTGCCAGGGTTCTCTACAGTTCCCTTGGCAGATTTCGTCATATTCTCTACCTGCAAGTCTTCCACATACACAATCGCGTGGTTTTTGCTAATTTGGCTTGTGATTTGATGCAGGTAATTTTTTCGAATATTGGCGGACTTGTGATAGAGCTTGTTAATCCTACTTTGTAGTCTTTTCCAATTCTTGGAAAATTTCGTTTTGTTTTTGAGCTGTTGCTGCAGCTTCGCAATCCTACCTCTGATTTTTTTGTAAGTATCAATTGGCTCGAAATACTTGCCTGTGGATAAAGTCACAGGACGTACCACTCCCAAATCAATGCCTACCTCTCCCCCTTTGGGAGTTGGCGTCACAACTTCTCGCTCGGTTTGGATGGACATATACCACTTGCCACACTTTTGAGAAATAATGACGTTTTTGATGGTTCCCAAAACACATTGACTATTGCGATAACGCATCCAGCCAATCTTGGGTAAATAAACTCGATTATTCGCTTCGTCTAACTTAACCCCTTGTGGAAAACGAGCACTATCTCTATCCCCTTTACATTTAAACTTGGGATAGTTTGCGCGTTTTTCAAAAAAATTAGTAAACGCTTGAGCTAAATTTTTTAAGCTTTGTTGTAAGATCTGAGCATTACATTCCTTGAGCCAAGATAACTCAGCCTTCCAAAGCGGTAGCTTATTAGCTATCTCAAAATAGTTGAAATGAACCGAGTGATCCGCCTCATAAGCCTCATTGTGTTCTGCCAAAGCACGGTTATAGACATAACGGCAACATCCGACAAACTGTTTCATTTTGCGAACTTGTTCTCCGTTTGGTCTTATTTGAAATTTATAAGCTTGCGGTCTTATCATGCTTTTTAAGATATGGGGTCTTTTCAATTATTTTGATCTGATATAGATCTACTAAAGATCCTATTATTCTATACCTAGTCTCTCAAAAAAGCAAGAAACCGATTAGTTTTTAAGAAATAGAATGCTTAAATGCGTTTTCTACGTGTCAAACGATGATTTTTCTCGAGAAATTGATCTCCTTAGTTAAAACTTAGTTTCATAGCCTAGGGAAACACAAAAAATTTTATTGGACTGCTACGCAGTCCACGCCTTATATCCCCGACCTAAAGGTCGGAGTTTTACGGCGTCTTTTGATAAAGAAAGAACCGCTTTAAAACGAAAACGACATGAAGGACACGATATGACAGAAAAGAAAGATGATTCCTTTGAGCTCTATGACCTCAAAGTGACGGTAGAGGGCGACAATTTTGTTTGTCGCCACCATGTGGGGCAGGGCTTTTTGGTGGAAGGCGAAGACTTGGTCTTCCCCGAAGGGGGACGCTTTTCGATGTATGCGCTCGCCGCCATTTTGCCACTCCTCCCTGCCAAAGAGCGTCCCACGCATCCACACGACTGGATGACGACAGATGCCGTGATCGCGTGTCCCGATCCCAATTGTGGGGCGAAGTTTCGCATTACGCGCACGAAAAAGCGTATTCTGAGCCATGCAGAATGCACGGTCGTGCCGCTTGATGAATAAATTTGAAAAGAAAAGGACAGAAAAAATGCAAGTTCATTTTCCACGAGAATTAACGCCTGGCTACTTGGTTCCGCCTGTGATTGGGGGAGGGTGGCAATTGTCACTTGGCCACGCTCTGCAAAAGCCCGTCGATACTGAAGAAGCTACACGCGCTTTTGAGAGTCTTTTAGCGCTTGGGTTGAACACCTTTGATGGGGCGGATATCTATACGGGCGTCGAAGACTTCTATGGGTCGATTATTCGGGCTCGCCGTGCCGCAGGAAAGTCCATTCCGCAGATTCATACGAAGTTTGTGCCCGATTTAAACGATTTGGCTAATGTGGACTATGCCTACGTGGAAAAAATTATTACGCGCTCGTGCGATCGCTTGGGCGTAGAGCGCTTGGACCTTGTGCAGTTTCACTGGTGGGATTACGCCGTCCCTGGGATGGTCGATGTAGCAGGGCACTTGGTGCGCTTGAAAGAAAAGGGCTTGATTCGCAATATTGCGACCACCAATATGAACGCCAAAGCCTTGGAAGAACTTTTAGTGGCAGGTATTCCTGTGGTGTCGAACCAGTGCCAATATTCCGTTTTAGATCGTCGTCCTGCGATGCGCCTTGAGGCTGTCGCGAAAAAGTATGGCGTGAAGTTCCTTTGCTACGGAAGTGTGGCTGGTGGCTTTTTGTCGGAAAAGTGGTTAGGGATGCCGCAGCCCAAGATCACGGAGCTGGAGAACCGCTCGCTCGTGAAATACGCGCTCGTGATTGAAGATTCGCTTCGCTGGGAAGGATTCCAAGGGCTCTTGAAGCTCTTAGGAAGCATTGGGTCGAAGTACGGCGTCGGGATTTCCACGGTTTCCACGCTCTACACCTTGAGTCGCCCAGAAGTCGCTGCGGCTATCGTGGGGACGCGTAACGCCAAGCATGTGGCAGACTTAGAGAAGCTTCTTCAAACGAAGCTCACCGACGAAGACATCGCGCAGATTGAAGCCTATATCAACGAATTCCCCACCGTTGATGGGGACTGCTTTGACTTAGAGCGCTTAGATGGCTCTAAGCACCGCGCCATCATGCGTATGAACTTAGTCAACAGCGTGGATGGGCACTAATGGCGTCAATCCTCCTTCATGGCTAGGTCAAAGAGGGCATGGCAAACGAGTAAATCTGTGCTAGAGTGAGAGACGAGCTCGCAAAAACGGCTTCCTGACGTAGGGGAGAGCGCTGCGGCTCGTTTCTTTTATTTGAGAAAAAAGGAAGACCAAACATGGATCAAGAAGTCGATAGCATTCAGGAGCGTTTGAGCCGACAGACAGTGTTGGCAGAATTTGGTGAAAAGGGGCGCGATGCGATCTGCAATGCGCACTTTCTCGTCATTGGCGCTGGTGGCTTAGGTAGCCCTGCGATTCTTTATTTGGCGGGCGCAGGCGCAGGGGAAATTACCGTGATTGATAACGATACGGTCTCGGTCACCAACCTCTCTCGTCAGCTCCTTCACACGACGGATCGCGTAGGCGTCAACAAGGCGGAAAGCGCAAAACAAACAATTGCACAGCACACACCCTTTACCGAAATCGTCGCTATTGATGAATTAGCCACAGAAGATCGCCTCTTTGAATTGATGCAAGACGCCGATGTGGTGCTCGACTGTGCGGACAACCTCGCAACGCGTGTTGCTGCAGGACGCGCCGCTAAACGCGCTAAGAAGCCCTTGGTCTTTGGGTCTGCCATTCGCTTTAATGGTCAGGTCACGGTTTTTGATGGTCGCGATCCAGAAGCGCCGAACTTTGACGACCTTTTTGAGCCCGATGATGGCGCAAACGACGTAAAAGCCGCTCGTGTGGGTGTTTTCTCTGGTCTTACGGGTGTGGTGGGCACACTTCAGGCTTGCGAAGCCCTGAAGATTGCCGCAAATGTGGGTGAACCCTTGATTGGTCGCCTTTTGATGATCGATACGCTCAATATGACGTTTGATACGATCCGCTATAAAAAGAAAAAGCACTAACCTCGCTTTTCTTTAACGCAAAAAACGCTTTGGTTTCACGAGGATTCCAAAGCGTTTTTGCGTTTTTGAGAAAACTATTCTTCTTTTGGCGGAAAGAGTTCTCGCACCATGCGCCAGAAGCGCACCATGGTGGGCGAATTGCTCGAATTCATACGCATCAAGCGCGCTTCCATGAAGCTATTGGGCATGGGGTAGACTTTGGTGTGTTCATGAAAGAGCTTTAAGTCCGCATCAGGCACAATCGCAGCGCCAATGCCTTGCTCCACATAGCTCGCAATAAGCGGAATCGAAGGAAGGCGAATCACGCGCTTTGGGTGAAAACTCAACACATGCTCAATCACATGGGGCGACTCATCGATATGTTCAAAAATAATGAAGGGCAGAGCAGAAACGGCTTCCGTATCAAGGCTTCCATCTTCTCTGGTTACTTTATAGCGATCTGAAACCACGAGCGTTGTGGTCCATCGCGTTACAGGGTAGGAAACGATATTTTTCGGAATATCCAAGCTAAAGGTGTTGCTTAGCACCGCATCAAGTCGTCCCGCAGAAAGCGCCTTTAAAAGCGTTGCTGGGGCTCTTCCATTGCGAGGAGTTCCATACGCGGGAAACGAACTTGTGTTTCCGCGAGAATCTTTGCGAAGATGCCAGAGGAAATACTCCCACAGTCCACGCCGAGACGAAGCGACGAGGCTGTGCCATCCAAAATATCGGCAGAGTTTTTCTTCGCGCACTCCATCATCGCGAGGATATTTTGCGCGTCAACTAAGAAGGTTTCTCCTAGCACGGTGAGCGTCATCGTGCGGTTAGAACGATTGATGAGCGCGCCACCAATTTCTTCTTCAAGAGAGCGAATCTGCATCGAGAGCGTAGACTGCGAAATGCCTAGCACTTTAGCCGTTTTGCCAAAATGCATATTTTCCGCGAGTACGACAAAGGCTTGCATCTGTTTCGGATCGAACATTCCAGTATCCTTGAGCTCGGAGAGAAGGGAAAAAATCTTGTTTTTTCCAAGATTACCTGCAAGAAGTCGCTCAATCACTAGAACTAATACTTAGGGTTATTCCTAATTATTGAGGTTTTCTGCCAAACACTTTTCTTTTGAAATTTATAAAAATCCATGTAAATCAAAGTGTTAATGCCAATAAACGAAGATCATTTGTTGACGTAATCGATTTTCTTGATTGTACGATAGTACCCCCTAAAGAACTAAGTCCTTAAGCTGTCTCCCATGTTGCACTGGCCTTCAAATTGAGACCTCAAAAAAGTGCAAACATTTTTCATTCCCTTAGGAGACAACAATGAATACCCAATCTTTTCGCATGAAAGCGCTTGTCGCTTTAATGTGTGGCGCGAGCTCGATGGCCTTTGCTGCCGCAGGCACGTTTGATGGTGAAGCACAAGGTAAGCTCTCAACCGTGAAAGCCACGGTGACCTTGGACGCTGCTGGCAAGATTGCTGATGTGAAGATCGACGCCTCTGGCGAAACCCCCGAGTTGGGCGGTGTTGCCGCGACGACGCTCTCTAAGCAAATCGTTGAGCACCAGAGCACGGCCGTTGACAACATTTCTGGCGCAACCGTTTCTAGCGAAGCCATTAAGGCCGCGGTGGTTGCCGCTATCAAGAAGTCTGGTGCAGATCCCGCCAAGTACGACGTCAAGGTTGTGAAAAAGCCTGGTAAAGCAGAAACGTTGAGTGCTGATGTGGTCGTGATTGGGGCTGGTGCTTCTGGTACCGCTGCTGCCTTGGCTGCTGCTGAGCGTGGTGTGAAGGTCGTGGTGCTTGAAAAGGCTCCTGCCGTCGGTGGCGCTGGCAAGATCGCTTCTGGCTTGTTCGCTGTGGAAAGCTCCTTGCAGAAGGCGAAGTATAAGAACGATCCGAAGCTTCTCAATCTGTTGACGAAAGAAGCCTTATTCAACCAGTTGATGGACTACAACCACTATTTGAACAATGGTCCGATCACCCGTCGCGTCATTGATATGTCGCCCGATACGATCGACTGGATGCAAAAGTACGGCGCTGAACTCGAATTGATCGACTGGAACCCGCAGCAGGGCCAGAACCCGTACCCGATCCGTTGGCGTATTTACCACCGTTATAAGGACAACGCTACGGCCTTCAAGAACATGTACGCCAACTTTGAAAAGATGGGCGGCAAGCTCTTTACGCAGACGCGTGCCTATGACCTTGTGCAGGATGCTAACGGCAAGATCACCGCTGTGTTGGCTGAAAAGGCTGATGGCACGAAGTTAACCGTCAACACCAAGGCTGTTGTGGTCGCTTCGGGTGGCTACGGCGGCGACTTGAAGCGCTTGCAGGAAAACATGGAAAGTACGGAATTGACGAACCGTATCGCCTGGGTCAATAACGGTGAAGGTCTTGACATGTCCTGGAAGGCTGGTGCGCAGAAGATGGGTGAACACCACGCTTTGATTCACGCTGCTGAATTTGACGGTTTGGCTACGTCCTCTTCTGGCTCTCACGGCATGGTTGATGCGAACTTGCTCGTTCGTGTCTTGAAGACGCCACTTCTCTGGGTTGATCCAGCTGGCCATCGCTTCGGCAACGAAGAAAACATCTACGACACCGTCTACTGGTCCAACTTGGGCTACTCCGTTGGTGGCAAGTACTTTGTGGTCGTTGACTCCAAGACCTTGGATGCTTACACCGCCGACAAGCTCCCGTTTGAAGTCTCTGGCGCTGGTCCTGAAAACCCCAAGGGTAAAGGCGACTTCCGTGCCTTGGCTGACGACGCAGTGAAGCAGGGCGTGGTCTTTAAGGCGGATACGCTCGAAGGGTTGGCCAAAGCCGCTGGCTTTGACGCTGACTTCCCGCAGGAAATTGCGAAATATAACGACGTTGTTGCCTCTGGCAAGGATCCGTTTGGCAAGCCTGCTGAATTCTTGAAGTTTGGCGTGAAGGAAGGTCCTTTCTACGCGATGCGCGTGAAAGTGGTGAGCCTCTCGACCTTGGGTGGTGTGCGCGTTGACGCGAAGATGCAGGCCTTGAATAAAGACTACAAACCGGTCTCTGGCCTCTATGTGGTCGGTAACAATGCCTACGGCTTCTACACGGCTCCCTCCTATCCGCCGTATCAGGGCTTAGCCTTGGGCTTCGCATACAACTCTGGCCGCATTGGTGGCGAAGAAGCTGCGAAGTATGTCAAAGGCGCTGCTAAATAAAAATTATTTTTAGTCCTATGTGAAAAGGGATGCACGGGGTTCTAGTTTTTCTCTCCCCGTGTTCCCTTTCTCAAAGTGAACCTCTATGTCTCCCATGCAGAGGGGAATGTTTCCTAGCTTGATTAGACCGAGAGTTTGTTAGCTAATCAGCTAGTTGCTGAAGTCCAACATTTCCTTCTGCGCTTTATAAAGATTCAACATCATGAAAAACGACCTCAAAAATACCGCTAAGTCCTTTAGTCTCAAAGGCACTGTTGCCACGCTTGTTCCGCTCGTTGGGATGCTCAGCGCAGGCGTGGCCAATTCCATGGACCTCGTCCTCGGGGGGATGGTGGACACGGGTCTGCGTTATACCTACGCCAAGGATGGCGTGAATAAGTCGACGAGTAAAGTCGATATGGGTGACGGTATGCTCGATGGGAACCGTTTCATCTTTATCGGTTCTGAAGATTTGTCTCCCGAAACGAAAGTGGGCTTCTGGTTAGAAGCGGGCTACAACTCCGACACGGGAGCGAGCTCTATTCCAGGAAAACTCTTTGGGCGTGGTTGCTATATGTGGCTCAAAAACGATCAGTGGGGTCAGTTGGCCTTTGGTCGTGTGGGCTCCATTCGTGGTGGCGCAACGCCGATGTCCTTTGACATTACGTGGAATCGAATCAACCCCTTCGGTACGGGTTGGGGTGACTTAGGTAACCCCATGTATATGTTGCCTTTCTACGATTTTTCCATGGACAACATGCTCCACTACGATACGCCGAAGTTTGGTCCCTTCCAGGGGCACGTAGAATATTCCTTCTCTGCTGCGGCAAGCGATGACGCGGTTGAAGGAACCTCTTCTGCCGACCGCTACGCTTCTGCCGCTTTGACCTTCGATTCTGATGCGGTGAACTTAGTGGTGATGGTCGATACGATGAACGAAAAGTCCACTGCAGCCTCTCAGAAAGACATGGTCACCTTGTTGGTGGGCGGTAATGTGAAGCTGGGCGATGCGAAGCTCTACGGTTGGGGTTCCTGGTTTAAGGACGCTGACCTTGTGATGCCGCTTTCCGCTTTCTCTGACTATTCGCTCTTCTCTGGGCTTGATAAGATCAACGGTTACGCGTTCTCTGTGGGTACTCGCTTCCCGGCCTTGGGCGGAGAGGTGAACGTCTACGGCATGATGATGAAAGCCGACTATGATGATGAGCTCTCTGAAGAACGCGCTGCTGAGGTTGGTACGAGCTTGAAGCGCTATAGTGCAGGCCTGGGCTATACCTATCCGTTGAGTAAGCGCACCACGTTCTACGCGGCTGCTGGCGTCTACAAAGACAAAGTCAGTTTGACGACCGCTGGTGGCCATGAATATAAAGATCCTCTGGCCTCTCAAGTGTTCTTTGGGATTAACCACAAGTTCTAAAGGTAGGCACGCAGCGTGCAGCGTGGCTAGTCGGGTGGGCTAGCGAAAGTGGGGTCGGCTTCTCGCGCGACCGAAAGAAAAGAGGAGGAAATTTTTTTCCTCCTCTTTTCGTTGAGACGTTGAGCTTATTGTGCTTCTTTGTTTTCCAAGAAAAGCTCACGCAACATTCGGAAAAAGCGAATCATGGTGGGAGAATTGCTCGAATTTAAGCGCATCATCTTCACGGGCATCACGCCATTGGGAATCGGGTAGACCTTGGTGTGTGGATGAAAAAGACTCAAGTCTGCATCGGGCACAATCGCCGCGCCCATTCCTTGCTCGACATAGCTCGCAATGAGGGGAACGGAGGGCAAACGCAAAATGCGTTTAGGGCGGAAACTAAAGATGTGTTCAATCACCCGAGGCGACTCGTCAATGTGCTCAAAAATGATGAAAGGGAGCTCAGAGACGGCTGCAATATCGAGTTCACCGTTAGCCTTGGTGACTTGATACTTTTCCGAGACAACGAGCATAGGTTTCCAATTCGCTAGCGTATAGCTCACGACATTTTTCGGAATATCGAGCCCAAAGGTGTTGCTAATCACGACATCCAGGCGCCCAGCCGAGAGCTCTTTTAAAAGCGAAACGGGTGGGTTATCCATGGTGGAGAGTTCAAGCTTAGGGAAGCGACGGTGGGCTTCTGCGAGAATTTGATCAAAAATTCGGGAAGTGACGGTTCCGCAATCTACCCCCAGACGCAGGGAAGAAACTGTCCCATCAAGAATGTCGGAAGAGTTCTTTTTCGCGCATTCCATCAGGGCCAGAATATTCTTAGCATCCGTTAAAAATGTCTCCCCAAGGACGGTGAGTTTCATCGTGCGGTTGGAGCGGTTGATGAGCGCACCCCCAATTTCTTCTTCAAGCGAGCGAATTTGTGTTGAAAGCGTGGACTGAGAAATTCCCAGTATTTTGGCGGTTTTACCAAAGTGCATGTGTTCAGCAAGCACGGTAAAGGCATGCATTTGTTTAGGGTCGAGCATGGGTTAATAGCTAGCTATCAAAAATCTGTACAAACCTGTACATTATAAGGTGAAT
>CAJKAP010000018.1 GCA_905197905.1 uncultured Sutterella sp. | reverse complement strand
AGGACACAACCCTTTCACGGTTGGTACCGGGGTTCGAATCCCCGTGAGGACGCCAGACTATAGAGAGAAGCCCATAAATCCTTGTGATTTATGGGCTTTCTTATTATCTGCTAGCTTTGAGCATCACTCAGAGCTGGTCTTTGCAGATTAGTGATTGCGACGTTTGTCGGCTTCTTCCTTGACAGAACGACGGACAGTATCAAACGCTTCATTAATCGCCAACATTACATCCATATTGGTGCGGTTGACGATGATCGGTTGACCAGACGCAACAAGGTCAATACGAACGCTGAAAGCCCCCATGGTTTGGTGACCTTCTTGCGAAATCGTGACCTTGCAAGGCCCGAGCTGATTGTCAAAACGACGCAATGCTTCGACTTTCTCGGCAACGGCGGTTTCAACGGCTGGAGAGCGGTTAATTCCATGGAAGACGGTTTGTAGAGCTTGCGACATATAGACACCTCTCTTTATTGTTGTGGTTTCCAAATCGGGGTAAGGATGAAGGAATCACTCTTCCCTTAACATCCAGTTTATAGCTATTTGACAGTTTTTGCACAAACACTATGGGTAATCACCTAGACGCAAGATAAATCAGGATAGAATAAGGGCTCTTAACGGAGAACAGCTTTGATGTTCTCACGACTCACTCAGTTGCTCGTTAAGCCACTACCGTAAGGCTACTCAGCGTGTCAGACGATCATGCCGACCCCATGACCCAAAGAGAAAGCAAGTAAAAACTTAAAACAATTTTTGTGCGCGAGATGCGCATTAGTAAAGAGAAAAAGAAAATGGATCGTAAACCTTGGAAAAACGAAGGAAACCACCGTGCTCCTTTTGGTGGTAATGATCGTCATGACGGCTTCCGCAGTGACCGTCGTGAACGCTCTGAGCGTTCTGATCGCCGTGATTTTGGCGACCGTCGTGAATCTGGTGATCGTCGCGAATTTGGCGATCGCCGTGAGTTCGGTGGTCGACGCGAATTTGGCGACCGTCGCGACAGTGAACGTCGCAGCTTTGGCGATCGCCGCTCCTTTGGTGATCGCAAGCCTTTTGGCTCCGGTCCCCGCCGTGATCGTCCGTCTTTTGGTGGCGAACGTGGGGCACGTTTTGGTGTGCGCTCTGGTCCGCGTGCTCGTGCTCTTGAAACGCGTCGCTATGCTGATCGCTCCGACTTCGCTAAGCAGGGGGTCGTGCGCCTTGATGCAGATGTGGCCGATTACTTTGATAGCGCCGAAGCTGTGAATAACGCTCTGCGCTTGTTGATTCAGTCGAGTTTTTTGCTCTCGAAGAAGAAGGAAGAAAAGGAAACGGATGCAGAAGAACAGACCGTTGTCACGGCTGAAGACGATGAAGTCTTAACGGACGACATTTTTGATGACGAGGAAGAACTCGACGACGTCGAAGAAGATGAAGACGATGAAGACGATGAAGACGATGATGAAGATGATGATGAATCTGAAGAAAAGTCGTCTGAAGAGAAGTAATTGATTTTTAGCGTAATTTACACGCAACAGAGTCGATACTGTCGTCAAAGTCAGAAAAAGTGAGCATTTTTCTTGCTGTTTTTGTAAAATTCAAGTCGACAGACAAAAAGGAGGTGAGAACCGAGCGTCTCGCCTCTTTTTTTTGGGAATCATCTTCGAGTTTGAAACGCCTTTGCCAGGCCTTCTCATGCCAGTCAATATTCTCTGGCGTTAAGACGAGAAAAACCATTGAGCGAGGGCAAAAAATGTGAGGACAGATGAGTTCTCGCCTAGGCAGTCAGCGTGAAGTTGGCTACACTCAGCAAGATGGATTCGATGCGAGTTTTTACCTTCTATTAAGAAGCACTATGAAATACATTTTGGCGCTTGACCAAGGAACGACCAGTTCACGTGCAATTCTCTTTGATGAATATGCACAGATCGTGGCGATGGAACAGAAAGAGTTCACGCAGTACTATCCACAAGCTGGTTGGGTCGAGCACGATCCTATGGAAATTTGGAATACTCAAATTTCTTGTGCTCGCGCTTGCTTAACGAAGGCTGGCATTCAAGCTGCCCAAGTCTCTGCGATTGGGGTGACGAATCAACGTGAAACGACAGTTATTTGGGATCGCAAAACTGGCGAACCTATTGCGCCAGCCATTGTGTGGCAAGACCGTCGTACAGCGGAGATCTGCAAAGATTTGCAGCGCCAAGGACTTGAAGTTTTGATTCGTGAAAAAACAGGTCTTCGCATTGATCCTTATTTCTCTGGTACCAAGATTCAGTGGATTCTCGATAGCGTCAAAGGGGCTCGTCAACGCGCTGAGCGTGGAGAGTTAGCTTTTGGGACGATTGATACGTGGCTCATTTGGAACTTAACGAAAGGGCGCGTGCACGCCACAGACATCACTAACGCCTCCCGCACATTGCTTTGCAACTTGGTGACGGGACAGTGGGATGATGAGCTTCTTGGTGTGCTGAATATTCCTCAGCAGTTGTTGCCGCACATTGTTCCGAGCTCTGGTGTGCTCGGTATGTCGGACCCGGAATGGTTGGGTGCTCCTGTGCCTATCGCTGGCGTGGCGGGCGACCAGCAGGCAGCTTCTTTCGGTCAGATGTGCTTTGAACCTGGAGTGACGAAAAACACCTATGGGACGGGAGGCTTTCTCTTGATGAATGTGGGCGAAACCCCTAAGAGTAGCGTCCATCGTTTGATTTCAACCTATGCCTGGCAGCTTCAAAACGAAGCACCGAGTTACGCGTTAGAAGGGTCGGTCTTTGTGGCTGGCGCCGTGGTGCAATGGCTGCGAGACGGCTTGCAATTTGTCGAATCTGCGAGCGAAATTGAAGCGCTCGCCTCACAAGTGCCCGATAATGGGGGTGTCTATTTGGTGCCTGCATTTGTGGGCTTAGGCGCACCACATTGGGATACCTATGCTCGTGGTACCATGATTGGCTTTACGCGCGGTACGACGCGAGCTCATATTGCCCGTGCGGCCTTGGAGGGCGTTGCATTTGAGTGCGCTGAAGTGCTCGAAGCCATGCAACTAGACGCAGGAACACCGCTCAAAGAGTTGCGAGTTGATGGTGGTGCCTGCCAGAACAATTTATTGATGCAATTTCAAGCAGATATCTCCGGTGTGCCAGTTGTTCGCCCAGTTGTGACGGAAACAACGGCTCTCGGGGCTGCAACCTTAGCCGGTTTGGCAACGGGTGTTTGGAATAAACGCGAAGACTTAACTTCGCTTTGGAAGATTGATCGCATATTCGAGCCGTCGATGAGTGACGATCAAAAGGGCTTTTTGATGAACCAATGGACTCGAGCAGTGGGCCGAGCCAGAAACTGGGATAAGTGAGATGACAGAACTAAAACCCATTGTGCGCGAGGATTTACTCGCCCAACTTCGTGAAGATACAGTATGGGACGTTGTTGTGATCGGTGGCGGTGCCACTGGCACAGGTATCGCCGTTGACGCCGCTTCGCGTGGCTTAAAGACGGTCTTGCTCGAAGCACAGGACTTCTCCGCTGGGACTTCTTCCCGCTCGACGAAACTTATTCATGGTGGCGTTCGCTACATGAAGAATCCTCGTGACTGGGGTTTGGTGCGCGAAGCGTTGAAAGAACGTCGCATTTTGATTAAGAATGCTCCACACTTGGTGCATTCCAAGCCGTTCATTCTTCCGTGCTACAACAAGGGAGAACGCGAATTCTACACAGTGGGCTTGGGCATTTATGCTGCCATGACCTACGGTGGCTACGGTATTGGACGTACCTCTTCCTTGTCCCGCGAAAAGACCTTAGAAGCTTTGCCTGGTGTGAAGCCTGAAGGTTTAATGGGCGGTGTGAAATTCTATGACGGTCAGTTCGATGACGCCCGCTTGGCTGTTGCGTTAATGCGAACCGCTTTTGATCACGGCGCCGTCCCGCTTAACTACATGCCTGTGACAGGTATGGTTTACGAAAGCGGCACGATCCGTGCTGTGAAGGCTACCGATAAGGAAACTGGCGAAGAATTCACGATCCGCACGAAGATGGTCTTCAACGCCGCTGGCGCCTGGGTTGATCCGATTCGCCGCATGGTTGATCCGGAAGCTAGCACGCTCGTCCGCGTTTCCCGCGGTTCGCATATCTTGTTGGATAAGTCTTTCATGCCTGGTGACACTGGCATGTTGATTCCTAAGACCCGTGATGGTCGTGTGCTCTTTGCTATTCCTTGGCACGGTATGCTCCTCGTTGGTACGACCGATGTGGAACAAAATGAAGCTAACTTCGATCCAGAAGTGAGCGAAGACGAAATCAGCTTCATGATTGAAACTGCTTCGGGTTATCTCGAAAAACCGATTACTCGTGCAGATGTGAAGGCCACGTTTGCTGGTTTGCGCCCGCTCTTCAACCCGACGGCGACCGGCTCTGCTGGCTCTACCGCTAAGGTTTCTCGCGAACACGCTGTCATTCCTGAGTTTGGCAACATGATCACTGTGACTGGTGGTAAATGGACGGCTTATCGTAAGATGGCCGAACACGCTATGACGGTTGCGACGTTGCGTCACTTAGTGCCGCCACGCCTTTGCCTCACGCACGACTTACCGATCGCTAAGAACCCGTTCTTCGATCCAGAAGCTCTTGAAATCGCTGCTGAACATTCTGACGCCGCTGATGCCGAAGTCGCTAAGTTCGCTGTCTACGCTCGTGACTACGAAGGTGCTCGTACTGCTGAGGACGTGCTCTTCCGTCGCTTGCGCTTGGGTCAGATGAACTTTGCCCGTACGGAAGCTCTCCGCCCAATCGTTGAAGCCGCTTTGGCTGGCAAAGAATACGTCAAGCCGGTAGCTCCCGTTGTGGAAGAGGAACTTGCTGACGAGGCTCTCCCTGAAGTGACGGTTGAAGTGACCGAGGCTGAGGAAGAAGTGAAGGCTGCTGGTGAAGAAAAGCAGGACGAAGCTGCTAAGTAATCACTGAACTGAGGCTTTAATAAAGAGGAGATGAGGAATACCTTGTCTCCTCTCCTATTTTATGGGGATGGCATTTTTAGCCAAAAAAATCTGGGTCTCTTATAGACAATAGATTTTATTTTCGGTAAAATCGCCAGTCTAACTTTGCTTTGCAGACTGCTTACCCCATCTTTTTCCACTGGCACTGCAAGTTCTAGCACTGTTAGATATCAAATTTGAATGTTAGTCTTCGAGGCTAGATGAAGCAAAAGCTTCGCGCTTTGTGGCTAACTTGGTTTTTTATTTCTGCTCGTGTTTATTTTGTTATCACACGCTCTAAGATGGGTGAGCAATTGTGATTGCTACCACAGAGGGTGTAGCGGCGCCATCCGCTTTCAACAAATTAAACCAGCAATCTTTTATATTAGGTGAACGCAATGAAGACCTTCTCGGCCAAGCCGCTTGAGGTTAAGCGCGACTGGTTCGTGGTCGATGCCAGTGACAAGGTGCTCGGTCGCCTTGCTAGCGAAATCGCTCTGCGCCTTCGTGGTAAGCACAAACCCGAATTTACTCCTCACGTCGACACGGGCGATTTTATCGTCGTGATCAACGCTGATAAGCTCGTTTTGTCCGCTGAAAAAGCTGGCAAGAAGATGTACTACCGCCACACTGGTTATCCAGGCGGTATCTATGAAACGACCTTCCGTGATATGCAAGCTAAGCATCCGGGTCGTGCTCTCGAAATCGCTGTGAAGGGCATGCTCCCGAAGGGACCGCTCGGCTACGCGATGATCAAGAAGCTCAAGATCTACGCTGGCGCTGAACATCCGCATACTGCTCAGCAGCCCAAAGTGTTGGACCTCTAATCTCAGGAAGGCTTGAAAATGATTGGTAACTACAATTACGGTACTGGCCGTCGCAAGAGCTCCGTGGCTCGCGTGTTCATCAAGCGTGGTACGGGCAAGATCCTCGTGAACGGTCGTGAATTGGATCAGTACTTCCACCGTGAAACTGGTCGTATGATCGTCATGCAACCGTTGCAGTTGACGGAAAATGTCGAAACGTTCGACATCATGGTCAACGTCTCTGGTGGCGGTGAATCTGGTCAGGCTGGCGCCATTCGTCATGGCATCACCCGCGCCTTGATTGACTACGATGCTGGTTTGAAGTCTGTGCTTTCTAACGCTGGTCTCGTGACCCGCGACGCTCGCGAAGTCGAACGTAAGAAGGTTGGTCTTCACAAGGCCCGTCGCGCCAAGCAGTTCTCCAAGCGTTAATACGCTCGGGCGAGTTGCTCGCAAGACAAAAGGCTCTGGTTTTATTCAGAGCCTTCCCAAAGAGGTCACAGTGTTTTGCTGTGGCCTTTTGTTTTTTAGCGCCACAGATCCCAATGTCAGGTGATATCAGGAACTGACAAAAAAGAATACATACAAAAGATTACGCCAGATGAGGGTATTATTTAAAAGGATTTTGGTGTAGGATAATCAACATCCTTTTGAAGTGGTGCTACGCATTTCAATTTTAATTAACACTGTGGCTCTCCTCGAAGCACCCCGTGAGAACCCTTTCGTGAAGAAAATAACAATGGATCAAGAAACTACAATGGCTCAAGAAGGCATTGAAACCCCTGAATTAATGCCGGATCCGATTACCTTCACCGATGCAGCGGTTGAAAAAGTGAAGACGTTGATGGATGAAGAAGGCAATCCTGATTTGAAGTTGCGCGTATTCGTGCAGGGTGGTGGCTGTTCTGGTTTTCAGTACGGTTTCACTTTTGATGAATCGCAGAATGAAGACGACGCCGTCATGGAAAAGGGTGGAGTGACCCTTTTGATTGACTCCATGAGCTACCAGTACTTGGTTGGCGCAACGATCGACTTTAAAGAAGATTTGTCTGGTGCTCAGTTCGTGATTGACAATCCAAACGCTGTGACCACTTGCGGTTGCGGTTCGTCCTTTAGCGTATAAGAGCCTCTCTCTTTACTGCAATAGACACAAAAGACTCTCTAGAAGTGATTTCTGGGGAGTTTTTTGCTTTTTGGGACCACTGTTAATGTGGATAGAGCGCCCCTAAGATGCGAGGACCTGTCGCACGAGTGACGCTTGGAAGATTACCTGGCGTGCGTGTTAAGAACTGCTCTGCGAGCCAGGCAAAGGCGGCACCTTCCACGTGATCAGGATGAATACCAAGCGCGCTGGTTGTGGTGACTTTACCAGGAAAATGTACGGCAAGGCGTTCCATCAAGAAGAGGTTAAAGGCACCACCCCCACAGACGTAGACTTCTGCGATATCGGGAGCTTCACGCTTTAGTGCATCCATGGAGCTCACGGCAGTGAGCTCCGTCAAGGTGTTGGCAACGTCTTCAGGCGGTAGCGCTTTAAAGTGCGCGAGTTTTTCCTTGAGCCAGGTGGCCGAGAAGAGCTCACGACCTGTCGACTTTGGGAAGGGGAGCGAGAAATAAGACTCTTCAAGAAGCGCCTCTAGAAGCGGTTGAGAGAGGTGTCCTGTTCGTGCCCAATCGCCATTTTTGTCGTAAAGAGTGCCGATATGGCGTTCACACCAGGCATTGAGAAGGACGTTCCCAGGGCCTGTATCTCCCCCACGAATTTGCGGATTTGTTGTGCTGGTACTCGGAATAAGCGAAAAGTTCGAGATACCACCAATGTTGAGAATGGCGCGAGGAACTTCAGCACTAAAAGCCTTCGCATGGAAGGCAGGCACAAGAGGAGCGCCTTCACCACCTGCCGCAATATCACGAGAGCGAAAGTCGCAGATTACATCAATACCCGTAAGCTCTGCTAGAAGGGCAGCATTGAGAATTTGAACGGTAAAACCTTTTTGGGGGCGATGGCGAATTGTTTGCCCATGGGCGCCAAGCGCCGCGATGGCCGCTGGGGGTAAATTAGTTTTTGATAAGAGCGCCAATGCTGCTTTGGCATACTGGCGAGCGAGTTCAGTTGCAGCTTCGCCTGAACGATCAATTTCATTATTTCCAAGCGAGCAAAGGTTGTAGAGCGATTCTCTAAGTGCAGGGGAAAAAGGAAGGTAGGAGTGTCCCACTTCTCGCATGGATTGGGCGGAAAACTCCACTGCAACAGCATCAACCCCATCGAGGCTGGTGCCGGACATTAAACCAATCGTAATGCGAGATGTGGACATCTAAAGCGGCTTAGCGAACAGTGCTATCCGTTTGTTGGGCGTTTTTCTGAGCCAAGTTCGTTCTGATGATAGAACGAGCTGGGAAGCTACTACGAAATCCGAGGCTAGCGCGAGCGGTTTCAGAAAGACCGGCTTGCGAGGCGCGCGGATTGCGAGAATTGGAATCTTCCTTAGCTAAGACCGTAAAGCGATCAAGAAGGGGTTGAGAGACCGTCTTCAAACGAGCTAACTGCACGGGAGTCAAGTTGTCCGTATCGGGCAAATCAGCGGTAAGCGGATTAACCTGTACGCCATCGATCACCAATTCATAGTGCAGATGGTTACCTGTGGCAAGACCAGTACGACCCACGTAGCCAATCACCTGTCCTTTCTGAACTTTTTGTCCCACTTTAAGGCCAGATGCCACAGCAGACATATGGGCGTAAACCGTTTCACGGTTCTGCCCGTGGCTGATCTTCACATAGCGACCGTAACCACGCTTTTGGAAGCCCACAAAGGTGACTTCTCCTTCAGAGGCGGCGAAAATACGAGAGCCCTTAGGAGCGCGGAAGTCTGTTCCGTTGTGCGGACGGAGCTTTCCTGTCACGGGGTGACGACGAAGCGGTGCGAATTCGCTACTCACTTCTTTCACATCGAGCGGTACACGCAAGAAGGTCTGCTTCACGGAAGAGCCCGTTTCGGTGTAGAAGCTCTTTAATTCGGGGTGCCAGAAGGCCTCAGCGGTTTTGCCAGCGTGAGTGATGCGAACAGCCAAAAGCTGGCCATTACGGATAAAGTGACCATCGGCGTACTTACGTTCATAAGCGACTTGCACTAAGTCCCCTTTCTTTAATTTCGGCAAGGGGCTACGGTTTGCTTCCCACACATTGTCGAGCTGCGAGAGCACGTGTTGCGGAATATCCAAGTCTTCAGCTGTACGAGTCAAAGAACCGTTGAAGTGACCAGAAGCGGTTTCTTCAATCACATCAAAGACGAAAGGCTGATTTGTTCCTGCAAGTTGCTGACCATTACGCACGATTTCGATCACACGGCTGTCGCGAGCGTGTGGACCTTCCAAGTACATTCTCAAATAGGAAATACGGCCATCTTCATAGAGACCTGCTGTGATGAACTGCCCAGGCTGGGGCATTACCAACGGACGGAAATCGCGCCTGGAGCGGATGTATTTGAGAATTTCGGGATCCTTTGCACCGAGTTTTCCGTAGATGGAAAAGAGTGTATCCCCAGTCATGACCGTCAAATTGCGTTCAGCCACGTCCCCCGTGCTACTACGCAGAGCGTCAAGAGCAGGGCTAGATATAGGGCTGAGGCGCTGTTCGGCTAAGATTTCATCGAGCAGGCGAACTGCGTGAGCATCCGTAGGAAGAACGCTTCCTACAAAGAGAGTTGCGCCGAGAACCGTCGAAAAGAGAGCGGCTAAACCTGTTTTTCGCATTGAACCTGCCATGGAAGTGGAAGACGGCGTGATGCGTTGCAACCCCCAGAGGATCGCTCTGCTGGCATCATTCAGCTGCTTGGCAAGTAGAGATGTAGCTATCATGGGGACAGGAGTTGCGAAAAAAACGAAAAACAGGAACAATAGTAGACCTATGCATTTTAATGCAGAGATCGTCTGTTAGGGGGCGAAATAACAATTTTTCGTCACATATCAAACCAATCTAGGTAATTTACAATAGACGATAGCTATTTTTTTCATCATAGAATCCTCTAATTCGTCAGTTTGAGAGGATTGATCACTCAAAGTTAAAGAAGGTTATCGATGTCTGAAGAGAAAATCGACGCTCAAGAGCAAAAACGCTACCCCGTCACGGATGAAATTCGTGAAAACATGGCTCTGATCCGTCGTGGCACAGATTCGTTTTTAATCGAAGAAGAATTTGAGCAGAAATTGGCTCGTTCTAAGGCAACGGGGATTCCTCTTCGTTGCAAGTTGGGCTTAGACCCTACGGCTCCCGATATTCATATCGGCCACACCGTGGTGCTCAACAAGCTGCGCCAATTGCAGGACATGGGACACACCGTGATTTTCTTGGTAGGTGACTTTACGGCCGCCATTGGAGATCCGTCCGGTCGCAATGTCACGCGTCCTCCGCTCTCGCACGATCAGATCGTGGCGAATGCTGAAACTTATTTGGCTCAGGCGGGTCTTGTGCTCGACATTGATCGCACGGAAGTACGTTACAACTCCGAATGGTGCAACACCTTGGGTTCGGTGGGTTTGATTCAGTTGGCTTCGCGCTACACGCTCGCTCGTTTGCTCGAGCGTGAAGACTTCTCGAAGCGCTACAACGAACAGGCTCCGATTGCGATGCACGAACTCCTCTACCCGCTTATGCAGGGTTATGACTCGGTCGCCCTGAAGGCAGACCTTGAGTTGGGTGGTGCTGACCAGCGCTTTAACTTATTGGTGGGTCGCGAACTTCAACGTCAGTACGGTCAAGAAGCTCAGTGCATCTTGACGATGCCACTTTTGGTGGGTCTTGATGGCCAAGTGAAGATGAGTAAGAGTAAGCACAACTATATCGGGATTACCGATACGCCGAACGACATGTTCGGTAAGGTGATGTCGATCTCTGACTCGCTCATGTGGGACTGGTATGACCTCTTGAGTTTGAAGAGCAATGCGACGATCGCTCAGTTGAAAAAGGAATGCGAAGAAGGTCGCAATCCTCGTGACGCAAAAGTTTTGCTAGCTAAGGAAATCGTGGCTCGGTTCCATACGGAAAGCGCAGCTAATGCGGCTGAAGAAGAATTCAACGCTCGTTTCCGTGCTGGTGCGATGCCGAGTGACATTCCCGAAATCACCGTTCAGGCTCCTGAAGGCAAGATCACCATCGGCGTGATGATCAAGGCCACCGGTTTGGCAGATTCTACGGGTGAAGCTAACCGCAATATTGACCAAGGTGGCGTGAAGATCAATGGCGAAAAGGTGACGGATCGCCGTCAGACCGTGAGCGCAGGCGAATCCTTTGTGCTTCAGGTCGGTAAGCGCAAGTGGGCTAAGGTTACGGTGGAGTAATTTGCCGTGCTAGCGTTAGTTCAACGTGTCTCGGAAGCGGGTGTGACGATTAGTGGCATCCGCCGTGCGTCAATTGGTCAAGGGTTGCTGGTACTCGTGTGCGGACAACCTGGCGACACAGAAGAGCGTATCGAGCAGCTAGCTAAGAAGGTTCTCAAGTTGAGAATCTTCTCGGATCCTGATGGTAAGATGAATCTTTCGGTTCAAGATATTCAGGGCGAAGTACTGGTCGTTTCGCAGTTCACACTTGCCGCAGATACGAATTCGGGGAATCGCCCGAGCTTTTCGGGCGCGGCATCTCCAGAAGAGGGGCGTCGCGCGTACGAACACTTCTTGAAAGCGCTAAATGATCTTGGCATGCCTGTGCAGACTGGAGAGTTTGGTGCGGATATGAAAGTGAATTTAGTGAACGATGGCCCTGCAACATTTTGGCTTTCGCGTTAATCTTGATGGGTGAATCTCTAAAAAACAGAGTTTCACCCATTCGCGTTTTTGGATAGGACAAGTTAATAGAAGGACAGAGAGTATGAAAATTACATCGAGTAGTTTTGCCCATGGGGCAGTGATTCCTTCCCGTTTTGCTTATGGGAAAATTGGCCCTCAAGGCGAAACGGAACTTTCCGAAAACCGCAATCCAGAATTGAGTTGGACGGATGCACCAGCTGGGACGCGCTCTTTTGTTGTGGCTTGCTTGGATGACGATGTCCCGGCAAACCGCGAAGAAAAAGATGCTCGTGGGGAATTGCCTGCTTATCAGGCACGTCGCCGATTTGTGCACTGGGTGCAAATAGATGTACCAGTGGAGGTGAAATCGATCCCTGAGGGGGCGTTACTTGATAAACTAGCGCCTGGATTTGGTCGTCCTGGCATTAACGACTATTCTCGTGGGGAAGAAGTTAAGCTTGGCGAAACTGGCACAGGCTATGATGGTCCCTGTCCTCCATTTTTTGATGCTCGCTGGCACACTTATCGCTTTATGGTGATTGCCTTGGATGTGGAGCACTTGCCTTTGCCCGAGCGCTTTACGTGGGAAGAGGTGGAAATCGCGATGGCGTGCCACGTCTTGGGAACAGCTGAGTGGTTAGGCATTTATACATTGAATCCGCGTTTGGCTTAAAGAGCGGAAAAAGGCTGAGTTTTACCCGAAGTGGTGAAACTAGCGCTTGCTCAAGAAGAGACTGAACGCACAAACTTTTGTTTTTCTTTTTAATTTTTCTTTTTTATAGGAAGGTCTACATCGTGTACAAACGATCCAATACCATTGCTAAAACGGACGCCGCTGTTTGGAATGCTATCGTGGCTGAAAACACCCGCCAGGAAGAACACATTGAGCTGATCGCTAGTGAAAATTATGCTTCTCCTGCCGTCATGCAAGCTCAGGGCTCTCAACTCACCAACAAGTACGCTGAAGGTTATCCTGGCAAGCGCTACTACGGTGGTTGCGAAAACGTTGACGTGGTGGAAACCTTGGCCATTGAACGTGCTAAGAAGATTTTCTGCGAACCCGCTGGCGTGGAAATGGCCGTTAACGTGCAGCCGCACTCTGGCGCTCAGGCTAACTCCGCTGTGTTCTTGGGTCTCTTAGAGCATGGTGATACCATCATGGGTCTTTCGCTCGCTGAAGGTGGTCACTTGACCCACGGTATGCACCTCAACTTCTCTGGTAAGTATTTCAACGTTGTGCCTTATGGTTTAGACGCTGACGAAAAGATCGACTACGATAAGGTCGAAGCGCTTGCTAAAGAACATAAGCCTAAGCTCATCATCGCTGGCGCTTCCGCCTATTCGCTTCACATCGACTTCAAACGCTTTGCTGACATCGCTCACTCTGTTGGCGCTTACTTCATGGTCGACATGGCTCACTATGCTGGTTTGATTGCTGCTGGTGTCTATCCCACCCCGTTTGGTCACGCTGATATCATCACCACTACGACCCACAAGACGTTGCGCGGTCCGCGTGGCGGCTTGATCTTCTCACGTCCTGATTTGGAAAAGAAGATCAACTCCGCAGTCTTCCCGGGCATGCAGGGTGGTCCTTTGATGCACGTGATTGCTGCTAAGGCTGTGGCCTTCGGCGAAGCACTTGATCCCTCTTTCAAGACCTACGGCGAAAACATGTTGAAGAACGCTCGTGCGATGGCAGAAGAACTCCAGAAGCGCGGTCTTCGCATTGTTTCTGGCGGCACGCAGAGCCACGTTATGCTTGTTGACCTCCGTCCGTTGAAGATCACGGGTAAGGTGGCAGAAAGTGCTTTGCATGAAGCTAACATCACCGTCAATAAGAACACGATTCCGAACGATCCAGAAACGCCATTTGTGACTTCTGGTATCCGTTTAGGTTCTCCCGCTATCACGACTCGTGGTTTCGGTGAAGCCGAAGCTCGCAAGGTCGCGAACTTGATCGTGGATGTGCTTGAAGCGCCGACCGATGAGGCTGTGCTCGCTCGCGTGCGCGCTGAAGTCCATGAATTGACAAGCGCTTTCCCTGTCTATCAGGACTAAGCAAAAGATCAAAATTTCCCCAGTAAGGGAGTGAAAAGATCTTAAACATACAAGGGCTATCATTCAGATACGAGTGGTAGCCCTTATTTTGTATGTTTATGCTTGATATCGGACGAAAGGAGAGATAAACTCACACATAACTTAAAACCCCAAATTCTGGGGCTCTCATCACTGGACAAACTATAGAGAGGTTTTTCATGCGTTGTCCTTATTGTCAGCACAAAGATACTCAGGTGATCGATTCTCGTGCCCCTGATGAAGGTGCCGTCATTCGCCGTCGACGCCGTTGCTTGTCTTGCGGCAAGCGTTTCACGACTTTTGAACGTGCACAGCTCCTCATGCCTCTCATTGTGAAGCGTGGCGGCATTCGTACGGAATATAACCGTCAGAAGATGCTCTCTTCGATGATGCTTGCACTGCGTAAGCGCCCGGTTTCTTTCGAGCGTGTTGAAGATGCGGCGGACTTTATTGAGCAACAGATGATTTTGATGGGCGAGCGCGAAATTCGCTCCAACCTCTTAGGCGACTTGGTGCTTGATGCGCTGTCTCGTTTAGATATCATCGCCTACATTCGCTTTGCTTCGGTCTATCTCAATATTTCGGATCCAGAATCCTTCATCGTCTTGATCCAAAAGACGATTGAAACGAGTGACACGACGGTTGACTTACATGCCAAGCCTACGACAGAGCGCACAGTAGAAGCTTTGCGTCGCGCTGTTGAGGCTGTTCGATGATGGACTCTTTTAGCCAACAAGATACCGAATGGATGCAACGAGCACTTTCTCTCGCAGAACGTGCTCGTCGTCTTTCTCCCCCTAATCCCAGCGTAGGCGCAGTGATTGTACGCGATGGACGCGTCTTAGGGGAAGGCTTCACGCAAGAAGTGGGTGGTCCTCACGCTGAAGTGATGGCATTAAGAGACGCGGTCGCGCGTGGTGAAAATGTTGAAGGCGCCACGATTTACGTAACGCTTGAACCTTGCTCACATTATGGGCGCACGCCACCTTGTGCGAAAACGTTGATTGAGCACAAAGTGGGTCGTGTTGTTGCCGCCATTACGGACCCGAATCCAGCCGTCGCAGGACGAGGCCTTAAGATGCTCGAAGAGGCTGGGATTGAAGTGACGCTTGGCGTTTGTGCTTCTGAGGCTTGGTACATGAATGCGGGCTTTTTAACTCGTATGAGTACGGGGCTTCCGTGGGTGCGTTTGAAAGTTGCTGCAACGCTTGATGGTCGTACGGCGCTCGACGATGGACGCTCTGCATGGATTACAGGGGAAGTGGCTCGAGAAGACAATCAGTACTGGCGCGGGAAAGCGGGTGCAGTAGTGACCGGAATTGGTACGGTTTTAGCTGATGACCCACGAATGAACGTGCGCTTAGCCGATCAAACTCGCTTCCCACTCAAAGTGGTGCTTGATACCCACCTGAAGTGCCCGAGTAGAGCTCGTCTCTTGGAAGATGGGCAGACGCTCATTATTGCCGCGCATGATCCAGAAAACCGCGCCGAGGAGTTACGCACTCGTGGTGCGGAAGTGATTTTTTTACCAGACGAAACCCAAGCTGGGGTCGATCTCGGTAAAATGTTGGCACTACTCGCTGAGCGCTCCGTAAACGAGGTTCACCTCGAAGCGGGCGCCATGCT
This sequence comes from uncultured Sutterella sp., assembly GCA_905197905.1. Classification (GTDB taxonomy): domain Bacteria; phylum Pseudomonadota; class Gammaproteobacteria; order Burkholderiales; family Burkholderiaceae_F; genus Sutterella. The sequence goes on along the minus strand of CAJKAP010000018.1, from coordinate 12,743 downwards.
CAACGGGGCTTTCTTAGAAGCGGGTCTCGTTGATGAAATTTTGCTTTATACCGCCCCTTGCCTCTTTGGTTCTGGCAAGCCCATCGCGACAATTTTAGAGCCGGCGACGCCAGGTTCTGCTCCGCGTTGGCACCTCTGGGAACATAAGAGTGTGGGGGATGATTTGCGAACGATTTTACTTAGGAGAAAGCCGTAATGTTTACAGGTATTGTTCAGGCGATTGGTAAGGTCCGTGAACCCGAAAAGTTGGGTAACGGCGTGCGTTTGACTATTTTGGCCCCGGACTTAGGTCTTTCTGAAGTTCGCGTGGGGGATTCCATTGCCGTTAATGGTGCTTGCATGACGGTGGTGGAAGTTACCGAAAAAGAATTCAAGGTGGACGTTTCCGCGGAAAGTCTCTCTAAGACCACAGGTTTGGATACCTTTGGTGAAGTCAATCTTGAAAAAGCTATGCGCTTAGGTGATCGCGTAGACGGTCACTTGGTGAGCGGTCACGTGGACGGCGTAGGCCAGGTTGAATCCATGGAAAAAGTGGCTGAGTCTTACCGTTTGATCATCCGCGCTCCGCGTAACTTGTCTCCGTACTTAGCCTACAAGGGATCGATCACGGTCAACGGGGTGTCTCTCACGATTAATCGTGTGGAAGATACGGCGCTCGATACGCTTGTGGAAATCAATTTGATTCCACACACGGTCGCTGTGACGACCTTGAAGTCGCTCAAGCCACAGACCTATGTGAACCTTGAAATCGACACGATTGCGCGCTATGTGGAACGCATGATTTCGCTCAAAAATGATGAAGATTCGTTCTTCTAAACGTTTGCGCTGAGAATCCCCTTTTCTCTACGAAACAAAATAGCCATCAGGAGTTGCTCTTGGTGGCTATTGTTTTTGGACTACAGGAAAAGTGCACGCAAGGCACTATCCCAAACTTCAAGCGTGCGCGCGTAGCGGCATCCCATACTGCGACAGTACCAGGGCAGGGGCACTGTTGGGATAGAGATCCCGGTTGTCTTGGCGACTCTAAGGTACTCTACAGTGGCAACGGTTGCATCGCCACAGAGCGCAACAACATCAGCGTCTGAGTAGCGAATAAGAGCCTCCCAGCCTCCGTGAGTCGCTGGATCCGTGACCCCGGGGAGGATCTCTTTGAGGTCATCATTCACAACGTTTGTGAGCCCTAGTGGTCTCAGAATCGTTCTAGAGAGCTCGGAATCAGCACTGGCGGCAAAAACGAATCCCTTATTTTCCACAGGATGTCGAACACCTAAAATCGGTAGCACTCGAAGGGCAGGTAGTTTGGGGAGCGAGCGAAGCGTGTGCAGGCGCGTTTCGATATCGCGAATAATACGCTCTGCTTGCTTTTCTTCTCCCATCAATTTGCCCGCGCGCCGCAGTACCTCTTCGGGACTTCCTTTCACGTTAAGTGTGATCACCTTGAACCCTTCTTTCGCTAGGGGCTCTTTGAGCTCAATTGGGTTGAGCTCGGGGAGACCATTGTCTTCGAGCAAAATGTAGTCTGCTTTGATACGCCTAGCCGCGGAGTCTAAGATTTGTGGGCGATTGTGCATCGCGCAAAGCGTGCACTCGAGCATTTTTTCTGCTGGGTGCAAGGTTTCCATTGAAGGAATATCTCCCCCAATGAGACCACGCCCAAAAATACGCAGTTGAGCTAGGGCTTCAGTGGCGGAATCACCCACAAAAATGGCGTTTTCATAGCGTGGAAATGGGGTAAAAGCATTCAACATGGCATCTCACTTCCTTTCATTAAGAGGATGTATTAAGCGTTACGACACAATCTGAGAGCGAGCTGAGCTCCTGATGCGTCACCATCAAAATGGTGCTGTCAGGCAGTTCTGAGCGCAGTTTTTGCAGAATATGCACTGCAGCCTCTTCATCCATGGCAGAGGTAGTTTCATCGAGAAGGAGCAACGTGGGGCGAGTTGAAAGGGCTCGAATCAGCATGATGCGTTGCGCTTCGCCACCTGAAAGTAGCGCTCGCCAGTCTCCTGTTTCGTCCAGACGAGGGAAAAGGTGTCCTAGCTCCATGAGTGAGAGCCAATGCTTTAACTCGTCGTCTGAGTACGCCTCAGAGGTGTTTGGGTAACAGAGGTTTGCACGAAGGGTTCCCTTCATCAAGTAGGGCGACTGTGGGAGCCACAAAAAGTCCTCAGGTCGCTCAAGCACACCTTCATAGCGATCGTAAAAGCCAGCAATCGCTTTAAGGGCGGTACTTTTTCCAATGCCAGAGGGACCAGTAATGAGTCCAAACTGACTGGCGTCTAACGAGAGCGCCAAATGAGTTTCTCGTACGCCATCGGGCAACATCAGTCGGATGGCTGTCTTAAGCGTAGGAGAAACATTCGCTCGCGTCTCTTTCTCTCTTTCCGAGAGCCCTGAGAGCAGACCATTTAAACGCGCAGAGACTGCGGCGAGTTTAGCTAAATCATCGTACGCAATAATGAACCAGGAAAGAGAACGCGCGACGTCTACAAAGGCCCCACGTAGTTGCATGAGACCACCCAACGCGATACTTCCCGCAAAGAGCGCAGGAAGTCCCAAAATAATCGGCGTCATGTGGGTAATTTGTCCCAACCCTACGGTAAAAAGCGAGAGATCTCTCTCTTTTTTCACCCGCTTAATCAAGAGATCAATCAAGCTGTAGAGCTGTGTATGCAACCGAACGCGCTCGCTTTTTTCACCATGCGCACCAGCGATAGCATCGGCATGGCGTCGCTTTTCAATCAAGGCATAACGCAAATCAGCTTCCTGGTGTTGAGCTTCAAAGTTGAGTGCTTTGAGCGGGTAGCCAATCGCATGCGTGATAAGCATACCGAGGACGGTGTAGATGATGCAGGCCCAGAACATACTGCCGTGGATGGTCACGCTCCCTAGTGTGAGGGGCATAGAAAGCGACCAAAGCACTACGGTAAAGGTTCCAATGGTGAGAATCGACTCGATGAAACTCAAAAATAAGTTAATAGAGAGCGAGACAAAGGTGTAGGAGTCTTCGAGTAAACGTTGGTCTGGATTATCTGGCTCAAGACCGCTTTCTCGAAGACGATAGTGCGCTGCTTTGTCTGAAAGCCAACGATCAAAAAGTCGTGTGGTAAGGTCACGCCGAACTTTGAGGATTAAGCGTGACTTGAGATAGTCCGTCATCACGAGGACAAAAATAATCAACGTGACGAGCCCCGCAAAGTAGAGGAGCTCGTTCACAATTGCTTCCTTATTGACAGCCGCGAGAGCGTCAAAGAATCGCCCATTCCACGTGTTCATCAGCAAGGAAAGACGAACGCTGTAGACGTTTCCGGCAAGAACAATGAGTAAAAGGGCGAGTGCCATCCAACTGGCTCGTGACCGACAGTAGTCGATCACGAAATCCAGTAGTGCTCGCCTGGCAAAAGTGGCTTGGAGTTTGGCCATAAACTAGAATTTGGCCGAGACCCAAACGCGAACCGTACGACCAAAGCCCGTTGTGCCGCCCATACGATAGGAGACGCTGCGTAGATACTTTTCGTCGGTTAGATTTTCGACAGATGCATTGAGTGTAAAGTCGCAGAAGTTTGCAACACGCGGAGCCCAAGAAAGTCCCAGTGCGTGAGTGGAAACATCTTTGTAGTACGAACTTGTCGAGTGGGTCGGTGCCTTTTCACTCCAATTGAAGCGATACCATGCATTTAAAGCGGCGACAGGAATCTGATAGCTTGCGCGGAAGGAGAGGTTTTGCGGAGAAATACCTTCTTCGCGCTCACCCGTTTCCTTATCCGTAGCTCGCAAATAGCCGTAGCCCAAAGCGAAAGCGGCATTGCCGATTTCGTAGTTGGCGCTCAACTCAATCCCTTTACGCACAACGTGATTGAGGTTAACTACTTGATAGAGCTGCATCCCCATATCGTCCTCCCATTCGTTAATGTGGAAGCCGTCACGAAGGTCGTTATAGAAAAGCGCGGCACGCAAAGTAAGGCGGTCGGTTTCCGTGAGAAGGGTACCAAAGGTAGCATTGGCCCCAATTTCATAGTTGCGAGACTTTTCTGGTTTGAGATCTGGGTTGGCAAGAACCGTGCCGTACATTGGGAAGGCCATCCCGCCCATCTTAAAGAGCGGAAGGTTGTAGAAAAGCTCATCCATGCTAGGCGGGCGGTAACCAAGTGAAGCGGTACCCCAAAGCGTTAACCCTTCCATGGGTTTAAATTCAAGCGCAAGGCTAGGGGTCACCGCATGGTCGCTCGAACTATCGAGATTCGGGTCGTCAGCGGAGCGGCGATAGTAGTTAAAGCGCACACCAGGCGTGAGTGTGATGCGATCGGTGAGGGCTAAGGCGTCTGTTACAAAGATGCCAAAATCAAGGGCATCGGCGTTTGGACGTTGGGAGTCTTCAGAGCTTTCGGTCGAGCCATCATTGAGCATCGGATTGCTTGAGTAAGAGGTCTGAGAGCTTCGATAAATATCAAAGCCCGCGGTGACTTCGTGCCCCACCCCAAAGGTGAAACTACTCGTGTTTTGGAGAGTAAGCCCCAGGGAGTTGAATTTGTCACCGTTGCGAATTGTCCCTTCGCCAAATCTCGGGTTGTTAAAGGCGGTTTGGTAGTCGTATTCGCTACGACTCCACTGAATCGAGGTCTTCAAATTGACGAGCGGACCATTTTCATACTGATAAGCTCCCGTGATACGGTGTTGCTTATAGTCGTAGCCAAGCGGTAAATCATCAGCTGTCCAGCTGTCGTCAGCGTCGTCATAGTTATAGGTGAGTGTTGCCATCGATTCGAGTGTGGGGGCAAAACTCACTTTGGCCATGAAGCCAGTTTCTTGAGCATCACGATCGGTGGACGTGGTTGGCACCGAAAGTTTCAAGTTCCCACTGTCTCGACGTGTAATTGCGAAGAGCGCATCGATGGCCTCTGTGCGTCCATAGAGGTACGCCATCTTGCCCCATTCGTGTGAGGCGCTGTCGTAACCGGTTTTGAGCATTGCGCCAAAAGATTCGCCAGGCGCTAAGAAGTCAGAGGCGGACTTTGTCGTGGCAGAGATAACGCCCGAAATGCCGCCGTTCCCGTAAAGAACCGAACCGCCTCCACGCTTTACTTCAAGCTGCTTGATGAGTTCAGGGTCTAAGAAAATACCTACGGGGTGGTTGCCTGACATTGTGTAGTTGTCCTGGCGCACGCCATCAATCAAATAAATATTTTGATTGGGGTCTCCACCACGAATGGAAACCTTGCCATAAATCGGACTGTCAGAGCCTTCAACGCTCACATTAGGAATTCCGTCCAAGGCATCGAAAATCGTAGCGGGTGCTTCGGTGGCGAGCTGCTTTGCATCGATGACTGCGATGGAAGCTGTGGCGTCTTCAAGGGCTTTTTCAGTACGAGTGGCCGTGACCACGACTGTCTGGGGCACAACGACACTGCTATTTTCTGCCTCAGCGGCATGAACTAGAGGCGTAAAAGCGGTAAAGGCAAGGGCGAGCGCTGTGATGAGTGGCTTTTCAATGAGAGATTGGGTCAAGAGGGTTGATGAGTCAGGCATTGAGGTGTCTCCAATAGTGGAAGAATCTAGTCATAAAGGTTGTCTAAATTGTAATTGAGAATCATTTTCAATAAAGAATAATTAATCAAATTTACTGTGAGGGAAAACCCTAAATAATTCTTAAGTCGTGATGACGAGAGAGCCCTACCAATGCCTAGAAATATTGCTTTTTTGGAAAAGTGTCGGAGAGAATTGGCTGAAAGAGGAACGTAAATTTTGCGAAAAAATTAGATAAAACCAAATTGTGCTTGTTGTGCCTAAGAGAAGACCCCTTTTTTTGATTTTTTTGCTTTTCGAGCGGACAAACATTTGAATGAGTGACATCACGTTGCAAAGAGACGCCCACAGATAACTTCGTGACGTTCTAAAATAAAAGAACAACGACGAGAAATGCGCTCGTCGTTCATTGTTTTATTCACGCGCTCTTAGGCGTAAGCCCCCGAGATATTCATCTGTTAGAGAGAGTGCGTACTATTGTTGGTGAAAAATTATGCGTTCTATTCAACTGTTTACGCCGCTGCAGCTTGGTCCTGTGACGGTCAATAACCGTATTGCCATTCCTCCCATGTGTATGTATCGTGCCAAGAGCGGCATGGCGCAAATTTTCCACAAAGTGCACTACGGCTCCTTGGTTTGTTCTGGCGCAGGTCTCTTGACGATTGAAGCGACGGCTGTGCGTCCTGATGGTCGCATTTCGGATGCTGACCTGGGACTTTGGTCTGATGAGTGCGAAGCTGCGCTTGCTCGTACGATCGAAGTGCTACGTGAAATTGCCCCAGATGTGAAGATTTTCATTCAGTTGAACCACGCTGGCCGCAAAGCAAGTACCGATCCCGTGACAGGCGCCCCGATGAAGCCCCTACAGGGTGGCTGGGGCACTTTAGCGCCGAGCGCCATTCCGTTTGCTGAAGGCTGGCCCACACCGAAGGAACTCTTGCCAAACGAATGCGAAGCAATCATTGATGCGTTTGCTTCTGCGGCACAGCGCGCTGTGCGTGCAGGGGTTGATGGCATTATGGTGCATGCGGCTCATGGCTACTTAATCCACGAATTCCTCTCTCCGCTTTCCAATCTTCGTATTGATGAGTACGGTGGAGCGATCGACGGTCGTACGCGCTTTGGCTTGAATGTACTTCATCGCGTGAAGTTGAGCGTCCCGAGCAATATTGCTGTTGGTGTGCGTGTCTCTGCAACGGACTGGGTCGATGAGGGTTTACAGGTCGAAGATGTGATTGAATTCTTGAATAAAGCCAAGGTTCATGGACTCGACTTTGTGGACGTTTCCACGGGCGGTTTGGTAAAAGCGGATATTCCTGTGGCACCGGGCTATCAGGTAGAATTTGCAACCCGCATCAAAGAAGAAGTGGGACTTCCGACGATTGCCGCTGGACTGATTACAGAACCTGTGCAAGCAGAAACCATTCTGCGCTCTGGTGAAGCGGACATGGTGGATATTGGCCGCGCAATGCTTCGTGACCCACGTTGGGGTTGGCATGCAGCGCAAGCACTCGGTGTAACTGGATTGCCTATGCCAAATAACGTTGCATTTGGCTACCGCGTCTAATGCGCTAAATTAGCGCAATTTGGTAAGTTATCGAGTAAAATACCTGCACACAATGGCGCTCTCTGCTCTCTTGGAGTTTCCATTAGAGCAGAACGCACGTTCTCTCAGAAAAGAAGAACGATTTGTTAAATACCGATCAATAATGGGCGCGTGTCGCCCGATTGACCTACAGGGCTTAGCTCTGCAGGTTCCTCACCCCAAGGATGATGGGGAATTAATGTCAATCGACGAAAGCCCTAAGGAGAATAGAAATGGCAGTTGATATTGTGCCGAGCGTGATGGATGGTACCAACCTTCGTATTGGTATTGTGGTGGCTCGTTTTAACGAATACGCTGGTCGCGGTGAATTCGATGCTTGTATCGATGAATTGCGCAAGTTGGGCGTGATGGATGAAGATGTGACTAAGGTTTCTGTGCCTGGCGCTCTCGAAATCCCGTTTGCCCTTCAGAAGTTGGCTCAGACCGACGAATACGACGCCCTTATCGCTTTGGGTGCTGTGATTCGCGGTGAAACCTATCACTTCGACTTGGTCGCGAATGAATCTGCCGCTGGCATCATGCGTGTTTCCTTGGACTTCGAAGTGCCTATCGCCAACGGTGTGTTGACGACCGAAAATGACGAACAGTGCCAGGCACGTTTGGACATGAAGGGTCGTGACTGCGCCCGTTGCGCCGTTGAAATGGCCAACTTCGCTAAGGAATTCGTGCCGGAAGATGATTTCGACGACGAAGAATAATTCATAGGAAACTCAGATGACAGAGCAGAAAAAGGCGCAAGCGAATCCTCGCACTCCGCGCCATTTGGCACGCGTCTTTGCGCTTCTCGGTTTGTACCAATGGTTTGCCGATCCAACGCAGGACTACGCGAGTATCGAAGCGCATTTGTCTGAACTGCTTGCAGACGACGCTGACGAAACGAAAGCCGTTGAGTTGGATGAGAGTGACTTTAAGCACGCTGATCAGAAGTTCTTCAAAGAGCTCCTCTCTGGCGTGTTAGATCGTCATGTTGAAATTACAGAGATCGTCTCGAAGGCGATTGATCGTGATTTGAAACGTGTCTCGTTGGTGGAGCGCTGTGTGATTTACATTGGCACCTACGAGTTGCTCGCTTGTCCAGAAACGCCTTGGCGCGTCGTGATGAATGAGTCTGTTGAATTGGCCAAGGCCTTTGGTAGTGGCAACCGCTACACCAATGGCGTGCTTCACGGGGTCGCAAAAATCTTGCGTCCTGCCGAAGTAGAAGAAGGTTAATTCAACGCTTCGAAACAGAGGAAGAAAGCGGAGCTTTTCTCTCCTCACAAGAAAGGCCGTTTGACACTGTGAGGTAGTTGAACGGTCTTTTTTGCGTTTAAAAAGCGAGAAATTGTTGGAGCATAGAAATGTCAGAAGGTGAATTTCAGATCATTGATCGTTTTTTTACGCATTCCTCTTTTGGTGCTTGGAAGAGTCAGGGAATCGGAGACGATTGTGCCTTGATTGACACAGGCACGGAAAGAATTGCGGTCACCACCGATATGATGGCGATTGGGACGCACTTCTTGCCGAGTTGCGCACCAGAAAATGTGGGCTATAAGGCTCTTGCTGTCAATCTCTCTGACTTGGCGGCAGCGGGAGCAACCCCTCGTGCATTTTTCCTTTCAATAGGGCTTCCAGATCGCGATGACGCCTGGCTTGCCAAGTTCTCAGAAGGCATGATGGCGCTTGCGAGAGAAACGGGGTGTGCGCTTTTAGGAGGCGATACCACTCGCACGGCTGAAGTCGCGGACAAGCGTGCTCCAGTGACGATTTCGATTACCGCGATGGGCTCACTTCCTCAAGGGAAGGGATTGACGCGAGCAGGGGCTCGTCCTGGAGACGATATTTGGGTCTCTGGGACACCAGGCGATGCGTATGCGGGGCTTAAGATAGCATGGGGTCACTGGAGCGCTATGGATCGTCCTACGGCGTACTTTAAGAGCCGTATGGAACGCCCGAGAGCCCGCATAGAGTTGGGAGAGGCACTGCTTGATATCGCTACTGCCGCTGCAGATATTTCGGATGGGCTACTCGCTGACCTCGGACATATTCTGGAGAGAAGCGAAGTGGGCGCAGACCTCGTTTGGGATTCGATGCCACGTTCTGAAGCGCTATTGATGCTTTCAGAAGCGCAGCAGCAAGAGGCAGCGTTGAGCGGTGGAGACGACTATGAACTCATCTTTACCGCCCCGAGAGAGGCTAGAGAGAAAATTGAACAACTCTCGCGCGCAACTTCATTAAGGATTTCCCGAATAGGTAAGATTCGCGCAAGAGATTCGAGTAATAATCTGATATTAAGGACAGATGCGGGTATAGTTATAGCAACCCCGACCCCGGGCTTTAACCATTTTGCAAATTAATTGCAGGATTGACCCCTTCTAGAAGTAGTCATAACTTTCAGGAAATCCAAGCTATGCTGAAAAAATATGATGCCGAAAATCCGGCCAATAAGATTCCTATGACCAGCCGCTTCATTTGGTCCCACCCCGCCCATATGTTGGCTTCCTGTTTTGGAGTGGGAGGCTGCTCCAGCGCACCAGGCACCGTTGGCTCTGTGATGGCCGCTCTGCTCTATATTGTTTTCGCTCCGTCAATTCCGACGAAGTGGTGGCTTGTGTTGGCGCTCGTACTTTTTGTGGCAGGTATTTGGGCTGCTAGCCGAGTTGCAGCCGACTTGGGTGTTGAAGACCATAAGGGCGTTGTGATTGACGAATTTGTCGCCGTCCTTCTCCTCTTTACTGCGCTCCCACAGGGTCCGCTCTGGTGGATCTTTGGCTTTATCGCCTTCCGCTTCTTTGATATCTACAAGTTGCCGCCGTGCGATATGATTGATGAAAAGATGAAGAACGGCTTTGGCGTAATGCTCGACGATATCGTCGCTGCCTTCTATGCTTGGATTGTGGTGAGCTGCTTGGGCTGGCTTTTTAGCTAAGCCACGCTTTTCAACAAAAAAATTTCCACGCTAATCAACTTACGAACATTCTCGGCGACAAACGCCGAGGGTGTTCTTTGGTGAAAGTATGAATCTTGATGAACAAATTGCTGCCTTAGCCCGGAATTTGGGTAAAGCGACACTGCAGTCCAATCACAAAATAGTGACCGCAGAGAGCTGTACGGGCGGGATGCTCGCCTCAGCGATCACGGATGTGGCTGGCAGTTCACAGTGGTTTGAAATGGGGTTTGTCACCTACGAGACGAGCACAAAAACTCGCTACCTTGACGTGGACGCCAAAGTGATTGAAGAAAAGGGTGTCGTGAGCGAAGAGGTCGCACAAGCCATGGCGCGTGGCGCACTCGCGCAATTTCCAGAGTGTACTCTGAGTGTCGGGATTACAGGTTATGCGGGTCCAGGCGTTGGCTCAGAGCGTATGCCAGTGGGTTCAGTGTGCATTGGTTGGGGTTACCGCTTTAACGAACATATCGTGACAGTTTCACGGGTTATCCATGTGCCTGGGGATCGAGCCATGGTGCGCCGTTTTGCCACGGCGACAGCACTGCAAGGCCTGCTGGAGTTGATTAAGTTTGGCAATCCAGCAACGATGCCGTGTGAATACTAAAAAGCTAAAACCTCTCTCAAAGCGAAGCGTCGTGGAGCAATCTTCGGCGCTTTCCTTTTTCTTGAAATGGTGACGGGTTTTGACAAGTCGGCAAAAACCTCGCAAGGATTGCCGCAGTGTACTAGAATAAAAAACCTTTCTTTTTTCGTGAGTCTCTTCCCTCCACGCCTCGCAACGGATGCGCGTGAAGCATCAGTTTAGGAAAAGAACTCGTTCGCCCTCACACAGTAAGGTTTGAAATAGGGCTAATTTAATAAGGTCGTCACGCACCACTTAAGTGGCGATCTGGAGTCGTATGTTAGGTTGGATTGACGTCATTCTTCTCGTCCTTCTGGTTTTATTAAATGGTGTATTTGCGATGAGTGAGATTGCACTCATCACGAGTCGTCGAGCTCGATTGCAGCAGCTCAAAGAAAACAACACTTCTGGTGCGCAACGCGCCATGGAACTCAATGAAGACCCCACCAAAGCGCTTTCTACCATTCAGGTCGGTATTACCTTAATCGGCATCGTCTTGGGTATCGTTGGGGAATCTGCGCTTGCTGGCCCAGTCTCGGAACTTTTTGTTTGGCTCGGAATGGGCGCAGAAACGGCTAGCGCAGTGAGTTTGGTCTTGGTCGTCATCCTCGTGACCTATTTCTCGATTGTGGTGGGTGAATTGGTTCCGAAGCGTTTGGGGCAATTGGCACCAGAACGCATCGCTTGCCGTGTGGCCTCTCCCATCTATATTCTTTCCGCGATTGCTGCGCCCTTTGTGCGCTTGTTGAGTTCTTCAACCTACCTGCTTTTACGTTTGTTTGGTCTTCGTGGCGATGAACGTGAACAGGTCACCGAGGAAGAAATCCACGCCTTGATTGATGAAGGTGAAGAAAGTGGCGTCATCGAACGTGCTGAGCGCGACATGGTGCGCAACATTTTCCGCTTGGACGATCGTCCTATTGCTTCTCTGATGATTCCTCGTGCTGACATTGAATGGATTGACTTGGATGATTCGCTTGAAGTGAATATCGAAAAAATTAAGAGCTCTCATCGCTCTCGCTTGCCTGTTTGTAAGGGGAGCCTTGATGATGTGAAGGGGATTTGTACAACGCGTACTCTTTTGCAGCAGATGATGGAAAAAGGGAAGCCGAATTTTCGTGAAAATCTCTCGAAGCCCGTTTACGTGCCAGAGTCGCTCACGGGGATGGAACTCTTAGAGAACTTCCGTACGACCGATACTGCTTTAGCGCTCGTCGTGGATGAGTACGGCGAAGTGCAGGGGTTGGTGACGCCACGCGACGTCTTAGAGGCTATCGCTGGCGAATTTAAGCCTGAGTCTCCAGCTGACGCATGGGTCACGGCTCGAGCAGATGGTAGCTACCTGTTGGATGGCTTAATTCCTATCCCTGAATTGAAGGACGTTTTGAACATCAAGAACGTGCCAGAAGACATTCCAGGGCGTTATGCCACGCTTGCGGGCATGATGATGTTCTTGATCGGTCGCTTGCCTCAGGAAGGCGATTCGACGGTCTGGGACGGATGGAAGTTTGAAGTGGTCGATATGGATGGCCGACGAGTGGATAAGGTCTTAACGACACGTATCCCAGTCGCAGAAGAACCTGCCGCAGAGGAAGAAGCTTCTTAACGAACTTTTTTTCAAGAGACTCTCGCTAGTGTGTGCTATCGGGAGTCTTTTTTTTGGCTTTAGAAAAACAAAATTAGGGATACGGTACGTCAATTTTTGGGAAAACTGACGAACCGTATGGCTAGTTTCATTCAAAAGGAAAACCAGAAAACAAAATTAGGGACACGGTATGTCAATTTTTGGGAAAACTGACGAACCGTATGACCAGTTTTATTTAAAGGGAAGAACCGAAATCAAAATTAGGGACACGGTACGTCAATTTCTGGAAAAACTGACGAACCGTATGGCTAGTTTTATCTCAAAGGAAGGCTGAAACCAAAATTAGGGATACGGTATGTCAATTTTTGGGAAAACTGACGAACCGTATGACCAGTTTTGTTCAACAAGAAAACTGGAAATCAAAATTAGGGATACGGTATGTCAATTTTTGGGAAAACTGACGAACCGTATGACC
>CAJKAP010000017.1 GCA_905197905.1 uncultured Sutterella sp. | reverse complement strand
GTGATTAGTGAATCCTAGGAGAGTGGCCTGCAGAAGATGCCGTGCGTTCGCCGTGGAATTATTCAGAAATATATTTTGAGCCGTTATCTAAATCCAAGCTCTCAGAACGATGACTCCTCAAGCTGTCCAGCACTACCTTTAGAACCCCAAAAAACTTAGGAGAAAAACATGTCTGCCACACAACGAATTGTCCGCCAAGGACTCGTGATGGTCATGCTAGGCCTCGGCATTTTCTCGGCATCGGTTTATGCAACTGATGCTCCAGCAACGGAATCCAAGAGTCCGTGCTTTACGTGCCACGTCGATATTGCGAAGACTCACGCCTTGTCTCGTCACTCGATCAAAGACGGTCGTACCCCAGGCGACAACTGTGCTACTTGCCACGGTGAAGTGCTTCGTCATATGAGCAATCCTGCCAAAGAAAAGCCACAATTCACGTTTAAGAAAGACGTGAAGGGCTTCATGGATGAAAAAATCCTAGCTGAAAGTAATGCTGTTTGTACGAGTTGCCACAAGGGTAGTACCCAGAAGCATTGGGCTGGCTCTACTCATGCGAGTTCTCAGGTTGGTTGCGTTTCTTGCCACTCCAACCATAAGAGTGACATCGCGTTGAATCCGAAGACGAGCACTGCATTGTGCATCTCTTGCCATAGCGACCAGAAGGCTAACCTCTTCAAGACCTCTTCTCACCCATTGCTCTCGGGTCAGATGAATTGCGTTTCCTGCCACAATCCTCATGGCTCTGCCCCTGGTACCGAAGCTCTTTTGAAGGGCACGAGCAAGAACGAAACTTGCTACACCTGCCACCCAGGCAAACGTGGTCCGTTTGTGCACGCTCACGAAGCTGTGACCGAAGATTGCGCAAATTGCCACAACCCGCATGGCACGAATCGCACCTCGATGTTGAAGGCAAATGATCCGATGCTTTGCATGAGCTGCCATACTAATGCTCACCACAATCCGACTCTTGGGGTTGCGTCTGAAGATAAGTATGGTCGTACGGGTTGCTTGACTTGCCATCCGAGAATCCATGGTTCGAACGCCGTGAGTGGTGGTCGCTTTGCACGATAACGAGGAGGACCGAATTATGAGTAAGAAATTGATGGTTCAACGCACCCCGCTCTCTTGCGCTCTTGTTGCCGCAACCGCAGTGATGGGAATGACCTTTGCGGTGCAGGCGTCTGCCTTCCCGGAAATTCCTTTGACACTTCAAGATGCGCAGGCTGTGGCTGATGCCGATCAGCAGTCCAACATTGCTGTCGGTGCTCAGCTGACGACGATCAATGGCTCTGGCCCGACCGCTGCAAAAGCATGGAACGGCTATGAACAAGCTAAAGCCGCGGCTGATGTAGATGTCAACCTTAAAGGTGGTGAAGGGCTAGCTGCTTGGTCTGTTCAAGGCGCAGATCTTGGTACTCCGACTCCTGAAGTCATCGCCGAATACGGTGTGGCTAACAAGTGGGATGTTGATGCTCGCTTTAAACGTTTCCGCCATGTCTCTTCTGATGTCGGTTTAGTTGATCCGACTGCAGTTGAAGTAACTGGGACTTTGGACTTGACGCCGTATTTCAAGGATACGGCTTTGGAACAGGTACGCGATGTTTATGCTGTGAATGGTCGTTTGTTTGTGTTGCCGCAGATGACGGTAACCGCAGGCTATCAGTTAGACCACCGTACTGGTGACCTCTCATTGTCGAACCGCTCTGCCGGGGTTCCGATCGAGCAAGCCTATGCTATTCGTGACAACCACCATCAAGCGAAGGCTGGGGTGGAATACTTAGGTAGCAATTGGGCAGTGAGCGCAGACTACTACTTGTCAAAATTTGAAAATGACAATGATGAATTCATCGGTGCATTTTTGAAAGGCGGAGCGACCACTTACACGGTTCGTTCTTTGGATCCATCTAATACATTACACCGCATTGGCATGAATGCTACTTATCAACCGACTGACCGTACAACAGTTGGGATGCGTGCTTCTTACACTTGAAACGAGCTTGATAGTACAGGTTATGGAGAAGTGACGGGCAAGAATACGGTTGCGCAATCGCTTTATGCGACAGGTGCTGATGCTAGTGTAAAAATGCCAGAATTTACCATTGGCCTCACATCTCGTCCATTGGATGCATTGAGTGTGAAGTTAGACTATAGCTTCCGTAAGATGGATTACAGTGTGACACCGGGTTTGAATGCCAAAGGGGTCGAAGACATTTGGTATGACGGTAGCTACAAAGAAAACAAGCTTCGCGGTAATGCGATCTATAGCTTTGGCCGTGGGTATTCTGTGAAGGTCCATGGCAAATACCAAAAACGTGAATATTTAGGAGACTACCCAGAAGGGTCTACCTATACGTTGATCGATTCTCTCACCACGTACGGTGCAGGTGTGGAACTCAGAAAGCGTATGTCGAATCTCGTGACGGGTAGCGTGGGCTACACGTATCAAGGCCGAAATACCAAAGGTTGGCATCTAGATACAGGGTTGAATGGTTTTGGTCCTGCCTATGAGTGGAATTGGCTGGGTTATAACCAGCATTCGGTAGACTTCCGTCTCACTGCTACGCCTGCAGATGCCCTGACAGTGAGCCTGCTGGGTAGCATTTACAAGCGTGATTACAAGGCTGTAGACCCTATCTACCTCACTCATAAGAGTGGTTTAATAGCTTCTTATGAAGACGCGATGACGGACGCTAAGGGGTTCATGTTTGGTATTGACGTAGATTGGACGCCGTCTCGAGATTGGAACGTCTTTGCGTTCTATAACTATGATCGATTGACCAGTAACGCTCACTCTAACTGGATAACGACGGTCCGTGCTACGGGTCAGAACCTTCCAGTCGTATGGGACTCCGACAATAAGAGCGCTTCGCATACGTTAGGTTTGGGTTTCGGGTTACATCCTGTGAACCAACCATGGAAGGCAACCTTCCGCTACGTCTTTGGCTACGATACCGATCAGTATGTCATGATTAACAAGGTCAAGAACCATGTCCGTACGCACTACGCAACGGCTAAGCTCGATTACAAGTTGAGTGATCGGTGGTCTTTGATGGGGGCTACGGCCTATGGTCATGGCGGTTCGTATGATCTCCATCGTAGTGGTAACGACTACTACGCTGGTGATACGGGTGTTGACATTATCAATAGCCCGAACTACAACTTCTTCGCCGTTTACATCGGTGCGAAGTACCTGCTGAAGTGATAGCAGAGCAATGGTGAGTGACTCCCCAACGCAACAGTCCTCGTTGGGGATCGCTCCTCAGGATATGTTCGACTCCATAGAGAAGTCTCTTCTGGTCTTCTGAGAGACGCTCTGCTTGTAGCGACACTCTAATGCTAAACATTGAGTAACACGGGTATAGAGAGTCTTGGGCACTATTTTTTCCCATTCGAGAGTAGTGCCCTTTTTCTTTTTAAAAAGAGGAAGCGCTACCACAATTGCTGTGATAGCGCTGCGTTGCGACTAATTAGTGATTATTTCTTGGCATCTTCTTTCGGGAATTTCACCGACAAGAAGATGCGACCGCCGTCGCGTTGAACAAGGAGGAGAACCTTAGAACCTTTGAGTTCAGCCTTCAGGTCGTCAACATCCTTAAGGTTCTTACCATTGGCCGACACCAAGATGTCGCCTGGACGGATACCAGCGGAAGCCGCGAGACCCTCAACCTTCGTCACTAACAGGCCGTTCGTTTCAAACTTATCTGCCTCTTCAGAGGACAAAGCACGAGCGGTCACGCCTAATTTCACTTCGTTTTCGGGACTAGTAGCCTTAGCTTGGCTATCCTTGTTCACACCGATCGTGACATCCACATCTTGCTTTTTCTGATCACGAATAATCGTCATCTGAACTTTCTTACCAGGAGCGAGGACACTCACAATTCGGGGGAGGACAATCGAGGAGTTAACAGGCTTACCGTTTACAGCCACAATGATGTCGCCAGACTTCAGACCTGCTTTGTCAGCAGGACTACCTTTTTCAACTTTAGTCACAAGAGCGCCTTCAGGCTTATCAAGACCAAAGCTCTTGGCAAGGTCCTGGTTCATTTCCTGAATGTAGACACCAATATAACCACGCGTGACTTTGCCATCCTTGATAAGTTGATCTTTGATCTGCATGGCGAGATCAATAGGAATAGCAAAGGATAGCCCCATAAAACCACCAGAGGTGGAGAAAATTTGGGAGTTAATCCCCACCACTTCGCCCTTCATGTTAAAGAGCGGACCACCAGAGTTACCAGGATTCACCGCAACGTCCGTCTGGATGAAGGGGACGTACTGGTCGCTAGGCAAATCGCGCGAAAGAGCGGAAACAATGCCTGCTGTGACGGTGTTATCCAAACCAAAAGGGCTACCAATGGCAGCAACCCATTCGCCAACCTTTAACTGGTTGGAGTCGCCAATACGCAGAACAGGGAGATCCTTTGCATCAATCTTCACGATGGCAATGTCGGTCTTCTTATCAGAACCCAACACCTTGCCAGAGAATTCACGCTTATCAGTCAAGCGCACAATAAGTTCATCAGAATCTTCAACCACATGGGCGTTTGTCATAATGATGCCATCAGACGAAATGATGAACCCTGAGCCCGTACCACGCTGTTCAGGAATGGTTTGTGGACCACCGAAACCACCAAAATCAAAAGGGATACCGAAGTGACGGAAAATTTCCGCGCCACGTTCATCTAGTCCCGGAGGCATACCGTGTCCTTGAACTTTGCGAGCTTTACGAACGGTTTGAATATTGACCACAGCAGGGCCGTTTTGTTCAACGAGGCTCACAAAGTCGGGCAACTGTCCCTGAGTAGGGGCTTCGGCCGCTTTGGCAGAGCTGACAAAAAAGTTCGATTGATACGGTGCAGTACTGATTGTAGAGGCACCAAGGACGGCTAAAACAGCCAAGGTCAGCGAAGAGCGAACAGCAGATTTAGACAACATTATTGAACTCCACCTAGGGAAAAATTCACTGAGCTAGTTACACTAGAGTTTGGGTTGCCTTTAACTCTAGTACATCTCGAAAGATATAGGTAAAACAGGGAAGTAACCCTTGGCTTAATAAGGTTAAGTTTGTAACAAAATAGGTTACCCTACCGTGTTTTAGTGATCTAATTGCTGGACTTGTGGTCTTTCTCTCCCCTCACGTCTAGCAATGTCTGTACTGATTATGCGGATGCGACTCCAAGTTTAGGTAATGTGATCCGGAACGTTGTCCCGCGACCGTCCAACCCATCCGTGATGGCGATAGTGCCGTGGTGAATATCTACGATGCGCTTGACGATAGCGAGTCCCAGTCCCGTACCTGAAGTCTTTGTACCAAGTGCTCGGTAGAAGCGGTCAAAGACACGTTGGCGCTCTTCTTCGGCAATGCCAGGACCATTGTCCGCAATATCGATAATGGCTTCAGACTTCTCGTTCGCATAAGTATGGATTTCAATACGGCCACCTTCAGGAGTATAGCGGATAGCGTTATCCGTGAGGTTGGTCACCATCAAACGGATCGCATCCTCCATACCATCGGTCGCACAAGGTTCAGCTACGGCAGAAACCGAAATATTTTTTTGTTCTGCGATAGGTGTCATGTCTTCCGCAATGCTTTGTGCCATGGTATCGAGTCGAATCGTCGTAATGGACTTTGCGCTTGACTCTGGATCAAGACGAGCCAAAATCAAGAGTTGTTGAACTAAGCGTGTGGCGCGGTTAATGCCTTCATTTACGCGAGCAAAATACTTAGCTTGGTCTTCGGGCGTCTTGGCGCGTTGTGCGAGCTGCACTTGGAGTTTGATCCCCGTGAGAGGTGTACGCAATTCATGTGCTGCGTCAGAGGCAAAGCGCTGTTGAGCAGAAAGACTTTCTTTAAGGCGTTCGAGCAAATCATTAATAGCTTTCACGAGTCCTGCTAATTCAAGTGGAAGTCCTTTTGTTGAAATCGGTTCCAAGGATGTTGGTGAACGACGCGCTACAGAACGGGCGGTTTTTTCGAGTGGGGTGAGCCCATCGCCAACCACAACCCAAACAGCAATACAAATGAAAGGGAGCAAGAAGCAGAGAGGTTGCAAAATGCGGAAAGCCGAAGCGACTGCGAGCTGCGTACGAACGGCGATATCCTGACCAACAGTGATGATAAGAGGCCCCGCGGCTACTGTATAAGAACGCCAGGTGGTTCCGTCTAAGTTATCAGTGGAAAAGCCAGGACTATCTGGCACTGGCAGATGTTGACTCCCTTCGCGTACCCAGACAGTGTTAGAGGTCGAGTCGTAGACCTGCACAATGATGTGATAGGACTGAGCATCACCGATAATGGTCAAATGGTCGCGGTGGATAGGACCACCTTTGACAACTGTAGTTACCGATTCTTTAAGCGATTCGGCCGTGTCTTTGAGGTGGGTGTCTAGGAACTGAGTAAACTCTGCCTGAGCAGAGAAAAAGGTCGCAGCTACCGTCATGAAGCCCGCAATTAGCAGGGCTCCAATGAGGGTAAACAGGACCTTTTTGCGAATAGAACGCATGAAATCCTCTGGTCTTAGGTTTCGAGAACGTAGCCTACGCCGCGGACGGTTTTAATGGCCGACTCAGAGAGTTTTTTGCGCAAATGGTGAATATGCACTTCAATCGCATTAGAGCCCACGGAAGCGTCCCAGTTGTAGAGACGGTCTTCGAGTTGAGAGCGACTCCACACCACGCCTTCTCGTTCAGCAAGTGCAACGAGCAGAGCATATTCTTTGGAAGAAAGGAGTACGGATTCCCCGTTATAAGTGACTTCGCGGGTAGCTGGAGCAATACGTAAGGCGCCGCGTTCAATTACAGGGTCGGAGCGACCTGCGGAACGACGACCCAAGGCGCGGACACGAGCGACCAATTCATCTAAGTCATAAGGTTTGATGAGGTAGTCATCGGCACCACTATCGAGTCCTTTGATACGATCATCAACGGTATCTCGGGCAGTCGTGACGAGCACGGGGGTAGAAATGTGCTCAGCACGCATTTCTTTAAGAACCTGAATTCCGTCTTTGCCAGGAAGCCCAAGGTCTAAAACGACCAAATTAAAAGGTGTGGTCTTCAAAGCAAGTAAGGCCGAGTTGCCATCGGTAACCCAATCAACGGCATAACCTTCGAGTTCAAGGAAGTGCACAACCCCATCGCCGATCATTTCATCGTCTTCTACGACTAAGATTCTCATCATAAGGCAATACTCCAGATGAATTGTTGTTGTCCGAAAGAGCTGACTTATTCGCGACAGCTCTTCCAGCGAATGCGGCACCGAACGACCAGCATTCTGAGGACAGTTCCACTAATTATGGCCAAAAAGCAATAGCCAAGTAAGTTCATACGCATGGGAATGAGCCAATTGTTTTGCGTCACTATCCAACTGAGCGCTGTACTTAAACCACCCACCCAAATAGCAAACCAGAGGAAAACGATGCAAATCGATACAATGACATGAACCGGCTCAGGCTTTAAAATAGCTCCGAGGTGGCGGAACTGTCGGCTAGGATAATCCACGGGGACTTGCAATAGGAGCCACGTTTTTATATGGTCTCGCAGTTTAGATCCCAGTGTAGTTATTGTATAAGGGTTGGAACTATTTGGACAGATACTTGACGAATTTACTAATAAATTTTGTTTTCCTCGCCAAATAAAGAACCATTCAAAAGCAAGTGCCCCTAAACTAGCAACACAACTTGCTTCCAACCAACCAGTCATGGCGCTTGTTGCGAGTACAATGCTCGTGAGTAATGCGGCCTCTTTATCGAGAAAGGCGATAAGTAGGAGGCATAAGGCCCACCATGTGGAAATAAAATCTATCAAGCGTTTCTCCAACAAACTTTACAGACGAGGAAAGCGGATTATGTCGAATCAACCTCAATTATATAGCCCCTCTAGCGGGACTCTTTTCGTTGCGCACGCGGTTTATGCACTGCATTTGTGCTCGATTCTGTTAGGGGTTTTTACAGGAGCGACAGTAGTTGGAGCCTTCATTTTTTCTTGGCCATCGATTATTGCCGTCATCCTGAATTACATCTTCCGTTCTGACGCTCAGGGAACCTATGTGTACTCCCACTTTGCATGGCAAATTCGTACCTTCTGGTTCGCCTTCCTCTTTGTCGTGCTCGTTCTTTTGATTGGTGGGATTTTGCTTTTCTTGGGTATCGGTCTTGTGATTTATTGGGTTGGTTTCTTTATCCTCGGGATCTGGGTGGCATACCGCATCATTTATGGTTGGATGAAATTGAATAATCGGGTTCCGTTAGAGCTCTAAAAAGGTTTCGAGAAAAAATGGCTTTAGGTGCATCCGTGTACAAGGTCACGGTAGATATTTCTGATTTAGATCGCTCTTACTATGGGAAGCATGTGCTTACGGTGGCACGTCACCCATCAGAAACAGAAGAGCGGCTGATGCTGCGTGTGCTCGCATTTTGTCGCCACGCTGATGAACGCACAGAGTTCGGTCGAGGGCTTTCCACGGAAGGGGAGCCTGCTCTTTGGCAGATTGATGATACAGGTGCTATCGTTGACTGGATCGATGTGGGCTGGCCTGAAGTAAAACAAGTCCGTAAGGCTGTGGGGCGCAGTGAAAAAGTGGTTATCTTGACTTATGATGAAGCTCGATATGTGCCATGGTGGGAGCGCTTTATGGGGGACTTTGGCAAACTCGATAAGCTCACCGTGATTGCGATTAAAGATAAATATATTGCTCCACTGACAGCTATAGCGAATAAAAACATGAAGCTCGCTGTCACAATTCAGGATGGCGTGACTTGGATTAGCGATGATAAACGGTCGGTTGAGGTGGAATTTACTCTACTTCAAGAAGGGCGTCAGCAGTATACGTTGACAATAGGCGAAGAATAAGAAATGCCCTCTAGTAGGAAGTAACTCAAAACTAGAGGGCAATTTATTTTGTCAAGGTCAAACATCAATGGTGTAGGCTATCGGCCATACGCCAGAAGGCACCTTCCAAAGTAAGACGCAGTGACTCATCGTGAACGGCGTCCAATAGTGCGACACGCATGCAGTACATCCACTCATCCCGAGTTTGCTCGGTGATCAGTAGTGTTCGATGCTTCTCACGCAACATGGGCATACCATGACGTTCTAAGTAAAGCGCCGGTCCACCTAACCAGCCTGAAAGAAATTCAATCATGCGCTGCTCGTAGTGGTCCAAACTTGCAGGATAGAGCGATCTTAGGTGCTTGGCCTCGGGGCGAGTATCAAGGGTGGTGATATAAGCTTTCACAAGCTTTTTGAGTCCCACTTCTCCCCCAATACGTTCGTACAAAGACTCAGACACGCTAACGTAACCTTAGATAAAAACTTTCCAAACGCCGATTCCTAAGCAGATCCATCCAAGTATGGGGTGGAGCAGAATACGAAAGATTCGGCGTTGTGGAGTAAAGCCAAAACCGTAAAGCCAGCAAAGGCTCATGCCAAACAGCATCAATTCCAGCCAACCATGCGGCACTGATGCACTATCCGGAGCAATCGCTCGGGGATAGATCACAATCAAAATCATGACCGCAGTGGCTGCCAAGAAAGAAAGCAGTCGGAAGAAGCCTTGACCAGCCCCTTTTGGGGCGAATTGCTCTTTATTATTCATCTTTGCGATTTGCAATGACTTCTAAAGTAGCAGCCAAGAACAAAGCGAAAGCGGAGCAAGCTGCCCAGTAAAAGTAAGACATAGTTATTCCTTGCTTTTAGCATGGTGAGTCACAAAGTCGAGGGGCTCCGTAACTCACCTGTATCCATGGGATTAGTAGAGGCTGTGAGTGTTTTTTTCGATGTACTTTTCAGTCAACTTACCACTCATGACCTTATAGGCCCAGCCCGTGTAGACCAACACGATCGGCAAGAAGATCAACGTCACGAAGAGCATGATCTCCAACGTGAGGTGAGAGCTAGTTGCGTCCCAAATGGTCAAGCTACTATTGGGGCTGCTAGAACTCGGGAGAATGAATGGGAACATACCGAGCAACGGGGTCAACACGATACCTAAGAGGGTAAGGGAAGAGCCGATGATGGCAAAGCCCCCCTTATAAGCACGAGCAAAAACGACACCAATCAAGCAACCTAACACGGCGATGGCAGGAACTAACCAGAGCACAGGAAGAGCGGCAAAGTTACCGAACCAGGCCCCAGCCTGCATTTCAACCGTTTTGGCGAGTGGAGTAGCTTCACCAGCGGGGTTGAGACCAGCCGTTGCGACGTAGCCATCCACACCGAGGTAAACCCAAATGCCACCCAAGATGAAGAGCACAGCCGTAGCTAAACCCGCAATTGTCGAAATCGCACGAGCGCGGTTCTGGAGTTCGCCTTCCGTACGGAGCACCAGGTAGTTAGCACCATGGAAGACGATCATAGCCAAAGAAACCACACCGCAGAGAAGACCGAGCGGGTTCAAGAGTTGGAAGAAGTGCCCCGTGTAAACTGGACGCATTGTTTCTTCAACAATATGGAAAGGAACACCTTGGAGCATGTTGCCGAAAGCCACACCGAAGATGATGGGTGGGACTGCGGAACCGATGAAGAGGGCCCAGTCCCAAGAATTACGCCATCTTTCGGCAGGCATCTTGGAGCGATAGTCAAAAGCAACTGGGCGGAAGATCAACGCCATCAATACAATCAACATAGCCCAATAGAAGCCAGAGAAAGCGACAGCGTAGACGATCGGCCAAGCCGCGAACATAGCACCACCACCAGTGATCAACCAGACTTGGTTGCCGTCCCAGTGCGGAGCCACAGAGTTAATCATGATACGGCGTTCATTGTCGTTCTTACCCAAGAAAGGCAACAACGTGCCAACACCCATATCCTGCCCATCCATGATGGCGAAACCGACAAGCAGAACGCCAATGAAGAGGAACCAGATTACCTTGAGAATTTCATAATCAATCATGTCTATCCTCCACGGCGTTAGTTGCGTTCAAAATGATAGCGACCGGTGCCGAGGGTGCTTGGACCTTTAGAGCCAAAGCGGATCATTAACCACATTTCGACGATGATCAAAGCGGTGTAGAGCACGCAGAATCCTAAGAGGGAACCGGCGACTTCACCAGCAGAGAGCGAAGAGACAGAAAGGTGGGTCGGCAAGACGTTAAAGATTGTCCATGGTTGACGACCGAATTCGGCAACAAACCAGCCAAACTCGTTAGCGAGCCAGGGCAATGGAAGAACGAGGAAAGCAATACGCAAGAACCAGCGCTTGTCGATCAACGTATCCTTCATAGAGAAAACCAAGCCCAAGAGGAAAACCAGGGTCAAGATGGCACCACAGGTGACCATACCGCGGAAGGCCCAGAACATCGGAGCTACGGAGGGCACGGTGTCCTTAGCAGCTTGCTTGATCATTTCTGGCGTGGCCGTGGAGACGTCATCGGTGTATTTCTTCAAGAGCAAACCAAAGCCCAAGTCTTTCTGAACAGTCTTGAATTCGTCTTGTAACTGGGTGTTCTTCGGATCCTTGCGCAATTGAGTCAGCAAGGCAACAGCCTTTTGACCGTTAACGATGCGAGCTTCCGATTCAGCAACGATTTGCTTGACACCAGGAATTTCAATAGAAAGGGAGCGTGTACCCAAGAGACCAAAGAGGGCAGGGAACGTGATTTCCATTTCGTTCGTTTGAGTTTCTTCGTTAGGAATGGCGAAGAGCGTCAAAGGAGCGGGAGCGGGATGCGTATCCCAAATGGCTTCCATAGCAGCGATCTTAGCAGGCTGGTCGCGCGTGACGAGGTAGGCGGATTCGTCGCCCATGTGCAACGTCATGAAGGCGGTCACGATACCGAAAGCGGTAGCCATACGGAAGGAAGACTTAGCGAACTGAATGTCGCGACGACGCAAGAGGTAGAAGGCGGAAATAGCCATCACAAACACGGCGCCAGTCATGTAACCAGCGGCAACGGTGTGAACGAACTTAGCCTGTGCCCATTCGTTGGTGAGCACTGCCCAGAAGTTCGTCATTTCCATACGCATCGTGGTGAAGTTGAACTCAGAACCGACAGGATTCATCATCCAAGCGTTAGCGATCAAAATCCACATAGCGGAGAGGTTCGTACCAACGGCCATCATAACCGTAGCAAAGAAGTGCTTACCTTTGCTGAGACGGTCCCAACCGAAGAAGAACAAACCAATAAAGGTGGATTCTAAGAAGAAGGCCATTAAGCCTTCAATAGCCAACGGAGCGCCGAAAATGTCGCCCACGTAGTGAGAATAATAGGCCCAGTTCGTACCGAACTGGAATTCCATGGTAATACCCGTGGCAACCCCGAGCGCGAAGTTAATACCAAAGAGTTTGCCCCAGAAGCGGGTCATGTCTTTGTAAACTTCTTTACCAGTCACGACATAGACCAATTCCATTGCAATAAGCATGAACGAAAGTCCCAACGTAAGTGGAACAAACAGGAAGTGGTACATCGCGGTGGCTGCAAATTGCAGGCGTGACAGGTCAACAAGATCAGATGGGATCATTGAGGACTCCAGATGTAGTTAAAAGTGGTTACTTGGAAGAATGGTCGGCCGGTGTCTCATGCCCAAGGAACGAGTCACTTATCGTGGCTGGCGTGACCGAAGGACGGTATTCGGGACTAAAGAAGAAGTACCAAAGACCGAAGATGAACGCCAACTTGCAGGCAATAACAACCACAATTTCAAGAAGGAGCTTGGAGTTTCGATATTTCCTGAGGTTTGGATTCATTTTTTCGTTACAGACAGTAGTCGACAATTTCAACACATCTCCATAGTAAGAGAAATTCTTAACGTTGCCTTAGTAATTCAAGATGTAACCACACTTACATTTGACTTTTTTCGTATTTTTATGCCACTATATGTGACAACATGACAGCTAGGTGGCATACATGGCAGTTCAATCCGAAATAAAAACCCTCATGGACTCACTCAACGAACCTCGCATTCTGATTCGCGAGGATTTCTCGGTGGCATACGCAAATCGAGCGTTTGTTTATCGTTATGGTCAACGAGATTATGAAGGCCGCCCTTGCTATGAAGTCGTTTTCCATCAAGGAAAGCGCTGTTCCGCTTGTGGCGATGTTTGCCCTTTAGAGCAAAGCCTGGTCTCTAAAGAGACAGAGGAAACCTTTCGACGTCAGATGACGATGTCGGGTTCTCGCTTTGTGGAATTAAGTGTGACTCCTATTGTGAAAGCTGACGGGGCTCCAATATACTTCATGGAGACGATTCGGGACCGTGAAGGGTCTGGTAGCCAGTTAAGACGTGCAGGCTTAGTGACGAAGTCTGTTGCTGTTCGTCGCATGCTTCCCAAAATTGCCCAATTGGTACCACTAGACATTCCCGTTCTATTTACAGGCGAAACAGGTACAGGTAAAGAAATTTTTGCCAAAGTGCTTCATGAAAACTCTCGCCGAGCATCGCAGGCTTTTGTGCATTTAGAGTGTCTGACGTTAACGGAAGAAAAACTTGGTCGAGAAATCAATCGCGCTTTCGGTGAAGGGCTATCGGGAGGTACGGTCTATCTGAGCGATGTGGCAGATCTTTCGCTAGAGATGCAATCGAGTATCCTCTATTTACTTAAAACAGGGAGATACTTTATCCCTGGTTCGGAAAGCGGAGAAAAGGCAGATATCCGTTTAATTTTTGGTACTAGACACGACCTCAAGGCCCTTGTGGAACGCTCTCGTTTTAATGAAGAGCTTTTTTATCGATTGATGGTGGGGCGCTTAGATGTTCCACGTCTCCGAGATCGTAAGGAAGATATTCCTGAATTGTGCGATTTGATTATGAAAGACTCTCCTTCAGGCCAGGATCGTCAATTAACAGATACCGCACTCGAAGAGCTTATGGGTCGAGATTGGCCAGGAAATGTGGCAGAATTGCAGGCAGTACTAAACCGCGTTTTGATTTTCTCTAAGTCTCAAGAAATAGATGTCATGGATGTGCTGAGTGAAATTGGCTATGTGACGACGCGTAAAGGCACTCCAGAAGGGATTCGTTCGGAACGACTTAACGATGAATCCTACTTCCGAGAAGTTCTGCAAAACTGGCAAGGATCGCGCCAAGACTTAGCTAAAGAGCTAGGGATTAGTGTCAGAACACTCTATCGCCAAATTCGCAAATTAGGGCTAACGCCAGATGAGTAAAGATTTCGAAATCGGCGCTGAACAAGATCGTTTGAAGTGCCGTTTATTGCCTGCTGAAGAGCGTGGCTATATTGAACGCTTGGAAAGCAAGATTGTATTTGCTCGCTACCCAGCAAAAACAACTCCAGCAAAGGGCACGATCATGCTGTTGCACGGTGTTGGATCGAATTCTAGTCGTTGGGAAGAATTTGTAGAACGTACAGATCTCACCACTTCGTGGAATGTGGTTCGTTTGGATTTACGTGGACACGCAGCGAGTGACAGCCGTGCGAAGGGCACGCTTGAAGAACACGTTAAAGATATCGTTGCGATTCTGGATAGCTTGACTGTTGAGAAAGCTGTTTTGGTGGGGCATAGTCTCGGGGCGCATGTAGCATTGAAGTTTGCTCAAGACTATTCGGACCGCTTGGAGGCATTGGTTCTTGTCGATCCATTGATTAACGAGGCATTAACGCCCGCTACAGCTAGGAAGCGTTCTTGGCGTCCTTTCTTGCGTACAACAGAAGTGATTGCTCGCACACTCAACACGGTGGGAATTCGTCGTACGTTGCCCTATTACAGCTTGAGAGCGCATGATCAAGAAGCGCGCGAAATGTTGGCTAAAGGGGGAGAGGCGCTAGAAGAATTTATTAAAGAATATTCTTCTCCTCTCAAAGATTTGGGACATATCCATGTAGCAGACTACACACGAGATTTGTTAGAAATTTCTCGTATTTCGCCAGATATTCAAGGGTTAGCACACCCTGTGCTCGTGGTGGCATCTACAGCTGGCCGAGTGACCTCCCCTGAAAAGGTCAGGCAATGGGCGGCGGCGTTGCCTAATGGCACGATGGAAACTGTTCCTTGTGTCCATTGGCCTTTTACAGAGTGCCCAGAGAAAATTAGCGAAGTGGTAGAGACGTGGCTTAAAAAGCTATAAAAAGATCAAACGAGAAAAAAGACCAGAAGCGCAAGGCCCTGGCCTTTTTTAGTAAAACGATCTTCAAATCATTCCTGCTTGGGCGCTTCTTCCGAAGCGGCTTGTTCTTCCTCTTCTCGATTCAGGACAATACGCACAATGGGAGGCGCCACAGCAGCGTCTTCTTCAGATAGCCCCCATAAATGCAAAAGATCCGTTTGAGAAGGAATTTCATCAGCTTTGCGGGCACGGCGGCTCACAAGAGATGCACGTACCACTTTTTCAACAACTTCCAGTGGCAAGCAATTTAAATCTGTAAATTCAATAGCACAACGAGAAGGATCGATCACATCATACTTATCCTTAAACTCGTCAATGACATTCTTCTCAGCAACAAAAAGCGTTAATGCCTTTTCTTGGGATTCAACAGCAAATAAAGGACCATCTAATTCATAGAAGGCGAGCCCAAAGCGCATGCTTTCGCGTACACCACGGGCAGAGCGTCTGATCATACTGCAAACTCGCGCCATCGCGACGCGTCGATCGTTTGGAAGGCTCTGAAGGTAGCCCCCGACCGTCGTAGCGGCAGGTACCATGTGTAGCTTCTCCGTAAAGACGAAATGTAGACCTTCTATTTTATCAAAAAATGCACCTTTTTCCTAGTAAAAAGGGCAAATAAGATGAGAAAAGTCTCTATTTTCAGGCCTAGTCTCTGGGAAGATTTTTCGCGCTACATCAACGCCAGAGCACGAAAGTTGCCAAGTAATTTACCTTTAACAGATGTTGATATTGACCAGGAGAACAAGTATCAAGAGGTAATCCTCCTTGGGAGCGATGACGCAAAACATAAAGTGTATCTTTGTAGTTAGCTTCTGTAGAATATGTCTGCGCTTCAAAGAGGATGTCAGGGAGATCTTTACTGCTGTGACGCTTGACGAGTCGTGGGGAACGTAAATCAATGCTAGTGCCAGAGAGCGTCACGATGCGATTATTCGGTTTAAGTTCCGCAATTTTTCCCCCTTTTTCGTTAGTGAATGTTCCTGAGGTATTGAGAAAACGCCAATAGTAACCTTTCTGGTCTCGTGAGCAGGAAAAGACATTAAGGCCCTGCAAACGCCATTGGTGGATGGCAGTTTTCCCGATGAGCTCTGGGGTTTTGCTATCAGGGACGGGAGTGGCTTCTTTGTTCTCTCCTGTAGGAATAGAGGAACACGCGACAAGTAAAGATGCCGTAGAAAGAAGAAAAACACTACGAAAAAACCGACGACAAGCTTTCATGAGTCGCTCCCGAACGAGTAGTGCTATCGAGTGTTCTCCTGGGGCTGTGTAATTTGTCAGCTAAGACTTAGTTACAAGGTAGGGCGTCCATACCATACGAAAGCCCTATAAAAGAGTGCAGAAAAATACTTGGATTCTCGATACACTATAGACACTAACAAAACATATTTAAATACTACCCTCATCTTGAGGGAATAGATGTAACCCTTGTATACAGCCTTCCCCACTATACAAGGTGACGGACTATATAGGAGACACGCGTGCTACAGATAAGAATCCATGGCCGCGGTGGCCAAGGCGTCGTAACGGCTGCTGAAATGTTGGCCCTCGCGGGATTTATGGAAAAGCACCACGCTCAAGCTTTTCCCAGTTTTGGCTCGGAACGTACTGGAGCCCCAGTCGTTGCATTTGCCCGCTTAGCGTCACATGAGATTCGTGTGCGCGAACCCGTGCTCGAGCCTAATGTTGTGCTCGTGCAAGATAGAACCTTGCTCGATAGCGTGAATGTTTTTGAAGGCTTGCAACCAGACGGCTACGTCCTAATTAATACAGATAAGACCATTGAAGGGCTTGGTCTTAGTGAGTTAGCTGCTCGATTACCGAAGGGACATTGTATGACAGTGCCCGCCACTCGATTTGCCCTAGAAAAAATCGGTCGTCCGTTGCCTGGAGCAGGCATGCTTGCCGGCATGGCTGCGATGACAGGGATGATGAAATTAGACAGCGTGATAGCCGCATATAACGAAAAGTTTTCAGGGCGCATTGCCTTGGCCAACGCAGAAGTGGCCAAACTGGCCTTTGACTATATCGCCGAACATCAAGGAGATAGCTCATGCTAAAGCAGCTCGAAGGGAGTCAAGGGGTTGCCCAGGCGGTTGCCCTTTGTCGTCCCGATGTGGTTTGTGCTTACCCTATTTCGCCGCAAACTCACATTGTGGAAGCCCTTGGCGTAATGTGTCGCCAAGGTAAATTACAGAATTGCGAATATATCAACGTAGAAAGCGAATTTGCCGCGATGTCCGTGGCAATTGGGGCTTCCGTTGCAGGTGGTCGTGCTTATACTGCCACGGCTTCGCAGGGGCTTCTCTACATGGTGGAAGCCGTCTATAACGCAGGTGGTTTGGGATTGCCTGTGGTTATGACGGTAGCTAACCGTGCTATTGGTGCGCCTATTAATATCTGGAATGACCATTCTGACTCGATGAGCCAGCGAGATGCTGGTTGGATCCAGCTTTTTGCGGAAACGAATCAGGAAGCACTGGATTTGCATATCCAGGCTTTTAAGATTGCAGAAGAGATGTCGATTCCTGTGATGGTTTGTATGGATGGCTTTGTGCTCACGCATGCCTTTGAGCGTATGGACGTTCCTAGTCAGGAAGACGTCGATGCCTTCTTGCCCCCTTATGAACCACGCCAATTAATGGATCCAAAGAATCCGTACTCGATAGGAGCCATGGTTGGGCCAGAAGCCTTTACAGAAGTACGTTATCTTGCTCATAAAAAGCTTGTCCAATCCATTCCCGTGGTAGAACGTGTGAGCCGAGAGTACAAAGAGCGCTTCGGACGAGAAGCGGGGGGGCTGTTGCGCTCCTATCGTATGGAAGACGCTGAACTTTGCGTCTTCGCAATGGGTTCGCTCTTAGGTACAGTAAAAGACACTGTGGATGGTTTGAGGGAAGAAGGTCACAAAATCGGCGTGATTGGGTTGACCTGCTATCGCCCTTTCCCATTTGAAGCAGTTCGTGACGCCTTAAAACATGTCAAGAAAGTGGTAATTATAGACCGCATGATTGGCGCAGGCGATGGTGGCGCTGTTGCACTTGACGTAATGAAAGCATTGCGTGGCTTGCCTATTGAGCAGTATTCCTTGATTGCCGGCTTGGGCGGACGAGCAGTAACACGCCAGTCTCTCGCTGAAGCACTTTGCTTGGCAGAAGAAAAAGGACTTCCAGAAGAACCTTACTTCTTAGATCTGGATCACTCTCTCGTTGATCAACAGCTTGCTCGTGAAGCCGTTGCTCGTCACATTGGTCCTGTTGCTGAAGCACTCAACCGTGACGTACATAAGCGCAAACTCGCAGCTGGGGAGGAATTGGAATGACCGATATCGTCCATTTCTATCAAACAGGAACGTTTACTGCTGGGAACCGCTTGTTGGATACCACCGAGCGTACCATTCAAGCGAGCATGAATCGTTCTAATTCGCTTACCTCTGGTCACCGCGCCTGTCAGGGTTGTGGTGAAGCTTTGGGTGCTCGTTATGCTGTAGATGCGGCAATTAAAGCCGTCAACGGCAATTTGGCTGCGGCCAACGCGACAGGGTGCTTGGAAGTGTTTTCGACACCTTATCCTGAGACTAGCTGGCAGTTGCCATGGTTTCATTCACTTTTTGGCAACACTGCTGCTGTAGCAACGGGGATGGCAGCAGCTTTCCGCACTCGCGCGAAAAAAGCTGGTCTATCTGAGGCTACTCGCGTGATTGCCATGGGGGGTGACGGTGGAACGACCGATATTGGTTTTGGCTGCTTGTCTGGGATGTTTGAACGTAACGATGATGTTCTTTACATCTGCTACGACAACGAAGCCTACATGAACACAGGTGTTCAGCGCTCTTCTGCTACACCACCGACCGCTCGTACGGCAACGACGATGCCAGTAGGCGAAGAAAAAGGCAACGTTTGGTCTCAAGGGAAGAACGTGCCTTTGATAGCGATGGCCCATGGTATTCCTTACGTTGCAACGGCAACAGTCGCTGACTTGCACGATTTGGAAAGAAAAGTGACGCGAGCCATGTCCTTTAAAGGCGCTCGTTATATTCATATTTTGGTGCCTTGTCCGCTTGGTTGGGGTGCAGCGTCTGGCTTGACGGTGACCTTAGCTCGCTTGGCTTATCAAACCGGACTCTTCCCAGTTTTTGAAGCGGAATACGGCAAGGTCACTGGTGTGAAGAAGATTCGCCACCGTGCCCCTGTTGATGAATATTTGAAACCTCAGAAGCGCTTTGCCCATTTGTTTGGCAAGAACGCAGATGAAGCAGCTCTGCAGCGCCTGCAGCGCCTGTGTGACGCGAACGTTGCACAGTATGAATTGGATGAGGATGAAGATGAGTATGACGGAGAGGTGACCCCTCTCTCGAGTCAGGCACTTGAACGTGCAGCCATCATCTAAGCACGAGGATTAAAAAAATGACAAAACCTTTTGCGATAACTTTGGACGTCGGGTCTTCATTGGCTAACCGCACGGGGACGTGGCGTACGTTGCGCCCTGTGTATGTCAACCGTTTGCCCCCTTGTAATGCGAAGTGCCCAGCTGGAGAAAAATGTCAGGCCTGGCTCTTCCATGCAGAAAGTGGCGACTATCGTCAAGCATGGGAAACCATTATTGAAGATAACCCCTTCCCAGCTATCATGGGGCGCGTTTGCTACCACACCTGTGAAGTGGCCTGCAACCGTGGTGCTCTTGACGCACCAGTGGGTATTAACGCCGTTGAACGCTTTTTGGGGGACAACGCTCTTGAAAAGGGGTGGGTCTTCCCAAAACCAGAAAAGCTCAGTGGGAAGCGCGTTTTAGTGGTTGGCGCGGGTCCAGCAGGGCTTTCTGCCGCCTACCACTTAGCTCGTTTGGGTCATACTGTTCGCGTGGTCGATAGTTCTGAAAAAGCTGGTGGCATGATGCGTTACGGGATTCCAAAATATCGCTTGCCCCGTGACATTTTGGACGCTGAAATCGCTCGTATTGAGGACTTAGGCGTCGAAATTGAGTTGAATCGCGAAATCACCAATTTGCAAGAAGAAATCGAACAAGGTAAGTACGATGCTGTGTTCTTAGGAGTTGGCGCAAGCATGGCTCGTCGTGCTTATATCCCTGCAGGAGATGCAGCGCACGTCGTGGACGCTGTTTCCGTTTTGCGCTCCATGGAAGGCGAAGACAAACCGATGTTGGGTCGCCGTGTTGTGGTTTACGGTGGCGGTAATACGGCTATTGACGTTGCTCGTTCGATGAAGCGTATGGGAGCAGAACCCTTGCTCGTTTATCGTCGTACGAGAGAAAAAGCTCCTGCTCACCAGTTTGAAATTGAAGAAGCCATTGAAGAAGGCGTGTCGATGAAATGGCTTTCGACAATTAAAGAAGCTGAGCAGGGTGAAGTTCGCATCGAAAAGATGGAACTCGATGAGAATGGTCAGTTAAAGCCCACTGGGGAGTACGAAACCGTTGGCGCAGATAGTGTGGTTTTGGCTTTAGGGCAGGAAACGAACCTCTCCTTTCTCTCTAAACTCAAAGATCTCACCTCGGAAGATGGTGTAGTTGATGTTGACGACAATATGATGACGAGGGTGCCTGGAGTCTTTGCTGGTGGAGATATGGTCAAGAGCGAACGCAATGTGACGGTCGCTATTGGTCATGGTAAAAAGGCTGCGCGTGCCATTCATCAGTACATGATGAATGAAGCTGTGCCAGTTGAGAAGTATGATGGTGCCGCAGGTTACGATCGTCTTCACACTTGGTACTACGCAGATGCTCCAAAGACCATCCGTCCTCAGCTCGATATGATTCGCCGTCAGACGACTTTTGATGAAGTGCAGCAAGGCCTCACTGAAGAAAGCGCTCTGTTTGAGGCTCGTCGGTGCATGTCCTGCGGTAATTGCTTCGAATGCGATAACTGCTATGGGGTTTGCCCAGATAACGCGATTATCAAATTGGGTCCAGGGCTGAAGTTTGAAATCAATTACGAATACTGTAAGGGCTGTGGAATTTGTGCTCAGGAATGCCCGTGCGGCGCCATTGATATGGTTTCGGAAAAGATTTAAGCCAGCGTCTAAAACGTATACAGAAAATCGTCCTTGGAGGAACTGAACTTCAGGGACGATTTTTTTACTCTTCAGTGCGATAAAAGAGCGCGATGCCAAGCGTTACGATGAGGAGCACGGCACAAGTAAAGTATGGTGTGCCAGCCAAGAAAAGACTGTCTGAGTGCCGAGAGGTCACCATTAAAAGAGGCGTCCCGATCGTCGGGGAAATAGCTCCAGTAAAGCTATTGAGCGAGCTCACGGCGCCCATATTGACGCCTTGTTGCGTCATTGTACAACGGCGACTGATTTCCCCTTGAATGGTGGGTCCAACAACTCCCATCAAGGCAAAAAGACAAATTAGCACAAGGCTCAAATAGCCCCATGGAGAGAAGCCAATCGCTAACATGGCCACTACCCCAATTGTTAAGCCTAATCTCACGATTTTGTAGGAAGGTAAACGCTTAGTGAGGAACGGCAAGAAAAAGCCTTGAGTGAGACTAATGGAAATCCCAAGCGCAAAGATACTGAGCCCGATCATCAGGGGCGTCCAGCCATAGCGATATTCCACATAAAGTGCCCAGGTGCACTGCATCAAACTCTGTGCAAGCGTAAAGAGAGTAATGATGAGAACAAAGGGGCGAATACCTTCAAGTTTGGTGAGATTGAAAATAGCTGTGAAGGGGTTGAGCTCTCGTATGCGAAGAGGGCTTGTATTTCTCTCTTTCAGACTTTCAGGCAAGATGAAAAGACCATAAAGGAAGTTGAGCGCACAAATGCTACCTGCCACCATAAAAGGAATACGAGGATCGTACTGCCCCAAAACACCACCCAAGGCTGGCCCTAATACAAAAGCGATGCCAAAGATAGCACCAATCTTCCCAAAGGAAGAAATACGAGAGTTTTCGGTGGTGACGTCGGCAATATAGGCCTGAGCAACCACGATGTTAGAGCTCATCATTCCACCGAGCAGACGTGAAATCAAAATAGCCCAGAGCGAAGAGGCTACGGCTGGGATGATCATCATGAACGAAAGTCCCAAAATGCCAGTGAGAAGTACTGGGCGTCGGCCAATGCGATCTGACAATGCGCCAAGGACAGGGGCAAAGAAGAACTGCATGAGACCGTAGCTAATCATGATGGCGCCGTACCAAAGAGTCTGCGCATCAGCACTACCCGCCAAACTGCCGACAAGCCGCGGGAGCACCGGAATAATCAATCCGATGCCCAATGCGTCAAGGAACACGCAGGCGAGAACAAAACCAATTGCGGGATTGCGTTTCATACACTCTATGGACGAACAAAAAATACCGTTAAAAATGAGAGCTTCCTAAATCTTAGCAAAATGCAGGCATGCTTAAAACTCTTAAAGGAAAGAGAAGGAAAAACCATGGGGAGGGTGAGAAACCCCCATGGTGGCTCTACTAGAGGAATTGAGGTATATCAATAAGTAGTGAAGGACTTGATAGTAATCCAATTAACCCCTCTGTTTAATACAAAGGCTTTTCAACAATTAGAGGTCATTTTTTGCTATGGTATCGCTACAACCCGTAACAGATTGTACATTCGGAGAATGTTCATTCAGGAGTCCCCCATGAAGAATGTCTTTAAATTCGCGATGCCGTTTTTGCAGGCATCGTTAGTTAAGCAGATTTTAGTTGGCCTTATTTTGGGCATTATTGTGGCCTATGCAGCCCCGTCTGCGGCGGTTAGCTTAGGCTTCCTCGGTAAAGTGTTTGTGACGGCTTTGAAGGCTGTTGCACCTATCCTCGTTTTTGTTTTGGTGATGAGTTCTATTGCGAACCAGAATCTTGAAGAAGGCGAGAATGCACATATCAAACCGATTATCGTGCTCTACTTGATCGGCACGTTTGCTGCTGCTGTTGTAGCTGTGATTGCTAGCTTCATGTTCCCCACAAAGCTTATCCTTGCAACAACTGAAGCAGTTTCCGCCCCTGGTGCCATCAGTGATGTGATAGGTAATTTAATTCTAAATGTGGTCGACAACCCAGTTCGTGCTATTGCTAATGGTAACTACATTGGCATTTTAGCTTGGGCTATTGCCATGGGTATCGTGTTGCGCCACGGTACAGACGCTACTCGCGAAGTGTTGAACGACGCTTCTAAGGGTGTGGAATTTGTGGTGCGCCTCGTCATTCGTTTTGCTCCATTGGGCATTTTCGGCTTGGTGGCTGAAACGTTTGCTACGACGGGCTCGAGCGTCTTTGTGGGCTATGTCCAGTTGCTTGCGGTTCTGTTGGGTACGATGGCTTTCGTCGCTTTCATTATCAACCCGCTAATGGTCTGGATTGTAACTCGTGAAAATCCGTTCCCTGTGACGTTTATGACGTTGCGTGAATCTGGTATCCCTGCTTTCTTCACCCGTTCGTCTGCCGCCAATATTCCTGTGAATTTGACGATTTGCCGTCGTTTGAATTTACCAGAATCGACCTACTCTATCTCGATTCCAATTGGCGCCACTATCAACATGGCAGGGGCTGCTATTACGATTACGGTCTTGACCTTGTCGGCCGCTCAGACTTTGGGTGTTCCCGTGGATATTCCGACCGCTATTTTCCTCTCTTTTGTTGCAGCCCTTTGTGCTTGTGGCGCCTCTGGTGTGCCAGGTGGCTCTTTGATGTTGATTCCGCTTGCTTGTGGTCTCTTCGGTATTGACCAAGACTTGGCAATGCAGGTGGTTGCTGTTGGGTTCATTATCGGTGTACTTCAGGACTCCGCCGAAACAGCTTTGAACTCTTCTAGTGACGCGCTGTTCACTATCGCTGCTTGCCGTCGTGCTGAACGCTTGGCGAAGAAATCCTAATCTGCTGATTCTTTAGAAACCTTCCGAGGGGCTATCCCTCGGAAGTCTTCAAATATAACCTTCTCTACTTGCGTGGAGGAGGTTTTTTGTTGGAGTCAAACGCACTAGAGAGCGTAATCTCTAAAGTGCATGAGATTTCGAGTAATATAGTCGTTTCCCTTGGTAAAACTTTTCCTTCTACAGATATGCGACGTTTCCCTACAGCAAAAGACGCTTTAAAAACAGTGTTTGGCTACGATGACTTCAAAGGGCTTCAGGAACCTGCCATAAACACTGTGGTTGAGGGGAAAGATGCCCTCGTGCTGATGCCTACGGGGGGAGGGAAAAGTCTGTGCTACCAAATCCCCGCTCTTTTACGCGATGGAGTTGCTGTCGTTGTCTCTCCTCTCATTGCCCTTATGCAAGATCAGGTAGACGCTCTCGAGGAAGTAGGAGTGCAGGCGGCATTTCTCAATTCGAGCCTTACCCCTGAGGAAGCCTCTGCTGTGAGGCAACGTCTTTTCGCTGGAGAGCTCGACCTCCTTTATGTTTCTCCAGAGCGTCTTGTGAACGCTGGATTTCGACAAATGCTCTCTCAACTCAAGGTCGCCCTTTTTGCAATTGATGAGGCACATTGCGTGAGTGTGTGGGGACATGATTTTCGTCCAGAATACCGAGAGTTGGCCTTTTTGCGAAATGAGTACCCGAACGTACCAAGAATTGCACTTACTGCAACGGCTGATGAGAAAACGCGCGCCGAAATTGTCGAATTGCTTTTAGAAAAACCAAAAAAATTTGTGGCGAGCTTTGACCGGCCTAATATTTTTTATCGGGTGGTGGAGAAGACGAAAAACGTTAAGGATCAACTCCTTTCCTTCATTCGGGAGGAGCATATTGGAGAGTCGGGCATTGTGTATTGCGCAACTCGCCAAACGACAGAAGAAGTCGCCGAATTCTTGACGGAAAATGGTATTGTAGCCATGTCGTACCACGCAGGGATACCAGCAGAGGACCGCGCTTTGAAGCAAGCTAAGTTTTTGCGTGAAGATGCCGTTGTGATGGTGGCGACGATTGCCTTTGGAATGGGGATTGATAAGCCAAATGTGCGTTTTATTGCACATGTGGATATGCCACGCTCGATAGAGAGCTACTTCCAAGAGACTGGGCGAGCAGGTCGAGACGATCAACCCGCAGATGCGTGGATGGCTTATGGGTTACGCGATGTGGTGCGGCAGCGCTACTTCATTGATGCGAGCGAGGCCGATGAGTTTTATAAAGAGCTCTCAACGCAAAAGTTGGATGCCATGCTGGGGCTGGCAGAATGTACTGATTGCCGCCGCGTGCGACTCCTTGCCTATTTTGGGGAAAAGAGCGAGCCCTGCGGGAAGTGTGATAACTGCGTGAGTCCTCCAGAAACCATCGACCGCACCAATGACGCAATTAAGTTTGTTTCTTGCATTTATCGTGTACAGCAAGCGAGCCAAAGCAGTTTTGGCGCTCAGCACATCATCGATATTTTGCGTGGCAAAGAAACAGACCGCGTTTTGGAAAAGTCGCATACAGAACTCTCGACTTGGGCGATTGGAGCAGACCTTTCTGAAGAAGAATGGCGTATGGTTTTGCGCCAACTCATTGCTTCTCACGTACTTTGGGTGGATGCAACACGTCATAATGTTTTGCGTATTGGAGAGAAGGCCAACGAGTTATTACGAGGCAAAATGAGTGTTCGGGTTCGTCGAGCTCAGCGCGTGCCTCGTGGTTACGCAACAAGATTGGCTAATAGTCGGAAGCAGACTTATGAATCGTTGTGCTTTGAAGATAAGGTACTTTTTGACGCGCTCAAGGAGTGGAGACGCATTCTTTCGCGCGATATGGGCAAACCACCCTATGTGATTTTCCCAGACGCTACACTTCTGCAGATTGCTCACGACCACCCGCAAACGAAAGAGGCTCTATTAAACGTGTCTGGCGTGGGTGAAAGAAAGCTGGAACACTATGGAGATGACGTTCTTGAAATCGTCAAAAACGTCATCTCAACCTGTTAAGGTTAGGTTTGAGGCGTAGAGTCGCTCCCGTTGGCCGGAGTTACACGAGGTTTTTGTTTGCGCTTCGAGGTGACTTTGTCAAAGAGCCAATTAGGAGCTAGGCGCAAAATTTTGGCTAAAACCCCCATTTGCCAAGGGATCACCTGGTAGGTCGTTCGACTCAAGATGGCAGGTACAGCCTCGCGAGCAAACTCTTCAGGCGTCTGCAAGAAAGGCATCTTGTAGGGATTCTTAGCAGTGAGTTCAGTTTTGACGAACCCAGGACAAATGGTTTGGACCAAAATCCCGACTTTCCCCATTTCGACGCGAAGGCTTTCGCAATAAGTAATGACGGCAGACTTACTAGCACAATAGGCTTCAGAACCTGGAAGACCGCGAATGCCAGCAACTGAACCAATCCCAACCAACTGACCACGACCGCGCGTTTTCATTGGCGCAATGAAGGGGTGGAAGGTGTAGGCCATCGCAAAAACGTTTGTCTTATAGATCTGTTCGAGCATTGCTAAGTCTTCGAAATACTCCGTTTTCACACCGTGAGAAATTCCCGCGTTCGCTATGACAATATCCGCGCCGCCAGTCAGATCTTCAAATTCTTTAGCAACACGTACCATAGCTTCTTTATCGGTCACATCGACCGAGAAGAGATGAATCTGTTCACGGGGCGCTGGGATTTCAGGAAGAGCGCTTTCGAGCTTGCTTGCATTGCGAGCAACAAGACCCAAAGTCGCTCCTCGTTTGGCAAATTCTTTTGCCATGGCTAACCCAATCCCGCTAGAGGCACCAGTAATAAAGACGTTCATACGTATTGACTATAAAAAAAGAGGTGGGATCTGAAGAGGAGCCCACCTCGAGATTTTAAAAATTAGGCTTTCTTACGTTCCTGGCGGATCTGATCAATCATCCAGTTTAAAGCAGCAGGCATAGCATTACGAGAGCCAACCATGTGCGGCCCCGTGATGAAGCGACCACCAATGCCGACCATCGGTGTAGAGTCGATCTGATAGGTCTGCCACGTCTGGAAGGCCACGCGGTTCTTGTTCTTCACACCGAAGGAACGGATAGCAGACTTCCACTTTTCAGCGTCCACACCGTTCTTAGTCATGAAATCAAGAATGTCAGCCTCGGCATTGTTGAAGTCATAAGTGTGGGTCTGGTAGATCACGCTCTCAAAGAAGGGCATGCTCAGTTTATCGAGCAAGCCAAGTGCTTCAAGAGCGAAATACGTTTCCGTGAATGGG
Source organism: uncultured Sutterella sp. (assembly GCA_905197905.1). Lineage (GTDB taxonomy): Bacteria > Pseudomonadota > Gammaproteobacteria > Burkholderiales > Burkholderiaceae_F > Sutterella. The sequence goes on along the minus strand of CAJKAP010000017.1, from coordinate 6,678 downwards.
AAATACTTGGGTTGCCAAGCCACTGGGCAACGACGTAAAACAACGTCTGCTGGTAAGTTTTTGGCCCATTCATCCAAAACGGGCTCGAACTGCAAGCAGTGTGGGCAAGTATAGGCGAAGAAAGCGATCACTTCAATCTTATTGGCATCCGATTGGACGGGAGGTTGAAGCACCAAATATTCCTTACCAGCACCGTAGGTCTGATTACCAAAAGACGGGGAGGTGCAGGCCATCAAGGCGGAAGCACCGAGCAATGCACGACGAGAAATCATGTAATTTCCTTTGTGAAAATAGATGGTTGATGCCAAAGAGAAAATTAATTTTGTTGCTGCTTAATGATCGTAGCTTGAATACCTTGATCCGTCAGCATATTCTGGATTTCATTTGCGCTATTTCGATCATCGAATGGACCGATACGTACGCGCCAAATACTTCCAGCTTGTTGTACTTGAGCTTCGACCGCCATCATCGCTAACTGCGCTTGGCGTTCTTGAGCTGGCTTAGTAGATTTAAAGGCACCCGCCTGAACCCAATAAGAAACTGGGGTTACAGTACCAGGCTGAGCGGCTTTACCTTGTTCATCACGTTGAGGCTGCATCTCTGGAGAAGCTTGCTGTGTGGGCGCGGGTGCCGTAGAGGCAGGGGCGATGACCGTTGCAACAGTGCCTGGTACCGTTTCTGACGTTGTCTCGGGGGTAGAGGCCGCGTTGAGTGCCTTATTGGGATCGATGTTTTCTGCTTGTAATTTAGCAGGATCGATCTCCGTTGTGACCTTTTGAACTTTATCGACAAAAGGCACGGGAGCATTTAGGGTATAAACGGCTACAGCCGCCGCAACGGCCAAACCGAAAACAATCCCAAAAAGGAAACCACCAAAACCTAACGAAAAACGAGATTGAGACACTACTAACTCCTAAAGAATTGAGGCTCGAAATTAAACTTCTTCACGTTTGGCCATATAGGTGGGGGCAGACACTCCCAATAAGCCAAGACCGTTTGCAAGAACTTGCCGGGTAGCTGCTAGTAAGGCCAATCGAGCATTGCGTTCGATATCATTGTCAGTTACCACACGTTCAGCGTTATAGAACGAGTGGAAGTGAGCCGCTAAGTCCTTTAAATAGTAGCAAAGAGCATGCGGAGCATGGTCGTTTGCGGCTTGCGTGAGCAAGCTCGGGTATTCGGCGAGTTTATTCATTAAAAGAGCAGCGGTTTCGCCAGTGAGCGAAGACAAATCACCCTTAAGAAGTTCTTCGGTACTCGGCACCACGTAGCCTTTTTCTTCAGCGTTTGCGAAGACCGAGCAAATGCGAGCATGAGCGTACTGGAGATAGTAGACCGGATTTTCATCGCTTTTTTCTTGTGCCAAATTGATATCAAAAACAAATTCAGCGTCCGCTTTCCGATTCACTAAGAAGAAGCGAGCAGCATCGCGACCTGCCATATCCACCAAGTCACGCAAAGTCACGTAGTTGCCAGAGCGCTTGCTCATCTTGACGGGCTCGCCATCCTTCACGACAGAAAGCATCTTATGAAGGATGTAGTCAGGGAAGGCTTTTGGAATCTTCCAGTCAAGTACTTTGCTCACACACTGTAAACCACAGCGCACACGGGCAATCGTACCGTGATGATCAGAGCCCTGAATGTTCACAGCCTTGGTAAAACCGCGTTCAAACTTTGCTAAATGGTAAGCCACATCTGGGACGAAGTATGTGTAGGTGCCGTCTGCTTTTTTCATCACACGATCTTTGTCGTCATGGATGCCTAATTCTTCACAGGCGGTGGTACGCAACCAGAGTGCCCCATCCTGTTCATAGGTGTAGCCAGACTTGATCATGTTCTCGACAGCGGCCTGTACACGGCCAGAGCTATAAAGTGAAGATTCCAAGTAAAAATTGTCAAAGTGCACGCCTAAAGCGTTCAAATCGTCATCCTGCTCATTACGCAAATAAGCAACACCGTAGCGACGAATAGCATTAATGTCATTGAGATCACCCTCGGAGGCGATCACATCACCGTTATGAGCATGCACAGGCTTCTTCGCAAGGTAATCTTTTGCGATAGAGACGATGTATTCACCGTGATAGGCGCTTTCAGGGAGCGTAATATTTTCACCCAGAAGTTCGAGAGCGCGAAGACGAATAGATTCAGCGAGGTTATTAATCTGAACGCCAGCGTCGTTGTAGTAGAACTCGCGCGTAACTTTCCAGCCTTGCGTCTGCAATAAGTTGGCGAGAGTGTCGCCCAAGGCACCCTGACGTGCATGACCTAAGTGCAAGGGACCTGTGGGGTTTGCAGAAACGAATTCGAGGAGAACGGACTCACCATCGTGATCATGGTTGAAACCATAGACCTCTTTATCGGTGAGAATCTTACGGATCGTCTCAAAACGAGCGTCATCAGCTAAGAAGAAATTGATGAAACCAGGACCAGCGATCTCGATGTTCTTGAAAAGAGTTTGCGACTTTGGGTTCGCCTTGATCAGACCAACCAGCTTATCGGCGATATCACGTGGCTTTTGTTTGAGCACACGAGCTAACTGCATTGCAATATTGCATGCAATATCACCATGCTCAGCGCTTTTTGGGCGATCGAGAATGATATTGATATCGGTGACATCGAGGGTAGCTAAAGCCTCTTTGATGATGGAGGCAACGGTCTCTTGTTGTTGAACTAGCATAGATTTTTTAGTCGCTTGGGTGTTTCAGGCTGAAATAGAAACAGTTTACATTTTCCCTGCAATGAGGAGTTAACTGCGCAGTGGAAAAATTGGATTAGCAAATGTTTCGACCCGTTGCCCTAGAAAAGGAAACGGGTCGAAGGAATTTCTGTCAGTAGCAGAAATTATTTTTGGCGCTTGTCGTGTTCAATCCAACCGAAAGCCGAATGATTATGAATCGATTCGAAGTTTTCAGCCTGAACGCGGTAGGCCAAGACACGGTCATCGTTGTTTAAGAAACGAGCCATATCACGCACGATATCTTCAACAAATTTGGGATGCTCGTAAGCATATTCCGTCACAAACTTTTCGTCTGCACGCTTTAAACGAGCCCAAAGTTGGCAAGAAGCAGAGTTTTCACTGATGGAGATCTGATCTTCCAATGACATGTTGGAACTAAGCACCAAAGAAGAGGTCAAGTGAGAGCGTTGGTTATGCGCGCCATACTTGGAAATTTCTTTGGAGCAAGGGCAGAGACTTGTTACTGGCGTCAAGGTTTCTTGACGCACTTCAGTGACGCCGTTTTCAGAATTGGCGATCCAAGCAGCTTCATAGTTCAATAAGCTGGTGAGTTTACTCACAGGGGCCGTTTTCTTTACGAAGAACGGGAAGCGAATCTCGATAGAGCCACTCTTGGCATCCAACTGTTCGAGCATTTCGTCCATCATCGTGGCAATACGATCGCGAGAGAGCGGTTCAGTATGCTCTTCAATCAAGGCGATGAAACGGGACATATGCGTCCCTTTTTGATCAGCGGGCAAAGAAACGGTCATCGTTACCGTCGCAACGGTGTGCTGTGGACCATTGGGAGAATCAACGACGATCGGTAAGGTGATGTTACGAACGCCGACGCGGGTAATGGCAATATTACGGGTGTCGTGCGAGGACTGAACATCAGGAAGAGAAGTTTTCAAATTGTTCTGCATAGCTATTATTGTGCACCCTGTGCCGTAGTGGAGTCCCTACAGAGACGACTAGTGGAGCAAGGCGATAATACAGTAAGAAAAAGAGAACTCCAGCGATATCTAGGAGACCCCAGCCAAAGGGCTGATATAAAAAAGCCTACCTAGAAACTAAGAATTCCCAGTGTGTGCGCAATATCTTACAAAAAGCTGAGCACTTTATGTGAAAAAAGGCTGTTACGGATCGAAAATCCCAAAGGGCATCGTTACAATTTGGTGTGATAGTACCCAGAAAGACAACGTTTACAGCCCACTAAAGAGGGTAAGATCATAATAGATTTAAAAAAAGTTGGTGTATTTTGACTATATAAAAATCAAGAACTTAAAGAAGAAGTCTGATTGCTACAACCCTGAGGATTAAAAAATTACTATGTTCCGATATGTTTTTGACTATTCAAGTGCGCATCCGATAGTCCGCTTTGTCGTGGGCTTAATTGTGGTGGGCGTTTCTATTGCTATTTTTGCTCTTCTCTTGCCCTTTATCTTGGGCTTTGCTTTGGTTGTCTTTTCCTTAATTGTTGGTCTTTGGGCTTGGTATTGGTATAAGGCTAAAAATTTGAAAGATAAATACGGCTTTACGGATGTTGAAGCTGATGCTACATCTAATGACGGCAACTTTGTATTCCGTGAGATTCGTATTGTTTCGCCTGAAGAAGCAGAGGCAGAAGCTCGTGCAGCCAATAATCCCCATCAAGTCCGTGGTAGCCGTGATGATATCGAAGATATAGAAGTGATTGATGGACCACAAGAGAAGCCAAGGGAATAAATCCTGACTTACGAGCCAGAACAAAAGGGGTGTTGCTAAAGTCTAGAATCCTAGATTTTCGTAACACCCCTTTTTTTTGATCAATCATTACCTCAAAATGCGTATACGGTACGTCTGTTTGTTGCCTTATCTAAAGCAGAGGAGCAACTAAGGAACCAATTCCTTCTTTTAAGCGATCCAATAGGGGACGTTTCGCCCAAAGCTTAGGGTTTACAGGATCACTTTCCCTAAAATAACTTTGGTGCAAGGCATCAAGTTCTAGCATGAAGTCTTTGTCGAAAATAAGGAGTGCCGTTTCAAAGTTAAGGTGCAAGCTACGGTTGTCGAGATTGACGGTGCCAAAAACGGCAAATTCTCCATCTACCGCGACGGATTTTGTGTGGAGAAGTCCTGTACGATGCAGTTGAATTTCTACTCCAACGTTTAAGAGCGTATCAAAGGGGCGGCGGCCTGCCCAGGTCACCATTTTGTTGTTCCCCTTCTTTGGCACTATTAACGTAATCTTGACACCGCGGAAGGCCGCCGTTTGAAGTGCTGTTAATAGTGCTTCATTAGGTACGAAGTACGGCGTTGTAATTGTGATAGAACGCTTGGCAGCACCAATGGCTTCGAGTAACAAATAAAGATTTGGATCGTGAATGCTGTAGGGACCAGATGGCACAGTGACTAGAGTTGCATTACCGCATTGTTTTTCTACGCGAGTGACAGGCTTTTGTGGGTGCATTGGTTTTTGTGAAGGTTGTAACAACCAATCGGTCTCGAATACTCGACACTGACTATCCACAGCGGGGCCTTCCATTCGTACCATCGCGTCAATCCAATCGCCTACGATCTTTGCATCGGCGTAAGCGCTAGGGTCAATCATATTGAGGCTACCTGTATAGGCAATGCGCTCATCGATAATGATGCTTTTACGGTGTAGGCGTAAGTCAGCACGCTGAAGCCCAAAAATCTGCCAAAGTTTCATTGGCATAGCTGGGCATATTTCTGCACCTGCGCTTACCAGCTCTTTACGATGGGTACTGTTGAGAAAAGTGCGAGAACCAAAATCATCAAGCAAAATACGTACACGGCAGCCTCGGGCAAGTGCAGCAAACAGTGCTTGAGAAACTTCACCTACACGGCCCTTGTCGAGCCAGATATAGAACTCCATATCAATACTTTTTTGTGCAGTATTAATGTCCGCCACAATGGCATTAAAAATACTGTTCGTGTCGCTGAAAAGTTTGACCGAAGAACCAAAAGTGACGGGAAAGCCAGATACCGAAGTTGCAAGAGCTAATAGATCCGCTCGTGGGTAAAGGGGTAATGGAAGAGGTCCAACTGGCATTAAAGGCAAGTCAGGGTGTTCCACCTCTTTTTCGTGAAGGCTTCGGTATAGTTGTTCGCGATGTCGACCGAGAGGGCGTTCTCCGAACATGAGATAGAGAACGAATCCGACATAGGGAATGACTGAAGTAATGATGATCCACGCAAAGGCACTTCCAGGAGGATGACGAGTTAGCATCACACGGAGCGTCACACCAGTGATGATCCCAAATTGAATCATCATGGCGATCAGACTCCATAGCGTTAGCGCATGAAAGGTGTCGGACTCTAGCATGAAAACTCTCAACGAGAATGATAAAAACAATAAAGAGGTACTTCAATTCGGCTGAAAAAGGGAGTACCAGACAACAAACTTCATTCTAGACGATGGAACAGAGCGGAAAAGTCAAATAATAAGAAGGGTCGAAGAATAAATATAAGTATTTACACGTATTTTGTATTTTTTTCGATTCATAACCTTGACGATATGGCTTGGACAGTGCATAATTCAGTCTCTCTCGCGACGGAGAGGTGCCCGAGTGGCTAAAGGGGGCAGACTGTAAATCTGTTGGCTTACGCCTACGATGGTTCGAATCCATCCCTCTCCACCAGCGAAACTTTCGCTTACGCGAACATTGCAGAGCGGAAGGACATCCGGTTGTCCAGCAAGCTATCTTGAAAGACAACTCGCGTCACCCGCTCATGAAGCGCGCCCATGTGGCTCAGTGGTAGAGCACTCCCTTGGTAAGGGAGAGGTCATGCGTTCAATCCGCATCATGGGCACCACAAATTTTTCCTTTCTATTAATCACACTTCCAGTTTCTTGTCGTAGTTGCATTGGGGCTGGAATTCACTTGTTCAGGAGCCAAAGATGGCCAAGGGTAAGTTTGAACGTACAAAGCCCCACGTTAACGTGGGCACGATTG
>CAJKAP010000016.1 GCA_905197905.1 uncultured Sutterella sp. | reverse complement strand
GTGATTAGTGAATCCTAGGAGAGTGGCCTGCAGAAGATGCCGTGCGTTCGCCGTGATTAGCACCAATTACTGCGAGTTTCATCATTTTTTGTCTCCATTAAAAATTCAGAAGAAGTGGTTCGAGAGATGTAATATCAACCATTACAACGGAGTCCATCTAACTTTTATTGTAATGTCAAGAGTTACAACGAAAATTTTTCATTTTCCCTATTATCCTTGAGAGAGTAGGGCTTTAGCCTCCTCTGAGGCATCCTTTCATATCCGCGACAAGGTCGGAAAGCTTCATCGAAGAGAGTTTTTCTTCGAGGGCTTTTTGAATATCGACGAGTCGGTCATCAAGCACCGAGTGAATATTGCGTCCCACGGGACAGGCTTCGTTGGGATTTTCATGAAAGTGAAAGAGCTGCCCCTCATCAATGCATTCCACAGCTTCATAAATGTCAAAGAAGGTGATTTCGGAAGCTGGACGCGCAAGCGTGGCGCCACCTGCACCGCGCTGCACCGTCACAAGACCGGCTTTGCGTAACTGCCCCAGAATGTTGCGCACAATCACTGGGTTGGTGTTGACGCTCTTAGAGAGAAAGTCACTCGTCACTTTGTAGTCGCCCTTAAACACCTCCATACAGGTGCAAAGGTGCAAGGCGAGCGTGAATCGACTAGAGATTTGCATAAAGGTTTTCCTTCTTTTTAGGTTGCTTTTCATCATAGAGAACGAGAGTTGTAATGTCAATGATTACAATGTTTGAGTCTGTGTAGAGATATGACGAAAAAGGAGGAGGGGAGAATTTTTTTCGTTCTTCAAAAATCCTCTTTTAGTTCCCAAACGAGCACAAAACATAGAGACTATTTTCCTCAAAAAATAATGCGTTAAATTTTCGGGATTTCCTTCTCTAGGCTCGTAGAGAAGCGAAAAGCGACTTGAGAGAAAAAGAGGCGGGGAAAAGCCATGATGCGCTGCTACGCCCTTTTCCCTAGGTGATCACCCTAGGACTTAAGAGAGCCTTATGAAGCCAAAATTCATGCTAAACTGCAAAAGTTTATGCGCCGATTTGTGATTTTTTCCCCTCGTTAAAACACATAGGCTAGGTTGTTTAGGAGCTTGAAAAAAATGTACTTTCCGTCTTGGAAGTTAAAGCAGCAGGGTAGCGTGATCGCCCCGGACGAACGCTTACCAATGGGACAGACCATTGCAATGGGTATGCAACACGTCGTAGCAATGTTTGGTTCTACCGTGTTGGCACCGCTTTTAATGGGTTTCGATCCAAATATGGCAGTTTTAATGAGTGGCATTGGGACACTCATTTTTTTTGCCGTTGTGGGTGGACACGTGCCGAGTTACCTCGGTAGTTCGTTTGCTTTTATCGGTGTGGTGATTGCCGCTACAGGCTACGTGGCTGGTTCGGGTATGAATGCGAACATGGGCGTGGCACTGGGCGGCATTATTGTATGTGGGCTTGTTTACGCGATTGTCGGTGTAATTGTGATGCTCACGGGTGTGAAGTGGATTGAACGCTTGATGCCGCCAGCCGTGACGGGTGCTGTGGTGGCCGTGATCGGTTTGAACTTAGCGCGCACTGCTGTGGCAAGTGTCGGGGAATCCGACTTCAACCACTGGATGGGTCTTTTGACCGTGCTCTGCGTAGGCGGCGTGGCTGTCTATACGCGTGGCTTTATCCAGAAGCTCTTGATTTTGGTGGGCTTAGCCTTGGCTTACTTCATCTACGCCATTCTCGCGAATGGCTTAGGGATTGGGACGCCGATTGACTTCTCGAAGATTGCGAACGCTGCCTGGTTCGGGATTCCTCACGTGGTGACGCCTTCCTTTGACTTTAACGCCATCATGTTGATTGTCCCGGTGGTGATCATTCTTGTGGCAGAAAACTTGGGCCACGTTAAAGCCGTGACCGCCATGACGGGTCGCAACCTTGACCCCTACATGGGTCGTGCCTTCTTGGGTGACGGTATTGCAACGATGGTCTCTGGTGCCTTCGGCGGCACTGGCGTGACGACCTACGGTGAAAATATCGGGGTGATGGCCGCAACGCGCGTTTACTCCACGTTGCTCTTCCCGGTGGCGGCTATCCTCGCCATTATCTTGGGCTTTTCGCCCAAGTTCGGCGCCTTGATTCTCACGATTCCGCAGCCTGTGTTGGGCGGCTGCTCCATCGTGGTCTTCGGTTTGATCGCTGTGGCTGGTGCTCGCGTTTGGGTGGTCAACAATGTGGACTTCGGTAACTCCCGCAACTTGATCGTTGCTGCTGTGACTCTCATCTTAGGTGCTGGGGACTTTACGCTTAACCTTGGCTTCTTCCAGTTGGGCGGCATTGGGACCGCAACCTTTGGCGCTATTCTCTTAAATGCCGCGATGCAGATGGGAGAAGAGCCTGAACACAAAGAAGCCGCTGAAGTCGATATGACGCATTCCAACACGCAAAATAACTAAAAAGCATTCTTTAAAAACGCGCTAAAGCCACTCAAAGCCTTGAAATTCAAGTGCTTTGAGTGGCTTTTTTCTACGCCAAAACCGAACGGCAAAACTTTGTTACGGCTACCCCTTTAAAAAACGACCTTATTCTTCTTTGAGAGAGAAAAACGGATTATTGACACACTTTAGAAGTCACTTTATGTCTGCCTGTTGGAGAGCACTCTTTTCTAGGAAAAGAATGATTAGAATATTCTTCATCTAAGAAAAATTAACTTTTGAGGACTTCTTAAAAATGACACAAAAACGCCTTCCTGTCCTCTTTGTAGGACATGGTTCTCCGATGTTGGCCTTGCAGGACAACGAATTAACGCAGAACTTTGCGAAAACGGGCGAGAAAATCCTCAGCACTTTTGGTCGTCCTAAAGCGATTTTGGCGATCTCAGCGCATTGGTATACCTCGGTTTCGCTCGTGAACGATTCGGAAAAGCCTGAACAGGTCTACGACATGTATGGCTTTCCTGATGAGCTCTATCAGATTAAGTATGAACCCGCTGGCTCTCCGGCTGTGGCAAAACGCGTCGAAGAGTTAGTAGGGGATGCCTTGAAGGTGGATAACACCTGGGGGATTGACCACGGGACGTGGACGGTTTTGCACCACATGTTCCCCAAGGCCGATATCCCTGTGCTCCAGCTTTCGATCAACGGCTACTTGTCGCCTGAAGAACACTATGCCTTAGGGCAGAAATTAAACGTGCTTCGCGACGAAGGCGTCTTGATCATTGGTAGTGGCAATATCGTGCATAACCTCTGGCGCATTGAACGCGCAAACGCATCTGGCACGCCGATGGCTTTTGCCTTTACGGATCGTGTGGTCGATGCCGCTGAGGCTCGCAATGACGAAGTGGTGATTAATTACCCGAAGATTCCTTTCTCGAAGTATGCGGTCCCCACACCGGAACACTATTTGCCGCTCCTCTACGCATTGGGTGCTGCAGACAAGGACGAAAAGCCCTTGGTCTTTAATAACACCTGCACGTTGGGATCCTTGGCAATGACAAGCTTTGCGTTTGGTATGACCGCTTAAGAGAAGAGAAATACCGACACAAACGAAAAGGGCGTTTCTTTGAGAGTATGCGTTGACGCGCTGCTCGGGAAGGACGCCTTTTTTGTGCCTCAAGGTTCAAAAAAGTCCATTTTCCTTCAGGTTTTCCCGATGTTAGTTGGTGAAAAGTTGGTGATTTCCTGTGAGATAAGGCACAATAGAGGATACACATTCTTACACGTGACCCCACGAGCGCATTTCGGTGAAGGAGATAGCCCGAGATGTGAAACCGAATAGGCGATAAGTGATATGAGAGACGATATTGTCTTTGTGGACTTAGAGGTGAGTTCAGATCCAGACCGACGAGAAATTCTCGACATGGGTGCTATTAAGAAAAATGAAGGGGAATTTCACAAAGTTTCCTTTCGGGAGTTGGAAGAATATATTTCCGACTGTCGCTTCATAGCAGGGCACAACATTCTCAAACATGATCTCGTTTATCTAACGGATAAAGTTCGAGGGGTTAAAAGTCTCAAGCCAATCGACACACTTTATTGGTCCCCACTTCTTTTTCCAGAAAAGCCATATCACCATCTCGTCAAAAATGACAAAATCGAGGTCACAAACCTCAACAACCCCGTTAATGATTGTAAGACGGCGGCCCAGCTCTTTGACGACGAAATTAATGCCTTTGAAACTTTGCCAGAGACCATGAAAGAGATCTTTTTTGGTCTTTTGAGTGAGAAAGTGCATTTTCAATATTTCTTCGAGTACTTAGGGTACAAGACTGAAATTGATAATCTTCAAGAGCTGATTGCACAGACTTTTCACGGTCGCATCTGTGAAAATGCTCCTCTTGCGGAACATATCAAACGCTATCCCGCTGAACTGGCCTTTGTTCTTGCGCTGATCAATACCAATTCACTTGAATCTGACACGCCAGCATGGGTTCGCAAAACCTTTCCACAGGTCGCCCGTATTTTCCACGAACTCGTGAATTCACCCTGCGATGGTTGTGCTTACTGTGAAAACACCTTTAACCCGGTTAGGGGACTGAAAAACTTTTTTGGCGAAGATAAAGAGTTTCGTGTTTTCGATGAAGGGTTCTCTCAAAAGGATCCCGTGGTTTCTGCTCTGCACAACGAGTCGATGTTAGTGGTCGTGCCAACTGGGGGCGGTAAGTCACTTATTTTCCAGCTACCAGCACTGATGGCCTCGAGAACAGTGCGAGGTCTGACGGTTGTGATTTCTCCACTGCTTTCGCTGATGAAGGACCAAATAGACAACCTGAAAGCGAAAAATATCGATAACGCAGTGAGCATCAACAGTCTTTTAAGCCCCCTTCAGCGAGCAGAAGCAATTCGCCGAGTTGAAGAGGGAGAGGCCGCGCTACTTTATGTTTCTCCTGAATTTTTGCGCTCTAAGACCTTAGAAAGGTTATTGATGCGACGACAGGTCGTGCGTTTCGTGATTGACGAAGCACACTGTTTTTCCGCTTGGGGACAAGATTTCCGCGTGGATTATGCCTACATTGGTAAGTTTATTCGAGAAATTTCTGAGAAAAAGTGCCTTGCAAAACCCATTCCTGTTTCATGCTTTACCGTGACGGCTAAACAAAAAGTCATTTCCGATATTGTTGAGTACTTCCGAGACACGTTAGGGCTAGAACTTAAAAAGTTCCTTTCCTCTTCAGAGCGTACAAACTTGCGCTATGAAGTCATTGGCGTGCATTCGGATAGTGAAAAAGACCAAGCACTGCGAGATTTGGTGAAACGGAAACCCTGCTCAACCATTGTGTACGTTTCTCGTACGAAATTAGCTGAAGATTTGGCCGAGATGTTAAATAAGCACGATGTCAAGGCTGCGGCTTTTCATGGAAAGATGGACTCAAAAGATAAACAGAGAAACCAAGATGCGTTTAAAGAAAATCTGATTCAGGTAATGGTTGCCACTTCTGCCTTTGGAATGGGGGTGGACAAAGAAGACGTGGGGATGGTGATCCACTACGATATTGCGGGTTCACTAGAAGACTATGTCCAGGAAGCGGGGCGAGCAGGGCGAAAATCGGAAATCAAAGCAGACTGTTACGTCCTTTTTAACCCTACTGACTTAAGCAAACATTTCGCTTTGTTACGTATGTCTCGCTTGACCGCAGAAGAAGTTGATCAAATCTGGCGTGCTATCAAAAGGATTACTAAAAAGCGCGATACCGTTTATTGTTCCGCGTTGGAATTAGCCAGAAAAGCAGGTTGGACGGACGAGAATGACTCGATATTAGAAACTCGAGCCAAAACGGCAGTGACGGCCCTAGAAAAGGTTGGCTACATTGAGCGCGGAAAGAATTCAACACGCGTGTTCGCAGATAGTCTTTCTGTAGATAGCCAAATTGAAGCAGAAAAACGCATATCGAAAAATAAGGGTTTGACGGCGAAACAAAAAGAAAACGCGGTTCGTGTCGCGCATTTTCTGGTGAGTGGACGTAGCGTTAAATTAGCGCAGGGTGAAGATCCTGAAACCCGCGTGGATTATATTGCCGACAAGCTTGGTTTAGAGAAAAAAGAAGTCTTTGAAGCCATGGCTTCCCTTAAACAAAGCGGTGTTTTAGATAATCTGCAAGACATGACGGCAGAGATTCTTGAGGGCGATTCTTCGAGGTCTGCTTTCAACACCTTGAAGGACTTTCAAAATGTCGAAAAACAGCTTGTCGAGATGGTTTTGGCGGGCGAAAAAGAATTTTCGATTCGAGACCTGAACCAAAAACTAATCGAAGGAGGTCTCAAGAGCAACCCTAAAACGATTCAAGAAATTCTGCATTTCTGGGCAACGCGCCTTTATGCAGAAAAACATATTCGAGGGCGAACCGTTCGTCTTTCTGTCCCAGAAGATGACGATGTAAGACTTCCTTTGCGTCAACGCTTTGAGCAACGTATGGCGCTGAGTGACTTCATCATTAAATACTTATTTGAAAAGTATGAGCTTGAGCGTAAGCGTTTCGAAGGCGGTCAGGCAGAGTTGGGAGATGAGCTACTTGTTTCTGAAGTTAAACCAGCTACCGAAGTCATCGCAGAGGTTGAAGAGGTTGTCGAGTCAGGTCGTAAGAGCAAACGTCCGTCTGAAGTGATCTTTTCTGCTTACGATCTGATGGACGCTTACAACAATACCCCAGCAACCGATCATCGCTTTAAGCCTACTGTCGAAGATGTTCAAGATGCCTTGCTCTACCTACACAATATTGAGGCATTAAAGCTCAAAGGAGGCTTTTTAGTCCTTTACCATTCGATGGAAATCAAGCGTTTGGACCATAGCTTTAACCGTGGTTATAAAGGAAATCAACACAGTGAATTTGAAAAGTTTTATCTTCATCGAGCTGAGCAAATTCACATTGTGGGAGAGTTTGCCAGGTACATGGTGAAAGACTACGATCGAGCCCTACAGTTTGTCCGCGACTACTTTAATCTCGCCTTTAAGACCTTTGTACGTAAGTACTTCAAAGGACGCGAAGAAGAGATTAAGCGCGCAGCTACGCCCGATATGTACACACGGATCGTGAAACAACTTTCGGACCGGCAACAAGAGATCATAGAAGATGATGAGCACGATTGTATTGTGGTTGCCGCTGGACCTGGAAGCGGAAAAACTCGCGTTTTAGTCCATAAATTGGCAGCTCTTACTGTCTTAGATGAGGTGAAAAACGATGAATTAGTGATGCTCACTTTCTCGCGTGCTGCCGCGCTTGAATTCCGTGAAAAATTGGGGGCTCTTCTGGAGTCGCCAACGGCGAATTACATCGAAATCAACACTTTCCATTCTTATGCGTTTAACCTGCTTTGCCGAAAAGGGACTATTGAAGACTCAGAGAATATTATTAAAGAGGCGACAAAGGCGATTAAAGCTGGTGAGATAGATACTCGATATCTCGCGAAAACCACACTCGTTATTGACGAAGCGCAAGATATGAGTAGGGATGAATTTGAGCTGATTACGGCCTTGAAAGAAGCTAATGAGGGAAGATTGAAAATTATCGCGGTAGGCGACGATGATCAAGCGATCTATGGCTTCCGAGGCAGTAGTTCGAAGTATCTCTATGAGATGAAAGAGGCTTATCAAGCGAAGTTTTTTGAATTGCCAACGAATTATCGCAGCACTAAAAAGATTATCGGATTTGCGAATGATTTCGCGGAAACGCTCCCTCATCGTCTCAAAACTCAGCCAATTGAGGCCGCTCGCAAAGAAGAAGGGCTAGTCAAAATCATCGAGCATACGACTAGGAATATTCACAAGCCATTGCTTGAAGAGATAAAGGCAACTTATCGTATAGCCGATACAGCAGCAGTGCTGACCCGAACTAACGATGAAGCACTAGAAATGGTAGGGCTTCTCACTGAAAATGGTATCAACGCCAAACTGCTCCAAAACACGGGGGACTTTGATCTCATCAATGTGGCAGAACTGCGTTATTTCTTGAGGCAAATTCGTCTTATCGATACCCGGGCTGAGTGCATTCGCGAAGATACTTGGCAAAAAGCCATGATGGCAATGAAGACCAAGTACGCCACCAGCAGCATATTGGATACGTGTGTTCAAGCTATAAAGAGACTGATTTTGATTGCCAACGCCGGGAACTGGAAACCTTCCTCAAAGAGGCGAAATATGAAGATTTCTCCAAGACAGAAGAAGGAGTGGTCTTAGTTTCTACGATGCATAGTGCCAAAGGGCGAGAATTTGACCAAGTCTATTTGATGCTGAATCCTCTTGACGATGGATCGAATAAGAAGCCAGTCGATCTAGCAGAAGAGCGCCGTCTGCTCTATGTAGCCATTACGCGAGCCAAAAATGAACTTTATATTCATACAAGTACTCCCATAATGCGACCTTTTGCCAAATCTCCAAACGTCCAGTACGTGAGAGATGATCGCTCTTATGCACCGGTGACAGATATCGGTTTATATCTTGAACTTACAAATGTTTTTTTGAGTTTCAGGAGTGATTTGCAACATGAGGACAATGGGGAGTGGCAAAAGGGTTTTATTCTGAGCCTGCGTAGTGGAGAACCCCTGTACCTGAAGTTGGTAAAAAATTGGGTAATGCTTACTGTAAAGAGAAATGGGGTCGAAACGCCAGTATGTGCTCTAGCGGAAAAGTATCGAGAAGAAGTATTCAAAGCGAAGTTGAATCAGGGGTACGAATTTAAGCGAGCTGAAGTCGGTTTTGTGATGGCTTGGAAAAATCCCAAGAGAAAGATAACGCGACAAAATCCCTTTGGCGAAGACGCCATTGTGCTTCCGCGTATTTATCTCACTCGAAAAAAGAGTGAGCCAGCTCAACCTACTCGAGCACTCAACGCAGATGAGATTGACTATGGGGATGAGGATGACTGGCGACTCCACCTTCACAATATAAAAAATGACTCGCTTTAAGGTGAAGAGGCTCAACCATCCCGGCTGAGCCTCTTTCCCTTTAATTCTTCCACTCAAAAAAGTCTGTCACCGTCTTCCAAGCCTCTTCCTGAAGCGTTTTGGCTACCTCAGGCGAAAGTGGCTTTTCACATTCGCCCTGGTAATCTAGGCCAACAGGACTTTTATGAAAGAGCGTTGCATAAAGCACGGAGGCGTATAGGTACGTTCCCGCAGCACTCGGATGGCTCTTATCTGCTTGGTAGAGCTTAATTTCGGGGTGCGCTTTTCTCACGGCTTCAAAGGCGAGCCCCACGGGCACTACAGGCATTTGCGCCTCGTTCGCCGCTTCAATCGTATTGGTGGCGAGCTTTCCAATATCCTCAGTTCGGTTTTCTTTGGTCCACGTCATCACAAGAAGCGGAGTGCTTCCCGCAGCGCGAATCGTGTCAGCGTGCTTCTTTGCAAATTCCTTTAAAAAAGAAATACGTTTGTTGCTCACAGCACCTTCAGAATGTTCCTGAAGAAGCACAATGTCAAACATCGGGAGGAGCTTGCCGTTTTCGGTTTTTACATAAGGATCTTGCGGGTGGGGCTGCAGATAAAAGCCGACGTCATGGAAAGAAAGCGCACCAGAGCTAATCGTCAAAAGGCGCGTTTTCATGGGGATTGCTGGATCGCTTGCGCGCATCAGACCGCGCAAATAGGTGTGGACACCACAATTGTAGAAAGAGTAGCTGTTGCCAATCAAAAGCGCAACGTTAGGCGTCTTTGTAAAATGAGGCGCTAGCGCGGGCGCAGGAATATTGAGAGAAATGGTTGAGAGTGGTGCGGCATCAGCCACACTTAAGAGGCCAAGCGCGAGCGCGCCAACAATAGCGCAGTCGACTTTCCAGTCAGAGAGCGAAAACTTGCGAGCAGTGTGAAGCAGCGTCATGGCGAGTGATTTCCGTTGAGACATAGGAGACGAGAGTTCCTCAAAAGAAAAATGGTCGATGCCTCACACTGTAGCGCAAAGAGAAAGCGGCTGAAAAGCCAAAAAGATCAACAGAGCGTTGCGTGCTCTGCAACCCGCTTTCTCGATAAAGAAACCTTAGAGATTCCCTCCCTTGGTTTCGCCAGCCTTTTGGGGCTCGCCAAGTTTAGCCTTAAAGAACGAGACCACACGTTCAATCAAGGGCGCTTGGTACCAGGGAAGATCACCGTGCTGGGCCCCTTCAACGAGAACATACTGAGCGTCGACTTTCTTGGCTTTGAGAGCTTCAAAGAGATGAGCGCTTTGCATTGGGCTCACAAGGCGGTCGTCAGAGCCGTGAAGAAGGAGGAACGGGGGTTCCGTGCCATCGACGTGACCAATCGCAGAAGCGTTCAAAGCTTTCTTCTTATCGGAATGGATGCTTGCACCCGGGAAGTCACGGAATGCAGGACCATTGACAAGCAGGGCTTCTGTGACAGCAGGGGAGGCATGCACTTTTTCTTGGGCTTCACCCAAACCTTCACCAATATTTAAGAGGTCAGAAAGACCATAAAGCGAGACAACCGCCTGCACGTCAGAAGAGACTTCCGTCCAGTCACCTTTGTCCCAGCCTTTTTCGCCATTGGTGGTGCCTAACATTTCAACTAAATAGCCACCAGCGGAGTCACCCAAGACACCAATCTTGTTGGGATCGACACCCCATTCTTTAGCGTGTGCACGAAGGAAGCGCACAGCAGCCTTGCCGTCTTCAATGAGACCAGGGAATTTTGTGGGAACGGGGCGATATTCTGCGGCAGCGACCACAAAACCAGCGCGAGCAAGTGCGTAGCGCATTTCAAGAAACTTTTCATGGTCAGCGCTCGTGAAGCCGCCGCCAGGGAAATAAATCACTGCGGGTTTCGGAGCCGTGGTGCGGGGTACCATTACCGTCATACGCAGTTGATCAATGGCGCGCAAGGATTTCGCTTGATGGAAAATCACGCCAGAAATCGTATCGATACGACCGTCACTCACGGGAACCGTAATGATTTCTGCGCCTTCGGTGTAACCAAAAGGCTTATCAGCTGCGAAAGCAGCGGGTGCAACGAGCATGGCAGAGAGCAAGGTGGCAGTGCTTGCCAAGCGGAAATGTTGACTCAACGTCATTTTGAATTTTCTCCTATGAAAAATTGGCGACACTCACCATGAATATCGCCACGACGCAAGGTCAATTCTCTCAGAAAAAATCGGGATTTGCTGTGTTGGGAGGCACAACATGGGCAAAACCCTAATGAGAGAAAAGAAAGTTTTCACAAAAAGAAAAGAGGTCCACCTTGCGAGCAGACCTCTTTCTCAAAAACGACTCAACGCGAATTAAAGCACCATCTTGTCAGAAGGCGTAGTTGAAGGCGTCCCTAACTTTTCTTTGAAAAATTTCACCACGCGATCAATCACGGGTTGCTGCATCCAGGGAAGGTTGCCGTGCATGGCGTCTCTAACCAGCACATACTGCGCGTCCACTTTCTTTTCTTTCAAGGCCTTAAAGAGACGGGCACTCTGCGTCGGACTCACCATATTGTCGGCAGAGCCATGCATCAAGAGAAAAGGCGGTTCCGTGCCATCCACATGACCAATCGCAGAGGCACTGCGTGTTTTCTCAGGATCCGCCTGCACGCTCGCTCCTGGGAAATTGAAGAAGGCAACGCCATTGAGCATCAAAGCTTCTGGCGCAGCGGGCGAAGCATAAACCTTAGCTTTTGTTTCACCCAGCCCTTCGGAGATATGGAGAATGTCAGAAATCCCAAAAAGTGAGGTCACGGCTTGGACGTCAGAAGAAACGTCTAAATTTTCACCCTTGTCCCAGCCTTTTTCGCCATTGGTGGTACCGAGCATTTCGACCACATAGCCCCCAGCTGAGCCTCCTAAAACGCCAATCTTATCGGGATCGATGCCAAACTCTTTGGCATGAGCGCGCAAATAGCGCACTGCGGCTTTGGCGTCTTCAACGGGAGCCGGGTATTTGGCTGGAATCGTGCGGTATTCTGCGGAAGCCACGACAAAGCCCGCTCGCGCAAGTGCGTAACGAAGCTCTAAGGACTGGTCTTTATTAGCGCTCATGAAGCCGCCACCCGGAAAATAAATAATGGCGGGACGCTTTTCACTATCCGTACCAGGCACAAAAAGCGTCATATGAAGCGGTGTAGATTGACCAGCAGAGGTGACCTGACGGTAGACAACGTTTGAAATCATCTCAATGCGAGCATTGGTGACGGGTGAGGAGAGCACTTCAGCGCCTTCGGTGTAACCCAAAAGCGCTGTGTCTGGTGTTTCAGTGGCAAAAGCGACGGGCGTGAGAAGAAGTGCAGAGAGAACGGTAGAGAGCGTTGCAACGCGAAATGGGCGAGCAAATTTCATAAGAGCATTTTTCCTTTTAATTTTTTTGGTGAGGCAGCACAGCCTTCGTGCTGTCAGTGTGTGTTAACTCTATTTTCTCAAAAAAAGGAGGCCAAAAACGAGAAGACTGAACAAGTGTTCACACTTTCGTGCTCTCTTACACAGATTCGTGAAAAAAAGGAAGAGGGGAAAAGAGGGAGGCAAAAAGAAGAAAAGGAGCGAGGATAAAAAAACTCCCACCAGTTTTCACCAGCGGGAGTTTCAAGCTCGGGATGAGAGCAAATTAATCGTTTTCGTTTTGAGACGATATCGAAAAAAGAAAAATGGTCAGCGCACACGGCTTATAGCCAGACATGATGAACCGACACTGAGGAGACTGACTCTGCGTGCGGCTGACCAGTAAAACGATTTTCGATTAGTCTTCGACCACAATGTAGTTGGCGGTCACCGGACCGTGCACACCCACCACCTTGATCAATTCGATGTCGGCCGTGGAGGACGGGCCACCGATGATGTTGATGCAGGACGGCATACGTTCGCCAGCCTGGGCGCGCTGATGAAGAATTTCAGCGAGCTGAGCCACACGCGGCAAAATCGTGCTACGACGGATCACGATGATGTTGTTTTCCGGCAAAAGGGAAACGCTACGAGCGCGTTCCTTGCTAGAGAGCAACACCGCGAAACCACAGTCAGCGATAGCGTAGTCAGCAAAGACGATACCTACCTTAGCGGCTTCAGCCTTAGCGATGCTTTCTTCGCCCTTGGTGTGATCCCAAACGAAGACATCAGAGAAGCTGGTCTTCAAGGCATCAACCACGCCAGTTTCCTGAAGGCGTTCATCAGCCGTCAACACAATCGAGTCACCGTACTGGCGGGCAACTTCAGCCACCGTGCCAGGCAGGTTCTGCGGGAGCGTCGTCTTCGTCTTGGCAAGCATCTGAGCAGAGCGTTCCAAGAAGAGGGATTCCAAGCCCACAGCGTCCAAGTCGGTGAAGTTCGTCGTTGCGTAGTCATTCACCGGAGTGGGGGGCGGCAAGGGTTCCGTGCGAGGAGCACGGCCCATCTTGTCAGCCAACATTTGCAAAAAAGAGTCGCGATTTTGAATCATGATAAATATCTCCTCAGTATGGGTTATTCAGCGCTTTCTTTTGCACGAACTTCTTTTTCGTGCTCATCAAACCAGCTACGGAAGGCCTGACCATCCGAGACTGGTAAGTTACGAGCCTTATACCACTTACCGAGTTCACCCGGAGCGAACGGCACTTTACCGTCCTTGGAGACAGCGCCCATCTTGGCCGCAGCCTTCATACCCAAGCTCCAGAGACCAGGCTTACCATTGACCCAACCGAAGAGTTCGGTGGCGAATTTTTCGCCAGAGGGGCGCAAGCCCTGTTCAACTTCACTCTTACGGTGCTTCAAAATCAACTTCGAGAGCGGAATTTCCACCGGGCAGACCATGTCGCAAGCCGTGCAAAGCGTGCAGACATAGGGGAGGTCCTTATATTCTTCGTAACCACCCAAGAGCGGGGTGATCACAGCACCCAAGGGACCCGGATAGATGGAACCGTAACCATGACCACCGATTTCACGGTAGCAGGGGCAGGTGTTCATACAGGCACCGCAACGAATACAACGGAGAATTTCCTTAAAGGCAGAGCCCAAGATGTCAGAGCGACCGTTGTCCAAAATCACCAAGTGGAATTCTTCCGGACCGTCAGCATTGCCTTCTTCACGCGGGCCAGTGAGCCACGTGTTGTAACCCGTCAAACGAGCCCCCACAGCAGAGCGGGCAAGCATCGTAATCAAGACGTCCACTTCCTTGAAGGTCGGAGCCAAACGTTCCATCCCCATCACAGCGATGTGGGTCTTCGGAAGAGTAGTCGTCAAACGAGCGTTACCTTCGTTCGTCACCAAGCAAACGGAACCCGTTTCAGCCACAGCGAAGTTACAGCCAGAGACACCCACTTCAGCCGTCAAGAAGTCTTTACGCATCTTCTGACGAATAAAGGCAGTCATATCTTCCGGCGTATCAGCGCCGTCGTAGCCCAACTTGTCGTGAAGCGCCTTACGGATCTGTACACGGTCACGGTGAATAGCCGGCACCACCACGTGGGAGGGCTTGTCGCCAGCAACCTGGAGGATGTATTCACCCAAGTCGGTTTCAAAAACTTCAATGCCAGCGTCCTGGAGCACATGGTTCATCCCGATTTCTTCGGTAACCATGGATTTGGACTTCACGACTTTCTTAGCGTTCTTCTTCTTGCAGACGTCAAGAATATAAGCGCTAGCTTCTTCCTTGGTCTTAGCAAAGTAGACGTGGCCGCCGTTAGATTCCACCTTTTCAGAGAGCTGGTAGAGAAGGGCGTCCAAGTTTTCCAAGACGTAGTCACGGATCTGGGCAGCACGATCGCGCCAGCCTTCCACGTCACCCAATTCAGCCATGATCTTGGCGCGGTTAGCACCGATCACGTTCTGGGCCTTAGCCACAGCGCGACGCATAATATCGTCGTCAATCTGCTGCTGAGCACGATCGTGGAAGGGAAGGGGATTCGTACGAAGGTATTTGTCAGGGTTGGCAGCGTTCACAACGAGACGCTTTTCTTCCTGAGCTTTCTTAAACTGAACACGAATATCTTGCATTTTGTTATCTCCTCGTTTTGGATTAGCGGCTCATGAGCACTTCAGCGATGTGCATCACCTTGACGGGGCGGCCTTCACGGGCCATACGACCACCGATGTTCATCAAGCAGCTGGAGTCAGCGCCGATCAAATAGTCGGGGTTCACCGTCATCATGTCAGAGACCTTTTCCTTCACGAGAGCGCCAGAGATTTCAGACATCTTCGTGGCGAACGTCCCACCGAAACCGCAGCAACGGTCCATGTGGGGGAATTCCACCAATTCCAAGCCCTTCACATGCTTCAAGAGTTCGAGCGGTTCCTTGGTGACGCCCAACTTACGCGAGAGCGAGCAAGAGGGGTGATAGACGGCACGGCCTTCAAGGCGAGCACCGACGTCCACAATGCCCAATTCGTTCACGATAAAGGAGGTCAAGTCGTGCACACGTTCAGCCAACTTGATGGCGCGTTCGGCCCATTCGGGTTCGTTCACGAGGTGAAGCGCGTAGCTCATGATGGCGTACGTGCAGGAACCAGCAGGCGAAACGATGGGGTAATCGTTTTCTTCGAAAGCGACGATGTTGTTCTTAATCCCGGCCATGGCTTCTTTGATGTAGCCGCTATTCAAAGCAGGCTGACCACAGCAGGTCTGGCTACGGGGGTAGTGCACACGGCAACCGAGCTCTTCGAGCAAGAGTACCGAACTGCGAGCGGCGTTCGCCTTAACGGCGTCACCGATACAGGTAGAGAAGAAATTCACGTTCATCATGGTTTTTATCTCCAGTGTGTTTCAAAGTTATCGGGGTTTCTTATTAGGCCACGAAGAAGGCACTGCTTGCACCAACGATCACCACAAGGACGACGAGGTAAAGAGCAGCCCAAGGCGCGGTCCCCTTCATTAAAGCGCTATCAGCATTGGCTAAGCCAGCCGAAGAGACAGCAATCGTAATACTCTGCGGGGCGAGCATCTTCGTTGCCGTCGCACCAGCAGCATTGGCAGCCACGAGCCAGGTGGGATCCAACTGGAGGTGGTTAGCCGCAATCGTTTGCAAGTTACCAAAGAGCACGTTAGCGTTCGTCACAGAACCCGTCACGAAGGTACCCACCGCACCGATCAACGGAGCGAAGTAGGGGTAGAACTTGCCAGTGGCATCAAAGAGAGGCTGAGCCACCACAGCGATCAAACCGGTAAAGTCCATTACAGTCGCCATAGCCACGATCACAGAAATAGCGATCGCACTCGTCTTCAATTGGTTCAACGTCGAGAAGACGGTCGAGATGATCATGCCAGGCTTAGCGCGCTGGAAGAGCACACCACCAATCAAGGTTGCAAAGATGATGAGCATGCCAGGCGTCGTGATCCAATTAAACGTGGCCTTCAACGTCTTTTCACCCACCGGGAAAGCAAAGGTGGTGGAGATGTGGTTGAGCGAAGCGCCAACGCTTGGGAAAAGCGGCGAGCAAACGAGAATGAAGATGAACATCAAAGCGTAGATCGACACAGCGCGGAAGACTTCACCGCCAGAGGCAGCTTCAGAGGTGTGATCCATCTTGATGCGATATTCTTCAGGAGTCGGCGTCTTACGAGCCTTGAAGAGAACCAACATCGTGGCAAGGGCAGCCAAGGCACCACCGAAGGCCGTCAATTCAGGACCCACGAAGGCAGCGATGATAAGTTCAGGAATCAAGGTCATCACGCCAGTGATCAACGTGACCATGAAGACACCCTTCAAGGCCTTGATCGAACCTTCCATGATGATAATCAAGAGGAAGGGGATGATGATATTCAAAATACCCAACTGGCAAACAACGAGGAAGCTCATCCCATCGAAGCCCACCACGGGGAGGTGGAGCATGTCGCCCATCACCGTCACAGGGATACCGACAGCACCGAAAACCGTCGCGACCGTATCAGAAACCAAAGCCACCACAGCAGCGCGGATCGGGTCAAAGCCCAAGGCCATCAAAATTCCGAGCGGAATGGCCACAGCGGTCGAGAAACCAGCAGCAGCTTCCAAGAAGGAACCAAAGCCCCAGGTAATGAGAAGAAGGAGAAGACGGCGGTCGTCAGTGACGCGAGAGAGTTGATCACGGATGACGCTAATGGCACCCGTCTTTTGCATGAGGTTATAAGCGAAGATGGCACCAAAGATCACGATGACGATGGGCCAGAGACCTTTGAGAATACCGTAGCCAACGGCGTTAGCTAAGTCAGTAGCTGGGGTATCAAAGGCAAAGTAGGTGATCCCTAAGACCAAGGCCAGTGTAATCAACACGGCCTTATAAACCGGCATTTTGACGTTGATGATCAAAACCACCAACACCACTAACGGGAACAAACCCAGAAAGAAGGGTAGGTTAAACATTGTCAATTCCTCAGTTAAGCGCTTTACGATCGAGGGGGATCAAAAAGCACTTGGGTTCTTTTATGCGATAAATGCGAACTCGTCTTTCGCTTGGCACATAACAAGTTCCGATATTGAGTAGACCGGCTTTTTTTGCACGGGGAATTGACTTTCCCTTCTCTTGCAATCTGTCAGTAGATTACCGAAGGGCTCACAGGCCATCCCTGATGAGTGAGTCTCGCGTTCTAATATTAGAGAGAGTAGAGCGTGGGCTCGCTTGTTTTATGAGGTTGTCGTCAAAAAAGCTCGTTCCTCAATTGTCGGAAGGGATTCTAACAAAAGCTTTTTAATTTCCCTATTGTTCAATCGGTGTATAGGCTTAGTCTTTCGGATAATCATTTTCGATAGGGAAAAACCTATCGGGAGGGGCTAATGGGAAAAGGTGAGACTTAGGGTTTTTACCAAGGAGGTTTTCCCTAGTTCGTAAGTCCTTGATTTTATAGGGTTTTCCCCGATTTAATGGACGTTGTCTCAATCACCCAAAAAGCTAGCAAGGATTATCTAAAAGGACTAGGTCTATAGAGTAAAAAAATACTCTCATTTGGGGTAGTGGTATACCCTATGAGTTTGTGTAATTTTTTGTAAATTTCATTTGATTGAAAGCAAAGGGACAAAGTGCTAACTGACTTCTAATCTACTGTTGGACTAGCGACTCGGAAGAGTGCTCACTTTTTCGGAAGGTGAATGAAAGAGTCCGTAAGGAAGGATTAAGCCTTTCACACAAAGGTTAATTTTGTGTGAAATTTATGTAACAGCGGGAGAGGTAAAAGCTCCCCCAAAAGAGACCGCCGAGCTCTCCCAAATGGAAGGCTCGGCGGTGAGGCGCTTTATCTCATTTTTCACTCAAAGAGTGAGAAAACAGATTTCACGTGCAATTAATCGATCAGTTTGACTCATCGAACGACTAGGACCACGAAAATATTTTCTCGGAGAAAGATTCATTTTTATTTAAAAAGAGAAAGAGAAAAAAGATCATTATTTTATAGACACAAAAATCGGGATAGTCTCTAAGAGGAGAGAAAGTTTTTTATAAATCTTCAGAGAATGACAAATATTATTGATAAAAATATAGAAATCTATTCTGTAGATAATTTAAATTAGATTCAGTACTCAATAGATGATAAAGAAAAAAGCACCGATGAAAAAAATGAAGAGCAAGTCGAGAATAGGCAATGAAATTTCCCGAAAGGTGACTTAAGTCCACTTCTTAAGGTTACAGAAAGGGGATTTTAAGGACAGATTGGAAAGCCTCTAAGGAGTAAGGAAAGGAGTCTAAAGGGGAAAGTTTCCCACATTCCCATATCTCCTTTCTACATTTAATAAAAAAGCAGATTAACACATTTATTAAAAATAGAAAAATTCTTATCAATTGAAAAAAAAGATAATTGGCGTCCATGAATAGTCGTGTTATTTTTTATGAAAAAAAATATCTTCAGGATAAGGAATGAAAAAAGAGATGTATAAATCAAAGAAGTATTCAATTCTCTTTTCGAGAAAAAAATCCTAAATTGACTATTTAAAGTAGAAGGAAGAAAAGACTTCACCTGAAAAGAACGATGAGAAGGAGTTGGAGGAGGGCCCCCAAAACTTCAATCCCAAAAATCATCGCCTGAGAAAATGACGAATTTGAAAAGAAAAATTCCTGAACGCTTGTTCAGTGAAAAACAAGAAAAATCGAGCTGAGAAAAATTTTTGAAAAGCAACTTTCGACCTCGCAGCAGAAAAATTTCATCCTCTTGAAAATTTTCCTTTTGGAAGAAAAATTTTGAGAAGAGGGGAGGAAGGAAATCTCATTTTTTCCATTTTTCCTGGTTTCAGTTTGCGCTATAATTAGATCGTAGAATATACATTCTCATGCATAATCTTCTCGAAAATTCCCCAAAAAGGTCTTCGGGAGGAAAATGCCCCTCTTAACGACAGAAAAGTGCTTCAAAGAGCGATTTTTGCCGGGAAGCTTTAGATCGATCTCTTTGAGCACTTCTCTGTTTATTCATAAAGTGTCGCTTTAGTTTTTATTCTGTAATACAAAAAATAGAAAGGCCTTGGAATGAGTGAAAAAAGAGCACTTACAGCACTTCTGCAAGAGGAGATGCTCCCGAGTACGGAGCGTCGTGACTCGCCAAACCCGGCCTTGGTCTATCTGTCAGAGTTAAGTTCCCCAACTTCGCGCCGAACGATGGCCTCGAAACTGAGCAAGTTTGCCCAGTGGGCCCACTATATGGATCTTCGAGATTGCGAGTGGGAAAAAGTTCGCCCCGAACATTTGCTCGCTTTTTTTGCGACGCAAGCCAAAGAGGGGATTTCAGTTTCGACGAGTAATTGCTATCTTGCTGCACTAAAAGGGGTGGCGAGAGCAGCTTGGATGACGGGACAAATGTCGCATGAGGTTTACCTTAAAATTGCGGCAATGAAACAAAAACGTTACTATCGACTCCCCACGGGGCGATCGATCAGTCGGGAAGAAAGTGCTCGCTTAGTGGAGAGCTTAGACGAGGATAATCCACAGGATTTGCGCGACAAAGCAATGATCCTTTTAATGCTTGGTTGTGGTCTTCGTCGAGGGGAAATCCCAGGCCTCAGATTAGAAAATTATGACCCCTTAGAGCGCTCCTTGCGACTCATCGGGAAGGGGAATAAAGAGCGTAAAGTCTTTTTACCTTCGGCTGTCGCTACGGTACTTAATGAGTGGCTCCTCAAGTATCGCCCTGAGGATAAAGGGTATATTTTCTGCCGCTTCTTTAAAGGGGGAAGACTCGATACTGAGAGACCGATTGATGCCACGAGCGTCGGTCGTATTGCCAAGTCTCGCATGATCGCAGCGCATAATGCCCCTTGCTCCGCACACGACTTGCGTCGTACTTTTGCCACGCGACTTTTAGGAAAAAATGTGGACATCGTGACCGTTAAAAACATGATGGGGCATGCCAATATCGCGACGACGGCGCTCTACGATCGTCGTGGAGAAGAGGCACAAAAGACGGTGGCCGATAGCATTGATATCTAAGAAAAAGCGAAGAGGAAATGGACACGTATTTCCTCTCTTAATGTCTATTCAAAAAAAGAGCTTTTAGTCGGAGAAATTCTCTTTCTAAAAGCTCTTTTGGGTTTAGGTGAATGTGAAGGAAAAATCCTTTAGAAGGCGTAACGTACGCCTGCATTCAGGTTGTATTTTGTCTTCACTTTCGCGTTGAGACTCGTCTCAGCATCAACATAAATGTGCCAAGATTTGCCTAACTTCACGTTGGTGCCAAGGCCCACGACGTACCAGGTGTCACCCAAGTCGTCGCTATCTCGGTAGAGCACATCTTGAGAAATGCGGGTGTTGGTTTCGCCCATGAAGTCATGCAGCACCGAGGCCTTCGCGTAGAAGCGACCTGCATTTTCTGCGCCACGATTCCAGTCGAGGCTACCCACAACGCCCAAGCGTGCCACTAAGCTTTCGACATTGTCTTGCTCGGCCATGAAGCCTTTCTTCGTGCGGAATTCGTCACCCCAGAGATAGTGATACGTTAACTGTGCCTGTGGTTCAATCGAGAAGCGCTGATCCAGCGTCCAACGCTTTCCATATTCCACCCCAAGGCTTGCTGCCCAGTTGTGGAACTTACCTTTGTCGCCCAAATCCGTGGTGTAGCGAGAATCGAGTCGCCCAGCGCGCCCCACGATGTCAATCGTGTGGCCATTGTCTCGCAAATTGGTGGCGTAAAGCGTCACTTCATTGCTCTCTAGTTTCCCATCACCTTCTGCAAATTCTGGTTTCCCACGCGTGTGGGTGAAGCCCGCGCCAAGGATCCAATCGCCCTGCGAGAGGGTATTGAGTTTGCGATCGTAGCCTAACTGCACGCCAGTGAACGTCCCACTCATCGAATGGTCACCCGAGCGCTTCACCTTGCGGTTGAGGATACGAGCCCAAGCGCCATTTTCATAGGGATTGTCGTGCAACTCTCCCACACGTTTTAGGAGCGTATCGTTATCGCGCCAAAGTGCTGCTACAGCACTAAAGGCACTCGTGGGCGTCGTCGCGTTTTCGTTTATTTCAGGCGTTTTGGCCCCAAAGGTTAGGTACCAATTGGTCGCGCCAGAGAAGGCCTCAGTCGTATCCGTTTCCTTTTCAATGTGGTAGGTATTGAGTAGGTTGTAGAGACGATCAGGTTCTACTACGTACTGCGAAATGGTGCCCGTCAAATTAAAGGGTTCGGCGGATTCTGGCGTTGTTGCAAAGTAGAGCTTTTGCTTGTCCACTACCGCGGAGAGGTCACTCGTGGCGGTCGCGACAAGGCGACGAGAACCTGAGGCTGCCTCTTTCACCACGATAAAGTCGCTACCTTCAGCATCGCGATAGCTCTCAACGTTGTCATCCTTGTAGGCCAGGTCGAGTACCATAGTGCCTTCGCCCGAGAGCTTCCCGACAGTGAGTTTGCGGGCATCGCCCTCGAGGAACACCGCAGAGGCTGCGTCCGAGGTAAGGCTGGTGACTTCACTGTCACCCGTTAACTTCCAACTGGAATTCGTTAGCGTAATGGGCCCCGCTGTTGTGGCGCTGCCACTCCATGTCGAATCTTCGAGCGTACTCACGGTATCGGTCTGAGTAGAGGAGAGGGTGCCCGCCCAGGTGCTCGACTTCAAGTTAAGCGTGAGGGGGCCAGGCGTTGCAGTGTTTTCTGCAGAGCGCTCAGTCTGACCTTCTTTTTCGACCTTAACGTTACCCGTCCATTGGCTCTTGGTGAGCTCCACGTCCGCCTTGCCACTCGTGAGCGTGATGTCACCATCCCAGGTGGACTCAGTGAGCGAGAGCGAAAGCGTAGCTGGGGAGCTCAGTGCCGCGAGTTGGGCGTTTTCAGCGTTAGTCTTGGTTTGCCAAAGCCGAATTTGCTGTCTATACTCCTCAGCCAGATCATCATCCTCCTTTGGGGCGTCTTCTGGTGGAAAGAAGGTATATAAAATATAAGGATCGTAGTCGGCGATGGCGTAGATAAGATCGTCTTCAGTAGGCGGCGTAAAGGCACTAGGAGTTTGCGTGAGATTGCCTCTCCACTGGCTTTGGTTGAGCTTAACATTCGCGCTACCGTTGACCATATTGAGCCCGCCCGTCCATTGCGCACCATTGGAGAGCGTTAAATCCAGTTTCCCGCCATCTAAGAGACGCTTAGATATATCGCTAGGTGGTGTATCTTCTCTTAGTTGACTAATCTCACTGTCCGTGACGGAATCAAAACGCACATTAGCTAAGGTGGCACTGTTTTTCCATTGCGTGCCATTTAGAGTGACTTCAGCTTTGCCTGTTGCGATGTTAAGTGCACCTTCCCAGGTGCTCTCTT
Source organism: uncultured Sutterella sp. (assembly GCA_905197905.1). GTDB lineage: Bacteria > Pseudomonadota > Gammaproteobacteria > Burkholderiales > Burkholderiaceae_F > Sutterella. Next base: position 16,889 of record CAJKAP010000016.1, on the reverse strand, counting down.
TATCAGCCTTAACGATAAGCTCGCCACCTTTCGTTTCTTCGAGGTTATCTAAGGTAGCATTTCGCGTCCAAAGACTACGATTGAGCGTGATTTCAGTCTTTCCATCAAGAGGAGCAAGTGTACCTTGGAATTTGCTTTGATCCTTTAAATGGACCTTGAGGTGGGGAGAACCTTTGGCGGTATCAGAGGTTACTTTCGCAACGCCCTGCCACTGTGCCTTTTCTAAGGTGATGGTGCTGTTACCTGAAGAGGTCACAAGTGCACCCTCCCAACTCGTCTCTGGGTGCAAGTCGAGAGTGAAGTTGCTTTCCCATTCTTTCTTTTTTTCGTCAATGAAATTTTTGACTTTCACCTTGCCGCTAACATTTGCTTTTTGAGCTATCGAAATCTTGGTTTGGCCTTGTAGATCGCCATTGAGCCAAAAGCTAGAGTCCTCTCCAGAAAAAGAGATATCTATGAGGTTATCGGCTGTGTTAGCAAGACTTCCGTCTAAGCTCAAACTTTTCCCCGCCATATCAATTTTGACAGCATTGCTCCCATAGTAGACATCATCTCGATATTGTCCTATTGATTTAATCTTCAGACGGTTTTGGTTTCGTTCTCCTCTAACGGTGTAATTGATGGTAGATTGAGAGGTATTCGCTTCAATATCAGCTGTTACTTCGTGATTTGCCCCATCAACAAAAATATTGATTTTAGACTGATCATTTTCCGCGATAAGACCGATTTCTTTGGGAAGAAGTTTTTCCCAAGATGTTTTAATACTGCCTTCAAAATGGCTTAGTTTTCCAGTCAAATTGAGATCTAAAGTACTCCTTAAAGAGCTGATAAACTGATAGTGTTGCACGTCTAGAGATTTTGCGTTAAGACTGATTTTTCCCTGATTAACAGCGTAAACATAGGGGTTTACGTAAGTATCCGCATCTAAAAATAAACCCTGGGCAGAGACAAAAACGGAAGAATTTTCCCCCCGAGAGATAATGGGTTGATCGGTCATTCTTAGAGCAGCATCATCAGCCAAAATATCAATGGAACTATTTTTTTCAGCAATAATTAAATCTTCATTGTCGGCTCGGTCAAAATCGATATATTTGTTATTTAAATTCAGTTTAATTTTTCCGCCGTCCGTTGCATACAATCCACCAATAAGATGTGAAGGAAAATCGACATGGCGTCGAGTTAACCCATCAATCTGAATTTTTCCCCCTTTCGCTATCTGGCGATAAAGCATAAAGAAACCACCACTGATATGGACACCAGGGCTCGTTTTGGAGAGGGAGTAAACAGACGTACCATTCAAAAAAAGGGTGCTGTCGACGTCTTCACGAGCCAAAAGTGAGATACCGGCCCCGTTGTCGTAAATATCACCCCACAAATCACGATTATCATCTGGCCTTATCTCGCTAAACCCCTCGATTAAAATCGATCCAGTCCCAACTGTTGTGGCTATGTTACCGTAACCAGTGAGCTGAAGCTTGTCAGTGGTTTTAATGTGCGTTGGCTTTTCGGTGCTCCAGAAAAAATCAGGAGCAGGTGCTGTTGGGTCTGGCGACGCATAATCTTGATGCGAGTAGAAGATAAGATTTTTGCCGCTGATCGTCGTGTCGTGAACTAAAGCTAGAACGTCTCGTTCCCTCGTATTCACCCAATAGAGCCCGAAGTCTTCTTCTGGATTAATAAACTCGATCAGATCTCGTTCAGTGCGTTCTTCTGCTACCGAGCTAAAAATGAGGTTATTAAAGCTTTGTGCATGGCTCATTCCAGAGAAGAGCAGGGTGCTGCAGAGAATCGTGGTGATTTCTAGGGCCAAGGCCGTTTTTTTGAATCGTTTTGACATGGAATCTCCCCTCAGCTGCCACTCAGAGAGATGTGGCAAGGCTAAGTCAACAGAAATGATGTGTGGCAGAGTGACCTCACAGGTGTGGAAGTGAGAGGTTTCGCTCGGTCAGAAGAGACGACAAACGTGGTTTGGTCTGGAGTTTGTCGTCCGTAAAAATTTGGTCAATCATCTATGAATATAGCATAGAAAAATCTCAAAAAAAATATGTATTTAGGCTATGTAGGGAAATTCTGAATCTTTCTGAAAAGCTACTCCGAGAGAAGGTTAGAAAAAGGTCGATTCTTCCATGAAAAAGAATCGACCTTAAAAGAGGAGGGGAGAAGAGGCTCTCCCAGATCTCAATTAGAACGCGACGCGCACGCCGGCGTTCAAGTTATATTTGGTCTTCACTTCAGCGTTAAGACTCGTCTCTGCGTCGAAGTAGAGGTGCCAGTTCTTGCCTAATTTGAGATTCGTACCTAAGCCCACAACGTACCAGGTGTCACCTAAATCATCGCTATCGCGATAGGTGATATCTTGATAGAGGCTGCTACTCATATCGCCCAAGAAGTCATGCAAGACAGAGGCTTTGGCGTAGATTCTTCCAGTCTTCTCATCGCTGCCCCATTCGTAGCTCGCGAGAACTCCCAAACGGCCGACTAAGCTATCAGCGTTATCCTGGTGCGCTTCAATGCCACTTTGCGTGTGGTAATCATCGCCCCAGAGATAGTGGTAAGTGAGTTGGGCTTGAGGTTCGATGGCAAAGCGTTCACTTACGAACGTCTTTTTCCCGTATTCGACGCCGAAGCTTGCCGCAACGTTTTCGAATTCACCTTTTTCGCCCAAGATGGTGGTGAATTTTGAGTCGATACGACCAACACGGCCAACGATATCAAAGGTGTGACCATTCTCACGCAAGTTCGTAGCGTAGAGCGTTAACTCATTGGCCTTGATCTTGCCATAGCCCAAGTCATACTTAGGATTGCCCCAGGAGTGCGTATAAGCAAGGCCAAAGTACCAATCACCTTGTTTCTCGGTGACTTTCTTGTGATCGTACCCCAACTGGAAGCTGCTCAATTTAGCACTCAAAGCGTGGTCTCCAGAGCGCGAGAGCTTACGGTTGGTGACACGTGCCCAGAGACCATCTTTTTCTTGGTTGTAGTGCAATTCACCCAAACGTTTGAGAAGTGTGTCATCGTCGCGCCACAGAGCAAAGACTGCGCTAAAGGCATCGCCAGGAACCACCGCGTTTTCGTTGGGTCCCACGACTTTTTCGTCTAGCGTTAAGAACCAATCATCAAAACCGCTATAAGCCGCAGTTTGATCCGTTTCCTTGTGGATCGCATAGCTATTGAGCGAATTGTAGATTCTGTCGCGATTCACCACGTAGGTTTGCTTTTGCGGAGTCAACTTAAAGGCGGCGCTACCGGCAGGTGTGGTGGCAAAGAAGAGTTTTTGTTTCGCGGTGAGCGTGAAGTTGCTCGCTTCGGTACCCAAAATCGTATAAGTGCCAGAACCAGCAGACTTCACGGTAATAAAGTCGCTGCCAGCCGCATCACGATAAGTGCTCACATCGTCGCCCAAATAGGCGAGGTCAAGCGCAATCGTGCCGCTGCCATTGAGGGTATCGGTCGTTAAGGTACGAGCCTCGCCTTCTAGCGTCACAAAAGTTTCGGCTTCCGTTGTGAGAGAGGTGAGGGCGCTGTCGCCAGTCACTTCCCAGAGCGTATTGCCTTTGAGGGTGACCGCGCCTTTCTCCGTCGAAAGACCCTTCCACGTACCGTTTTCTACCACAGCAGCCGTCTTAGCACTTGTCGACTCAAGGTTACCCGTCCAATCGGTCTTGCTGAGCTTAGCGGTGACGTTGTCGCTAGACGAGCTGAGGTTTCCCGTCCATGTAGAGTCCGTCAAGGTTGCATTGCTCGTCGTCGTTTCACCTTCGGCAGACAAATCACCAGTCCACTCAGATTTGGTGAGGGTCGCCGTAGCTGTAGCTGAAGAAACGCCGATATTGCCCGTTAAAGAAGAGTTTTCAAGCGTAAGCGTGGAAACGGCTTTTCCGCTTGAAGTAACGTCTCCCTCTAACTTCGAACCGGTGAGGGTAGTGCTCGCATTTGCGCCTTCACCTTCAGCCTTGAGGTTACCTTTCCATTCCGATTTCGTCAGTGTAGCGGTCAACGTCCCAGAAGCTACGTCGGCGTTACCCGTTAAAGCGGAATTGTCGAGTGTGAGAGTGGAAACGGCCTTGTCGTTTGAGCTGATATCTCCCTCTAACTTCGAGTCGGTGAGGGTAGCGCTCGCATTTGCGCCTTCGCCTTCCGCCTTGAGGTTACCTTTCCATTCCGATTTCGTCAGTGTAGCGGTCAATGTCCCAGAAGCTACGTCGGCGTTACCCGTTAAAGCGGAATTGTCGAGTGTGAGAGTGGAAACGGCCTTGTCGTTTGAGCTGATATCTCCCTCTAACTTCGAGTCGGTGAGGGTAGCGCTCGCATTTGCGCCTTCGCCTTCCGCCTTGAGGTTACCTTTCCATTCCGATTTCGTCAGCTTGGCGGTCAACATCCCAGAAGCTACGTCGGCGTTACCCGTCAGAGCGGAATTGTCGAGCGTGAGCGTAGAAACCGCTTTGTCGTTAGAGGTAACGTCACCTTCCCACTGGGAGTCGGTGAGGGTGGCAGTCGCTTTCGAATTTTCCCCTTCCGCTTTGAGGTTACCCTTCCATTCGGATGTCGTAAGTGTGCTGGTTGTCGTTCCAGCAGTCATCTCAACATTGCCCGTTAAAGTCGAGTTAGTTAAAGCAACCGTGGAAACCGCTTTTTCATGGCTAGAGGAGAGATTGCCTTCCCACTTCGAGTCAGTCAATTTCACGTCTGCATTGGAAGTTTCACCAGCTGTCGAGAGATCACCAGTCCACTCGGATTTGGTGAGAGTTGCGCTCGCAACGCCATTCTTGAGAAGAATATTTCCTTTGAGGGTTGAATCATCGAGGGTTACTGTGGAGCTAGCTTTCTCGCTATCAGAAGTGAGGTTCCCTTCCCAAGTGGATTTCTGCTCGAGCTCTACTGTAGCTGTGCCAGCATTGAGCCTGAGATCACCCTTCCAAGTTGCTTGATTGAGCAGGCTCGTGTAGAGTTTCCCCTCCCAGTCCTTCCCGCTCGCATCTCGGAAAGTACCCACTACCGCTTCACCTTCCCAGGTGGCACTGTTTTCAAGCCCAATCCTCATAGTTCCTTGCACATCGGCATTCACTGTCGCCTTGGTGCCTTTGGACATATACAACGCGTTGAGCGTGTTATCGCCTTGGACCAAAAGGTTTCCATCTTCATGCAAAGAATTGATGCCCATTAAGCCAATCGAGACAGTATTTCCAGCGTATTGCTTTGTTCCACGAGAGCTACCGATAGAGGAAACGGAACCTTTCATAGTGGCGTTATTGCCGACAAAGAGCACTTCAATCGTTGATTTGCTAGTTTCAGCGGTGAGGTTACCCGTGAGGGTGGCGTTGTTTCCCCAACCACGAAGCGTGATCTTGGCGTTATCTTCCTCTGTACGCTTTTCGAATGAATTAGAGGAGCTAGTGCGGTCCACCCACTTCGTGAGAAGGTCGCCTGTGAGGTTAGCGTTATCGCCACGCAGAGTGATCCCCGTTTCGCCACCAGTCTGCGAGAGGATATTGCCTGTAATGGTCGCATTGGCGCCACTAAATGTATAGTCGATCTTGCCTTTGCGAGAAGCTTTTGAGAGATAAGTGGCGTCAGGTGTGGTGTTGGAGAGCTTAAAGTTCTCGCCCGTGCTATTAATCGTGAGAGTGGATCCTTCATTGATGGCTTCGAGAAGACCGTCAATATAGTGCTCGCTCCCAGTGGAATTAAGTGTTACTTTCCCAGCTGAATCTTCCGCATAGCTTACTTGGCCAGCACTTACCGCAAGCCCATCACTGCCGTGCTTGATATAAGAGCCTGTGCCACCTAAGTTGGCTTCAATACACCCATCGCGGCTTGCGACAAAGCTTCCCTCAGCCTTGAGAGAACCTTCTTTGACTTTCTGGTTGATTTTAATGGTGCCTTTATATTGGGCATAGGCTGCGTGATTCTCCCCTGAGAGAGAAACTTCTTTGGCGTTAACATCAATCACAAAGGGCGATTTACCGACGGCTGTGGCCCCGAGTGCATTACCCGTTGACGTTAAAATAATTTTGCCTGCGCTCGCCGTAATGCCTTTTCCAATGGGACCGCTCACGTAACCGTTGCCCATGGCGTTTTGACGAGAATTCACTTCGATCGTGCTGTCATCCTTGCCAATTAAGGTGATGCCAGTGCCATTATCTACAATGCCATGCCCGCCCCAACGAATATCACTTTGAGATGAGACTTTGAGTTCGCTAAAACCATCAATGGTGACAGTGCCATTGGATTCGGTATAAATCGCGTCGTCTCCGGACTGAACCGAAATCTTGTTGGCCGTGATGTGAGTCACGTCATTGCCAGAACTGATAATGGATTTTCCTGAAAAAGCGTTCGCTTTAACAAAATCGGTGTTGATCGTGATTTCATCAGCGACGACGGTTGCGCCACGGATCGCAGCACCGTCTTTACGGTCAGGATTCCCGTCCCAAATCAGAACGAGCTTACGATCGGCGTGGTTGTATCCTTTAATGTCATTAGGATCACCTCCGCGAGATTCACTGATGAGTTGATTGGTATAGGTATCGGTCTTAGTGGCTTCGTCATAGGTGTGAGCGGCAAAGGTCACTTGCGCACCCAGGGAGGACATTAAGACAAAAGCGGCCGCTGTATTGAGCGCCAGTTTTGACTTTTTGAATGTATAGGGCATTTTTGGCCTCAGGACCATTCCCTCGCCAAGAGGAAATAGAGGGAAAGCGCTTAGTGTGGAAATGGTCGTGGTCGAATCATAAAAAAAGCTTTCCGAAAAGAATATTACTACAATTGTTAATGGTTGTCATTCATTGTTAGAGAAGAGAAGGGGGATTTTCTATTGACTAAAAGCAATGAACAGGCAAGAAAAACTTCTGGGAGGGGTGAGTCGTCCCAGAAGTTTTTAAGTGAGAAGGCTATTTAGAACGCGACGCGCACGCCAGCGTTCAAGTTATATTTGGTCTTCACTTCAGCGTTGAGACTCGTCTCTGCGTCGAAGTAGAGGCGCCAGTTCTTGCCCAATTTCACGTTGGTACCAAGACCTAACACGTACCAGGTGTCACTAAAGCGATTCGTGTCGTGGAGCGTAATATCCTGAACGAGATCGTTTTCCACCTTGCCTAAGAAGTCACGCATTACGGAAGCTTTGGCGTAGAGGCTGCCAGAGCGATCTTCACCACGCGCCCAATCAAAGCTCGTCACCACGCCCAAACGTCCCACTAAGCTATTGACATTTGCTTGATGGACATTAATGCCGTACTGCGTCTGGTAGTCGTCACCCCAGAGGTAGTGGTAGGTCAACTGTGCCTGCGGCTCAATCGAGAAGTGGCTACCAATCGTCCAGCGTTTTCCATATTCCACTCCAAGGCTTGCTGCCCAGTTATCAAACTTCGCCTTGTCGCCTAAGACGCTGGAGAATTCGGAATTGATACGACCCACACGACCCACAACGTCAATCGTATGGCCGTTTTCACGCAAGTTCGTGGCGTAGGCGGTTAATTCGTTGCTTTCGAGCTTTCCGCTACCTGCGCCGTTATCGAATTCAGGTTTTCCTGAGGCGTGCGCAAAAGCAGCACCCACAACCCAGTCGCCTTGTGTGGCAGTGGCAATCTTACGATCGTAGCCAAACTGCACACCTGTGAAGCGCGCATCGATGGCGTGATCGACCGAGCGCTTCATCTTGCGGCTTGTGAGCCGCACCCAAAGCCCGTTGTCAGTTTCGGGGTCACGGATTTCGCCTAAGCGCTTCAGAAGCGTATCGTTATCTCGCCAAAGCGCAAACGCAGCACCGTGTGCGGCACCAGGAATGTGCGAGTTTTCATTTGGCTTCTTTTCTTCTTTTTGAAGCGTCAAGAACCAGTTGTTATAGCCTTCAAAGGCCCCCGTCGTATCCAACTCTTTCCCGAGCTGATAAGTGCTCAAGAGGTTGTAGAGTTTCTGGCGCTGCACGACGTACTTGGAAATTCCTGCCGTGATATTAAAGGCGGTATCGTCAGCGGGCGAAGTCGCAAAGTAGAGTTTGTTCCCACCTTGAAGACCCGTGAAGTCGCTTTCTGGCGTTGCCACAATACGGCGCGAGCCACTGGCCGAATCCTTCACGAGAAGGAAGTCGCTACCTGTTTCAGAGCGATAACTTTCCACATTGTCGTCTTTATATTTAAAGTCGAGCACAAAAGTTCCATCGCCCTCTAAATCGTTCACCTTGAGGGTGCGTGCTTCGCCTTCAAGGAAGATAGCGGAGTCGCCTGCAGTGGAAAGTTTCGCCACTTCACTATCTGCCGTCAGGTGCCACTCAGACTCGGTGAGCGACACAGCGCCCGTGCTCTCGGCCTTACCCTTCCAAGAGGAGTCGGTTAAGGAGAGGGTGGTAGCGTCTTGCGTATTGGCAAAATCGCCTGCCCAAGTGGAGTTTGTGAGTGCCACAGCAGCCTCACCTTGCTTCACCGTCAAATCCCCCGTCCAGGAACTATCCTTGAGAGCAAGGTTGAGCGTGCCATCTTTGGTGATGCTCTGCAAAGCAACGTTTTCCTTGGCAACTTTTTCAAGAAGCAAAGGCATTTTTTTGGCAAAATCTTTTTTTCGATAGTTCCATTCGTCCCAGAATGGTTCAGGCTCTTCACCGCTCCTCCAAACGAGGTGGGGATGGAGATAAATGATGCTGAGAACCTCGTCAGCGCTAAGGCTAGTGAAAAGGTCTCTGTCAAGTGTGACATCGCCTTCCCACTCTGTCTTCTCGAGTTCAACCTTTGCATTCCCGTTGGTGATATTCACGTCACCCGTCCACTTCGTATTCGAAACACTAAGGGCTAAATCGCCACCCGAGAGCGTTTTTTCAGCGTTGGGAGTTTCTTCAGAGGCTTCAGACGAGGGGTTATTAGGATTAAAACGCTGTAACTCGTCTTCAATAAACGAATTAAAGCGACTGTTGGCCATGGTGATGCCGCGCTTCCAGGTAGAGTCTTTTACGGAAACCTCAGCACTACCTTGGGCAATGTTGAGGGCGCCATCCCAAGTGGTATCTTCTACGCGAAGGTCAAGCTCCGCTTCACCAGTAGCGGCTTTGCCCTCCAGATTGTCGAGCACTGCGCTACCCGTCCATGGCGAGGCAGCAACGACTGCCGTCGCTTTCCCTCGGGTAAGGCTCAAGTCGCCTTCCCAAGAAGAGTTAGTGACCTTCAGGTCAATGAGAGGCTTTTCAGCAATCGCGCCTTTTTGATTGAGTAGGGCGTTGCCTTTCCATTTACTTTGCTCAAAAGTCACCTCATTTTCACCAACGCCAAGGCGGAAGTCTCCCTCCCAGAAGCTTTCATTCTTAGCCAAAATCTTCACCAGACTCTCGCCCAAAGGTTTGGTGGCTTCTTGCGTAATGGTGTTACCAATTCGATGCGTATTATTGAAATTAAGTAGCGAGGTGCCAGAAGTCTGCGTAAAGGTACCACCCCAGACCGTTTGCTCTTGCATCTCTACATCTAAAAGAGCGGACCAAAGTTTGCCGGTTTCATCGAGGAAGTTAGAGACTTCAGCACCGTCTTGCCACTGTGTTTTCTTGGCAAAACGCAATTTGATATCGCCTTGATCAACCACTTTTCCGCCAATGAAAGAGTCCTTTCCGTGAACGTCGGCCACAATGCGGTTATCGGCTAAAGAGGTCAGCGTCCCATAGGTATAAGTTGTGTCACCATCAAAATTGAGCGTAATGAGGTTACCGCCATAGCGCACGCCGTCGGCAAAATATCCGACGGCATCAATATCTCTGACAGAGCTTTGTTTTCCTAAAAAATCGATATGGATTTTTGAGTTGCTCGTTTGCATGGCGATGCGATTCCCAATGGCACCGCCCGAAGAGAGCGACTCTGCTTCATAGCCGCCGATCAACTTAATGTTGACGATCGTATTGTCATTCGCCGTGGGCGCTTCATGAGCGTTGACTTTCTCGTTTTCCCAAGTAAGCAGAATGGACCCCCAAGATATTTGACTGAGCGTCTAATTAAACTCCGCTCCTTTGTTGAGGACAATGTCGCCCGACGTGTTGGTATCAAAGCCCTGTAAATTCAAATTCAGTTTGGCCTTATCGGTGATGTAGGCGAGGTAGGTAGGAGAGTAGTCATCCTGGTCCCAGACACGAACATGTTGGCCTGTGGAATTGACCGTAATACTGGAACCCTCGCCCGAGGCTCTCATAGAGCCGATAAGCTGGGAATAATCTCCTGTCAAATTGATTTCAATCGTCCCACCTTCGGTGGCAATTAAACCGTCTTTGCTCCCACGCCCAATCTTTGTGTAGCCTCCATTCTTATGGCCACGCTTGCTGTTGAAGTTTCCAATAAATTTGCCGCCTTTTGTGGCTGTGATAAGGCCGCCAATTTTTGATTCGGTATTGCGAGTGTCTGTCGTTTCGTAGCCATCCAACTCTTCAACTTCAATGGTTGCTCCGTCACTCACGTAGGCGAAATTGAGGGGGTGTATGGTTTTATAGCTATCTGGCACCCAGAATTTTCCCGCCTGAATTTTAATCCCACCAGTGGCGGAGGTAGCTTTCAAGAGAGGATCTGGGTGGTTTTCATAGGTCTGAAATGTGACCACGCTCTCTTTTGTGCCTAAAACCGAAATCCCAGCGCCTTCATCTTTGAGAGCGGTGCCGTGAGGGGTGACGGGACGGTTCTGCGAGTCTCTATTAAAACCAGGAGCAAATTTAAGATTTTTAAAGTTGCTGAAGCTCACAGAGCCATTGCCTTTGGTGAGAACCGCGTCTTCTTCACTGGAGAGAGAGATTTCATTCCCAGAAATATTGATGTTTCTTTCTTCGCTCAAAATAAGCACAGCATCGCGGTAACTTGATGAGATGGAGACATTTTGGGCGGTCAGATCCGCATCGTGTACGATCGCCTTTGGAGTGCGAGACGCTGTCCAGAAGTAAAGAGACAAGTTGCGATTAGGATTGTTATAGGTTTCTAGGTCTCCAGCTTCTCGCTCATCGGCGTGAGAGCTGACGATTTGCTGTTCGTAGAAATCGGTATTGCTGGTTTGAATATACTGATAAGAAGAGAGCGCCGGCGTTGCCACAAAAGAGAGCGATGCGCAAAGCGCAGCCGCAACATTGAGCGAGAGCGCGGATTTTTTGAACGTCTTAGGCATAGGTGGTCCTAGAGAGACAAAACGTTTAATTAATGAAAGAGGAATTTGGAGTCGGACTAGAGTGAATAGAGTGAGGGAAATCTCTACCGGTTAAGGTCATCGCCGAGCAGTGTGGGAGAATTGTCGAAGATGTCAAACACTTGTCAAACTCTGGTGAATATAGCATAAAAAAAGTGTCAAAACTAATTTTCTTTAAGAATATAAGGAAAACTCCCTAATCCACTCTCGCAGTAGGAAAGTTGAGTTAATTTGTCAGCTTTTAGAGAGCTTTTTTGAATGGGTTTTTAGGCGTGGAAAAAAGGTCGATTCCTCGACGTGAAGAATCGACCTTTAAGTGAAGGAAATAGGACGAAAATTAAAACGCGTAACGCACGCCCGCATTCAAGTTGTACTTGGTTTTCACCTCAGCACTCACGCTTGTTTCAAGGTCAAGGTAGAGGTTCCAACCTTTACCCATCTTGACGTTGCTGCCGACACCCAACACGTACCAAGTGTCGCTTAAGTAGTTCGTATCGTGGAGCGTGATGTCTTGAACGAGATCGTTTTGCACGGTTCCTAAGAAGTCACGCACAACAGAAGCCTTTGCATAAACGCGCCCCGCGTGTGCCTCTCCACGTGCCCAATCAAAGCTCGTCACCACACCCAAACGACCCACTAAGCTATCGACATTTCGCTGGTTCACATGAATGCCATACTTGGTGCGGAATTCATCGCCCCAGAGGTAGTGGTACGTTAATTGTGCCTGCGGCTCGATAGAGAAGTGAGAGCCAATCGTCCAACGCTTACCATATTCCACGCCAACGCTCGCTGCCCAGTTGTCAAAGGAGGCTTTGTCGCCCAGCGTCGTAGAAAAGCTTGAGTCAAGGCGCCCAACACGACCGACAAGGTCAATCGTATGTCCGTTTCCTCGAAGGTTGGTGGCATAGACCGTCACTTCGTTACTTTCAAGCTTTCCAGAACCATCCCCACCGTCAAACTCAGGCTTACCAGAAGCATGCGCAAAGGCGGCGCCCACGACCCAGTCACCCTGCGTAGCAGTACTCAATTTGCGATCGTAGCCCAACTGCACCCCAGTAAAGCGTCCCTTCATCGTATGGTCAATCGTGCGCTCAATCTTGCGGTTCGTTAAACGCACCCAAGCGCCGTTTTCAGTCGACGTATCACGCACTTCGCCTAAGCGCTTTAAAAGCGTGTCGTTGTCACGCCAAAGGGCTAAGGCCATACCGAGCGTTGCGCCAGGAATATGGGAGTTTTCATTAGGTTTCTTTTCCGAGTCTTCAAGCGTCAAGAACCAGTTATTAAACCCCTCAAATTCGCCCGTCTTGTCCAACTCCTTGTCAAGCTTATAAGTGTTCAAGAGGTTGTAGAGACGATCGCGTTGCACCACGTACTTGGAGATACCCGCTGTGATGTTAAAGGCCGTGTCGTCCGCAGGCGTTGTCGCAAAGTAGAGCTTATGCCCAGCGGTGAGCCCCGTAAAGTCACTCTCTGGCGTGGCCACTAAGCGGCGAGATCCTGCCGCGGAATCCGTCACCAGGAGATAGTCGCTCTCAGTTCCCGTACGGTAACTCGTGACGTTATCGTCTTTGTACTTAAAGTCAAGCACAAAGGTGCCTTCGCCCGCTAAGTTTTTCACGTTCAAAGAGCGTGAACCGTTTTCCATGAAGATAGCCGAGTCACCTTCTGTTTTGAGGCTTGCCACGGTACTGTCGGCCGTCACGTGCCACTCGGAGTCGAGTAGGGTGATAGAGCCCTCGCTTTCAGCTTTACCCGTCCAGGCGGAATCCTTTAAAGAGAGCGTTGTGCCTTCATCGGTATTCGTGAAGTCGCCTGTCCATTTGGAATCTGTGAGCGTAGCGGTCACAGTTCCCACGTTATTTGTGAGGTCACCTTTCCAAGTAGAATTCTTCAGGGAGAGCGCGGTACTTTCCGGTTTATTCTCACTAATCGCGAAAGGATTACGTGATTCTGGGACTCTTCGCAAGACCTTCGTGCTGTCGGAGTCATTTATGAAGTCGCCTGTTCACTTAGAATCTGTTAGCTCAACAGTAGCAGTGCCACGACTAATGCTTAAATCGCCTTTCCATTCCGTGTTGGTGAGGGAGAGCGCTAATTTGCCGTCTTCACTGATTTTCTGAAGCGCTTTATTGCTCTGAGCAAACTTTTCGAGCACAGCAGGTAGCATGCCCGCAAGGTCCTCTAGATAGTAGGGTCTATAGACCGAAAACTCACTTCCTGTCCCATGAGCAGTGGCAGTGGTCAAAGACACGGTATCCAAAATCTTTTCTGCGCTTGTTGCCTTGAAGAGGTCAGAGGCGAGCGTGACATTACCTTCCCAACGAATATGATCAGTGTCGATCTTTGCCGTACCGTTGGTGATATTGACATCCCCCGTCCAATGAGTGTTGTCGCCCACGTAAAGGGTCAAATCGCCAGCCTTGAGAGGAGCGCTGACGTTGGTGTCAACAGGGGTGTCACTACTACTGTTGAGAGAGGTGATCTCGCTTTCCGTGAGAGAATTAAAGCGGCTATTTGCCATCGTGACGCCTTGCTTCCATTCGGCTCCTTTCACTGAGACCGTTGCCTTTCCTTCGGCGATATTGAGTGCACCATCCCAAGTGGTATCTTTTTCCACATTGAGTTCAAGAGTTCCCCCATTAGCGAGGTTGTCAAGTATGGCGTCACCTTTCCAGTTGGCGTCGGCAACAGTTACTTTTGCTTCACCCTCGTTGAGAGTGAGGTCTCCGTGCCAGATTGATTTATCAGTCACGTTTAGATCAAGCCCAGCTGCGCGAAGGAAAGCATTACCTCTCCACTGAGACGCAACAAAATTGGCCTCCGTAGAGCCACCGTCGAGAAGTAAATCACCCAACCATTCCGTGCGATTGCTCGCATTTAATGTGAGCTGACTGCTTTCGGTAGACGCAAAAGGCCCTTGCACATACATGTGCCCTTCGCGGCGCGCCTGATTTAAGCGAATATCTGAAATCCCAGAGTTTTGAAAAAAGTCTTCATACCAGGCCGTATTGGGATCCATGGTCACGCTGAGATGACTCGTCCAAAGTTTTCCAGTTTCATCGCGGAAATTCTCCATATGGCTGCTAGCACCACCCCAAGCAGAACCGCTAGAGAAGTGAAGTTTCATCTGTCCACGGTTATGTACTACGCCGTTGAAGTAGGTGCTGTTTCCAAAGTTTGCCTCAAGGCGGTTATCAGCAAGTGCTTCAAAGGTAGCCATGTCAGCCCCCGCATTTTCGCCGGAGTAGTTCAGCGTGATCGTATTGCCGCCATAGCGAACGCCATCGACAAAGGCGCCAACCGATCGTGCTCCACCAGTGAATGAATTTTTCCCCTGAGCATTGACCGTAATAGTCGAGTGACTAGTTTTAGCCTCTATAGGATTTACTACACGGCCAGTAGCTGGGGCCAAATCCTCTGGGGCTACTGTGCTAGGGTCGGGGTCAACGAGGTTGACGATGATGCGAGAATTATCGTTCTCTGTTGGCGCTTCATTGATCCCGCCAGCGTGAGTCCACGCTGTCATGATACGCAAATCACCCAGCCCAGATGTGGTTGAAAATTCGAGAGTAGCTCCTTTATTAACAACCATGTCACCAAGGGCGTGAAGGAAGTATCCAGTCAGATCCAACTCAACACGTGCTTTGTCGGTAGCGTAGGCTAGCAAGTACTGTGACTGTGGGATGATGGCACGACCAGTGAGGAATAAATTGTCAACGTCGCGACCGAAAATAGTAATCGACGAGCCCTCTCCAGAGGCGATCATGCCCCCCGATTGTCGGATTTCTGATTCCAGTAAAGCAACCGAAATTTGTCCGCCACTCTCTGCAATCAAGAAATCTTTATCAACGTCCCCGATAATAAAATTATGTGTCTGCTCTTTGTAATCACGATTACCGAAGCCAACATCGGCTACTCCACCAGTATCAGCCCGAATTACTCCTGATATTTTCATGGGTTTGTCATACGCCGCCAAAGGAAGAATGTTCTGAGGTGTTATTCCAAAAGAAAGTCTCCCCTTATCACTCGCGTGAATCAAGTGTTTAAAAGAGTTTTGCTCGTCCGTGACTAATTTTTCAGTATAGAAATCACCTTTTCCTAAGGCGTAGCCAGTTACTCTTAGAAAATCTCTATCTTTATAATCTCCAGAAATATAAGTGGTTTTGTTAAAAAATCTGAGGAATGCGTGATCGAGCATAAATACGGGATTAGTCGTATTCAGACCAGGCAGAGTCGACTCAAAATAAGATTCATCGGAAAGTATCTCAAAATGCGTCTCACTCAAATGAAGTTGGGGATTTCCTCTGAATACGGTTATGTTGGAATTTATGACGGTTTGCTTCTTAAGATCATTAAAAACCGTGGGAACCTCAGGCTGAGCGCTATTGTCTAAAGTGACCTTACCACCGCCCAAATCAGAGTTATGAAAAATAGCTTTCGGCTTTCTGTCCTTAAGGATAAAGAGTGTATTTCCGGGGAACAAATAGTATTGTTCAAAATCACCAGCAATACGTTCGTCAGCATTTCCGCTAAGAATCTGATCAGTATATATAGCCGTATCGGTGCTACGGTCATAGGTATAGCTAGCCTGAGCTAAGCCGCTCTGCAAAAGGAGAGAGGAAGAGAGAAGCGCTGCAGAGACTTGAAGCGCGAGTGTTGTTTTTCTAAAAGCGATAGGCACAATTCATCCCTGTGGTGGGTTGTGAGGTTAAATGAGAGAGTGATTTTGTGGATGCAAAATGAGGAGGGTGGCACCACGGGGAAAGAGAAAGAAAAAGAGGTCGTACTTTGAGAAGAACTAAATCGATAGCCGTCAAATTCCCGAGAAATCGATGAAATATATCACAGAATTTTGACAAAATCGGGGGGATAGAGGAAGTACTCAGACAATCTGAGTACCGATATGATGTCTCATTTAAGACTGTTAGTAGTGGTAGTGCTACCAAGATGCCGATCACCCCTTATTTGCTTAAAAAGAAATGTCAACAGGCGATGAGGAAGTTTTATATAATGAAATCGTTGTTCACTAATACTTTAGGATCATAGATCGTGGAAATATTTGTTGACTGGGTTTCTGCTTTTGAGTTTTTATCTGAATTAATATTATCCAATGATAAAGAAAGTTTTTTGAAAAAAATTGATTATATAGATGAAATTCTTTCTCAAGAAGAGGAGTATCACTTTAAAAAAGAAGAAATAGATCCTTTTACTTTTTTTTGTATTCTGGGTAGATATGTTCCCAATTATCCATCACTGCTTGTAGATGGGCTGAAAAAATTTTCAGATGATTATTGTTCTTTTTCCATTCCTGATAACGTTAAATCTCGGAAAAACTTTCCAGGTCTACAAATAAATTATTTAAAATATTCCTTTTCAAATGGTAACCCTGACGTTTTTGATAATCTTTGGGATCTCTTTTTTGAAATTCATAATTACTGTGGATTAGAAGATAATTTAAAATCTGAGCCAAAAGAAAGACAAACATGTATAGCCCTAATAGATAAGATAATTTCATCATTGTCTGAGGATGGCAATGATCGAAGACGAATAGAGTTTTTTATAGCAAGCCTATATTATGCCTTTCCTAGCCATTTTATTGCTTTAAATGAAAGTTCATTGTGGTGTTTATCTTCATCTAGATATTCTTCAGAAGATATACAAAATGAACTTTCTAAATATTTGACAGATAAAACTTCTGAAAAGAAAAATATATCAGGAATGGCATTATTCAAAATAATAGATTTGATAAAAATCCAATTTTTTTT
>CAJKAP010000015.1 GCA_905197905.1 uncultured Sutterella sp. | reverse complement strand
TATAGGTTACTTTAAGTTCTTTTAGACGCTGTTTTAAAGCCAAAGCGGTTTTCAAATCACGCTTGCCCCACACAAATGCCACGATTTCGCCAGTCTTGGCATGGTAAGCATAAATTAGCCAAACTTTGTTTTTCTTGCTCCCAACAAATGTATGGAATTCATCAACTTGTAAAGTCTCATAATGCTTTTGTTTGGGTGTGATTTGATGTTGGCTACGTTTTAAGGCTGCTTGAACTTTATCACGGCTATAACCTGTCATTGCACAAATAGCGCGAATACCATTACCGTAGGCATTCATTCGCCAAATCATTGAATCTGATTCGGAATGACAGCCTTTATTGTCTAGGGCGTGGTCGCCAATGAAACAACGTCCGCAGATTTTGCAACGATATTTCTGTTTGCGATTGCCATTGAAGCCATTTTTCTTTATATTTAGTCCTTGGCAGCGAGGACATTTCAGAGTTATTTCAGTTTTCACACACTAAATATTACTCTGTTCTCGCTGCTTTTTGTTTTTTATTTTCTAGCAACACACTTTTCAGGACACCACCATGAAATCTAACAATGCGCTCATCGTCATCCTCGGCACCGTCACCCTGGATGCTGTAGGCATAGGCTTGGTTATGCCGGTACTGCCGGGCCTCTTGCGGGATATCGTCCATTCCGACAGCATCGCCAGTCACTATGGCGTGCTGCTAGCGCTATATGCGTTGATGCAATTTCTATGCGCACCCGTTCTCGGAGCACTGTCCGACCGCTTTGGCCGCCGCCCAGTCCTGCTCGCTTCGCTACTTGGAGCCACTATCGACTACGCGATCATGGCGACCACACCCGTCCTGTGGATCCTCTACGCCGGACGCATCGTGGCCGGCATCACCGGCGCCACAGGTGCGGTTGCTGGCGCCTATATCGCCGACATCACCGATGGGGAAGATCGGGCTCGCCACTTCGGGCTCATGAGCGCTTGTTTCGGCGTGGGTATGGTGGCAGGCCCCGTGGCCGGGGGACTGTTGGGCGCCATCTCCTTGCATGCACCATTCCTTGCGGCGGCGGTGCTCAACGGCCTCAACCTACTACTGGGCTGCTTCCTAATGCAGGAGTCGCATAAGGGAGAGCGTCGACCGATGCCCTTGAGAGCCTTCAACCCAGTCAGCTCCTTCCGGTGGGCGCGGGGCATGACTATCGTCGCCGCACTTATGACTGTCTTCTTTATCATGCAACTCGTAGGACAGGTGCCGGCAGCGCTCTGGGTCATTTTCGGCGAGGACCGCTTTCGCTGGAGCGCGACGATGATCGGCCTGTCGCTTGCGGTATTCGGAATCTTGCACGCCCTCGCTCAAGCCTTCGTCACTGGTCCCGCCACCAAACGTTTCGGCGAGAAGCAGGCCATTATCGCCGGCATGGCGGCCGACGCGCTGGGCTACGTCTTGCTGGCGTTCGCGACGCGAGGCTGGATGGCCTTCCCCATTATGATTCTTCTCGCTTCCGGCGGCATCGGGATGCCCGCGTTGCAGGCCATGCTGTCCAGGCAGGTAGATGACGACCATCAGGGACAGCTTCAAGGATCGCTCGCGGCTCTTACCAGCCTAACTTCGATCATTGGACCGCTGATCTTCACGGCGATTTATGCCGCCTCGGCGAGCACATGGAACGGGTTGGCATGGATTGTAGGCGCCGCCCTATACCTTGTCTGCCTCCCCGCGTTGCGTCGCGGTGCATGGAGCCGGGCCACCTCGACCTGAATGGAAGCCGGCGGCACCTCGCTAACGGATTCACCACTCCAAGAATTGGAGCCAATCAATTCTTGCGGAGAACTGTGAATGCGCAAACCAACCCTTGGCAGAACATATCCATCGCGTCCGCCATCTCCAGCAGCCGCACGCGGCGCATCTCGGGCAGCGTTGGGTCCTGGCCACGGGTGCGCATGATCGTGCTCCTGTCGTTGAGGACCCGGCTATAGGTTACTTTAAGTTCTTTTAGACGCTGTTTTAAAGCCAAAGCGGTTTTCAAATCACGCTTGCCCCACACAAATGCCACGATTTCGCCAGTCTTGGCATGGTAAGCATAAATTAGCCAAACTTTGTTTTTCTTGCTCCCAACAAATGTATGGAATTCATCAACTTGTAAAGTCTCATAATGCTTTTGTTTGGGTGTGATTTGATGTTGGCTACGTTTTAAGGCTGCTTGAACTTTATCACGGCTATAACCTGTCATTGCACAAATAGCGCGAATACCATTACCGTAGGCATTCATTCGCCAAATCATTGAATCTGATTCGGAATGACAGCCTTTATTGTCTAGGGCGTGGTCGCCAATGAAACAACGTCCGCAGATTTTGCAACGATATTTCTGTTTGCGATTGCCATTGAAGCCATTTTTCTTTATATTTAGTCCTTGGCAGCGAGGACATTTCAGAGTTATTTCAGTTTTCACACACTAAATATTACTCTGTTCTCGCTGCTTTTTGTTTTTTATTTTCTAGCAACACACTTTTCAGGACACCACCGATTTTTAATTCCCGAGGAACTCCTCTAAGAGAAGAGTTTCCATGCAATAAAGCAACCAACAAAGCGAAAATAAAGGGGAATAACCAAGTGGATTTTAGTACTATAAAATCAAGCCCTTTTGAGCAACTTGTCTATGGAAGACGTCCGTGGCTTGTGCCACCTGAAGTGCCGTTTCTTATTGATTTTTTCAAGACGAGCGGGGAAGAGGTTCTTTTGCAACATGGCGAAACTCTTCCTTTGGGGAGAAAGCATTCAATTTACTTAATCTTAGAAGGATTGATTGCCAGTGTACCTCTCTATCAAGGAGGAACCTCGCGTCTTTGTGGTCTCTTTGGACCTCGCACTGCTTTGGGTCTCGTAATGGCATTACGAGATTCTGGCGATAATCCGCACACAATGGCATTAAGTTCACGCGCTTTGACGAATACGCGAATGCTTGCCGTATCTCAAATGAGTTTTAGTGAGTGGTTTAGCCAACTGCCCTCTTTGAAAAAAGAGGAAGTCTATCGAAATGCTATTTCTAAAACAGAAAGTCAATTGGAAGGGGTGTTTGTCAATGACCTCTATCCCGTGTCTGGGCGCCTTCTTTGGGCACTAACCGTGCTTAGTGATCCACAGTTAGGCAGCGCCTCAGGCGGTACTGAGGAAAGCTCTTGGTACACTCTAGTCACTGGTATCACGCTTTCAGATATTGCCAATTTGACGCATACCAATAGAGAAATGGTTTCGAGAGCATTTGCAGAACTTCAACGAGAAGGGATCGTGATGCGTGTTGGTCGCAAGCTACTCTTAAAGAGAAAGTTAGTCTTAGAAAAGCTCAAGACAGTTTCTGCTTTGACTAAAACTATTTAAGAACGCTCTACAAACTCTGCAAAAGCTGAATGCGTTTCAGAAGAGCAGGTTTGCTACGAAAGGCCTGCTCTAAAATGCGGGTTTGTATGGCATCAATTTCCTCTCTAGACAAGACGGAAAGCCCCATCTTCTGTGCGTTAAAACAACCATCAAACGCCATCATGCCTAAGAAAATGTCTGTTTGGTCAATGGGAAGTTGGGCAAGTCTTGCGTAGAGATTTTTATACCAAGCGCGAATTGGCTCAGTGAGTGAAGTGTCTTGATGTCCTAGACCAATAAGTGCAGCACCAATTCCAATCCAACCTTGCGCATTATGTTCAAAATCGCGATACCAATCGCGCATTCCTGGCAAAATTGCCTCTTCGGGAGAAAGCCCCGCTTTAATGTACTTGCGCTCGTGGCGAATTTCTTCGGTTTCTAAGTGAGCAACATACTCTTGTACTAAAGCTTGAAGCAAAGATTCTTTAGTGGGGAAGTGCCAGTGCACAGCGCTTTTGCTCAATGATAAACGTTCAGCAATATTGGCATGGGAGAGCTTTTCAATGCCGCACTCCAGAATAATGGAACGAGCAACATATAGGATAGACTGTCGGCTTTCTTGACCTTTGGTTCCAGTGCGCTTTTGAGTTTTTTCCATGAGTTTGCTCTTTTATTAAGTGGAGTGAGACAAAAAAGAGGGCATAGTTTTGTGCCATGCCCTCCTTGTGCTATTAGCAAATCAGAGTTTAACGACTTGCTTCACGTCCTGCAATACGACCAAAGACGATGATATCCGCGTAAGCGTTTGAACCTAAGCGGTTCGAGCCGTGCGTCGAGCCAGTGACTTCGCCCGCGGCCCACAAACCAGGAATAGGCTGATCGTTAGCACCTAAAACTTGTGCTTTCGGATTGATCTTCAGACCACCCATCGTGTGATGCACGCTAGGCACGCCACGGTACATCCAGTAGGGACCAGTGCTCAGATCTGTGAAGCGGGCACGGTAGTTGAAGTCCGTGTCTTTACCAGTCTTCGCGAACTCATTAACGCGAGCAACGGTTGCTTTCAAAGAGTCTACTGGGACTTTGAAGAAGTTGGCTACATCTTCCAGAGTTTCACCTTTGTGAAGGATACCGCTCTTCGTGAACACAGCAACTTCGTCTTGGTGGTGAGAAATAGCATGCGACTTCTTTTCAATCGCATCATTGAAAAGCGCGTAGCAATAGCTACCCGTCTGATCAAGAATAGCCTTACTCAAAACGTCACGGCGACCTAATTCTTCAACAAAGCGTTTGCCTTCTTGGTTGACGAGAATAGCGCCTTCAAAGCGAGCGTCGTCAATCAATTCGATGGCACCTGAGATCGGATCACACATCGGATAAGTTTGGATTTGGTCCATATTGACCACTTGCGCGCCGATCTTGCTTGCCATCGTAATGCCTTCACCCATGGCACCAGGCATATTCGTGGTCTTGAATTTTTCGCCATAGAAAGGATTCGCAGCCGTGCGCATAGCAACGTTAGCAGAGAAACCACCCGTGGCGAGAATCACACCTTTCTTTGCTTGGAAGGTGTAAGTCTTATCATTCAAAGTGGCTTTTACGCCGACTACGCGACCAGAGGCGTCTTGGATAAGCGATTCGGCCTTAACGTTCGTGAGAATAGGAATTTTCCGTTTTTCGCTAGCTTTAACGAATTTTTCAATAAATTCTGTACCTGTTGCTCCCTTCGGAATCAAAGAGCGTTTCTTGGAGTGGCCACCAAAGAAGAACAAGTTGTCTTCTTGGAATTCAACCCCAATCGTGTCACGGCACCAAAGAGCTGCATCAAGAGCATTTTCGACCATCGTACGCACAACCGCGGGATCTCCCTTGTTGTCACCTCCCTTCATGGTGTCTTGGTAGTGGAGTTCAACGGAGTCACCAGTGATGCCTAATTTCTGTTGAACCCAGTTGTTGGCAGCGGCCATTTCAGCACCCGAAATCAAGGAGTTACCACCAACAGTTGGCATCTTTTCTAAAACAACGACATTAGCACCCGCATCCTTAGCCGTAATGGCGGCAGAAAAACCAGCGCCACCAGCACCAATGACGATCACGTCATAAGTCGTATTTTCTGGAATCGTCGGTGTGTTTTGCTTCAACACCACGCCAGTAGAAAGCGCTACTTTAGCTTTTTTTGCGGCGTCAGCTACGGCCTCTTTTAACCCATCAGAGGAAACTGTTGCACCTGTGATGGAGTCGAGAGCGACTGTGTTGTGTTTAACAATGTTGTCCTTCAATTCAGTAAAGACTTTAGAGGCAAGAATTTTATTTTCATGCGACTTCAAAACTTGAATATTCTGAATTTTTCCTTGATCAAAGGTTACTGCTACAGTGATATCGCCGTGTTTACCAGTGCCTGTACCTTCTGTAGTGATAGGCGCAGCTTGTAAACTAGCGGAAACGGCGAGTGCAAGAAGAGAAATACCGATGGAATGCCAACGCATAAATAGCTCCTCAGGAATGGTGAAGTGAAATAGTCCAAAAGATGGATAAAGAGGTCATCCTCTTTTACTAGATATTCTACTAAAAAACTGTGCTGAAGGATAGTTTTATTTTTAGTAGAAAGAAAAGAATAGGGTGAAAGAGTAGGCGAGAGGATGATGATGTTTTTGAGAAAGTAGGTAAAGAAAAGGCGGGATTACTGAAGTAACCCCGCCCGTCCTCTTAAGAATCCATCAAAGCTTCGAGTTCTTTAGGCTCGTTAGCTAAGTTTGGATACTGCGAAAGAATGACCATGAGTTTTAATCGATTTTGCGCACCTGAGGCTTCACTCCCTCTGATGGCCCCATGAGCTTTCGAGTCTCCAACGGAACCAGGGTAAGCGTAGGTTTCATAGGGGCGCCCAGCAAAAGCTCGAGTCGCAATGACAACGGCAATACCGGCTTCTCGTGCACGGTCAATACCTGGAATCATGGCTGGAGGGATGTTGCCGCGACCAAAACCCTCGATCACGATACCGTTTACTTTGCGGGCAATGGCAACGTCCAAATACTCGGTTCCAAGGCCCGTTTCAGCTGGGATAAGATCGACCGTAGCATTCAGAGTTTCTGGAGAGAAGATCTTGCGACCCAAAGGGGCACGACGGAAAACGACACGGTCTTGGTCGCAATAACCGATAGGCCCCCACCAAGGAGAGCCGAAAGTATCGCAGTTGGCCGAATGCGTCTTTCTAACTTGAGCGGCGGCGTGGATGAGGTTATTGAGAACAACGAGAACGCCTTTGTTTTTCGCTTCACAAGAAGCGGCAACTTGTACGGCTTGATAAATGTTTGCGGGACCATCAGGAGAGGTGTCTGATGCACCACGCATGGCACCCACTACGCAGATAGGCTTTTCGCTTGCGTGTAATAAGTCTAAGAAGTAGCTAGTTTCTTCCAGAGTGTCCGTTCCGTGGGTGACCACAGCGCCAGCCACAGAAGAGTCTTTAAGGGCTTCTTCAATCGTTTGTGAAAGCTTAAACATGCGTTCTGGCGACATATTGCAAGAAGCAACGTTAGAGAATTCGCGCACTTCAATTTCAGCGAGTTGATCCAGACCCGGAACAGCTTTGGCTAAGTCTTCACCACTTACTGCGGGAACAAGACCACCTTGCTTCTCGTCATACTTCATAGCAATAGTGCCACCAGTAGTGAACACAACGACTTTTTTCATTTTTACTCCTCAAAAAAATTTCCGTATCTAACTTTGATTTAAAGAGGGCTTTCAGAAAAGCCCTCTTTTATTGGGAGTTAGAAGAGCGACAAAATGATCGAGATAACGAGGGAAACCAAGCAACCAAAGAGAATGGATGGGCGCTGGAAAGCGTTGGCCGTCTTAAGGTCAGAGCCAGGTACCACTGGGATAACCGTAGCAAGAGCTGCCACTGGGCCACCCGTCAAGAAGTACTGAATTAAAGCTGCGCCAGAGGCTGCTGCGAAGGCAGAAGCAAACGGATCGGCACCAGTCTGCAAAACAACTTGCAAGAAGGGGACGAGCACGGCTACCGAAGCGGCGTAGGATTGGCACAAGAAAGCGGTCACGAAAGCAACACCGAACATCACCAAAACTGGCGAAACGGTAAGGATCGGAGCAGCGAGGCCAGAAATCGTATCAACCAAACCGATTTGACGAATAACGGTCGACATGAAAAGGAAACCGATCGTAGCAACCAATGGAGTGGCGATCAAGCTAACGCCGTCGAGCATCTTATGTTCAGCGTCTTTCCAATTCGTGGCAGACAGAATCATCGTGGTCAGAGCAGAAACGACGCCAACCAAGAAGATAGGTAAACCAACAATAAAACCAACGACCAAGATAGCGAAAGGCGTAAAGGCTTTGACGGAAGTTGTCGCATATTCTTTTGCCTTGATTTCAGCAATGATACTGGCGCGATCAGCGGCAGTAATTTTCACACCGCGACGCTTCATATCAATGACAGCGCGAACATAGGAGAAGGCAAAGATGGAGAGGGAGGCGATTAAACCAAGAACGTTAAAAAGACCGTAACCGATACCAGCAGTCGCGAGAATAGCGACTTGGGTCGGGTGGGTAAAGCCAGCTAGGTTGCCAATGTGACCAGCGTGAGCTTGGATACCGGCAACTTTATTAGGATCTACGCCCAAACGAATAGCGGCAGGACCAGTAATGACAGCGGTAATCACAGGCTGCGTGAAACCCGTCAGGGCACCAATCACACCAGCAGCGACGCCACCAGCGGAACACACGCCAGGACCGCCGCCAATTTTGTCGCCGATGAGCACGATGTCACGCACGATCACGTCCAAGAACCCGGTAGCTTTCATAATACCGATGAAGAGCAAAATACCAGTCATATCAGCGATCACTGGGTTAAGCCCAGCGTTGATCATCTTGGCAATGGTGACTGTTTCCTTGCCCGTGATAGGAAATCCAGCAGCTAGCGCTGCAATGGTCGAGCCTACGATAGCGGTCAAATAAATAGGGGTGCGCCCCGTAATCATGATAAGAAGCGTCAAGAGCATTAACCCCTGCGCCAACATCATTTGTGTCGTCATAATTTTCTCCTCAAGTGACTACAAGCAGTCACTGAACCTATCACTCAATCCCCGCAGATTGAGCACATCTTTCACCATGGTTGGATGAAATTTAAAAGTTTGACCTAACAACTTTTGTCAGATCTTGGAGAAAATATTACAACTTTGAACAATAGTTGTCTATAGTTGTAAATGAAACTACCTATAGGGTTATTGCTACTACTTGAGGGGTTCGGTGGGCGGGGTAAGACCTCGATTAGAAATTGGAGCAACATTAAGCCCCTGCATTTCATTGGTCTTTTCGGTAGGTAGGATGGAGTCTCTGGCGTTTTGAATATGCATCACCATAGCAGCCTTTGCTTGCTCGGGGTTGCCACTCAAAATTGCGTTCACAATCCAGTTATGCTCTTCTTTCAAAATGGTGATGTGGCGCTCTTGATGTCCTTGGAAGACCTTGGTAATTAAGAACATACTTTGTTTGATATGAACCATGACGGCTTTGAGAGCTTCCACATAAAAACGATTATGAGTTGCCATGGCAATCGCAAAATGAAAACTCATGTCTCGGTCCATATCGGACTCTTCTTGAGGGTTAGCGCCAGAAGTGTTGCTGTAGTAGTTTTCGTATACGCGCTGGTAAGCGGCTTGAATACGAGCCTTATCTTCACTCGTAGCACGTTGTGCCGCCAGATAGGCAATATTTCCTTCAAGGACAGTGCGGAATTCGTAGCAATGCAACAACTCCATCCAGTCCTTCATGTTTTTCTCATTGGAATTAAGAAGAGGTTGAGGGATACGGATGATAAAGGAACCAGCCCCGCGACGAGAATGAATAACACCGTCTTCTCGTAATCTAGCAAGCGCTTCACGAACAATAGGGCGCGAGACTTTATAGCTTTTGGCCAAATGTTCTTCACTTGGTAGTCGAGCGTTTACTTGGAATTCTCCAGTACCAATACGATTCAAAAGATCGTTGTAGACATAATTACCAAGAGAAGGGCTGTTATTAGACATGGCGACTCGCAAAAAGTAAAGTTGTCATGTTGACAACTTCAAACAACTAATATCAACTCCTTAAGTGTAGCAGGCATTGGAAGAGAAACCAATAGGGGGAAACGAATGAGGAAGGCTAGCATTGTGGGGCTAAAAAATCCCACTCGGAGTGAGTGGGATTCGTTGAGAAAAGAAATCAGGAAGATTTTTGCTCTAGTTGACAAGTTGCGGGGTTGTAATAACGCCCCACTAGGTCGCCTTTTTGAAGGTGCTGAACGAACTCGTCAATGACATCAAGAGGAACTAGGAACCATTCTCTAGGTTTGACAACTTTGCCAAAACGATCTTTCACTTCTAAATCTAGTTGGACAGCTCCAAAGAATTGATGGATCAGATTTTCTAGCTTTACAGGGTCAATACCGTAAAGGTCATAAGTCGCCACAATTTCCACAGGTGCACATAGGTAAGTCGGGTCATCTTCCGCACTTGCGATACGTTTTTCAACTGACGTAGTGGTTACGCCAATTTTGTGAATCATGGTCCGGTTTTGCTGAATGCTTTCAGCTTCCGAGTTGCTACGCAAAACGTAAATTGTCCCGTTGGCCTTGTAGCTGCCAGGTTTGGCATTTTCACCAAAAAGCCCGCCTAATTCAGGTGTAGTGATTCCTTTTGCTGGATATTGAGGGTTCTTATCTTTATACATACGCCGTTGAAAGGAGCGCATCAAATAATTGGACTCTGTTGCATTACTAAAAATAACACGCAAACGAGCTTCTTCCCTGTCATGGTCGTTTCTGAAGACTTCCCCTTTCTCGGCGATGTAAACTAATTGTCCATCAAGGAGATAAAACTCTCCTTGCTCTACTTTTTTATTTTCCGCTCCAGTTAGAGAGTAATAACGGCGAGTCCCTTGCTCTAAGTCAATGCGAACGCTATCAAACAAACGTCTGAATTTAGCAAAATCGCGACAGGGTTTCCGTTGAGCGATTTCATCAGGCATAGTTCGTTCTTCAAAAGATCGAACGTGTTTTAATTGAAAAAGAGGGTTGTCTTTTTCTTTTTCATCATCACCTAGGAGCGAGGCTAAATCATCATCAGAGAGCTCTTCCGTGTTCAGCGTATGAGGAACCTCTTTATTTAATAAGCCATCAGGGTCTCGTCCAATGAGCACCTCTCTGCATTTGTCTTTCCCTTGAATAGTGGAGAGGCGAATTGCCAAAAGGCGTTCAATAATGTCTGTAGCAGCTGCGCTCGGCAATCTGTGGGAACGATCATAAAAGGCTTGAATCTCTTCAAAACCTGCAATAATTCGCTCTTCCTCTGAGGTTAAGGCACGCTCTTCCTTTTTTTCAACAGGAAAGAGCTCTGCTAACTCATTAAAAATTTCATCATCCGAACATTCATAGACGTCTTTGTCGTTAAGTCTATTCATTTAATTCTTCTCGCTACGGTTTGCATCGTAAACCCCCTTATTTTTGTACTCGATAAAGGCAATGACACCTTTGGCGAGTTGAACTTCCCAGGGATCAGAAGAGTCAATATTGGGTTTACGGTTATGAACTCGTGCAAATTCGACGGCACGACGAGCATAAATAAGAGCTTCTTCAGGCTCGATTGCCTGAATTTGTTCAGCAATCATCTGCAAACTCTTTTCATTTTCAGGAGTTAGTGCACGCTCTTCCTTTTTTTCAGCATGGTAGGGCTCTACTAACTCATTAACAATTTCTTCATTTGAACATTCGCAAATGTCTTTGTCATTAAGACTACTCATTTAATTTTCCTCCTTACTGTTTTGTTCGTAGGCTCCCTTGCTTTTGTACTTTATAAAGGCAACGGCAGCTTCAGCGAGTTTAACTTCCCAGGGGTCAGATGAGCCAATGTCGGGTCTGCGGTTATGAACTCGAGCAAATTCCACGGCACGGCGGGCAAGGATACGAGCTTCTTCAGGCCCGATTTTGATTCGCTTTGACTGAATTTGTTCGGCAATCATTTTGAAACTTTTTTCATTCATCGACTTGGACAAAACGGCATAGGCACGAGCAAATGGGTTAATCGCTTCGATCATATCGATGTTGAGTTCTCGAACATCTAAGGCATAACGCGAAATGCTATCCACAAATGCCGTATTGACATTGAGTTTCCCTGACACATCAAAGGGCGTGCTGTCGTCAATATGGACGTTCTTCTCCTTAATATCTTGAATGATATTAAGGGCTGAAATAGCAGCTTCTCGGATAGCTTCAATATCGCCATCATCTAAATGAGGATAACGAGCCCGAACTACTTTACCCATAGCAATCACAGTTAAATCTGCTGGCAAAACGCTTTCATTGCCCCCTAGAGCAACGTTGTCTTTATTTTGCAAGAAGTCCGCCAAAATATCGTTGAGATCATGCTGGCAAATTCTGCGTGCCTCGGGAGTCTTAGGAGTACGTAACCCTTTGATGATCACTTCTACATGGTCAGGTTTAATTTTGACAATGCTACCATTCGGTACATCATGGATAAATACAGTGTCATTACCCTCACCCGCGTTAGAACCATTTGTTGCACTGGGAGAGGTTTGATCATCCTCATCCTCTTCTGCAACGGAAATCTTGGGCTTGAATTCAAAGCGTGGTGCTAGAACCTGTTTCCATCAGAAGGCTAGCAGAAATAGCTTTAAGCGTGTCATTCACGGCCTCAGAGACGTTCTGTTGCGTAGCGTCAGGTTCTACAATGAGATTAGTGAAATGAGCACGAGTTTTTCCTGGAGCGTCACGTGTGGCACGCCCAATAATTTGGACAATTTCCGTGAGGGAATCACGATAACCAACAGTCAAAGCATGCTCACACCAAATCCAGTCAAAACCTTCCTTGGCCATTCCTAATGCAATGATGATATGGACATGATCCCGGTTGTTGACTTGTGTTGGATCTTTTAAAGCGGCGAGTACCTTACTACGTTTTTTGGGATTGTCCTCCACCAGGTCAGCTACTTTGATAACTTCTCCCGAAGGAAGCTTCACAAGATGGAATCCTGTAAGAGGATCAGTGCCAACTAACTCTCCTAACTGAGAAATAATATTTTCAACTTCTTTATATTTGTCTTTAGTACTTTCTCCAGAATTCACATTAGGAATGTGAAGAATGGTGCGTTCTTTAGGGTCAAGCACTTTCATGATGCTATCAACATAAGAACCGTTGTAGAAGTAATATCCAATATCCAAAGTTTTGAGGTATTCGTAGCCGTTTAGCTGTTCATAATAGGTATAGGTGACAGTGTTAAATTTAGCCTCATCTTCTGGCATGAGAACAGCATCAGAGTCACCACGGAAGTAGGACCCCGTCATGGCCACGATGTGGGTTTTATCACGCTCGATGATTTGCTTTAAATATTCACCTAAGCGATTCTCAGGGTTGGCTGACACGTGATGAAATTCATCAATGGCAATCATGCGATTGTCAAAAGCTTCAACCCCCAACTCTTTGACGGCGAAGCGGAACGTTGCATGGGTGCAAATGAGGAATTTGTCATCACTATGCAAGAAGTCTTTGACTGCTTGAACTTTACTAGCGTTGACCGGGTCATCTCCATCAAGACAGAGATTCCAGCGCGGTTCGACTTCCCAATCTGCCCAAAAACCAAATTTTGAGAGTTCTGTATTGCGAAAACTTGCTCCAATAGCACATTCAGGAACAACAATCAAACCTTGCTTGAGTCCTTGGTTTATCACTTTGTCTAAGGCAATAAACATCAATGCACGAGATTTACCCGATGCAGGAGGAGACTTAATTAATAAATATTGTTCTCCACGTTTCTCATAAGCACGTTCCTGCATAGGGCGCATGCCAAATGCATTGGTCGTTTTGGATTTCCCAGTAGTAGCATAAGTAGCTTTTACAGCCTGTACAAAGTTTTCCATTCTTTCCTCTTAGCGGTTAGTCAATAGCAGAAGTCAGTCGAGCGTACATTTCAAAGAGTTTCTCAAGACGTTCTGAGTCATTTTTAAATTTGCGACCGATAAAAATTCGTTCTACAACTTCGTCGTTCCATTCATGAGCTTGTCGGAGATCATCGGGCATGTTGTCGTAAAGATTCGCTATAGTTTCAGGAAAATATCGTTCTCGAATTTCTAGAATACGGATAGCAGATTCTGTTAAATCAGCTTTGTTCTTTTCGGTCAAAGTTGGAACAGGAAAAGTGTTCCAACCAAGAGTATTGCTATAACGGAAACGAGTTTCAAGTTTGCCGCAAACGGTCTGAATCCAAACTAAATGGAGACGAGAGGCAATTAAAGCCATGTTCCATAACGGCGCATCGTAAAGCGCGAAGGCTAAATTATTTACAACGGTATTTTTTCCAAGGATTCCACATGGCAGATAAGGACGGTTTTCAGAAGTAACGCTTGGAACCACTATGGCATACCTATAAGAGCGAGGAGTAGTGCGGATCTCTCTAAAAGCGTAAGGAGTATCCAGAGCTTTCTTCGCTCCCTTTTCAGAGCCGTTTTCTCTCATTTCACGTACTTTGTCAATACGTTCAGCAATTGAGGGATATTTCATTACTTCTTTAAAGTCAGCTTCTTCGATCCATAAGCAAAAACGTATTTTTCCTTGACAAATCTCATCGGATCCAACAAATTTAAAAACAATTTTGTCATGAAGTTCAGCAGGAATATTGAGGGATTTAGCATCTTCAAGAGAAAGAATTAAATTTCCTCCATCTGAAGGTTTGCTACCAAATACCATAGGGGCTAGCTCAGCGATAGCTGTTCGTCTAGGGGTAACTATGGATATCATGCCCGGGAGTAAATAGGGATTGATATGAGGAACGCGTTTAACTTCAATTTCTCCAGAAATACTTTCTGAAAATAATAATTTTTGGCGATTAATATTTTTATGTCCGATGCAAATAACAACTACAGTTACCCCTGCGTTGTGAGATGCTAAATTTTTCCATTTGAAAGAAGTTCTTCCGAATTTTATTTCTATATTTCTAGAGAAAAGTGTAGGCCAGAGCAATTCGACCTGCGCACCTTGACAAATAGAATTTGTTGTTACGAAGGCAGCTAACGAAGAAGGAGAGGCTTGACAATACAAGAAAGCTTTAATTATCCAGCCTGCTACATAATCTAATTTCTTATATTTTTTTAAAATATGATGGCACAAATCTTCAATATCAGATTTATGATTTTCGGTCATTTTTTCTCGACCTAAATACGGGGGATTACCACAGATATAAGTTTCTCCACCTTCATTTTCAAAATCAATTTCAAATTGATCAAGTGGTGCGCTAAATAAATCATCTCCTTCAATTTTTACCCCAGTACCTTCTGGGGGGCAAATTTCAAGCCAGTCCAAACGTAAGGCATTACCACAAATAATCCAATTTCTCTTTGATAGCGGCAAGAAAACACTCAAAGCCAGAGTTTCACTCATATACTTGGCATTGCACTGAAACTCTGCAATAACAAGAGATAGTCGGGCAATTTCGGCTGCAAAATCTTCAAGTTCAATGCCTCGAAAATTTGTGATAGGAATGATAGAAGGCGCAAGTGGGGTATCTAGCTCAACATTGATATCATGTTCGATAGCTCGCATTTCCTTATAGGCAATCAGTAAGAAGTTCCCCGATCCGCAGGCAGGATCAAAGATGCGAATACGTTGTAAACGTTTCTTCAAATTCGTGAGTTTGCGAGCATTTCCTTTCGCATTTTCAAAGTGCTGGCGTAAGTCATCTAGGAATAGGGGATTTAGCACTTTTAAAATATTTGGAACGGAGGTGTAATGCATCCCCAAATTGCTACGCTCTGAATCGTTAGCAACCCCTTGAATCATGGAACCAAAAATATCAGGATTTACTTGTCTCCAATCCAGTCCAGCAATCTGAGTAATATAGGAACGAGCTGCGGGTGTAAAATGAGGTACGTTGCCTGCATCAGAGAAAAGACCACCGTTCACATAGGGAAACTTTCTTGCCCAACGAGCCAAAGGCTTATCTAGGGTGTCTCGTTCTGCATCTTTGATGCTCATTGCGCGGAAAATTTCCGCGATAATTTCATTGGTGTTTTCCGCATTTCGTTCAGACATCAATGCGATAGTCTTAGAGAAAAGTTGATCTCCAGGGAAAATGTGCGTATCTTCCGCGTAAAAGCAAAAGACTAAACGCACCAAGAAACGATTCATTTCATGGCGAAGATCGCCTTCTTTCCACTCAGGATTTTCTTTCAGAAGCTCTAGGTAAAGGCGATTTAAGCGACCAACAGCCTTAATGTCGAAAGAATTTTCGCGAATCGAAGCAACAGTGCTGATACCAGCTAGCGACAAGAAAAAGCCAAAGTGATCAGGAAATTCCTCGTATTCACACGCAAGAGATTCTCCCGTTAATAAATTTTCAGCTTCCAGCATTTTTCCGTCAGTTGTCAAAATAAACTCACATTTATGCTTGGCATTAGCTGGGCTTAGCTTCAGTTTGATTAATCCAGCACTTACCTGGTCAGGATCTGTTGTCAGGATGTGGATGTTGTTGCGTTGTAACACACCTCCCACGTCTGATTGATTAGTGGAGCCTGAACGCAATTTTTTAATGGTGGTTTCTTTATTAGCGAAGGCCTCCAGAAACTGAAAAGGGAATTCTGCTGCGTTGTATGGTTCAGCAAACAAATGAGAGACGGCTTCTTCGATTTCAACGGCGTTCATGACTATATGAGCTTTGCAAGAAAGGATTTAGGTCTGTTTTTTGATTGTACCCAAAATTACCCCTAGTGTTATCAGGAAAAGTTAATTTTTTGATACCTAGGGTTATTCAAGGCTTCTCTTATGGTTTTCACTTTGAGTTTGAAATAGGGAAGGGGGTCATTAAAAAGTTTCGACAATTGAGTAGATTTTACGAACCTCTGTTTAGCAAAAACTAAACAGAAAACGCAAGAAGAACGAAAAATTTGAACTACGTCAAAAACTAGTTAATCTCTCCTCCTAAAGAAGGGAAAACCCTACGCAAAAAAGGGGAGTTTTGGCGGAAGTGATAAGGTTGGCGAAAGAATTCGCTGATAGATTCAACTACGAAGCACTCGAACACTCACCAATAACGATTCAATTTGGGAGGCGCCCCTTTCGAGTGTACTTTCCAGAATAAGGAAGAGACCAAATGATGATGAAGACCTCGCTTGCCGTTGCTTTGAGCTTAGCCCTGTTAGCTGGTAGCGCCTCGGCAGAATTTAAGGACATTACGGTGAATGGTCAGGTGATTACCAAGGCAGCCCAAGAAAAGTTGGCTTCCTCGACGTTGACCATGAACCAGAACCCGCACGCCATGATGGACCCTGAGTTTGAAGACAACGTCCGTCATATGTTGATTGAAGCGAAGGTCATGGCTGACGTGGCCCGCAAGGCTGGTATCGATAAGCTTCCTGAAGTGCAGGAAGAAATCGCCACGCAGACTGAAATGATTTTGATGCAGCGCGCCATTGGTGACTACATCAAGAAGAATCCTGTGAAGGACGAAGAAGTGAAAGCCGCTTACGACAAGGAAAAGGCCGCTTGGGGTGACCAGGAAGTGCATGTTCGCTTGATCGTGGTGAAGGATAAGACGGAAGCCGCTGTGCTCTTGAAGAGCATTCAGAATGGCGAAAACTTCGCTAAGCTCGCTGCTGAAAAGTCCTTGGATGAATCGAGTAAAGAAGTGGGCGGTCTCCTTGACTGGATGTCTCCCAATAGCTTCCGCGCTGACTTGAAAGAAGCCATCAAGAAGTTGAAGAAGGGCGAAGTGGTGAAAGAACCCGTGCAGTCCGCCAGTGGCTTCTTCATCTTGAAGCTCGAAGACAGCCGTCCTGCTGAAATGTTCCCCACCTTTGAAGCGTACAAGAACGATTTGACGCACCAGCTGATTAACCGCAAGGTGCAGGCTTATGTTCAAGAAAACGTCAAAGGCGCTGATGTGAAGCAATAAGCTTTACGTTAAGCATTGTGACTTCGTAAAAACGAAGGGGGAGTTGACTCCATGGCTCGCCCTTCGTACATAAACGCCGTACCAACGCTATTAACCAGTTGGGCGGCGTTTTCACTATGTGTTTCGGTGGGGAGGTTTCACCGTGATTGGCGAATTAGGACATTTTGCCCTGGTACTCGCTTCAGTGATTTCGCTCATTGGTTTTGTGTTGCCCTTTATTGGGGCCCAGAAGGGGTGGTCTGCTTGGATGCGCACCAGCTGGGTGAGTACAGCGCTCTCAGCGCTTCTCGCAACCGTGGCGCTTGGCGCTCTGACCGCGGGCTTTGTCACTAGCGATTTCTCGATTTTGAATGTGGCGCGACACAGCAATATGGCGTTGCCACTCGCGTATAAAGTCGCTGCCGTGTGGGGCTCACACGAAGGCTCGATCCTCTTTTGGGTGACCGTTTTAACGTGGTGGTCTTTGGCTGTTGCGATTTCGGCTCGCCATTTGCCTGAACGTGTGCTGTCTCGCATTCTGGGCACGCTCTCTGGCATCGTCTTTGGACTTTTCCTCTTTATTACGCTCACTTCAAACCCCTTCTTGCGACTCTTTCCGCCTGCTTCCAATGGCGCAGACTTGAATCCGCTCTTGCAAGACCCAGGGATGATTTTCCATCCGCCACTTCTGTACTTAGGCTACGTGGGCTTTGCCGTGCCGTTTGCCTTTGCGATTGCCGCACTCTTAGGGGGGCGCCTTGATGTGCATTGGGCGCGTTGGATGCGCCCGTGGACCACAGTGAGTTGGGTCCTTTTGACGCTCGGCATTTCGCTTGGTTCCTACTGGTCTTACTACGAGCTCGGCTGGGGTGGCTGGTGGGCCTGGGACCCCGTGGAAAACTCTTCCTTTATGCCATGGTTAACGGGGACCGCCTTAATGCACAGTTTGCTTGTGACGGAAAAGCGTGGGGCATTCCGTCTTTGGACCGTGTTTTTGGCGCTCCTCACTTTTGCCCTCTCGCTCCTAGGGACCTTCTTGGTGCGCTCTGGGGTGCTGAATTCCGTTCATGCCTTCGCTGCGGATCCTGAACGAGGACTCTTTATTCTGATCTTCTTGTGCGTCGTGATTGGCCTCTCATTGGTTCTCTTCGCCCTTCGCGCTAACAAGGTCTCAGAATATGTGCCCTGGAAACAGGTTTCGCGCGAAGGCGGCCTTTGGGCCAATAATCTTCTCCTCTTAGTTGCAACAGGGGTGATCTTCTTAGGGACGCTTTATCCTTTGTTCCTTGATGCGCTTTTTGATACGAAGATTTCTGTCGGGGCTCCGTACTTTGATACGGTCTTTGCCGCGGCATTCTTGCCGATCGCACTTTTGATGACGCCAGGCATCGCATTGCGTTGGAAAGAAGGGAAGATGAGCGAAGCCGTGAAGCTCTCGCTCCCGACGCTTCTCATTTCCTTTGTCTTGGCGGGCGTTCTCTTGGCTCTGGGTCCCACGCCAACGGTGACGCCAGAAGGCGTTGTGCCGATGCGCTCTTGGGTGATGACCTTCCTCGGATTCTGGCTTGCCTTCTGGGTAATCGTGGGTCCAGTGTTGGCGCTCTTTAAAAAGGGTGAAAATGGTCGTCGCGTGGTGACGCTGGGCGCTCTTGGGATGGCGGTTGCCCACTTGGGCGTGGGTCTTACCATGATGGGCGCAATTGCAGTGAACACCATGGACGAAGAACGTAACGTCACGATGTATCCGGGTCAGATCATGGACGTGGGTGATGTGACTTACCGCTTTGATAAGTGGGAAAATGTGCGTGGTCCTAACTACATGGCTGCCGTGGGGCATGTCTCGGTCCTTGCAAAGGACGGCAGTTTGATTACGACGCTTGTGCCAGAAAAGCGCAATTACGACTCGGTTGAATCGATGACGATGACTGAAGCTGCGATTCTTCACCGTCCTTGGGAAGATCTCTACGTCTCGATGGGGACGCCAACACCAGATGAAAAAGGCTGGGTGATGCGTCTTTATGTGAAGCCTTGGGTCACGCTTATTTGGTTGGGCACGCTCGCGATGGCCTTAGGTGGCTTGATGGGCTTTACGGCTGGCTTAAAAAATACGCGACAAGTGCGCCGTGCGCTCGCTCGTCGTGAAGGGGAGGTGGCATGATGAAACGCAATCAAATTGCACGCAGTGCCGTGCTCGCCTCAATGCTCTTAGGTTTAGGGCTGGGGTTAGCGCAAGCGGCCGATCCCGACCCCAACGCCATTTTAGGGAAAAAGGAAACGGCGCAGAGTGCAGCGCTTCCCACCGTAGCACAACCTGCGGAAATGGACCCCAAGACCAATGCTCGCTTGGTGGAAATTAGCCGCCAGTTGCGCTGTTTGGTCTGCCAGAATGAGTCGATTG
Organism: uncultured Sutterella sp.; assembly: GCA_905197905.1. Taxonomy (GTDB): domain Bacteria; phylum Pseudomonadota; class Gammaproteobacteria; order Burkholderiales; family Burkholderiaceae_F; genus Sutterella. The sequence goes on along the minus strand of CAJKAP010000015.1, from coordinate 31,378 downwards.
CCGACTCGATGACAGAAGCCGCGGTAGAACTTCGCCGTGAAACGGCTGAGTTGATTGCAAAGGGGAAAACCGACCAAGAAGTGATTGACACGATTGTCGATCGCTACGGAGAAGTGGTGCTTTATAACCCCGCTTTCCGTGCCAACACGATGCTTTTGTGGTTAGCACCCGCGGCCTTTTTCCTCTTAGCTCTCTGGGCTATCTTTAAGGGGGGACTCATTCGTCCGAGAAGAAAAGAGGTTGTTGAGAGCCCTGAGCGCCAAGCGCAAGTCGCGCTTGCCAGAGAAATGCTCTCTGGCGCAAAGCCTTTTGACGCAGAAGCGCTAAAGAGCACTCGTGAGAAGGAGGAACACTAAGATGCCGCATACCTTACAGTGGATTTTTATCGGCACAGCCGTGGGACTCGTTCTCCTTGCGATTTTGCTCTTTGCTTGGGCACTTTTCACCAAGCGCAATCGTGCTCGTGCAGAAGCCGCTCGCCTTGAAGATATCTTTGAAGGCGCACGTCATGCTTACCGTCAGCTCGAAGGGAAAAAAGCGCAGGGCACGATTGATGAAGTCGCTTTTGAAGAAGAGGCGAACCGTCTAGCAGGGACCCTGGTGGATGACTTAGCTGAGACGAGTGACGCTCGTGCGCCCCAAACGCCTGTGCTTCTTTGGGGAACGCTTTTGGCTTTGATCGTCGCGATTCCTGCTGGAAGCGCAGGGCTTTATCTGCGCTACGGAGACTATTCGGCGTTGGATGACCGTGCTGTCGCTCAGATCGATGCCGTCAAAACGGAAGAAGAGCGTGCTCGCTCGATGGGCGAAACGATGGCCGTACTGGAAGAAGCCGTTAAAAAGGATCCCAGTCGCTTAGAAGCGTGGGAAATTTTGGCGGACCAATATACCGTCACGGAAGAGTGGCCAAAAGCAATTGCCGCCTGGCGCGAAGTGGTGCGCTTAAAGCCCAATGATGTGCCAGCAGCCGTGAACCTCATGGATGCGATTGTGGCTTCGGGAGAGGTTGATGAAGCTGAGCTCGGTGCTCTCGTGAAGAAAATCTTGGCGCTCGATCCGCACGAAGCGAAGACCTTGGTCTTAGCGGGGATTTTGAACTATCAGGAAGGGAAGTACGCCGAAGCGGTACTTTACTGGAATCGCTTACGCTCTCAAGTGCCTGATGGCGACGAGATGAAAGAAGTCTTGAACGAAAACATCGACCGCGCGATGAAAGAGGGCGGCTTAAAGCAGTTGCCACTTGACACCGTTGAGCCGCCTAAGCCCGTGATGATGCCTAAGGGTATGCCAGGCATGGGCGGCGGTATGGGCGGCGGTATGGGTAGCGGTATGGGAAGTGGCATGGGTGGAATGCCGCCCAATATGCCACCCAATATGCCTCCTGCCATGGGCTCAGGCTCTGGCGCGATGCGATCCGGTATGGGCGGAATCAGTGGACTGCCACCACTTCCGCCGCCAAAGCAATAAACGAGTCCTTGAAACAAGAAACCTCTCGAAGAGCTCATTCAACTTTTCGAGAGGTTTTGCTTTTTTGAGAAAAAGGTTAGTCGTCAGAGAGTGCGGCCCAAAGCCCACCATCAGGCTTAAAGGCAAAGGTGAGGCGCTCAGGGTAGAGGACTTCATCGTCAACCGCGCGAATTTCTAACCCTAAACCCGCCGCAAAAATCAAGTCACCTCCTAACCACACAAGTGGTAAGCGGTTGCGATCAGCTGGAGGGACTTTCATTTCTTGATAGAGCTCACGCAAGTTTTTTGAGGGCTTCAGGGCAAAGAGTTTGATTTTCTCTCCGCCCTGGCGAGCCCGCACCTCAACGGGGTTCGCGAGGAATTTTTCTAGCGCAATACCAGGTTCCCCCGCCTTGGCAAAGCGAATCTGAAGTTCTCCATGCCATTCAGGAAGCGAAATCGTGGCTTCTCCTGTCACGGTGATTTCTCGGCGAAGGATTGCATTTCCGGCGCGAGGGGTGGGCGTCGTGAGAAGGAGCCAATCGCCCCAGCGGCGCACTTCTTTGTCGCGACAACGAACAGAAAGTGGCGCATCGTTTTGCATTTCGCGCAATTGCGTCAAAATGGCTTCGAGTTTATCGCGTTCTGGGATCGCTTCGCCCAAGTATTCAAACCAAGCGCGCAAGCACCAAGCTTGACGAGCAGGGACGAGTTTTAAAAGGGCCGAAATCTTGAGTCCATTCTTTTCCCCTGAAGAGGGTTCTTCCCCTAGAACGAGTGCTAAGTCTTCTTGCGCCACATCGTGGAGCACTTCAAGGGCTTCCTCAGTCAAAGAAATACTGCGTGCCACCGCACTGCGAAAGCCTGGCCGCATCTCTTCGAAAATGGGCATCACTTGGGTGCGCAGAAGCGACTCTTTTTTCTTTGGCGCAGAGCTGAGTAACTTCGCAGCCTTGGCGTAGCGCACAATATCGCGCTCGCTGGTCTGCGACCAAGGCGTCAAGAAGCGAGGAAGTCGCGCCTCACTCTCTTTAAGAGATAGGGAAGCATCTGCCTCTGCTTCTCTTTCTTTTGCAAAAAGCGTGGGGTTAGCACTAAAGGGCGCAACCCCTTCGGGACCCAGTCCCGAGAGCCAAGCCGTTAAGAAGCGCTCAAAGTGCACTTCTTCGACAAGGGCGGAAATCATCACATCGTCCCCGTGTTTGACCACATTTCGCGCTAAGGTGCGAGAAAAGCTTGCTCGGTAGAGCGCCATCTTTTGGCGGCTCTTAGGATTAATGTAAAGCGCAAGGGGCTCTACGCTAACTTTGACTTTTGCGGCGTACTGAAGAATATCTTCTCGCAGGGTTTCATCCACTGCGTTGAGGTTATCGGTCACGAGAACCGCGCGCAGCCGTGCGAGCACATACTGATCACGTCGGCGCATAAAGCGCACAAGAAGGTCAAGTAGGGCTAGTGAGGCGGGGTTGACTTCAAGCACCACCACGGCGCGCAGAGGATTAATTGGAACGAGCGTAAATTCGTCTTTATTGGCATTAGCGATTTCGCTTGCGGCATTTTCTAGTGTGGTCACAATGGGGCGCAACAAGCGATCGGTGAGCGTCTGCGCACTCTTACTGCGAAGAGCGCGAGTAGGGGCACTGCGACGGGACGATTTGACCTTGGGACTACCTGGACTACGTTTGGGAGTCTCAAGGACCTCTGACTTTCTCCCGTCTTCACTCTCAGGAGTGGAGAGAAGGGCAGCAGCGAGTGTCTTTTCGAGCTCGAGATCCATGTCCACTGAGGAGAGTTCTTCATCCTCTTCTTCAAGAGGGGGCGCAACACGCTCCTCTGTCTCTTTTTCTGTGAGACTCGCCTCATATTCCGCAATCGCGGCTTCTAAGGCAGACATTCTTGATTTCTTTGTGGCCATGAGCAAACGTCCCAGTTGTATCGCTAACGCGGGTCTATATTTGGTTTATTTTATCGCGTTGAGGGGCTTTTAGGTGAGAAAGTCTTGATTTTGAAGGGTTTTCACGGAGGCAGGAACTCAAAAAAGGCGGATTAACTTAGTTTTTTGTCGGGATGCCAACTTTTTGGCTCATCATGCTATAATCCACTTTCCTTTTCGAGAAGGGCGTTTTCGCTAACGATCTACAGCGCAGAGCGTAACTTCTCACACCACATATCAGCTCTTGCGGAAGGATGGCAGAGCGGTTGAATGCACCGGTCTTGAAAACCGGCAATGAGCAATCATTCGTGGGTTCGAATCCCACTCCTTCCGCCACAATTACTTCGCACTTACAGTCTATGACCAAGATTCCAGAGTGAGTATCAAAGAAAAATTTTCTTAAGTTCTGAGAACCTCGCTTATCTTCGGCAATTTCTTTAAAAGGGGAGAAATATGAAAAAAATAATCATTTTATTTATTGCATTAAACATAATATCAGGATATAGCCATGCTTTAGTATTATTGGATAATTTCGTATTGGGTAAAACTGACGTTATGCAATATATGAAAAAAATGGAAAAAAGAGCTGGCTGCAGAGTTGATGAAACTAGTGTTTCTTATTTTATGACATCTGGATGTTATTATAGAGCTTACGAAAATCAGCAGCTAATGCCTGCTTTTGCAGAAATATTCTTTACCAATAAATATAAAGAACATAAAATAGTTTATTATTATTATTCTATAGAAGAAGTAGGTGATGATCTGTTTGATGATCTAAAATATCGCTTTGGTGAACCAAATAAAAAACAAGATTTCTATTATTGGATGCTGAAAGGAGGAGAGAGTATAGTGTATGGCAATTTTGAAGATCGAGAAGATATAATTCAATTAATTTTTCTAAAAAAGCTAAAATAGTAAATAAAAATGCTCGAGGAAAAATATAAGTTTCCTCGGGCATTTATTTTATTGTTTATTTTTTATGTATATACTTACTGAAAATCGATTCGATTACTTCATCTTCGTTGTCATAAATTGCGTAAATCAATCTATCGTAATAACTTTCATGATTTGAAAATTTGGTTTTATTAAGCCATGAGTAAAACTTTTTAGAATTCCATTCGTTGTAGTTTTGAGGAAATTTTTCTTTTATCAAGGCTGTTGCTTCATTCTTCTTTTCTAAATCAAATGTTCTTAATGTTAAATCAATTCCATCGAATTTCTTATCTTCTATGTATTTAGGAAATCCATATTCTAAATTATTTTCAAAAAGCCAGTTATGAAAACTTATTCTAGATGGAATCAAAAACCAATATTTCAAACTTTTCTTTAGTTTTGGGATAAATTCATCAGGAATATGGTAAAAAGATATAAATCTAACTTTTCTTCCATGTGGATATTTGTTAGAAAAATACCAGGCGTCATCAATGATAGTTTGTCTCAATACGGATTCTTTTTCTAACCATACAACAACTCCTTCTCCGTATTCAAATTTTCCCCTATAGGCATCCTCTGTAACACTTCCATAATTCAGCTTAACGGACTTTCCATCTACTGGGTAGCTACACGGCCAGAGAACTCTTGCTTGAGGTCTTCGAGGTGAGAATAACCTTTCCTGAGTTGTTGTTACTTGCGTATCATACCCTCTGTATGTTTGGCAGTTATTCACTAAGTCTAGGATTTCTAGACCAGAAATCTTTTTAGAGAGGTCATCTTCAACTTTTTTATCTTCCAGAGTAGGAGTAGTTACAGGAGCAATAGCTGATGCGGCAGCTATTTCCGTTTTTTCCTCATTTTCCGAAGTGTTTTGAGTAACCTCGTTGTTTTCTAAGGCAGCAAGTTTATTTTTATGCATAGTTGAAGTGCAACCGTAGAAATTGGCGGCACAAAATATTATAGATAAAATAATTGAAATTTTTATTTTATTTTTAAATGAAATTAATGATATAAATAAAATTGCCAGGTATCCAATAAAGATATTTTCTTTTGCCGCGATGAGTAAAGGTTTGGGGTGGTTAATATAAAAATCAACTGCATAGGGCAAAATATTAAGAGTATCATTAATAGACTCTGATTTTTCCGAGTGAATTTTTACCAAAACGAATAGATAGAATACAAATATACAAAGTGCAATTAATTTGATTAGATGTAATAGCTCTTTTATTTGTTTTTTGTTGTCTATTATTTTTTGTAGTATTTAATTACTTTGTCATCGTCGTATTCAGAGGTTTCGTCATTGCCTTTGTTTGAGTTTTTTGAGCTACCAGTTGGTTCAATTTTTGGGGGTTCAGAAAAATTTTTTAAAGAGCTTTCAGAAAAGGAATTATCAACAAGCTCGTCTAAATTTTGAGAGCTCTCATTTCTTCTTGAATCGACGGTAAATGAGGAAGACTTTTCTGATGAGTTTGAGACTGTGAAAGTATTGGTAGAGTTCGAGGTCATATAAATCAACTGACAAATAGAGAAAGAAACTGCTGATCGAAACAGTGGTCATAAAAGTTTAGATACTATACCATAGTATAAAAGTATGATCTCAAGATAAAAGGGTGAGAAAAAAGTTTTTTAGATATCTTTTAATTCTGAACAAAAGTTTTCAAGGGAAGGAACGAACTAGCTAAAACACCACAAAAGCTGTACTCAGTTGCAAGGGTTATCCCGGAACATACATAACATCTCTACTATTGCATGGCGAATTACGAGTATGGTATTGCATCGGAGAAAGTGCTTTGAGACCGTTGAGAAAAATCAGAGAATGCTCTTTAGAAAGACACAAGGAAGGTTCAGAGGTCTATAATTTTGTCCATAGATTGGTATCGACTTTTTTAAGAAGAAAAGTGACAATCGAAATTCTATGACTCAAACTCTCAACCATAGGTGTTCCATGATAAATAAGACCCTGTTACCGCTTGCTTTAGTTATTGCCTTAGTTGGCTGTTCTACTTCTGCTCCTGTCAGTTTAGGTGGCGGTCAGTATTCCATTACAGCGACTAGTTATGTTTCTTGGAATGGAGCTAATCAACAAGGTGATGCAGTGAAGGCGGCTAACGAATTCTGCGCTAAAGAAGGTAAAACCGCTCGTGTGACTTCGATGAAATCAACGGACAAGATTCCATATCGTAGCGTTGCTTCTGGTCAGATCACGTTTGTCTGTGAAAATGCCACGGCTGAAGTGGAACCTTTGGAATTAGCAAATGGGGTGTATATGCTGGCAGGGAGCTCCGGCGGCTATCAGGGTATTCAGGCTCGTTATGACTTGCTAAAGCAAGCCAGCAAATTCTGCGCCAAGAGTGGCTTAAAGGTTTTCCCAGTAGATACCACACGCGAAAGTGGGGTGAACTACACATCTAATACTGGTGCTGCAGATACGGGTAATACCGCAGAAAATGTTCTTCAGCATACTTCCGCTGATTTACTTTTCAGATGCGTTAAGTAAGAGACAAGTCTCTCTAATAAAAAACGAGCCTGATGAAATTTCGATTTCTCAGGCTCGTTTGCTAATTGGATTCTAGAAAGTCTTATTTTTTTGCGGCAGGATTGTCTGCACACTGACCGTGGTTCTTCTTCACCCACCAGCGGTGATCAAACTGGTCAACCACACGAATAAAGGTAGAAGCGTTCATCGAGCTCAAAGACGCATCGGCGTCAAAAGGCTTCATGATCAAGTCTTTGCCTTTTTCCTTCGGGTTGGGAAGGACTAAGTAGCGGGCTTTCCCGTCATAGTAGTCAGACTTAAAGGCTTTGTTGAGTTGTGCGCCCGTACTGAGATAGCCAGACGTTTTGTAATAGTCCACCTTGTCAGACTTAAAGTAGAGCTTTTTCAAGCAGACATTAAAGGAATCTGGGTTCGCAGCTTCAGCCTGCGCGGTAAAGCACATCAAGCCAGCGGCGAGCATCAAAAAGAGGCGGGACATGAGTGTCTCCTATTAAGAGTGTGTTGTGTTGAGAATAAAGCGTATTCTAAATGAGAATGACTCTTAAGTACAAAAGAGAACCTCGAGAACTCCTTAAAACCTATAGAATATGCGGTGAACGTCGAGTAGAGGACGACAATTTCCTCGCGACGTGTTTTCTTTTTAATGAAGTGCTGGAATTTCCTTTCTCATGTCCGTCAATATTGATCTTGCCTGTGGTGCGCTCAATAAAACTGCGCAAAGGCTAGCCGAAGAGCTCTGGACGCCCTTAGTGGAGTCTTTGACTGGCGCGGCTGAAAGTCTTGCCTCGACGCATGGGACGGATTTTGCCTTGTCTCCGATGAACCCTGTGAGAGTTGTGATTGCACTCTCGGGGGGACGAGACTCCATGGCACTGCTTGACCTGATGGCCCGCTTTTTCTATGGGGAGCGTCAATACTTGGTGTCTCGCTTGCGAGTCATTTACGTGCATCATGGCTTGTCGGAAAACGCCACTGCGTGGGAAGTGCACTGCGAGCGAGAAAGTCGCAAGCGAGGGCTTCCTTTTGAATGCATTCATGTGACGGTCGACAAAAAGCAAGGGGGCGTTGAAGCAGCGGCCCGCTTGGTGCGTTATCGTGCGCTCGAGAAAAGTGCGCTCGAGCATGGGGACGATATTGTGCTCACGGCGCACCATGAAGACGATCGCCTCGAAACCTTCCTATTGCAGCTTTTGCGTGGCGCGGGTCCTGATGGCCTAGCGGCTTTCCCAGAGACGCGGCAATTGCGCCTTCCAGGATCGCCCCGCATCGGAAACGAAAGAGCACTCCTTCTTTTGCGCCCTTGGACCAGTATCTCGCGCGATTTGATTAATCAATACGCCGAGGCGGCAAAGCTCCTCTGGGTAGAAGATGAATCGAATGCCGATCAGACCTACGCACGCAACCGTATTCGCCACGAAGTGATGCCTTTAATGGGAAAGCACGAAAGTTTCTCTCGCATCAAAGCGGGGCGCAGTATGTGCTTAACGCAAGACTTGGTCGAAGGAATCCACAGCGTGGCACAAGAAGACTTAGTGCGAGTGTTGGTCGAAGACCGCCCAAACACGATTAGTATTCCAGCGCTTTTAAAACTCTCCCGTGTGCGCCAAAAATGGTGCTTACGGGCACTCTGCCAAAACGCAGGCGCTTTGGTGCCTAGCCAAGCCAAATTAGAAGATACGCTTCGCCAAATTCGAGAAACGGATAGCGACACCGCGCTTTGTGTTTCGCTCGATGGGCAAGAGCTTCGCCGATGGGGCGACTATCTCATGGTGCGCTCGGAGTCTGAGTGGACAGCCCCCGCAGAACAGCTTCTTTATATTACGCACCCCTCAGTGATTCCGCTCCCTGAATGGAACGGGGAATTACGTGTGAAGGTCGCAGCGCCTGGTGAAATCGGCGTGCCACTTTCGCTCATGCAAGAGATGCCTGTACTCGTGAAGGGAAGAGTAGGGGGAGAGCGAATCAAACTCTCTCTCAAACGTCCCACGAAGGCCCTCAAAGAGTGGTTTGCGGAGAAGGGGATTCCGAGTTTTGATCGCGATCGCTATCCTTTACTTTGGATTGAAAGGAATTTAATTTTCGTGGGCGCTCTAGGCATGAATGCCTTGTGCGGCAAGGTCGCGAGCGAAGAGGGCGAGCCTCTTTTAAATATCACATTTCACGTCCATTCTCTTTAATTCGACACCACTATTTGAATGAAGGATTTACTTTTTAGTTTGAGAAAGTGAATCATTCTCAACAATCTATTTCTCACGTAATGAATAATGTCTAAAACAATCAAAATAGACGTGAAAAACCTTTTTTGATGTTGAAAAACTGTTTGAATTTTTTGAGAAAAAATGACACGAAAGCCTCGAAAAGAGAGGTTTGTTGCAAAAATACAACGTTTCAAGCAGGAATTTTTAAAGGGAGTAAAATAGCCTCAATCTCAATAGGGAGAAGGGTTTGCAAATATCCTAATCGTTTTCCCTAGTGGACACTCCATACTAAAACTATTTGTCTTTTTATAAAGATTTGTTAGTATTGGAGACATCATGTAGTATGCATGAAACACAAGGACCCCACAGTGTCTCTTTGTGGTGCAGATTTCGAGAGGTCCTCGAGGATTCCTCGAAGATCTTTCTTGATATTCGGGCTTCACTGCCCGGGCATTTAAAGGACTAAAAAATGTTTAAGAAGACTCTTGCTGCTGTCGCAGTTCTCGGCGCTTTCGCCGGTTCCGCTTTTGCTGCTAACGTCACCCTCTACGGTGTGGTTGACGAAGCTCTCCAGTACACCTATCAGAACGTTCAAGACCAGGGTAAGAAGAATGCCTATGGTATGAAGACGGGTGGCCAGGCTGGCAACCGTTGGGGCTTGAAGGGCCAGGAAGAACTCGGTAACGGTTACGTTGCTGGCTTCGTGCTCGAAAGCGGTTTCAATGGTGACGATGGCAAGTCCGCTCAGGGTGGCCGTCTCTTCGGTCGTGCTGCTAGCCTCTATGTGAACGGCGGTTTCGGTACCATTGCTGCTGGTCATGACGGCGCTTTGGCTTCTGGTTTGGGCACGGTTTCCTACATCTACCAGTACGCTGCCATGGGCACGGGCTGGGGCGACTTCGCTGGCTCTCAGGGCATCTACAACTTCTCCTTCCAGGATCGTGCTGACAACGCTTTGACGTATGTCACGCCTGATCTCGGTGGCTTGAAGATCTATGCTCAGTACTCCTTCCAGGCTGTTGGTCAGGAAAACCCGTCCGCTAACGACAACAACCGTTACGGCGCTTTGGGTGCTCAGTACAAGGCTGGTCCTTTCAGCACGGGCTTGGTGGTTGACGTCTTGAAGAAGGCTGAAGTTGGTGATGTGGATCTCGACGACCAGTACACCGCTTCTTTGGGTGCTAGCTACGACTTCGAAGTTGCTAAGGTCTTCGCTTTGGCTCAGTACGGCAAGCACATGGATGCAGTTGCCAAGAAGTTCAAGGACGTTGATGGCGAAGCTGGTCTTCTCCAGGGTGACCTCGAAGGTTGGAACCTCGGTCTCGGCGTGTCCGCTCCTGTGGCTGGTGGTAAGGTCTTCGCTCAGGTCAACTATGTTGACGTGAAGGACAAGGCTGCTGACTCTGATGCCAAGTTCAATGGCTACGGTGTTGCCGCTGCTTACTCCTATCCGCTCAGCAAGCGTACGTCCGTTTACACCTACGGTGCTTGGAACCAGCTCCAGAACAAGGAAGATGGCGACAAGATCAAGACCAAGGTTGGTGAATTCGGCCTCGGCTTGACCCACAAGTTCTAATCTTTAACTGCATAACGCACAGTTAAATTGAACGAATAACTGAAGCCTCGGGTGACGATCCGGGGCTTCAGTGCATTTGGAGAAACGATATTCTCCAAAAACGAAAAAGCTTCACTTTTGACGGTGAAGCTTTTGTCGTATTTAAAGAAAGATTTTTTAGAGCTTTTCCGTGAGCTCTGAGAGCGCTCTTAGCGCATAGGCGTGCCACTCCCTAATACTTCCTTCTGGGAGGATAGAAGTGAGCTTTGTGTTGTCTAAACGCGAATTTAAGGGCCTTAGAGCAGGCGTTGGATAGGCTTTCGTGGGAATAGCTTGGAGTCGATCGGGCATCATGGCAAAGTTCCCAGAATTTTGCGCATTTTCTAAAATCCAATGGGCAAACCCGTACCAAGAGGTGGTACCATTCGGGACCAGATGATAAGTCCCCAAAAGGGTTTCCTCTCCCGCCAATACTCTTAGCGCTAAAGCAGAAGAGACATCCGCAATAAAAGCGGCAGACGTGGGTGTGCCCACTTGATCATCCACAATCGAGAGCGATTCACGGGTTTTAGCTAGTCGCAGCACGGTCTTCATGAAGTTTTTCCCGTGTACGCCATAGACCCAGCTTGTGCGGAAAATTAGATGACGTGCGCCTGACGCGCGAAGCGCTTCTTCGCCTTCAAGCTTTGTTTGCCCATAGACGTTAAGTGGTCCAATGCGCTCTATTTCGTCTTCCTGGTAGGGCGTCTCTCCCTCACCATTAAAGATATAGTCTGTGCTGTAGTGGACCACAAGCGCGCCAATGTGAGCCGCGGTCTCACCAATCGTTTTGAGCGCCGTAGCGTTCACTTGGCGAGCAAGGCCAACTTCCGTCTCTGCTTTGTCAACCGCCGTATAGGCTGCCGCATTAAAGATGACAGTAGGGCGGTGACGCAAAATGGTTTCGCGTAGACCTTCTGAGTCGGTCAGATCTCCCACATCTGTGAGACTGCCTTCTTGGTCAAGCGCAATGATTTTGCCCCAAGGGGCGAGAAGGCGCTCCAACTCCCAACCCACTTGGCCGTTTTTGCCTAAAAGGAGAATCGTGGGAAATTTAGAACCCATAGTGCTTCTCCATCCAGGCGCGGTATTCACCAGACCCAATATGACGAATCCACTCCGCGTTTTCTAAGTACCAAGCAACCGTCTTTCTGAGTCCACTTTCAAACGATTCCTGAGGCGTCCAGCCGAGTTCACGCTTGATTTTCGAGGCATCAATCGCATAACGGCGGTCGTGCCCAGGGCGATCCTTCACAAAGGTGATCAGGTCTTCATACTTCCCACCCGTGCGAGGAGCCAATTCGTTCAAAATGCCACAGAGCGTTTTCACAATCGTGAGATTGTCGCGCTCGGCGTTCCCGCCGATATTGTAAGTTTCACCCGATTTTCCCTTCGCGAGCACCGTGCGGATCGCCTCGCAGTGATCCGTCACATAGAGCCAATCGCGGATATTGAGTCCATCGCCATAAATGGGAAGCGGTTTTCCTGCGAGCGCATTATTAATCACAAGCGGAATGAGCTTTTCTGGGAACTGCCTTGGACCATAATTGTTCGAGCAATTGGTCGTCAAAGTAGGCAATCCATAAGTTTGATGCCAAGCGCGCACGAGATGGTCGCTCGAGGCTTTCGAGGCGGCATAAGGCGAGTTTGGTTGATAGGGATGAGCCTCAGTAAAAGCGGGAGCATCGGGTGCAAGCGAGCCATACACCTCATCGGTACTCACGTGCAAGAAGCGAAAAGCTTCTGGATCACCCTGCAGGAGCTCTTTCCAGTATGTATAAGCGCATTGCAAAAGGTTCAGCGTTCCACCCACGTTGGTGCTCACAAATGCGCCTGGCGCGTCGATAGAGCGGTCTACGTGGCTTTCCGCGGCAAAGTTCACAATGGCCCATGGACGATATTTTGCAAGAAGCGATTTCACCACTTCCTCATCACGAATATCGCCTTTGACAAACGTATAGCGAGGATGCTTTTCAACCGCCTTTAAATTTTCAAGATTTCCCGCATAAGTTAGCGCATCGAGATTCACCACCGGCTCGTTTGTCTTTTCAAGCCAGTGCAAAATAAAGTTCGATCCAATAAAGCCCGCGCCACCAGTCACTAAAATCATTTTTGCCTCTTACTGATTAAGGAAACAGTCGCGCGTTATCTAACGAGGGCGACAACAGGTCCTTCTCGGAGAGAAGGGGCGTGACTTCGAGCGGCCAATCTATCCCAATCGTCGGATCGTCCCAGCGAATGCTCGCTTCCGCCTCTTTGACCCAATAGTTGGTGCATTTGTAGGCGACTTCCGCCGTTTCACTCAACGCTACAAACCCATGGGCAAAGCCCTCAGGAATCCAGAGCTGGCGAAAATTCGTCTCAGAGAGCTCTACGCCCACCCAGCGACCAAATGTGGGCGAGTTGCGACGCACGTCCACTGCGACGTCAAAAATGCAACCACGCAGCGCTCTCACGAGCTTAGCTTGGGCATAGGGGGGAAGCTGGTAATGGAGGCCTCTAACCACGCCGTAGGCGCTTTGGGATTGATTATCTTGGAGAAAGGCCACACCAGGGCACACGCGCTCAAAATCGCGTGCATTATAGGACTCAAAAAAGAACCCACGTTCATCATCAAAGACTCGGGGTTCAATGATTTTCACTTCCTCTAAAGCGGTATCCAAAATTTGGATGCTCATCCCAAAAACCTCCATTGAAGTATCTTTTGATTTTAACCGAGAAGGCGAGAGAGTAGAGGAGAAGCTTCGCGGAATGTCGCACATTCGTGAAGATCTTTAAGGTTTTAGATACATTTAAAAGGCTCAAATTCAAAAGACGCAACGAAATGTGTAAATAAAGCCTTTTTTCTTGATTAAATCGAAGGAGTCTGAGAGAATGTGCACACATTTTCTCGTACCTCTTTTAATTTTTAAAGGAATACAACCATGTCCCGTTTTTCTAAACTCCCTTATCGTTCTTCCCTTTTGGTTGCCTTAATGGGTGCTACGCTCGTTGTGGCTGGTTGTAAGACCATGGAAGGTGACACCGTGGCTGCTGACGCTCAGAACGTGACGCAGCGTGCCGAACAGGCAAGCCAGGTGGCTGTGGCCGCTAAGGCTGATGTGCCCGGTACCTACGAAGGTCTTCTCCCTTGCGCTGACTGCGAAGGCATTCAGACGACCTACCACCTCAATAACGACGGGACTTTCGTTTCTAACGAAGTCTACAAAGGTACCAAGGATCAGTTCAAGACGACGGGTACCTGGGAATACAAGAATGGTGTGCTTCTCTTGAAGTCCGCCTCTGATCCCACGCAGTTCTTGCTTCGCGCTGAAAAGGACCAGATCCGTCTTTTGGACGGCGACGGTAACGCTGTGACGGGTGAATTGGCTGACAAGTACATCTTGAAGAAGGTCCGCTAATTCTTCACGCTAAATAAGTAGCCAATGGGCTGTCTGCTCCGAGTAGGCAGCCTTTTTTTAATTGCTACCTCAAAAAGGCGCTATCGAGTAGAATAGATAAACCAAACAAACTCTCTCGAGAACACTATGAAACGCGATTTACAGGGGCGCTATGTTCCTCTCGTGATTGAAGGCGAAGAGCTAGAAGCCTTCGTGCCTAATCCACTACCACCTGATCCACCCATTCGTCCAACGGCAGATCTCACCAGTATTTCCGATAGCGCACTCCTTGCCATGGGGCAACTCAATGGCGTTTTGTCTACGCTTGAAGACCATGAGTCCATTGCCAAACTCTTAGGTTACCTAGAGGCAGTGCTTTCTTGCCAAATCGATGATTTGCCCTCTAACGTGGTGAGCATGTTCCATGCGCGCATGGGCTGCCCCATTGCGATTTCCTCGATCGAAACGCAAGAAGCGCTTTGCTATACGCTCGCGCAAAAAGAAGGCTTTGAACATTTAGAAAAAGGCGACGTGATCAATGCGGACTTTGTTCGCATGGTGAAATTCCCCCTGACGCCAGAAGTGAAAACGACCGTTGAAATGGCCTTTTTCCGAGAAGGTGCTCATTGGGTAGAGGGTGTGCGTCCGAGAGAGGCCGCCTTTGTGCCACCACCAGCAGGAGAAATTCCTCGTTTGATCGATGATTGGGATGCGTTTCTTCATAGCACCTGTGGGAATCACCCCATGGTGCAAAAGCTCGCACTCGCACATGTACAGTTCATGACGATTTGCCCGTTCTATGACAGAAATGGACGAGTCGCACGTGCTTTGGTACCCATGATGCTTCGTGAAGGGAAAATGCTTCCTGAGCCAGTGCTCCTCTTGAGTCACTACCTCTTTCACCATCGTGAAACCTATTTCCAGCTTTTGCACAATGTGCGGAAAACTGGGGATTGGGAACTCTGGATTGGCTTTTTCGGGAAGGCGCTCGAAGAGGGCGCTACGCTCGCGCTCTCGATTGCTAAAGATTTGCAAGCGCAATTCATTAAAGATCGTCAAGCGTTAGTGGAAAACCGCGCTTCAGCCTCAGTGCAGCAGCTTCTTCGTGAATTTGCACGCTATCCGATTTCAACGAGTGCTTTCCTAGCAGAAAAGACAGGCCTCATGCCCATGACGATTAATAAGGCCTTAGCGCACTTAGAAGATATGGGGATTATTCGTGAGATGACAGGGCAGCGTCGCTACCGTGTTTATAACTACACCGCTGTCGTCGATATCATGAACCGTGGCATTGGTTTTGAGACCAATTTCTAATTCTCTGAAACCATAGAAAGAGAAGCAGGTAGGCAACTATCTGCTTTTTCTTTGCCTCAGAAACGAGAAAGCCCTCCACCGAAGTAGAGGGCTTCTGCTAAAACTCTTCTTGTCGCGCTAGGCGGCAAAAGGAAAGATTAGAACGTGTGGTTCAAGCCAAAGAGGACCTGAGCGAACTTGTCCTTGTACTTGTCGCCATCCGTATCATGCGTCTGCAAGTAGTTGTAGCCAACGCCAGTGTAGACGGTGGTACGCTTGCTGAGCGGATAAGAGTGAACCAAACCGATACCGTAGAGGTCGGCCTTGTCAAGAGCCAAGTCGCCTTCGTTAGCATCCGTGCCAGTGATGTCCTTGGTGTGAGCGTAGAACACGCCAGCCTGGAGGCTACCGCAAGGCAACTGGAAGAGAGCGCCGAGGCTAGCAGCGTAGCCTTCCTTGATGGCGAGGTCCTTGTAGCCCTTAGCGTCGAAGTTGTCTTCATTGATGAAGCCAAAGGAGGTCAAGTGCTTGCCGTACTGAGCGCCAAAGAAGGGCTTGACGGAGCCGAGGTCGTAGTTACCACCGAAGCTCACCGTGTAGCTATCTTGGCTCTGGCCGTTTTCAGGATTCTTCGGCATTTCAGAGTCAACCACTAAGACGAGGCCGAGAGGACCATTGTCGTACGTGGCACCAACGCCCCAGTAGCGGTTGTTCTTACGGGTACCGTCTTTTTCCTGGTCGTCAGTAGCAAAGCTGTACTGAGCATAGACCTTGAAGCCAGCCATATCTGGCGTGACATAGGTGAGCATGTTGTTGTAGCGGGCCGTACCGTTCCAGTAGCCAGCACCGATATCACCAACACCACCGTCAAACACATCGCCATAAGCCTGGAAAATGTCGTAGGTGCCAGCACCAGAGGAGAGAGCGCCCATACGGCCAGCGGAGAGTTCACCGAAACCGCCCTTCACATAGAGGCGAGCTTCACGATCAAAGAGTGTGCTGTCTTTCTTCAATTTGCCAGTGTCAGCGGAGAAACCGTTTTCGAGCTTGAAGCCAGCAACGTAGCCGTTACCGAGTTCTTCTTCGCCCTTCAAACCGAACTTAGAAGCACCTAAGTTACCGTTTTCAAGACCATACTGGTGAGTAGAACCAACGGTGTCGATGTTCTTGTACTTGTAGGAGAGCCCGAGGTCAACGGAGCCATAAAGCGTCACGTTAGCGGCCTGAGCAAAACCAGCTGTAGCGGCCAAAGTCGCCAAAACGAGCAAAGTCTTCTTCATTTTTGAATGTCCTTAAAGGAATATTTGTTGTCTTTTTTAGGGAAAGAGGAGACGCACACTTTGTGAGGAAATCTCAAAGCAAAGTGGCGTGACAGATGGTATTGAAGCACTTTTTGAGAAGCTTGGCGTCAATTGTTGCAATAAAGCAACAGATTAGTGATGAAAAAGGAAATAATGACAGTAATGAGTATGGGAATTGAGTATTGATTCCTCATATGAGAAGACCTCTGCCATAAGCAGAGGCCTTCAACATTAAGCCTTTAATATCGTACGAGGCGAGACTAAATTAAAAGGTATGGTTGACACCAAAGAGAACCTGACCAGATTGATATTTTGGCTTATCTTCCTGACCTTCATAGGTTTTTTATGTGTGGTGAAAAGCAAATGAATTTGCTTAAGGTGATGTGTTGGTCAGCAAAAGAAATCCTTACTTCGAATTTTCCGCATATTGACTGGGAAGTGAATTGCTAAGTGTTGAGCGATGGGCGATAAAAAAAGGACCTCTGTGAAAACAGAGGTCCTTTGTTCTAGATCTTCACAATCGCACTAGGCGATGCCAAGATTAGAAGGTGTGATTCAAACCGAAGAGAACCTGAGCGGACTGCTTCTTGAAGTTGGAATCATCGTAGGCATCAGCTTCAACGCCCTTAACCTTGACGTAGTTGTAACCAACGCCAGAGTAGACGGTGGTACGCTTGCTGAGCGGATAGGAGTGGACCAAGCCAACACCGTAGGCATCAGCCTTGTTAGCAGCGACATCAACCGTGCCGTCAGAACCTTCGATGTTGCCAGAGTGAGCGTAGAAGACGCCAGCCTGGAGGGTACCGCAGGTGAGCGGGAAGGCAGCGCCGAGGCTCACAGCGTAACCACGCTTGATGCTGAAGGAGAAGTCTTCAAGGTCTTCGTGGAGATCAGAGTTCACGAAACCGAAGGAGGTGAGGTGCTTACCATACTGAGCGCCGAAGTAGGGCTTGAAGG
The DNA here is from genome assembly GCA_905197905.1 of uncultured Sutterella sp. Classification (GTDB taxonomy): domain Bacteria; phylum Pseudomonadota; class Gammaproteobacteria; order Burkholderiales; family Burkholderiaceae_F; genus Sutterella. The sequence continues at coordinate 13,846 of CAJKAP010000015.1, read as the reverse complement.
CGCCGAAGTCATAGTTACCACCGAAGCTGATCGTGTAGCTATCCTGGCTGGAGCCATTTTCCGGGTTCTTCGGAAGGACGGAGTCAACCACGAAGACGAGGCCGAGAGGACCGTTGTCGTACGTGGCACCGACACCCCAATAGCGATCGTTGCTACGGGTACCGGAAACTTCCTGACCGTTGGTAGCAAAGCTGTACTGAGCATAGACCTTCAAGCCAGCGAGATCAGGCGTCACATAGGTGATCGTGTTGTCATAGCGGTCGGTACCATTCCAGTAGCCAGCGCCGATGGTGTTAACACCACCGTCAAACACGTCGCCATAAGCCTGGAAGATGTCGTAGGAGCCAGCACCAGAGGAGAGGGCGCCCATGCGACCAGCGGAGAGTTCACCGAAGCCACCGTTCACATAGAGGCGAGCTTCACGGCCGAAGAGGCGGTCACCCTGACCGAGACGACCCGTGTCAGCGGAGAAACCATTTTCGAGCTTGAAGCCAACAACGTAACCGTTGCCCAATTCTTCTTCGCCCTTCAAACCGAACTTGGAGGCACCCAAGTTACCGCTTTCCAAGCCGTACTTGTTGGTAGCCTTGTCGCTGTTCACTTTTTCATACTGGTAGGAGAGACCGAGGTCAGCGGCACCGTAGAGGGTGACGTGAGCGGCCTGAGCAACACCAGCCGTAGCGGCCAACGTGGCCCAAACGAGCAATGTCTTCTTCATTTTTTCAGTCCTTAATACTAAAGGGAAAATCTTGTTTATCTTGCGTCCGAGAGAGTGGACGGGCGCATAGCCTTGAGAAACAAAGACTTTCCAAGCTTGCGCACTAAAACGTATTGAATCACAAAGAAGAAGATATTTTCAACTTGTTGTGAAAAAACAACACGGTATTACCACGTGAATTAAAGCGCATAGGAGATATATCTTATTTGTCGAGGATAAATCGACAAGAAAAAACCGCCGAGAAAACATAGGGTTAGCCCTAGGATTTCTCTTTTTTGAAAGAAACTATCGCTTTTGTCGTTTTCACAGATAGAAACAAAAAGCCTAGGCGCTGTTACACGTCTAGGCTTCTCTGAGAGGCAGTTTCGTTAACGCTGAAAACGAATGCCTATTTGTTTTGGCTTAGAACTGATGGCTCAAGCCGACGACCACTTCAGCATTATGTTCCTTCGTGGTGGTGTCGTTAGCGAAGTTCGTCTTCGTGTAGGCGTAGCCCGCACCAGCGTAGATCTTCGTGCGCTTGCTAAGCGGGTAGGCGTTGACTAAACCAAAGCCATAAGTGTCGCCCTTATCAATGGTGCTCGAGAGCACATTGTCTTCATACACATCGCCCTTGGCGCGCGAATAGAAGACGCTTGCAGTCAACTTGCCAGTGGGCAAATCGAAGTTAGAACCGATAGAGGCAGCGTAGCCCTTCAAGTCCGCAGCACTCATGTCTTCAGACCAGGAGCTCCAGCTCGAGCCCACAAAGCCAAAGGCACTCATGTGGCGACCGTACTGCACACCAATAAAGGGAGTTGCAATGCCCATATCATAGTGACCACCTAAGCTCACGGTGTAGCTGTCGCTCAAGCCCACCGCGCTATTGCGCTTAATGGAGTCCACGACACCGACTAAACCAAGGTTGCCGTAGTTATAGGTCGCACCCACTGCCCAGTAGCGATCGTTACTGCGTTCGTTGGTTTCTTCAGATCCGTCGCCTGCGAAAGAGTACTGAGCATAGAATTTGAACCCGGCAAGGTCAGGCGTGGCGTAGGTCAGCATGTTGTCCCAGCGACCAGTATCGTGCCAGTAGCCCGTCGCGATATTGCCCACACCGCCGTCGAACGCGTCACCGTTAGCTTGGAAGATATCGTAGGTCCCCGTCCCTGAGGTCAATGCCCCCATACGACCAGCGGCCAAAGAACCAAAAGGACCATAAAGCGTCACCGCAGCTTCACGAGAGAAGAGGCGATCGGAGTCGGAGAATTTACCCGTATCCGAGCCAAAGCCATTTTCGAGCTTAAAGCCGACCGAATAGCCGTTACCCAATTCTTCAAGACCTTTGATCCCGAATTTGCTCGCGCTCAAAAGACCTGATTCCATCCCGTAAGAGTGATTCGTGGTGGAGTTCCCATCAGCATCCACGCTCTTATTGTAGTTGTAGGCTAAGCCTGTATCCACGGTCCCGTAGAGCGTCACGCTTGCGGCGTGCGCTGCGGTACCCACAGCAGCTAAAGTGGCCAAGGCAATTAAAGACTTTTTCATTATTGAAAATCCCTCAATTAAAAAAGGAGTCTATTTAAAGGAAATTCAGCAAGAAGAGAAAACTGAATTTCTGAGTTCGAGAGCTATTATTCACGAGTTAAATCAAAAAAGGGGGATTTTTGTGGTAAAAACACAACGAAAAAATGGGCTAAAAAGTGAGATTTCTCCGTGAGTTATTTCGAGATCTGACAAAGAAAAAGAGAGAAGTAGAAGTGATAACTTATTGATTTTTATAGAAAATCTTGCTTTTTAAAGAGATAATAAAAGGGGAGAAAACTTACATTCCTCACAAAACCCTTTCATGAATACCTCCCCCGTAACAAAGCCCTACATAGAGTAGCGAAAGTAGGTGTTTAATCGATTATTCAGATTAACTTTTCAAATAATTCGATGATATTTGACGAAAAATCGACTTTGAGTGAAATAAATTGAAAATTATTTACCATAACTTTGTAATAAATTCTCTCCCAAAATGGCGGTCAAGAGGGGAATTATTTCTAAATTGATTTAAAAAAGTGATTTACCTAGCTCGGTGCTTTATCAAAGAAAATGAGTTCTCTCTAGGGAAAGCGAGGAGGGGAGAAGCGGAGAGGCGAGTTGGCATTTTCTCACAACTTAGTGCTAGAATCGTTACTGCTTTTTTTCTGAAGCATGCACGAACAGCATCCACTCCGGTTGCCTCATGTTCGGCGCAATTTTTTGTTTGTTAACACCCCTCGGGGATGCAAATCCCCGGGATCAGTGATGGTCGTGGGCGTTTTGCGTCCACGTGGGGTTTTCTTTTTTTATAAAGGAAGACCACCATGACGATTAGTCAATCTCTCATCACTGTTTCGGCTCGCAAATTTGGTCAGATTCAAATGGCCTACGCCGACTGCCAGGGTTATCTACTCGACTCTCTCAGCGCTGAGGAACGCACTCGTATTCCTCAGTTAAATCCTCATCACTACTTTTCTACCGAAACCTACCGCAAGCTATCCCTTTGGTGGCGTGCAGCAGGTTATGAACCCTTGTATATCTCGGGTCCGGCAGGAAGTGGTAAAACCTCCACCGTCTTGCAGTTTTGCTCTCGACTCAATATTCCCGTTGTCTCTGTGATGGCACGCGCCCGTATGGATCGCCGTGAACTCTTGGGACACTGGAGTGTGGTCGATGGGAATACGCATTGGGTTGATGGACCCGCTGCCTTGGCTTGGCGCCATGGCTGGGTTCTTCTCATCAATGAGTTTAGTGCTGCGCCAGCAGACCTTTGGGTTTCGTGTAACGACATCCTTGAAGGGGCCGTTCTCGATTGCGAAGCGACTGGCGAGCGCATTGTGCCGCATCCTCGAGCTCGCGTGATCATTACGGATAATACCCGTGGTCATGCCGAGATCGAAGATGGCTTCTTTGGGCGTCAGCTCCAAGATAGAAGCGTCATTGACCGTTTCTGGCATATGCGTCTTGAAGGGCTCACTGAGCAGCAAGAGGCTGCACTTCTTTTAAAGGAAGTGCCCCGCACGCTTCTTAGTGACTTCGCTCCAGAGGTAGTCTCTCGCGTTGCAGCGGCATTGGCTCACGCGGCTTCGGATTCTCGTAGCCGTGCCAATGCCTCCACGATTGGCTTTGAGACGAAAAACATCGCGATTTCTCACCGCGCTCTGCGTCGCCTTCTGGTGATTTTGCTCGAGCGCGCTACTGAACCCAGTCTTGGGCCAGAAGGGGATATTCGTGATGCGGTTCGTATGGCTTGCACGGAAGCGCTTGATGCCGTCTCACAAGAGGCGATTGAAGCGTTGCTCTTGACTGCCTTGGGACGCTTAGATGAGCTTTTGCGCGATTCTCGCTCAAAAGTCCTCAGTAAGCGCCATCAAGAAGCGAAGGCGTGCGAGCAAACGGTGCCCGATTTGAAAGCGCAAAATGCTCCTCTCTCAGAAATTGCCGCGTGAAGGGCTACAGATCTCATCGAAGTAGCTTCTTAACGCTCACGCAGTTTCAGCAAGGAGGAGAAAAATGCGAAAAACGAATCGATACACCGAACTCGAAGCAGCTCGAGCGGCTCGCAGAGCCCATCGAGCGCAACTCACACAGGATGCGCAAGGTGCCGTGAAGCGCTTAGCCAATAGCACGCCTGGCATGGTGATACAAGAAGCGGCTCCGCTCCTTTTTCAAGCCATGTGTCGGCGTGAAGGCATTAAGGTGTTCTTTACGGAGAGTCCCTGCACGGATGGAAAATCGATTTGGTTGGGTCCGATTGATCTTACGAGTCCGCTCGCTAGCGTTTATGTTTACGGACATGGCTGCCACGAGCGTAACCACGTGGTTTATACGGACTTTCGAGTCTCTCGACGTGTCCCAAGGGGCATTTTGAAGCGACTCTACAATATCTTTGAAGATATCCGAATCGATAGTTTGGGTTCAGAAGACTATGAGGGCTACCTGCTTTGGCGCGCTGCGCTCTTTGATGCATACGATAAAGCCAAACTGGCTTTTTGGAATCAAGTGCTAGAAAAGGATGCAGCAGCGGCGCTCGAAGCTTGGTTATACCTCTCGCTAGAAGTGCAAGAACTGGGGTTTACTCAGTATGTGCACAGACTCGTCCCCCTTCGCGAGAAGGCGGTACGTGTCTTTGGGGAGGCGCTTTTCGACAAGATAGGGGATATGGTCTTAAAAGCCTATCCGCTAGCCAATAGCGAAGCGTCTTACCAACTTGCGAAAAAGGTCGGAGAACTCATTCACCGTTGGGGAAAAGAGAAAACCGCTGAGTTTGAAAAACTCGATCTTGTGCTCCATAGGGGTGAGCGAGACATTGGAGAGTATGACGCGTGGAGTAACCCTAGCTCCGCCGAAAATGCGCTCCGAATGGCTCGTGGAGCCGCTATTGCACAAGGTTCTTTATTTTCGATGGATGGTGAACCCACTCGCGCTGCTTCTGTTGTGCCTTACTTAGAAGGCTACAGCGAAGCGCGTGAAGCGGCCGAAACCTACCGTCAATTTCTCGAAGCGGATCGTGCCGGCGTTCAAGAAAAGTGTGAAACCGAGTTTCGTGCTTTACTCACTCCTGAAAATTTGCACGATATGCCTGAAAGTATCTCTAATGCTTCGCTCACGCCAATCTCGATCAGAGACTATGACGGGGTGAGCATGACGCCCGATATTCTCAAAGAACGTGAAGCTGAGTTTCTTCACTTCTGGAGAGGAAGCGGAGCGCTCTCACGCGCATTCCAAGCTTCTTTGGAAGCGAGGGTGAGGGTGCTAGATACCACAGACGCCACAGGTTGGGAATTGGACGATACGCATCTTTGGGAAGTGTCTTTAAAAGAAGACCGCCTTTTCCAGAAAGAGCGCGTTATCCAAGATAAAGACACGGCTGTTGAGGTGCTCCTTGACAGCTCTGGATCGATGATTGGACAAACTTTCTCGATGGCCAAAGTCGTGGCGCTTCGTCTTTTTGAAGCGCTCAATGCACAGCGGCGAACGAGAGCAGCGCTTGCGCTTTTCCCTGGTCCTACGTGCCGTGGGGTTGGACTTGTCGGCAGAGCAGGTGAGCGTACCGCTTCGGTACTCACGCGTATTGCTGGGATTCCTTCTCGGGGTCCTACGCCGATGATTCCAGCGCTTTATTGGGCCGCTTCGCGTCTTGTTACGCAGACGGCTAGCCGTAAAGTGATCTTTGTGATTACGGATGGCACATTCCGTGAGGAGCCTGTCTCTGAGATGATTGCCGCTTGTGAAAGCTTGGGCATCACGACAGTGATGCTGGGAATTGGCCCGAATTCCACTCCGAAAGGAAAGATTCAGGGTAAGGTCGTTTCCGTGGCAGATTTGCCACGCGAATGCACCAAAGTTCTCAAAGCGCTTCAAGCGACACTCAACGCGCCATAGTTCTGCTGAAGGTGAAATGTTGGAGGTCAAGAGAAGTCTTCTGGGAAGTCGAGTTAGATTGAGTAACAGGTAGGTGAGTAAAAAAGGACATTTTCCTTTTTTGCTCTCTACCAGTTCCTCAGCGTCCCAGTGCCGTAGAGCACTTGAGTGTTAAGGAAAAGGGGATTTTTTTTGAGCCTCGTTTCCTTAATTCCCAAGACGCTTACGGTCTTCCATTTGACCCAATAACCACCAACCATTTTCCTATGTCCACCCAAAAAGAGCGTCCTCACGAGAAGGCGCTCAATTCTCCTCAATCCCAAAGTGCACCTACAAGGATGCTGCCCGTCTGGCCACTTTTTAAAAGTGCGCTAGGGGAGGCGCTCGTCTATCTTTCGCGCCAAGGACTTCGGCTTTGTGGGAAAGAAGATCCCACGGCTGAGCCTAAAGCCGTGCGTTTTTGGGGTACGCATGAGGGAAAGGAAGTGCGCACCGCGCTCCCTAGCCCTCAGCGAGGCGAAGTGACAAGCGAACTTTTACGCCGGGAAATGACCCGCACGCGCACTTGGGTGGGAAGGGTTGACGCGGCTGACACGACGCCCGCCGCGCGCCCTGTGCGCTTTGGTGACGATAGGGAACCTCTTTGGATGAGTGATGCGCGAGGCGAAGGGATTCTCCTGCCACTTGATCCTGCGCTTATTCTGGAGCGACATCAACCGTCGGTCGATCGCTTACGCGTTGCGATTGGAAACCGAGTGCTTTTTGAAAACTATCTCGAACCCTTTCTTTTACGTCTTGCCGCGGCGCTTCAAGGGCTGCCTCTCTCGCCCAATGGACTCTGGCGAGAAGAGGGTGGGATGATGGAAGCGGCACTCAAAACCGCCCTCGCAACGATTGCCGTGCTTGATGCGCGCGTTGTTGCTTCAGACTTACCCGCCATGAAGCGCGATGCGTGGATGCTGCGCCTAAGAGTCGCGATCACTGTTGCCGCGGCAATTAATGAAGCGAGCGCGCTCTCTCGCATTCATCTTGTGAGTCGAAACGAAAGAGCCAAGGTTGCCGAGCATTTGAGCCCCGGGCACGAGAGTGCCTACGCCTTTGGCTTAAGAGAGAGTGGACGACGCTTTACGCTCACGTGGGAGACTCAAGACGAGAATTCAAGAGCGCTAAGCACATTGCCGCTTGATTTACTCTACCAACTTCTCACCAAAGAGCTTCGCGGCTGGTTGCGAGAAGTGGTGCTTGAAAAGAGCGAAACAGTTTTATCCGTTTTAGAAAATGTGGTGCAGTTTCATGTGGGCCAAACCCCAATGGAGCGCACGTTTGCGCAAACGCTCGCTCTCGGGCACAAAATTGCCTACGATCAGGAGGCCAAAGAGCGTGCGGCAAGAGAAGGGCAACTTCCTTTATTGAGTGGCTTTGCCAAGGCTGCCGACTTAGTGATGCGTACGCGCATTCAAGATGCCGCTTGGCGCGTCAATAGTCGTGGTTCCCCTTTGATTCTTGCTCGTGACGGGTATTTTCTTCGCTGGCCTGAGGCGCTCGCTTCCATCATGAACGATCGTGCGCTCGCGCACGCTTTTTCTCACGCCACAGAGGAGCCCGAAATGGTTGCGCAGATTTTAGCAACTGAGGGGATTCTACTGCGTGATAAAACGGGGAGAGTAGTTTTCACGGTAAGTGCAGAGCACCCAACGTTAGCCAGGGTGGAAGTGGTGCAACTCTCGGGCGACACCGAAATCCATGCCCTTGTGGTGAGGTCGCTTCTAACGCGCGAACTTCCCAAAGCAGAACTCTCTCTTCGTGCGCCAAACGGAGTGCCTGAAGAGGAGAAGAAAGAGAGCGCTATGGGTCAAGTCAATAAGCCTCCTAGAAAGCCTGAAATCAAGGGGTTTCTCTGGAAGCCTCGGACTGGTCGCTCTTTCCCAACGCTCTTGGTGGGGCTTATTGAAAGCATCAATTTGACGAAGGAAACTAGCGTCTGGTGGACCCCCGTGGGGCTCTTTATTCCAGAAGGACTCTTTTCGCATGTGAACGAGCGCTACTTCAAGGGACTCTCGAACTATCTCGTGATGCGCCGTATTGAGCCTCGCGCGGGCTATAGCTTATTAGCGCAAACGCGAGAAATGGTGCGCTACACGCCATTTTGGAATGTGATGGTGCCAGAGCACTGCCAGGAGAAGTTCTCTCCCTATCTACCACAATTCAAACAGTATGAAGATTTCAAGGGCGTAGATGACTATCTCTATACCCCAACGATGACGGGCATCATCATTCGCGCAGATCTCCTCACCTTTATCTACCGAGACTGTGGCGTAGACCGTGACGTGAAGCTTCCCGTTGCCATTTTAAGTGAGGCGAACGACTTTGGTTCCAAGCGCCACTTAGGCTCTAAGAAGACTGGGGCGTGAAGGGCCAGTGTTTTCTCGATTAATTAGATTTGACTCAAAGGACATTTTTGACCATGGCTTTTATGCTCAAAAGCGCTCTTAAAAAAGGAGCAGGGGCTTCTGCTGAAGTCCCCTCCCAAACCCTAGCGCCAGTGCCAGAAAAGCGAGCGACGTCTCGCGCCATTTTCCCGAATCCAGAGCGTCGCTCGCTAGTGAAAATGCCGCAAGTGCGCTTTTTAACGAGGCGCAACGTTTTAACTGCTCCAGAGGCGCAGTGGTTGCGAGAGCAGTATGTGTTCACGTCCCCCTTTTTCTACCTTGAGCGTGCAGCCATGTCGATGGTGGGCGCAGCCTGGATGGGCGTCATTAGCGCTTCTTGGAGCCTTGGCGTAGGGGCAACGCTCGTGGGGCTTGCTTTTTGGCGGCTTCGCGATATGCTTCGTGCTTTTTCTGAACGCGCACCGCTCTCAGGCATGCCGATGACCTATATGCGCTTTGAAGCGCTCTGGGAGAAAGTGGCGAGGGCGCCTTTGCCACAAAAAACGAAGAGGGAAGTCACGTCCGTGCGTGGCATGCGAAGCGACACCGTGGAGACAGTACTCTTAGCGGGCAGAGAGGATCGCGCTCGCATCGAAAAGCTTGGACGCGAGATCACCTCGCTTTATCTGGGCGAGGGGTTCCCTTGGGAAGCGGAGAAAACTCGCGCCCTCTACCAACTGGCGGATTTACCCGTGAAGAGCCTACGCGTACCAGACTGGGTGAGAAGGGCTTACCGCTATCCACCCGCGCTAGCCGCCTCGGCCATTGGGACGCCATTACTTCATGGTGTCGGGCTTAAAGCGGAAGAGACGATTACGCATCCCATTAAAAGTCTGGGTGGTGGCACGATTATTGTCGGCACAACCCAGTCAGGGAAAGGTGTGATGCTCACGAACCTCATTACGCAAGCGATTTTCCGCCAAGAGGCAGTGATTGTGATCGATCCGAAATCCTCAAAGCGCTTGCGCTCCGCCATTCGTACCGCTTGTCAAAAAGCTGGGCGACGTGCGCCTTGGGAATTTCATCCCGCGTTTCCCGAAGAAAGTGTGCGCTTAGACCCCTTGGGGAGCTGGTCGAGACCCAGCGAAATCGCTTCGCGTTTAACGGCGATGTTGCCGCCAGACCAAGGGATTTTTAATGATTTTGCTTGGAGTGCGGTGAATGTGCTCGTGAATGGGCTTTTTTACCTCACCGAAAAACCGACACTCGTGAAATTGCGCCATCTTCTCGAAGGAGGAATGGAGAATTTGCTTCTTCGTGCGATGAAAAAAGATCTCGACGAGCGTGGTCCTCGCGATTGGGAGGAGCAATTTAAAGCGATGCCATACCCCACAGAAAACCGTCTGGGCTATCCCATTGCTGAAGTGCAAAAACTCGCGGAATTCTGGGAGTCGCTTTACGCCGAAGCCTTGCGTGGTCCTGGTCCCGAAGTGATTCATCCGCTCTTAGCGGTTTACCGCCACAATCGTGATCACTACGCCAAGATTACGGCGAGCCTGCAACCGATCCTGGCAATGCTCACTACAGGGAGTCTTAGCGATATGCTTTCGCCCGATCCCATGGACGAAGACGATACGCGTCCAGTGGTAACGCTTGAGCGTGTCTTAGAGGCGGGCGACGTGCTCTACCTTGGGCTAGATGCGCTACCAGACCGAGTGATTGCTGGGGCACTGGGGAATCTGCTCCTCTCGGACCTCACCTCCTACACAGGGAAGCGCTACAACCGAGGCACTTCGGGGCGCTCTGCGCCTCGCATCTCGCTTTTTGTCGATGAGACTGCCAACGTCATTAATCAGCCCATGATTGAACTCCTCAACAAAGGGATGGAAGCGGGGGTGCACGTCACCGCAGCCATGCAAACCGTGGCGGATTTAACCGCAGCGCTAGGGGAAAATTGTCGTGCGCTCCAAGCGTTGGGGAACTTTAATAATCTGATTGCGCTTCGCACCAAGGATGGGGAGACGCAAGAATTTGTGCTCGAAACCTTTGGCGCAGCAATGGTCTGGAGTGAAGGCGTGGCGTTGGGGAGCGCTTCCATGTCAGAAATTGTGCCCACCTTTAGAGCCTCGATTACGCGTACGAGCTCAGCGAAAAGAGAAGCGCTTATCCCACAAGAGATGCTCGGTAAATTACCCGATGGGGAATTTTTCGCTTCAATTGCTGGGGGCAAGATTTTCAAGGGTCGTATGCCCGTAGTGGTTGATTCGACGCCAGAGGCTTAAAGAGGCGAGAGGAGAAAAAAGGATGCTTTATGCCCGTACAGTGGCGCTCGTAGGCGTCATCGCGTCGCTCCCAACCGTTCTTTTGGTGCCAGCGGATTATTCACGCTCTGAGATGGCGCGTGTGGTTTCAGAAGATATTGCCAAGTGGGACGCTGCCTTTGGACGCGTGGTTTCCATTCAGACGCTTCACACCAAGGCGCTTCTTGCCACAGAAGAGCACCTCACGGCATTTCTCTCCGCGCCAGGGAACTTTCTCAAAGGGCGCTCTGAGCGGGGGCACGCCTTAGAGGTCGAGAAGAAGGAGAAGAGGGGACTCACGCAAGATTTGTTTGTGAGAATTCCTCGCTCCTGGGAGCGCACTTTTGAGGGCCCTTATTGGCAGAGTTTGCGCTTAGAGTTAACGCTCATCTCGGTGCGCTTTTGGGGGCTCGTTTGTGAAGGACTGCTTCTTTTTCCTGTGCTCGTGATTTGGCTGATTGAGGCGAACGAAAGTCGTCGCACGCGCTTGCGCTCGCTTCTCAATCCCTTCCCCTGGCTTTGGGCGTGGGGTGGGAGCCTTCTTTGGCTCATGTTCTGGGGACTGATTTGGCTCACGATGCTGCCAGGCTTTCCCGTGGCGTTACTCACCGCGATGCCACCCGCCATGGCGGCACTATTTGCCCTGATGGTGAGTCGCTTTCATCAGTTGAGGTGAGAAAAGAAAGGTATAAAAAAGAAGAGCAGGTGGACGCTATATCCAATCCTGCTCTTTTGCTTTTTTCTAACTATGCTGAGAGCGCTCTAAGTCCTTCACCAATATTACCTTCCAAAAGAATCGTGCGATCGCGAATCTCGCGCGGTACTTCAGTAGTTTCGAGATTGAGACTAATCAAGGTGTTCTTTTTCCTTTCAAAGCAGAGCTGCCAGAAAGGATACTTGATGATGCCTGGCGTATTAAAACCGACGCCAAGCTCTAAGAAGACGAGTGAAGTGTCTTTGGTCTCTTCCAAGAATTGCGCATAGCACTCTCTTCCTTTGTACCAGCCATCATCTTGCACAAAACGCTCATCGATTCGCAAATTCATCGTCATCTCGCCACCGCAGACGGGACAGTGCGGAATGAGCTTAGTGGGCACGCGCATATCATGCTGTTGCTCCACCATTGCTTTCACGATTTCAAAGTTATCGTACGTTTTCTGGTGGCAAGGCTGAGCACATTGGATCAGACCATAGTCGCCTTGCGTGTAGAAAAGCCGCTCCTTTTGAAATCCTGCCTTTTGAAAGGCATGATCCACATTCGTGGTGATCACGAAGTAGTTTTTCTCTTTCAGAAGGCCAAGTAACGTGGCATAGACGCTGCCTGGCGTAAACTCATAACGGTTCACCCAGACGTGCCGGCTCCAGTAGGCCCAGTATTCTTCTCGCGTTTCAAAAGGATAGAAACCCGCAGAATACATGTCTTTTAAGCCATACTTTTTGGCGTACTCAGGAAAAAGACGCAAAAAGCGCTCACCCCCATACTGAAGCCCCGCTGCAGTAGAGAGTCCCGCGCCCGCACCAATCAAAACCGCTTCAGCACTCGCAATACGCTCACGCGCGAGGCTGAGACTTTCCGAGAAGGTCATCATAGATCTTAAAGTCAATGTCTTTGTAGACGTTAAAAACCACCTTCATCGAAGAGGCGTGCTCAGAGAGGAAGGCTTTGGTGGTGCGAATCGCAATCTCGGCTGCTAAGTCGTTCGGGAAACGATAGACGCCAGTCGAAATACAGCAAAAGGCAATAGACTCTGCGCCAAACTGATGGGCGATTTCGAGCGAAGAGCGATAGCAACCCGCGAGCGCTTCTTTTTGCTCTTCTGTCACGTCAAACCCGACACGTGGTCCCACGGTGTGAATCACGTATTTGGCGGGCAGGTTGTAGGCAGGCGTGATTTTCGCTTGACCCAAAGGTTCTGGCGCGCCTTGCTTAGTCATCAAATCGTTGCAGAGAAGTCGCAAGCTCACGCCAGCAAAGCTGTGAATCGCGTTATCAATACAGCTGTGGCACGGAATAAAGCAACCTAAGAGTTCGCTATTAGCGGCGTTCACCACCGCATCAACCGCCAGGCGCGTCATGTCGCCTTTCCAGAGGTAGAGAGTGCCTTCACGAGGCGTGAGGCTAGAAAGTTCCACAATGCCACGCGCTGCGACTTCTTCCTTTAAGTATTCGTCCTGAATGCGAAGAAATTCTTCTGAGACAGGAGCAGGTTTTCGCACATTCATCATCGCGCGCAAAACTTTTTTCTGCTCATCAATCGCCTCTGGCACGCGCAGTGTTTTGTAGCGTGGCGTTTCCGCTTTCAAATAGTCAATCAAGTAGGTGAGTCGGTCTAACTGATCCATGCTTGTTTTCTTTAGTGAATAAAAAGAAAGGCTCGAAAAAATGAGCCTTTCTTATCGTTGAGCTTAGCAAGAATTAGAATCACTCACCAATGACGCTGATGCGCTCTTGAATGAAGTGACCACGCGTGGCTTCGTCCACCATGGCGATGGCGTAGTCCGCGTAACTAATGATGCTTTGACCTTCATCATTCACGAAGAATTCTTCGCCACCCAAGAGATAGGAGCCCGTGCGAGGACCATCTGCCACGAATTCAGCCGCAGGGCTCACATAAGTCCACTTGACGTCTTCACGCTTACGAAGTAGCTCCAGGCCTTCGGCCATAGCGCCAGCAATCGGCTTATAAGCATCCGGGAAGTCGGGCGTGTCGATTAAACGCACTTTGTGTTCTTTGTCGACGTAGAGGCTTCCAGCACCGCCCACGACGAGAAGGCGCTTATCCGTGCCACTCAAAAGGTCAGAGAGGTGCATCAAAGAGGTGCTGTGTTGCGGGAGCGTTTCAGGCGTCCAGGCAGAAAAAGCCGTAATGACCACATCAAATGGGGCGAGGTCGTCTTTCGTTAATTGGAAGAGATCTTTTTCAATCACATGCTGTGCGGCGCTCTTATTTTCGCTACGCACAATCGCCGTGACATCGTAGCCACGGTTGACAGCTTCTTGAACAATCAATTTGCCAGCTTTGCCATTAGCACCCACGGCGAACGCAGCCTGTTTCAAAATGTAACAGCCCGGTAAATCCGGGCTGTTC
>CAJKAP010000014.1 GCA_905197905.1 uncultured Sutterella sp. | reverse complement strand
TGTGAACTTTGTCGGTAGAGCAACCAACAAGATGTTTGTGGGTCAAAAAGTCCCGGTTAATAGAATCATCATGGAAAATTTGAGTGGTGTGCAAGTAGGCGGAATGGGCAAAAGAACCAATCGCCGTTTATCTTATTGGGTACATGGTTACATCGCGAGAGTGATCGAAGAAAAATGTGCGTTTTATAACGTGGAACTTTCCAAAGTGAACCCAGCCTATACCTCACAGATGTGCTCTTGCTGTGGCCATATTGAGAAGGGCAATCGTCATGGAGAGAAGTTCAAGTGTTTGAAATGTGGTTTTGAAGCTCACGCTGATGTTAATGCAGCTAAAAACATTCGGGGCACAGCTCATCTTACAGAGGATATTCCTCTTGATGCGTCCCCTTCAGAGGTGCGTAAAATCAGGGAAGAGATCGCTAAGAAGACGAAGTAGCGAGAACCGTGGGATGAAAAAAGCGCAAACCGCTAAAAAATTTGCATTATCTTAATGTTTGTGTATAATATAAAGATCCTCATAGTTTTTAAATAGCTATGAGATCAATCCATATCGATAGTTTTTATTATAGATATAGAAGATCAACTTAGTATTTACGGCACAGATCCGCCCCCATTAAAACCAAAACTTAATGGCGCTAACTACACAAAATGCGGGCACGTGGCATATACCGAGGGGATTAGCATAAAAACGCCGTTTTACGATATCTGGTGGTGAAGATAGAGTAGGACATGGCCATCGCCGGGCGGGGGCTCAGCCTTCGTAACCGTACTCGGCAGGACTGAAAGAGTAGCAACCTTTGGGAAAATCACCGTTTCCTGAATAAGAAGTCGCTACAAAATCAGAGCGAAAAGAAAATAAGAAAGGTCATGTACAGATTTGTTCATGATTTTTTGAACGGTTCTTCGTAGCTCGATAAATCGCCATCAGTACGTTCATCTGCGTGTGAACTAATGATTTTGTCTTCCAATTGATCTACTTCAACAGGCGTGTTGGCATAGAGATAAGAAGAATGGGAGAGGGCAAAAAGAACGGCTCCTAATTCGATAGCAAGAGGAGATAGGTTAAATTTTTTAGGCATAGTTCGCCCCTAAGAGTTCCACTGCCTCAACAGTGGCTTTTTATGGGTGGACACGCTTTGAAAAAGGAGTGAGGGTGGGAAGGTCTGCCTTTTGGTCAGATACCGAAAGCTCTCGAGGACCGAGGGACTTCGGTATCACGTCAAAACATCGTCAAAACGCTGAACTATAACACAAAAAATCCTTAAAGAAAATATTTTTTTAGCGCCAACGCTTTATCAACCTCTGTCAAAAGAGCCTGACAGGGAAAAGTGGGAAACCCCGCTCCTCTCTTTGCTCTTTCTAGCCTTTGGAGAACGTCTCGGGCTATACTTGGTTTTAACTTTGAAAACTGAGAATTTCCGCACTGATTAGCGGAGAGCAAAGTAATGATTAAGGAGACAGAAAATGGAAAACAAATTACTCAATGAAAATGAAAAAGAAGTGACCTCTGCCATCGCCAACAAGATGATCAAAAGCTTAGAGGAAGACAAGGAATATTGGCTCGACTATGAAAGCAACGCGCGCTTCTACGTGGCAGCAAACAACGAAGAACCGGTGATTCCTGAATATGATTTTGAAAAAGTCTCCAAGACGCTCGCGGAAATCGATGAGAAGATTTTGAAGCTCAAGCATGCGCTTAATTTGCACAATGCCACCTCAAAAGTGCAGGTGGGCGACGAGCTGATGACCATCGATATGATTTTAGTGCGTATGGCGCAGTTGAATCGCCGCAAATCGACGCTCGACGTGATGCGAAAAGCGCTTCCCAAAACGCGTGTGGAATCGAGTGGTTACGGCAAAAACGCCGTACCCGAATACCGCTATATCAATTTTGATCAAGACGCGGTGAAAGCAGAATACGACGCGATCAGCAATGAAATTCTCGCTTTGCAGCTCGCACTCGATACGCACAATCAAACGCAAAAGTTTCTCGTGGAATAAATCGCTTTTCCGTAGAAGCAATTTCAAAAGTTTAAGTACGCTCTACTAAAAATGATGTGAAAGTTCAAAGTTAAGGTTTACGCGTTATTTTTTATTCGTGAGTGTGAACGTTCAATGTTTCTGTTTAATAAGCATTTAATAGAAGAAGAAATTGCATCTAAAAAACCAACGGGCGCGGTGGTACGGTTTGAAGCGCCCGCTACTTCACGAGAAATTGTCTAAGAACAAGCGCGAAGGAAAGACGCGCAAACGCACAAAAGAAGAGGGGAGGAAAAGGATTTTCCTCCCCTGCATTTATCTAGCGTTTTTTAGAACGCGTAGCGCACGCCAGCATTCAGGTTGTACTTAGTTTTGACTTGTGCGTTGAGGCTCGTCTCAGCATCAAGGTAGAGGCTCCAGGCTTTGCCAACTTTGACGTTAGTGCCAATGCCTACCACATACCAGGTGTCGCCTAAACTTTGGTTGTCGGTGTACACCACATCCTGCGAGAGCGTGTTATCCACATCGCCCAAGAAGTCATGCAAGACAGAAGCCTTCGCGTAAACACGACCAGCATAGTCGTCGCGTCGCGCCCAATCAAATCCCGCGACAACGCCTAAGCGACCTACAAGGCTATCAGTGCTCGACTGCGTTACCTTAATGCCGTTACACGTCGTGAAATCGTCTCCCCAGATGTAGTGGTACGTTAATTGTGCCTGCGGTTCAACGGAGAAATGTTCCCCAAAGATCCACTTCTTTCCGTATTCCACACCAAGGCTAGCAGCCCAGTTCTTGAAGTCTGCCTTGTCACCTAAAGCAGTGGTGAAGTCAGAATCCAAGCGGCCAATGCGACCCACAATGTCAATCGTTTGGCCATTGTCACGCAAGTTGGTGGCGTAGACCGTTACGTCGTTGCTCTCTAACTTACCGTCGCCTTCACCGTCACCATATTCTGGTTTGCCAGAGGAGTGTGCAAAGGCAGCGCCCAAGAGCCAATCGCCTTGCGTCGCGGTATTGAGCTTGCGATCGTAACCTAATTGCACGCCAGTGAAACGCCCCTCATTTTCGTAGCCAGAGTGTTTAATCTTGCGGTTGGTGAGACGCACCCAAGCACCGTTATCAAGCGCGTTTTCGTGCAATTCACCCAAACGCTTTAAGAGCGTATCGTTGTCACGCCAAAGTGCCACAACAGCGCGATAGGCAGCACCTGGGACGTGCGCGTTTTCATTAGGCTGTTCTTCCTTTTTGTTGAGTGTCAAGTACCAGTTCTTCGAGCCAGAATAGTCTGCTGTTGCATCCGTGTCGCTCTTCACGTCGTATGTGGTGAGGAGGTTATAGAGCTTCGTCGAATTCGTCACATACTGCGAAACGGAGGAGGTGACGTTAAACGAGGCGTCGCCCGCTGGCGTCGTGGCAAAGTAGAGCTTGTGACCTGCAGTGAGGCCTGAGAGGTTGCTTTCTGGCGTTGCCACGATGCGGCTTGAGCCTTTCGCAGAGTCGGTCACCAAAATATAGTCGCTACCATTAGCTCCACGGTAGTTGGCGACATCGTCACCTGCGTACTGCAAATCAAGCACGAAGGTGGCCGAGCTATCCATATTCTTCACAGTGAGTGTCTTAGGTGCGCCTTCTAAGAAGATCGCCGAGCCACTATCCGCGACAATGCTATCAATGGTGTTGTCTTTAGTGAGCTTCCACGCAGAATTTTTAAGCGTGAAACTCTTGGCGGACTTATCCGTGAAGTCGCCAGTCCAAGTGGAGGAGTCAAGCGCTAAGGTAGTTTCGCCACCCGTGAGCTTGGCGTCACCCGTCCACGTAGAAGCGGAGGTGAGTTTCAGGTCAGCCGAGCCCGCACTCACTTCTAAGTTGCCGTTCCAAGTGGAATTCTTGATTTCGCTATCCACAAGCTTGCCTTCAAAGGTGCGAAGATCTGCGGCTTCTTTGAGACCAAGGGCGTCCTTGAGAAGCTGATAGTATTTCTCGACACCCTCAGGGGTATTTGGCATGAGGCCAGAGTCCAATTGGTTGTCCATGCTTTCGAGAAACTCTGCCCAGGTTTCAGCCGTTTCTTTTTCCGAGGCGACAACGATATTGCCATCGAATTGGCTACTGTCCATAGTGAGTTTGGCAGTACCGAGGTTAGCCGTAAGATTGCCCTTCCATTGCGCATTATTCTTCAAATTGACCTCGATTTTTTCGCCTTTGGAATGCGTGATTGTAACCGCTAAATTTTCTTGAGCTTGGAAAGCTTTAGGATATAGAAGACCATATCTGCGCTCTTCATTATCCATGGTTGGTTTATTGACTTGTGAGAGCAACGCGTCACCTGTCCAATTAGCATGATCGAGCGTGATATTTGCTTCGCCATGGATCACCGTGGCATTTCCTTCCCACTTGGAGTTGTTAGCGAGATTGACATTAACTTCGCCATCAGAAAGGCTTAAAGCGCCTTTCCAAGAGGATTGATTGTCAAGCGCGATGGTGGTAGAAAAGTCGTCCTGGTCAAGCGAGGCAATGTGATAAAAGTGGTCGAAATGAATGCTTTCCACATCGCCAGACCACTGAGAATTATCTAGAGAGATCGTGGTTTTGCCAGACTCTGCGGTGAGATCGCCAGTCCAATTAGAGCCATTGGCAAGGTTGGCTTGAAATTCAATAGACCATAATTCATTAAGAGGTCGTTTGTGTTCTAGATCAGATTCGGCAACGCTACTGAGATCACCTGTTATGACATCACCTTTCCAGACAGTATGGTTTTGCAAGTCAAGCGTCATTAAACGCTGGTTCTGACTCTCACCGATAAATTGGGTATTTTCGCCTGAAAAAGTGGCCTTCATCGCGCCGGCTGAGTAGACGATGAGGTTAGCTAGAGTGGCATCAGGATTGTTGATACCACTTCCTTTTCCACTAAAAATCAATTCAGCAGAAGAGATAGGCGTGTCAGGGCCGAGATGTACGCCAGATCCCATCGTCGCCACCCCCGTAAAGGTTGCATTTTCGCCAGAAAATGTCGCTTTAATAGAAGAGCCATCCAAAGCTTCAATATTGCGGCTATATTGCGCGTCCTTCTGATCAACAACAATATCTTCAGCGCGAACGGTTTGAGCGTTAAAAAGCGCTAAAACACTAGCGCCGATGGCAAGAGAGAGCGTAGTTTTTCTAAAGGTCTTCAACATAGTAGTCTCCAAGGTTTTCATTTTGTTGTCTTAGAGAGATCTGCGTGAAAACGCTTTGCAAGAGGAGAGAAGTCTCTCAGAGGCTTAAGAAGCATATCGTCAATATTTTTGCTACATGCTTCGCGGTCATACACAAAGCGCTGAGGCTAAATAGTCAGAGCACTCTAAGGAGAATTATCTGGGTATTATAGACCTATTAAAACGGGATATTTTTCAGGGAAACGACAAAGCGTGCTTTTTTCAGGACAATGAGAAAGAGATTTGACGAGTGGATGTTGCGTCAATGACCGCTTAGACCTTAGAAACGCAGGGATAAAAAAAGGGAGGACAGGCCTCCCTTTTTTCAATACATACGAGATTTGCTAGCGCATCCTGCTATCGTTTAGAAGACTTTACTGACGGGATACTCGCACAATCGCGTCAGGTCGTCCTGTCACGTTACTGCGGAAGGGCGAAATATCAATCCCCCCGCGACGCGTAAAGGCCCCGTAGACAGAAAGTTCTTTAGGTGCTAAGCGCGCCATGATATCGGTGTAGATCATCTCCACACACTGCTCATGGAATCCCTGATGGCGACGGAAACTCACCAAGTAGGCAAGAAGCGCAGAATGATCAATCGCAGGACCCGTGTAATCAATGCGTACGCTCGCAAAGTCAGGTTGTCCAGTCACAGGGCAACGAGAGCGCAGAACGTGCGTCACAAGCGTTTCTGTGACGTCCTGGGACTTTGTCGTGTCAAGCGCGAGCAAATCAGGATTCACATCGTAGTCTTTAAAGAGACGATCGCCTTGGGGTTCTTTTTCAAGCACGGTCCCGACAAAGTCCACCGCTGGCTGATTCCAGTCGCCCATGGCGGTAAGGCGTACATTGACGGGCGAGCCAATCACAGCGCCCACGTCGCGCGCAATGATATTGGAGACCGTTTCAAGGCTTGGGAACACGCTCTGCGTGAAGCTCCCAATGTAGAGCTTTAAAGACTTCGATTCCACAATATTGGGGCTTGCCGTTAAGACTTCAATTTCCCCAGTAGCCACTTGAGGGAGGCCATATTCATTTAACCAGGTCACTTCATAAAGACGCCAGATATCCACGCCTTGAAAGGGGATATCCGCACGCAGCGCACCACGCCCCAGCGCACGAGGAATCGGCGTTAAGAGGTCTGGGCGATACGTTTCCAAGTATTCAGTCGTTTTGCCAAGAAGCGTATTGGTAGGAGCCGTGGATTCGGTCATGAAAAACCTCAAAAAAGAAAAAGCAAAAAAGAGCGCAAGTGGCTCATTCGTCACCGCGCTCTAGTATAGCGAAAAAAGCTTCTTCACCAGCCTTAGAACCACTCATAAGTACTGGTCTTCAAGGGCTCAGAGAGGCTAGGGAGCACGCGCTCGAGAAGAACACCTTCTCGCGGATCGTAGCGATACCCAAAGGTTGCGCGAATCCCCTGAAGAATAAATTGCGCTGCGCGGTCAATTGCCATCGGGAGACTTTCGCCTTGCAAGAGGGCTCCTGTGAGCACGCTCGTAAATGTGTCGCCCGTTCCGGGATAGTGCGCCGGCATATATTGGCAAGTGACGCGCCAGAAGCGATCCGTTTCGGTCGAGTAGGCGGCAACACTGGTGTGCTGCGCATCGCCTTCAATCGGGACACTCGTGATAATCACCGTCTTGGGTCCCATGGCGGCCAAGTCTTTCAGAATCGTCTTGAGTTCTGTCTCGGTTAGGGTCGTCTGATAGGGACGCCCCAGAAGGGCAAACGCCTCGGTGAGGTTTGGCGTAATGACGTCAGCTGAATTCACCAAGCGGCGCATCCCTTCAACCATCGAGTCGTCAAAGGTCGCATAGAGTTTTCCATTGTCTCCCAACACCGGGTCCACGACAACGAGCGTTTCATCACGGCGGAAATCGGCGATAAAGTTGGCCACGATATCAATCTGACGCGTAGAGCCTAAAAAGCCCGAATAAATCGCATCAAAACGAATATCGAGCGTTTTCCACTCGTTAATCATTGCCACCATATTGTCCGTTAAGTCCAAGAAGGAAAAGCTCGGATACTGGGTATGGTTGGAAAGAAGGGCTGTAGGGAGCGGACAGGCTTCAATCCCCATCGCTGATAGCACAGGGATCACGGCGGTCAAGGAGACGCGCCCCGCACCGCACATATCGTGAATGGCGGCGACCTTTTTAACGAGATTGGTTGGCATAGTGGAAAATCCGCAAGGAAAAATCAGCAAGAACGTCAAAAAGAATAGCACGAAAAGCGCACTGTCACGAGCCTCACCTTAGGGAAATCCTTGAGGCGCAGTTTCGCTTATGACCATTAATATTGAAAGATTAAGAGCGCAAAAAGCACTGTTTGCTCGTGCGCCGATCCACAAAAGGACAAACGTCATGCTGTATTTCCAATCAGACTATCTCGAAGGCTGTGCGCCAGAGATTTTGAAGTTATTAAATGAGACCAATCTCACCCAGACGCCGGGCTATGGGGAAGACGCGTGGTGCGAAAAGGCGCGCTCTTTAATCGTTGAGGCAACGGGAAATCCGGAAGCAGACGTCCATTTCTTAGTGGGCGGGACGCAGACGAATTCGACCGTCATTCGTGCGATTCTTCGCAACTATGAAGCGGTGGTGAGTGTCACCTCTGGTCACATCACGGGGCACGAAGGCGGCGCAATTGAAGCCTCTGGTCACAAAGTGCTCACCATGCCTGGTGTGAACGGCAAAATGACCGCAGAGAACCTCCTCAATTTCCTTTGCCACTACCAGTCAGATCATGCCTACGATCAGTTGATGCAGGCGGGTGCCGTCTACATCTCGCACCCGACAGAGTACGGCACGCTCTACACCTTAGAAGAGCTTGAAGCCATTTCGGCGATTTGCCAGAGCTACCAGCTCCCGCTCTTTATCGATGGAGCACGCTTGGCCTATGGGTTAGCAAGCAGCAATACTGATGTGACTTTGCAGGATATCACACGCTTAGCCGACGTTTTCTACATTGGTGGGACGAAGGTAGGGTGCCTCTTTGGGGAAGCGGTTGTCGCGAAGAATAAGAGCGTTCTGCCACACTTTAGAACGACGATGAAGCAAGCGGGCGCGATGCTCGCCAAAGGACGTTTATTGGGCCTCCAGTACACGGCACTGATGGAAAACGATCTCTACTTGAAGCTTGGCGCTCATGCACACGGGCAAGCGAAAAAGATCGCTGACGCCGCCAAAGCGAAGGGCCTCAAGTTTTACATCCCCTTTGAAACTAATATGCTCTTTTTGGTCTTGACGGACGAAGAGTACCGCCGTATTTCGGCGGGCGCCGTCGTTGGGAATTGGGGTCGCTTAGACGAAGAGCACGTCATTGTGCGTATCGTGACGAGCTGGGCGACGACAGACGAGGCTGTTGAAAAACTCATTGCGCTTTTCTAAGCGCTTCTTAAAACGCTAAACGGTGTATCGAGTCTTTCGGTACACCGTTTCGTTTTAGAGGCTGTTAGCGCGTCTCTGGCACGCACTGGTAGCGCGCTTTAATCTTCGTGAGGAGATTAATCTTCTTGCGTGTTAAGTATTGCCCCGGGCCACGCCAGAAACTTGTTTTCACGTGACCCTTTTCACCCCCGATGCAGGAGACCCCTTCATCTTCTGAGTAGATGAGGGCAGGGGACAAAGACCACGGGGCAAAGTGCTGACGCATTGGACTCGCGTGCGAAAAGAGCGCATCGTCCGACGGTGCAAAGAAATGTGGTGTATTCGCTTTGACTAAGTACTCTGCCACGTCTCGATGGATAAAGTAGCCACGTGCGCCGCCATCAATCCCTTCCCAGAGTACCATCAATCGGTCACCCGTCTTGAGCGGAATGATATCGGGCTCACAACGCACTTTTCTTGGGTCCGTCGTTTCTTTAGCAAGCTGTACGAGTTTCACGCCTTCAGGGATCCAATCCGTCGACAAGAGATAGGGACGAGGATCGCGAATAAACGCAAAGTCGTCTTCGAGAATACAGGCCCATTCGTGGTGACTATCGACGAGCGTTTGCCACGCCTTCACATGACTCATCATGCAACCAATCTCACCCGCAGTAAGGTCCTTCAAGAAATACTCACGTTCGGCGTAAGGCTGGCGATAACGTGCAAGTTCCTCTGGACTCATTGCACGTCCATCACACCCTGGCAAACGGGTGAAAGGGATCTTCCATTCATTTAAGCGCGCGGTGGACTTTTTCAGGCGTCCAGGAGCACGGTCAAGGTTGATGAGCAAGGTGAGCATGGGAGTGTGGTTCGCAAAGCGTTAATGGGAAGTGAGTTTTTCTTTAAACTCAGTGCAGAAAGTCTAGCAAAGAGCGTGCGCTTCTGACAAGAAGAAGGGGAGGCGAGTGGCTTAACAGACAAAAAAACAACGTCCTCAAGAAACGAGTCTTAAGGACGCTGTTTGTAGAGCAGAGCTTGAGAAGGCGTACCCACTCAAGCACACTCGCATATTAGCGCTTAACAGCAGCGCGGAACTGAGCACCCGGGGTGAACTTCGGAGCCTTGGAGGCAGCGATCTTGATCGTGGCGCCAGTCTGAGGATTGCGACCCGTACGGGCAGCGCGCTTGGTAACTGCGAAGGTACCGAAACCGATCAAACGGACATCCTGGCCCTTAGCGACGGTCTTAACAACGGTTTCGTTGTAGGCGTCGATAAACTTGGCGACTTGAGACTTCGGCATACCAACCTTGGCAGCGATGGCATCAATGAATTCAGACTTGTTCATATTAAGCTCCAAAAAAACCGTAACACCCCTCAATGAGCGTTCACGGGAGGACATAAGGGAGAAAAAATCTCTCTCATAGACTAAGACCGAGCACTGAGCAATTTTTGGTTGATCGCCCAGTGGATTCGGACAAAACCGAGGGTCGGTTTAGAAACTTCTTCCGACACCATTAAGAATAGCACCGTTTTCCGCGGAGAGTGCACTTAAAAGTCGTGCAATTTCACGCATTAGAGCGGTATTGAGAGGGAATATAGCGATCTGCGAGAGGACTTTCCATAGGTCTAAAGGTTTACCCATAAAGACCTAACCCCGAAAATGCGCGGAAAGAAATTCTTAAAAAGTACGTAGAAACACTTAATTTTAAATAAGAAAAATTAAACATTTGCGCTGAAAAGCATAAAAATAGGGCTTTAGGCGGGGTTGTCACTACGGAAAAACCCTAGTTTATGAAAAATTTTGAAATTATTTGAGGGCTTTGCGAGAGAAGGATTTCCCAAAAAAGAAAATTAAAAAAGACTGATTAAAATCAAAGAAATGGTGATTTGTTCAGTTTTCGATCATTCGCTTTTTCCTATTAGCGTGGCTTTTTTGCGACGAAAAGGCGCTCTTTAAATGTCATGAAAGCACTTTTTTCTCGTAAGAGAGCTGAAAAGAAAAAAGCTCGTTGGGAAGATGTTCCACAACGAGCTTTTGAGGATAGGGTAGAAGGTGTCTTAGCAGATACGGGGGAGCTGTTCACCCGTGAGCCAGTCGACCATACGACGACCACCCATTAACGTGGTCATTTCGACGTAGCCTGGCGCGACAGAATCGTCTGTCACGACCACCCCCACCTGCTGAGCGCCTTCCCCATAGGGAGAGTTACGCATCGCGTTGAGGGCGGCTTCTGCTTCTTCTGCGGGGCAAATCACGATCAATTTGCCTTCATTTGCTACATAAAGCGGATCGAGCCCTAAGAATTCGCAGGCAGCCTGCACATCGGGCTTCACGGGAATATCGCTCTCAGAGAGCAGGATGCCGACGTTACTCTGGTTAGCGATTTCATTTAACGTTGTCGCTAAGCCACCGCGCGTCGGATCACGCAACACATGCGTATTGGGCGCAGCCTTCAAAACGTTGGCGACCATCTGAGCGAGTGGAGCGCAGTCACTCATTAACTGCGAGCCAAAGGTCATCCCTTCGCGGTGCGAGAGAATGGCCATCCCATGGTCACCCATGGAGCCAGAGACGAGAATCGCGTCGCCTGCCTTCGCCTGACGACCCGAGATCACCTTGTCGGTAATCTTTTCGCCCACGCCAGTCGTGGTGATGTAAAGACCGTCACCGTGCCCGCGTTCCACCACTTTGGTGTCGCCCGTCACAATCGCCACACCGGCTTCAGCAGCGGTCTTGGCCATACTAGCGACGATGGTATCGAGCTCACCCAAGGGGAAGCCTTCTTCAAGAATGAAAGTTGCAGCAATATAAAGGGGCTTTGCGCCACACATAGCGACGTCGTTGACCGTTCCCGCCACAGCTAAGCGACCAATATCGCCGCCCGGGAAAATCAAGGGCTTCACGACGTGCGCATCACAGCTCACGGCAACAGGGTGGGTGATCGGAGGGAGCACCGCCCCGTCGTGCCCTTCATCTAACCACTGGTTAGTGAAGTGCTTAGCAAAAATTTCTTCGATCATTTGCGCGGTCGCGAGACCACCAGCACCGTGGGTCATATCCACAGCACCTTTCTTGAGGTCAAGCGGGCGTAAATAGGTATCTTGGCACATTTATTAGAGTCCTTTAGGGTTGGGAAGAAGAGGCGTCGGTACGAGTCGACTTAGGCATAGCCACCACAGAGCGACGTTCATAGGTGTAAGCAGCAGCGCAAGCGCCTTCGCTCGAAACCATACAAGCCCCGATCGGACGGGAAGGATTGCAGACCTTACCAAAGAGCTTGCAGTCGCGTGGTTCTTTTTCACCACGAAGAATTTCCCCACAGGCGCAAGCTTTGTTGTCGTCCATGGGTTCTTCTACCATATTGAAGCGCTTCTCTGCGTCAAATTTGGCATATTTTTCGGTGAGTTTAAGAGCCGAGGTGGGCACAGGGCCCAAGCCACGCCACTCGAACGTGTCGCGAATTTCAAAGACTTCGTCGCAGAGTTCCTGCGCTTTGACGTTGCCTTCAGGGATCACGGCACGAGTGAATTCGTTTTCAACTTCATGACGACCGTCGTTGACCTGGCGCACAAGCATCAAGATGGCCATCAACATATCCAAGGGTTCAAACCCAGCGATCACCACAGGCATCTTCCAGTCAGTGGCGAAGGGGCGATAGGCGTTAGAGCCAATCACGCAAGAGACGTGCGCAGGACCCACCAAACCGTCCAACACAGGCGCGGCAGAACGCACCTTGGCGCTTTCCAAGATGTGGTTCATGGCAGCGGGGGTCAACACGTGGTTGCAGAAAACGCTAAAGTTCTGAAGGTTTTCGCGCTCAGCAATCTTGAGAGCCACTGCGGTGGGAGGCGTCGTCGTTTCAAAGCCAATCGCAAAGAAGACGACCTGACGGTCTGGGTTTTCGCGGGCGACTTTGATGGCGTCCATTGGGGAATAGATCATGCGGATGTCAGCACCTTCGGCTTTTGCTTTAAAGAGCGACATACCGTGACCGGCTGGAACGCGCATCGTATCGGCGTAGGTGCACAAAATCATGCCTTCGTCGCGAGCGAGCTTCATGGCCATATCAATACGGCCAATCGGGAGCACGCACACAGGGCAACCTGGGCCATGAATCATGCGTAAATTCTTCGGGAGCAAATCCATCAAGCCCCAGCGAGAGAGCACGTGCGTGTGGCCACCGCAGAATTCCATAAAGCGGTACTGGCGATCGGGACGCACTTCTTGAGCGATTTGACGAGCGATGCGCTTGGCATCTTCCCCTTGTCGGTATTCGGTAACGTATTGCATAGTTTCGGGTGGGCTTAGTTAAGTTCTTCGGGATTAAATTCGCCCGTGGCTTTGAGCGCTTCGAGCGTGCGATTTGCTTCTTCTTCATCGATGCGATTCAAGGCAAAGCCCACATGCACGATGACCCAGTCACCCGTTGCGGGGGCTTCGACGAGTGCAACGTTCACTTCTTTTTCAATACCACCAATATTACAGATGGCCATGTCGTTATCCATGACCTTCGTAATTTGTCCAGGAATAGCCAAACACATAGCTGTATCTCCAATTCTTTTAAAAGTACTAGCGCACAAAGGGGCGCTTCGACTTGGGGCACGGGGCTGAGGTAAAAGCACCTCTCAAAAAGGTTCCTCGAAACGAGAGTCGAAACTCGCGTGGGGGACTCGAGAAAGAGAAGAGAAGCGTCTTTTTCGACGTTAAATGGCCCGTGCCAACACGGAATCACCTCTACGGGAAGGTGAGATCTGGTGCCGTCCAAATCTAGCTGCGCTCACAAAACTTTGCGCTTTCCCTTAGGGGTTATCCCTTATTCTAAACTAAAACGCGTCGCCTTTAAAGAGGTGTTCGCTTTTCCGTTGGTCGTATGCCAAACGGGCTAGCCATGCCTGCCCTAAAGAGAGACCCCCATCACCAGCGGGGCCTGCTTTAGGCACATAACCTTCTAAGCCCGCTTCTTTGAGACCGGTCATCAGGACGCGGTAGAGCGTGCGATTCACAAGACACCCACCTGTGAGTGCCACCAAGCGGTTTTCTTCACTAATGAGGCCTTTTAAGACCAGACGAGCGCGCAAGGTCTTCACCCAGTCAAGGAGTGCGAGCGAGAGTGCATTTTCAAAGGCAAGCGCTACCTGATCGGGATCAAACTCGCGCTGTGTGGCGCGGATAAGCTTTTGCGCGAGCCCGTCAAGACGAAGTACACCATGGTTATCAATCGTCCAGCAGTCGGCGGCAGAGAAGGCGCCATCGCGTCTCAGGACGCCCTTGCGAGCGCGCTCTGCGGCGGCTTCAAGGAGCATGGCGGCAGTGGCTTCATCGTGCTGGACTTGGCATAGACCAAGAAGCGACGATACCCCATCAAACCAACGCCCAAGCGAGCTTGTCACCCCAGTGAGTTTGGTGTTGGCAATGAGTTTTTCGATCATGGCAGCGCCAGGTTGTGCCCCATAGCGCGCCGTAATTTTGTCACCCATTCCTTGCGAGACGAGAATCGCGGCACCCATGCGCCAAGGTTCTACAGCGGCTTTGTCGCCCCCTGGAAGCGCTAATTCTTGCAAGTGTCCTACGCGCGTGAAGCCTGTGGCATCAACGAGTAATGCTTCGCCACCCCAGATCCCGTCGTTGGGACCCAGCCCCACGCCGTCCAAGGCCAACCCAAAGGTGGGTTCAGTGCGTGCTTTTTCTGCCATCACAACGCCAATGTGCGCTGCGTGGTGGTAAATCGGGAAAAGTGGTAAGTTTTCCTCTTTGGCCACACGCATCGCAAGGCGCGTTGAGGGGAAGTCTGGGTGCGCATCGCACGCGACAACCTTAGGGGTCACTTCAAAAAGCGACTCAAAGTGCTTGACGGTGTTCTCTAACATCGTCAAATTCTTTGGATTCGAGAGCGTGCCAATGTGTTGCGTCAACCACGCATCGCGCCCACGAAGAAGCGCTGCCGTGTTCTTTAAGTAAGGCCCATAAGCGACAACGCTCGTGGCGTCTTCTCCCACTTCAGCGGGGAGATGCAAGCCTTCAGGGGCCCAACCACGTGCACGACGCACAAAAACGACTTCGTTATCGTCCATTACGCGCACGACCGAGTCGTCACAGCGCACCACAATATCGCGGTTATGAATCAAGAAGCAGTCGGCAATTTCCGATAAGGTTTCAAGCGCCTCATCGTTATCAATGACGAGCGGATCGCCCGAGCGGTTAGCGCTCGTCATCACGAGTGTTACCGGAAGCGAACTCTGCATCCAGTCGGTCCCTGCGGGTTCTCCTGCAAAGGTATGAAATAGCAGGGCATGAAGTGGCGTATAGGGGAACATCACCCCCAATTCTTCAAGGCCATCGGCAACCCCCGAGAGCTTTGGCACAAAAGCGCCACGACGGCGACGGGCGAGCACAATCGGGTGAGCAGGGGAATTGAGAAGTTCGAGCTCTTTTTCCGTTAAGTCCACAATGCGCTTGGCGGAGGCTGCGCCCGCTACCATGAGAGCCAAGGGCTTTTCATCACGATGCTTACGGCGACGAAGTTCCGCCACGGCCTGTGCGTTTTCTGCGTTACAGACAAGATGAAAACCACCTAAGCCCTTTACCGCCACAATGAGTCCTGCGCGAATCGCATTCACGGCTTCGCGAATAGGGTCCCCAGAAATCACTTTTCCGTGCTTATCCATAAAGAGGAGCTCAGGGCCACATTCTGGGCAAGCCACTGGTTGCGCGTGGAAGCGTCGATCCAGGGGATCTTCGTACTCTTCGCGGCAGCTCGGGCACATGGGGAATTTTGCCATCGAAGTTTGCGGACGATCGTAGGGGAGGTGGCGCGTAATCGTAAAGCGCGGACCGCAGTGCGTACAGTTCGTAAAGGCATAGCGGTAGCGTCGATCCGCTGGACGACACATATCTTCTAAGCAGGCCTGACAGATTGACGCATCAGCTGTAATCCCAGTCGTCACTTTGCCGCCCGAAGGGGTCGCATCAATGAAGAACTTTTCATAGTGCTTCATCTCGGCTTCTTCGGGCTCAATCGAATCGATACGCGCAAGGGGCGGCTTTTCACGAATGAGCGTTTCGGGGAAGGCGTTAACGCCCGCGGCGTCCCCTTCCAGGTGCACGAGCACCCCTTCGGCATCGTTAAAGACGGTGCCACGTAAGTTGAGGGTTACCGCAATGCGATAGACCGTTGGACGAAAACCAACGCCTTGAACGAGTCCACGCACGCGAAAAGCGCGCGCGATTTCTTCGCGGGGGCTAAAGGAATCTTGGGCCATGGTAAGTTGTCCTTTGTTCTGTTCTTTTTCGCCTCGAGTACTTTTCTCTCGATGGCGCTCCATCCAGATAGTCATTGGCTCAGGTCTGAGCGACAAAGTGAAGGCTGTTTCTTTTTTACTAGAGCTCTTCGCTTCTTTGGCACTGCACTCGACGTTTGTGCGTTGTGCCTCATCGTTGAGGAAGGAGTTTATTAGATTTTTCGTTTTCGTGAAGAAATTGGGGAAGATTTTCTTCATCGAATTCGCTGCGAGAGAGGCTAAAAGATCCTCTCGGAGCGATAAATAAGAAACGCTTGTGTGCGAGAGACATCACAAGCGTTTCTCATTAGCTGCGATTAGAGCGTGGCGAGCGTCAATTCAGCCTTCAACCACTTAAACCAGCGATCCATCCCTTCACCGGTGGTGCAGGAAAGACGCAACACGCGGATGTTCGGGTTGACGCGGCGAGCATTTTCTTCTGCCTTATCCGCATCAAAGGGGACATAGGGGAGAAGGTCGATCTTGGTGATGATCATCAAATCGGCCGCACGGAACATATCCGGGTACTTCAAGGGCTTGTCTTCGCCCTCCGTCACCGAGAGGAGGGCCACCTTATGGGCTTCGCCCAAATCAAACTCGGCCGGGCAAACCAAATTGCCCACGTTTTCAATAAAGAGAACGGAATTGTCTTCCGGGACCAAGTGACCCAAGGCATGCTCAACCATGTGGGCATCCAAGTGGCAACCTTTACCCGTGTTGATCTGAAGAGCACGAGCGCCCGTGGCGCGAATTCGATCCGCATCGTTATCAGTTTGCTGGTCGCCTTCAATGACGGCAGCCGTGAAGCCTTCGTTGGCAGACAAGGTGCGAGCCAAGAGTTCGGTCTTGCCAGAGCCAGGAGAGGAGACCATATTGAGCGCTAAGACATTGTGTTCGCGGAAATAGGCGCGATTTTTGGCAGCGATCGCATTGTTGCGACCCAAAATATCTTCTTCAATCGAGATGGCGCGTTCAGTCGACGTGGCATGGTCGTGGCTGTGGAGCGCATGTTCATGGTCATGATGGTGATCATGATCATGGTGGTGATGATGGTCATGATCGTGTGTATGACCGTCTTCATCGTGAGAGTGGACGTGCGTGGTAACGTTCCCGTTTTCGTCAACATGGGTATGCATATGGGTGCCGTTATGGTCACCGCAACCGCAGGTAGTACACATTGTGATTTATCCTTTAATTTCCAAAGACCACGCTAGAGGCTTCTCCAAAAGGAGCCCAAAGCGTAAATGATCGTTCATTCTAAGCGCGCTTTCTTAGCTCAAGATGAGCGTGAAAGTGCAAGAGTAACCTTTTGAGAGAGCTTTTAGGCTTTCTCGTTACGGTTACTTTTCTCTTGAAGAGCTTCCACTGCGTCAACGGCTTGATCGCTATCGCGCGCGGTGGTTTCTGCGGGCTTCGTGCCAGCGAGCTTGGGGTTGAGCTGTCGGACAACTCCCCAATTCAGCGCAAAGAGGAGGGCGACACAGCTCAGAGCCTGGGCCATATAGGCGGCAAAGCACCATGTAGTGAGCACAACAGGGGCTCCCCAGAAAGCGGAGAAAAACTCCTGCACGCCGTGCTGCGTTGCGTAAGCATGCGCCACAAAAAGCAGTAGCGAAAAGGCATACAGCACGAAAAAGAGCAAAACGAAAAGTTGCTGCGGCTTCCACGTGAAGCGAAATTTGGGACGCTTCACGAAGATCAGTATCGCTAACGGAAAGAGGAACGGGCAGGCGAGTACACCTGTATTCAGTATCCATCCGAAAAATTCGAGCACCTTGGAGCTCCTACTATGGAAAAGGTTGAGACATGCATGGTTTTAGCACATTTTTCACCTAAAGAAAATAGGGGAATGGCGAAATCAGGCAAAAAATCTCAAACTCGCCTCTCGCGAGAAAGCTAAAGAAAGCTCTTCAATACCTCTAACTTCCATCGCGAGAGACGACGAATTAGTTTTCTGATTTTTCTCCTTCAGAATCGTTTTCAAGCGAGACGAGACTCACGACACGCATTTCCGTGCCAGCTGTAGGCGTCAAATGAAAGCCTCCACACTCGGGGCAAGCGGCTCCATACTTGTGAAAGGGGACGGACTTGGAGCAGTCCATACACCAGGCCACACCATCGGGCCGCTCAATTTTGAGCTCTGCTCCTTCGGCTGGACTATTGAGGGTCACGGATTTCCAGGCAAATTCTAAGCTTGGGATATCCACGCCCGCTAGTTCACCCACTTCAATCGTCACCGACTTGATGCGATCAACTTGGTTGGCTTTCGCGGTGCGCTCCACCACTTCAATAATGCCTTCGGCAATGCTCATTTCATGCATGAGAGTACTCTTTTCTTTTAAAACAAAAAATTAACGCAGAGGTTGCGGCTTCCCGTCAATGATTAACTCAATGGGCACACAGGGATCAAGCCCAAAGAGCGCCAAACGAATCGAGCGAGACATGCCTTCAGGCGTTTTGATGATCAGATTTTCGTCCAAGAGGGCGCGAAATGCCTTGTGTACCGCCTCTTGCGCTGGACCACTCGGGGCAAACTGCCATTCCGTGGGAGAGGTGACTGCATAAAAGCGCTCAGGCGCTTCATCAGCGGTGACGGGCTGCCAGCCTTTAGCGTGAATCAAAAGACCACGCGCAGTTTCTACTAAACCCATACCCCCTTCGTGCGGGAAACTCACGCCCATCAAAGCAGGTAGCCGTGTCACGTCTGGACTCTCCGCTTCTCCACTTTCTGGATCCGAGACGAGGAGTCCGAGAGCTAAGTCCGCGGTATCCAAAAGGCGGGCAAGCGTCAAAGTAAAGGGCACCACATCGCGGTGCTCAATCACTTCTTTTAAGAGCGGATGCGCTTCTTGGCGCACAATCGCGCCCGTTAACTGCGGGGCTTCTTCAAGGACCGGCATCATATCGAAGTGCGGCTCACAGCGAAGACGCTGATAGAGTTCTTCCGCCATCTTTGGCGCTTCGTCCTTTGTTAAACGAGGAAGCCAATGCGTGTGCACCTGACCAAAACCCAAGGGGAGCGCGGTCATGCGACGCAATAGGTGCGTGACAATGCCAGGCGTACTCTTTCGCCAAGCTTCAAAGTCGCTTTCTTTTTCCATGGCGTAAAACTTGGCCACAGGCATCGCGAAAAAGTTGCTCTCTAAAAGGGCAACGGCGTCTTTTGTGGCTTGCGTAATCACGCGGTGGGCTTTTTCAATGGTTTCAGCGGCTTCGGGCGAGGCGACAAGAAGACTTGCCACGACCATCATCTGAGCACGCAAACGCCCCAGCGCACGGAGCGCTTCATTTTGGGGTTCCACACTCAAAATAGAAGGGACGTCGGTTAAGAAGACGCGCATATTTTCAAGGAGCGCTTCAAGCGCGACGGCGCGCTCAAAAAGCGAGTGATCCTTTGCACGGCGTTCTTCTTCGGAGAGTCCTTTCGCGGCACGATCTGCAATATCCATAGCGCTTAAGTGCGCAATGGGGCAGAGCCCATAGAGCACACTTACCGTACGGCGAATATCGGGTACGCCTTTTTTGAGGAGATTGTGAATGAGCCCAGAAGGGCGCTCATTTTCAATTCGGATCGTCGGCATGGCCCCCGGTTCGTGGGTGCTAACCGTCACAACAATAGCCCCAGTATCAATCATTCTTTAGCCTCACTACCACTGAAACGACGGAAGAAAGCACGACGCGAGAGCGGCTTGCTTTCTTTCTTCGGCTCTTCAGTCTGAAGGCTTCCCGTGGGAACGGCTTTAATCGGAATGGCTTTTTGGCCTTGTACGGGCGAGACGAGCGGCGTCAAGGGGATCCCTTGCTCTTCGATATCCATCTTTTCGCTTTCAGGCACGGTGAGCATTTCCGTAATGGCATAAGCGGCAATGGCTTCTGCAGCAGCCTGATCTTCGATTTCATGCAAGGGGCTCAACAAACCCAACATCTGGTATTCGCCCAAAATCGGGTCAATACAGCCTAAGAACGGGAAGTCGCCACCAGGGAGCTCAATCATGCGCGTTGCGCCCGCAGGGACCGAGACCCAGCCACCACGAGAGCCACAGGCGAGCACCACCAAAATCGACCACGGCGTGACGACGGTACCAATCCAGTCGTTACCCCAACGGCGGAAATTGTCGGCTTTGACCGAGAGACGAGGATTCAAAATGGGAAGCCCTTTCATACGCGTTTCATGAATCGTACGGAATCCCGCTTCAAAGTGGTCAATCGGGCTCTGATCGAAGACGCGTAGGCGTCCTTCGAGCGGAGGTTGCGTGGCGGGGCGTACTGTTTCAACTTTTTCAGCAGGCGTATCAGACATAAACTTCCTTCAACAATCGGGATCAGTAGGGGACTCTTGCCCCTCAAAACGCAGCGATCTCTCTTATCTCCCAAGGGAGAGCACTATTCGCGTTACAAATTTTCGGAATAATAGCATTCTAAGTATAGGGAAAACACTAACTTTTTGAAAGTCGCCAATAGAATCAGGCTCACTACGACTTATGGGGTAGAAAAACAAAAAACTGCCTCAAGAATTTTTTCCTTGAGGCAGTAGTCAAAAGGAGAGCGTTGCTTTAAAAAGCGGTACTCAGACCTTATTTTTTCAAGTTTTCCCAGAGTTCAGCTACGTGCGTACGGGCATTCACATCACGGAAAATCCCGATGATGATGCCTTTGTCATCAATTACAAAGGTGCTACGTTCAATCTTGCGAGCAGGTTTCCCGTACATCATCTTCTGCTTAATCACATCAAAGGCCTTGCAGAGTTCTTCTTCCGTATCGGAAAGAAGGTCAAAGGCAAGGTTAAACTTCGCACGGAAATTCTGGTGGCTTTTCTGGCTATCGCGAGAAACCCCAAAGACCTTAAAGCCTAAGCCCGTGTAGTCCGGCAAACGGCTCTGGAAGTCACAGGCTTCAACGGTGCAGCCTGGTGTGTTGTCCTTCGGGTAGAAGTAGAGAAGGTAGGGGGTACCCAAAAGGCTTTCGGACGAAACGATGACACCATCCTGATTCGGCACAGCAAAGGCCGGTACGGGATCACCAACAGCTAATTCTTTCGTGGTTTTTTCTGTCATATTGATATCCTCCAAAAAAAGACAATGTTCGATAGGAAAAAAGCCAGAACACAACAATTCTGGCTTTTTTCTTCAATTCCGATTACTTACGGAAGGCTTCTTCCAAGAACGGAACAACCTGTTTCTTACGGCTCATGACGCCTTCGAGCCAGATCGGGGCGCCTTCGTAGGTCTTGCCCCAAGCGGAAGCGACGCGAGCAGGATCGTCAGAAACCATGAGAAGCTGAGAGCCTTCCTTCATGATGTCGGTGAGAAGCAAGAGGGCGCTGTGGCGACCTTCTTCGCTCTTTACCTTGGCCAATTCAGCAATCAAGTCTTCCTTGATATCGTCAACCAAGTCAAGGCTGATCAATTCCAACTGACCCACGCCAACCTTGCAACCATTCATGTTGAAGTCTTTGTAGTCACGGAAGATCAAGGAGCGCGGGGTGCAGCCCTTCACAGCAGACTTAGCGGTGAAGAGTTCCTTACCCAAGGCTTCGATATCATCGATACCAGCGATCTTGGCGAGTTCCTTAGCTGCTTCGATATCGGTCGGCGTGCAGGTGGGGCTCTTAAAGATCACGGTGTCGGACAAAATAGCGCAGAGCATCGCGCCAGCCAAGTTAGCTGGGATTTCGATGTTCATGTAGTCATACATGCGCTTCAAAATGGTGTTTGTGCAACCCACCGTCCAGATGATGCATTCGACCGGAGAGGTACTCGTCACATCACCCAACTTGTGGTGGTCAACGATACCTTTGAGGTGGCATTCCTTGAAATCATCAGGAGCCTGGTTAAGGTCGGAGTAGTCCACCAAGTAGACATCACGACCAGCCACGGAGTGCACCACTTCAGGAGCCTTCAAGCCGAAGCGTTCGAGAATGAACTGGGTTTCGGGAGCGGGTTCACCCTGAGCGGCAGCAACGACGTCAAGGCCACGCTGCTGGTAGAGGTAGGTACAGCTCAAAGCGGAAACAATACTATCGGAGTCGGGGTTCTTATGACCGAGTACAAGTGCGGACACGATGTTGTTCTCTTATAAAAAATCAGATCTAATGGGTCCAAAAAACGCATTAAGACGCGCTCTTGGCTTGGGAATGATGGTTAGCGTGAACGAGGAGGCTCACACCAACGAATTCTTCTATTTTAGCGAATTTTGTTAGTGAGGAAAGAGAAACAGCAAATTTTGTGCTTGCGCACTCTTTGCTGAGAAAAACTCACGCCCGAGTTTGGGGTTCGGGCATGAGACGATTTAAAGACGGTTAGTTTTCTTCTGGATTGCCAGGATACTCAGAGAGAGGAACCATGAGTGCCTTCTTAACAAAGCTCTGGTAACCAAGCCAGATACCAAATTTTTTAGAGAAATCGTAGGCTCGTTCCAGAGTTTTATCTAAATCCCACGAGATGAATTCGACGTAGGCATACTGGTATCCTCTGCTATAGCCAGTGAAGCAAAAAGATTGATTTTCGTCTTCCGACAAGTAAGCAATCAATTTTTCTTGCAGTTCCCAGAGTTTCTGCGGTTTAAAATCACTCACTCGTAGCATGAATAATCCAGCGCTCGCACCGCAACTGCAAAGCTGGTCGAAAAATAGATTATCTACCCAGAAGAAGAACTGTTCTCTCAGAATAGGGCAACGGGTTCTACCAAAGTGAACATCTTCAAGAATGCCGAAGTTTTCGCGCTTCTTAACCTTGAGAGAAAAGTTCTTGAAGGAAGATTCTAAAAAAGAATCTGTTGTGATATTAATATCCATTCCAAGAGCTTCAAGCGTTTGAGGAAGCTGAGAAAGTACCGTACCAGGATCATCCTCATCCGTATCTTCGTCCAATGGGCAGGAGAGCATCACGTATCTATCAATGTAGCGCAAACTTAAAAGGTCTCCCAAAACGCCGTTCAGAATAGAGCCCCCAACGAAATAAGAAAAATCCTCATCTGCTTGCACTTCGGACCAATCCTGCTCTTCCTCGGAAATCGATTCGGTAGCTGCAAGTTTGTCGCAATATAGAGAAATCTGAAAGCGGTTTTTCCCTAGATCTTTAAGCCAGAAAAGAATATCCTCCGCCGTATATCGGACTCCATTGCGGGTGACCGATACTGCGGGGTACGGTTGCAGACCCAACTCAAAGCGCCAATATTCTTTGAGCTTCGGTGGACACTTCTTAAGAACGTAGTCGAACATGAACAAGAGGTTTGGATGATGCAGGAATGGAAAAACCAGCAACGGATTTTCCCCATTTTTATCCCAGTTAAATGAGATAGCTGTCTTAGCAGGGAAAACGTCTGAGAAAATAGAATAAAAGGTCGAAGAGAATTTCTCAGGTTCGGTTTTCAGCATAGCTCGAAGCTCGGCATCGCGATTAAGGAATTCTTCCCAAGCGATTTCCACGCGTTGAATAAAAGGTTCATCGTTGGTTGGACACGAGATTTGCTCGAGAATTTGGTTCAGCAGTTCTCCGCCATTTTTGAGAACATTTTCAGAGTCTTCTGGCGTTTCGCTCAGGCTGAGGAATTGCTCAATGGAACGATGTATCAATCGATAGGCCTGGGTAAAGTTTTGTGTGCGGAAGTAGGCACGCCCCAGCAAGAAGTCCCATAAGTATTGACGCTTCTCTTCTTCTTCAATCTTGTACTTTTCACCATAAATTAGGTACTTGTCGTCCTCACTGAAGTACTCTTCGTCGTCAATGCCGTCTTCGAAAGGTTCTAGGAGTTCAATAGTTCGCCGCGCAATATAGAGGCTTCGTGGAGATTCTAAATCCTTGTCGATTGAGAAGTAGGCATAGGCAAGAGCGTGTGCAGAGTCAATGTCTCGTTCTTCTTCGGGAAGACTTTCAAGCATAGCAATGACTTCTTCATGGCTATTAATCTTATTTTTGTTCATACATTTGCGTTTTTTGATGTTATTCATCAATAGACTCCTTTTTCCAGTTAATTGGTTGGTTCTTACTCAGATCAAATCATTAGCTTTTCTGAGAAAGTATGAAGGAGTCTACTATTAAAAAGATCAAAAATCTAGCTCAATAAAAAATAATAACTTGAATAGGTTATAGCGAAATTTACTTATGTTTTGAACTTTCCTAAATGAATGAAAAAACTCTCATTTAGATCCTTAGCTGCGAGACAATAAAAAAGCCCAGCCGGGTTTTCCGAGCTGGGCCTTCAAGATGAGCTTGAAATTATTTTTTGTATTCGAGCCACTTGCCTTCTTTCAAGCGAAGGTAAGCTTTGCCTTGGTAGTTGTCGACCACCTTGGCGCTTGAATTTTCGGCGACTGGCCACGTCTGTGGGAGGTCAGCCGTGAGGGTATCAAGCGTGGCGGGCTGACCATCTAAACCAGCGGGATTCTCCGTGTAGATCCCAGAGCGAATCACACGACCCACCAATTCCGTCAAGGCTAAGTAGCTTGTCGGCACACTGATGTCTTTGACTTCTCCCTTCACAAAGCCCGCTTTTTCAGCGTTAGGTACGCCAAAGAACTTCACATAAACAGGCACATGCGTAATGCTGGGGCTTGGGATTTCACGCAATTTCGCCACTTGCACCTTGTCGCCACGAAGCGCAGCACCGTGCTCTGGCACAATCACAAAGAGTACCTTGCGACCACTCTTTTCAATCTGATCCATGAAGTCACCCAACTCAGCGAGTAGGGCTTCACAGCGAGGCTTAAAGTCAATTGGATCCTGCGAGGCTGGGTCACGCGTCCCATCGTGCAAGGTCACAAGATTAAAGAGCGAAACCGTACGAGACTGGGCCTTAGCATGGTTTTTCATCCAGTTTTCGACTGCATCCTTCGTTGAGAAGATGGGCGAGCCGTCAAAGCTTTCCATTGCCTTGTGGTAGTGGTGCTGATCCTGAAGTTCAGGTTCCAGCCCCGCGATGGTACGTAAGCTATTTAAGTAGTCATCATACTTCCCGTTATGGTCTAAGTAGAGCTGGTTTTCCCAACCTGCCTTCGCTAAGCGGTTCATCGTTTCGCATTCAGGACGGCGTTCTTCATAGAGATCCGTGTGCGAAGGCTGACCGCAAGCGCCCGTGAGGAGACGCAGCGTGGCCGGGCCAGAGTAGGAGGTTGCCGAATTAAAGTTCGAGAAGTAAAGATCAAAGCGGTTAAAGAGCGGTGCTTTATCAAGCCCCGTCATCACCAAGTCGTCTGTTGCCAGGGAGCAGATGTTAATCAACACAATATCAAATTCCCCAGACTGTGCCACATCGACTGGGCCTTCAGGCAAATTCGCCTGGCGCTTCTTTTCGCTCGCATAGAACTGATTGAGCCAAGCGTTAATCCCAGCGGTATCAGCCTTCTGAGTCTGTGGAGGAAGGAGCGCACCACGGGTCGCTTCCGCCGTGGACACGCTCACCTGCGAGGGCGCGGTCACGTCGCCTGTCGTTCCTTGCGGAAGGAGCGAAGTGATACTCGGGAAGAGGAGCACCAGAAGCCCCATCAACGTAATGGCACTAAAGCGAATCCAATCGCGCAAGAAGTACCAAGCCACCAAGCCCACAAAGGTCCAAAGGAGCATCATCGGGTTGATAAACCCAACGGCTAATTCGCGCAAATACGCAGGCGTAAAACCAGCCAAGTTGTTCGCGTTCTTCGCGATCACGTCAAAGGCGGGAAGATAGCTTTCGCTCCAAATGAGAAGGAAGCCGAGCACAGCGGCTACTAAGTGACGTGCGCGATTAATCCACGGGCGCTTAATCGGGAAGAGTACAGCGGCGAAGAGTGCCACATTGGCCGCAGGATTGAGCGTCAAATAGCCCGCGAGCGCCAGCGCGAATTTCCCTAAAAAATACACGTTCCAAATTCCAACGCCAGGCCACGGAGTAAAGCGGGGCGCGTTGGATGAGGAGCGTTGCTCTTCTTTGGGTGAGGTGGGTGTTGTCTTCATAATGCGTTTTTCTTTCGTTTTAGCGGCTCTTTTATTCAAGAGCGAAGTTCGATATTATGCGAGATTTTCAAGCTCGCTAGCAAAATTCATTTCTCTATTCACGGCGGTCATGTCGATGATGGCGCTCAGAGCGCTTCTTTTCGACATGCACCACCACTTGGTTGCGTCCCTTGTCTTTGGCTTCATAGAGCGCATCATCGGCTTCCGCAATGAGTTTATCTAAGGGCTTTTCGCCAATCGTGGTGAGGACGCTCGAAATCCCAATCGAAATCGTAAGGGGTTCGGG
This sequence comes from uncultured Sutterella sp., assembly GCA_905197905.1. GTDB lineage: Bacteria > Pseudomonadota > Gammaproteobacteria > Burkholderiales > Burkholderiaceae_F > Sutterella. Next base: position 33,395 of record CAJKAP010000014.1, on the reverse strand, counting down.
AGCCACTTCTGGCGCCATATTTTCGGCGCTTTCTCGCGAAATCGAGCGCACTTTTTCCAGTAAGCGGTTCGCGACACTCTGTGCTTGCTCAGAAGTGACCCCAGTGAGCACCAAGCAGAATTCTTCCCCACCGTAGCGATAAACGCTATCTTTGTGCGAAACGTGGCGGCGAAGCACATCGCCCACGGCGGCCAAAATACGGTCCCCAAAGAGATGGCCTTTGGTGTCGTTTAAGACCTTGAAGTGGTCAATGTCAATCATGAGCACTGCTGTATCGGCCAACAAGGGCACTCCACGCGAGAGCGCTTCTTGGAGAGCTCGACGGTTGGCAACACCTGTGAGACTATCGCGATGGGCTTCAGAGAGGAGCTCACTATACTTTGAGGCAATCGCCGTGCGCTTGGCTTGTTCTCGGTCAGTTAACTCCACAAAGAGTCGCAACCAGCCAATCATGTCGTTAAATTCACGAATGCGGCTGCGCATGCGAGCAGAAGGTTTCACCCCTTGACGACGATAAGCGCGAAGCGCTTTTAAGAGCTTGTCGATCGGGCGCAAAACGGCAATGAGCCCAATGACGCTAATCAAAATCAAGAGGAAGATCGCCCCAATGAGCACAATACTCCAAGGCTGATAGCGAACGGTGAGGCTATGCACCACGTCAATGTCAGAGACCAAGTCGCGCGTTTCAATATCGGTAAATTGCTTTTCAAGTGCCACGGCATCGCGGTCCATGGACTGAATTTGATCGGCAAAAGAGCGGCGAACGGTAGCCAATTCATCAATCGTTTTATGAAGATCCGCTTCCGTGCGGCGCAACTGACGGCACTGGTTAATTAAGTCTTCCGTAAAGGCCAAGCGCGTCGAAATCGCGCTTCGCGAGCACATATAGTCGTAGCCATCCATGGCGCGACTCACCACCGTGTGCATAGCTTCAATTTGCCCGGACTGCAAAGAGAGTTCTTTGGCTGCGCCTTCAATTAAGGGGAGCTGCTCGGGGTTAGCACCAGCCGAGAGTGCCGAAATCGTCATCATGCGGTAGTAAAGCGTCTGCCAGAGGTTGTCGACCAAATCGGCTTTACGATCAAAGTTTTGTCGTTGCTCCCAAACGGTTTCGACCGTAGCGAGCAGGTTTTGCATGCGTTCACGCGTTTCCCCATGACGGTCTAAGGTGGCAGAACTTAAAAGGGCCTTTGCCGACAAGTAAGCGCTATTGGCCTGTGTGCTGTCTTTCGTTTCAGAGAGCGTCGTTAAGGCCGTGCGCAACTGTTCCACACGCACCGCGTTTTCCTGGGCGGAAATAATTCGTGAGACGGCTTCCTTGGTAAGGCGTCCAGCCTCTTTTTCCACGTCAGTATTAAACGTGATAAAAAGCCCCGCCATAAAGACAATGAGCAGCACGAGAGGGGCAAAAAGCGCAAAAAGGAACGGTCTAAAAGAAATCGTGCGATAGCTCTTTTTCGCTAAAACAGGCGTGGCGGTGTCTTCCTCATCGACCATATTCTCTTCGGTATCGATTTCGTGAAGACTACTTTCTGCACTCATTTCCACCAAGTCAGTCGAAACGCTGCTAGAGGCAACTTTTTCTTCGCTCCCTTCTTGGGCTCTACTCTCTAGAAGGCGTGCCGCGGCTACTTTCGGGGCTTCGGGCTTGGCGAAATGGTAACCCTGCCACACATCCGCCATAAAGACGTGCACGCGCTCAAGCACCTGTTTATCTTCTACGCCTTCTAAGCAAATCGTGGCACCCTGCGCACGGCAGGCTTGAATAAGGTACTTAAAGAACGTTTCCGTTTGCGAATTGGTGAGCGCTTCGAGCACAAAGGTGCGATCAAACTTAACGGTCTCGAAACTCCCTTTGAGCATCATATCGATGCCGTTATAGCCCATCCCAAAGTCGTCGAGCGCCCAGGTGACGCCTAGCGCACGACACTCATCCATCCATGCGGCAAGGTTACGCATTGGAATGGCGCGTGAGGTTTCCGTCAATTCAAATTCAAAGAATTTCCCCGAGACGTGGTTTTTCAGTAAGGTCTGCGCGACAAATTCCCCCCAAAAGAGGTCAGCCGTCTGCGCAGGGCTCACATTGACCCCAAGGCGGAAATGCTTCTCAGAGGAGGGGAGCGCCTCAGGTTTTTCTTTGAGCGCACTCTGGAAAAGGTTGACGAGCGGCACTGACATCTCGAAAATCTTTCGCCCAAAAGCAATCGCTAAGGGGCTCGATTCGAGGAGCGGCACAAAGCGCCCTGGTCCCATGGGAGGCGGCTCATCGACAAAACGCACTAAGCATTCGGCACCAGTATAAGCGCCTGTTTTGGCGGCAACTTGCAGTTGCGTGAGAAGGTGGAACCCTGAGAAGTCGTTTTGAATGGCGTCAGTTAGGCGCACCACGTCTTTAAGCGTCAAGCCAATAGAGGGGGTCCGCGTTCTTGCCTGCGCGTTGGGCGTGGGGGCAGAGCGAACGGGCTCTGCTTCAGAGAGCGCTTCTAAGTACGTTCTCACAGCAAGGCGCAATGAGGCAGGGGACTCTGCAATCGGAATCGAGAGAATGCTTACCTCAGGGTGCAAATCAATCCCGTAGCGGGTGCGAATCTGTGAGAGCGTTTCTTTGAGAATGTCTTGCAGTCTTTCGGGTGCGGTTTTAAGCGCCCGTCCTACCAGCACCGCGCCAAAATAAGCGGTCGGCGCGACAATCGGGCAGTCCGTAGCTGGGAGATGTTGCTTTAAAAGGTCAGCCAATGTCCCATGGCGCGTGACCACAGGGCCACGCAAGGTGATCATCACGGTGGTGCGCTCAGTGAGGCGCTTTAAGTCGTTCAAAATCGCGGTGACTTCTTCTGCGCGCAGAGGCACTTGATGCACCAGCGATTGCGCAATCTGCGGGACGTCCAGGCGCTCAAAGCTCCCAATATAAGCGGGGAGCATTTCTGGAGGATATTGCACCAGACCCGAAGTAGCGGCCTCTTCTTCGCCTGACTCATTAATCGGTTGATTTAAGTCCGCCACAATGCTGGGCGTTGAGTCCTCTGCGGGTTTCGCTTTGGCTTGTTGTTCAATAAGAAGCGGTACCAGCGAGGAGAGTCTCACAATCGACCAGACCACTTCGCCAGCAATATATAGGCGAAGCGTCACACTCACGTCTCGCTCGCCAGCGATGAGTCGCTCGAGCGCCTTATTCCAAAGGGCAAGATCGACTGGTGTGGCAAATAAGTGAGAAGCGGCAATTTGGCTTGTATTCTCAGCAAGTCCCAAATCACGCGCAAAAGAAGTGGTGATGGTGAGCGTTTGCGAAAAATACTGCTCTAATTCGCCTTTATCGACGCCACTCATCGGGAGCGCCCCGCCTAAGAAGAAGGCAGGGGCTGCTGCAGTGGGTAGGGCGTCTAAGAGATAGCGTCCTTCGGGGCGCTCCGCAAGACCCGCGAGCCGCCGTAGGGTGGCACGGTCCTGAGGAAAAGCTTGTTGACTAAAGGCGAGAAGTCGCTTCATAGCAAAAGTCCGAAGAACGAAAAAGAGAAGTGTAGGAGAGAGACTCGCTCTCTCCTTTTTTAAAAGAGGTTAATCCCCTTGAATCACTAAGCGGCCCTGATGATCAAAGGCAAAGCGTCCCTGATCAAAGCCGAGCCCAAAGAGCACTAACACGCTGCGGTAGTAGTCTTCACCCGTGAAGGCCATCTTAGAGAGCCCTGTGCGAATGTAGGCCCCCACCTTATCGTCTTTGACCCATGGGAGCACACAAGCCCCAAAGGCAAAAGGTCCGCTCTTAGAGACCGTAAAGGCAGCGGTGTCGGTGGAAACCGGGGTGTAGAAGCGACGCTTCGCCACATCCACCATCGGGGAGAGGATTTCACGCAGACGCACGGCATCTGGATCGTCCTGCGGCATCATGCCGGCCCACAAGTAGACGCGAATGGCGTTCCAACTTCCTTCCGAGCTTTCATCGCGGTTGCGAGAGCCCCAGCGCTCGCCAAAGGCGACCCAATCGGGAGAGAGCCCCGACTCAGCGCTACGCACCAAGGCACGCATCGAGCCCCAGCGCACTTCGCGCCAAAGGGGATCGACGGCTTCTAAGCGCTTTAAGACCGAAATCGGATAGTAGGAGGGGTTTAAAACCACATCGCCATTTTTTTCAAAGCCAACGTTGGCAGGCAAAAGCACAGCGCCCAAACCACGCACAACACGGACGTCCGCTTTAACGCGCTCGAGAAGCTTCATCGCATCGTCGCGATACTTGGGTTCTTCCCAACGGTCTGCCGCTTCAAGAAGCGTATAGGCAATCCAGAGGTCTGCGTCGGTCGCATTATTGCTATCGATCACGCCCCATTTAAGTGGCGCTTTCGCATTTTTCACCGATTCGTTAGCACCCCAAAGCCAGGCCATGCGCGTTTTGCCGCAATCGCCTTCGCAAAGGTTCGCCACGGTCCACTGCCACATCGCGTCAAAGCTCGGACGATCGTTTGCGACAAGCGCAAAGAACATCCCATAGGACTGACCCTCGGAAGTGGTGATTAAGCGTTCATCACTTCGGTCAATCACACGTCCTGCGTCAAGCGCTGACTCACGAAATTCCTTCCAAGCTGGCCACGTATCGGTGGGCGCATTTTTGAGAGACCGCACCGGATGAAGCGCTGGGAGCGACTCGGAAACGAGTGCCTGAGCCTCTGCCTTGGCTTCCGTGTTGGCTGGGGCATCAGCGGCCATCACGTTCCAACTCGTTAGCGCGCCAAGGACACTCAAACTAAGTAAACGAAGTGTCTTATTCATGATCCTTGTCCTTTAAAGCTAAACGAGCGCGGATACGCAAACGCATCAAGATGTAGCTCAACGCACCCAAAATAATGGCGGCTAAGAGAAGGGCTCCAACCATCCACAGGGGAGAGCTAGAGAGCTTAGCCCAGAGTTTCGCCGTCCAAGGAATGGTTCCAATCGTATAGGTGTCTTTAGCAGGCGTACTCGTGATCGCACTTTCAGAAATGAGTGCCGTGCCACCAGACACTTCAGTGAGCGCGGCAGGTGTGGCCAAGAGTTCAATCATCTTCTTACTCATGTCGGGGTTACCCGTCAGCAGAGCGACCAGAGAGTTTCCAGACGAGAAGGGCGATGCCATTCCGACCATCGCGGCGTAAGAGGGCTGCGTGAGCACAGTTCCTCTGTTCTGCGGGGCTTTAAAGTTCGCCACCGCTTTACGAATTTCCTCGATTTGCGTGGTAGGAACGTTCAAGCTTCCAATATAGAGCACGTCTTTGGCGGCTTTCCCATCAAAGGTTTCTGGTGTTTTAACGGTCACGCCCGTCGCTGCTGCGCCCGTCTGGGCACCCATACGCGCGAGAGCGGTCAAATAAACCGAAATGTCTGTTGCCGTTGCCTTCTGGGGAAGTACGACCGTGGTCGTCCCTAAGTCCGCATGAATCGTGAAGGGGTAGCCCGCACGCGTGAAGCGGTTCAAGTCAGGCAACACGGCATAGTGATAAAAGCCCGAAAAGTCAATCGTTGACTGCGGATCCACATCGCCCTGATTTTCCGCAGGAAGCGCATAGCGGCAGTCCGTGGCGGAGCCACTTGTCACAGGGACGTTGTAGCGGAAGTCGATTTCCAGATCGTTTTCCGCTTTGAGATAAACCCCAGGCACGCCAACGGCATCGAGCGAGCTCGCATTAGGCGTCAAGGCCACAAAGCGCATGAGGGTCTTTTCGCCCTTCATGTTTTCGCCGCCCGCGGGGATTTCTTTCGAGGCCACCATCGCGTTATTGAGGCGCACACGAAGTTGTGCCATCCCGCCTGGAGCTGGGGGCGTCGCTTGCGTTGCGAGCTTTAAGGGGACCGTTTGGCGCTCAAGCGTATAAAGATCTGGCGGCAAGCGGAAAAGAAGGTGCACTGGGGTGGGTTCAATCCCACGCGTTGTCAACTGACCCTTGTAGGTTGTCAACTCATCGAGCGCCACAGGGCGATCGGTTGGCAACCAACGCGGTGCGTCGTAGGCGGCTCGCGCAGCAACGGGCGGCAAATCGGTGAGCGTCACTGATTCGCCAGAGAAAATGGCTGAACCCGTCGCCAACGCAGAGGCAGCGGCCTTTAAGTCCGCTTCATCTCGCCCACTAATCACAAGCATTTTGGCCCAAAGGGAGAACGGGGCATTCACGATGCTCACCGTGGGACCCTTGGGATCGGGCATATCTTTTAAGAACGCTGGACGGTGCTTTGGCGTCATGAAGGTGACAAAGTGCGAGTCCACTGGCGCTTCACCTACGTAAGCAGGCAACTTAATCCCACGCCAATCGGCTTCGCTACCCGCCCAAGAGGCGATAATCCCCGCGGCTTCAAGTTCCCCAGCGGTGGGGTCGCCCGCAAAGGCAATGGGGAGCGTTTGCATACTGCGCGCATTCGTCGTCACAAAGGGACCAGGCAAATAGGTCAATTCATTGGGGTTACGCAAACGCTGAACCGAGAGCGTTAAGACGCTCGCTGGATCCATATCGACCCAGAGGTTATTGGCGAGCGGGTTTTCGCACACATCGCTATAGGTCCCCTCAAAGGAAATGTCGATACGGTTATAAGCGCGAAGCGAGCGTCCATCAATGGGGAGCGTCACTTTCACGAGGCGACTTTCTTGCGCGGCGGCAGGATCCTTAGCGGCATCCTCTGCCTTCACTTCTTTCGTGACAAGCGGCACCGTGCCCAACAAATGGTCGTTAAGCATCACATTGACGCTAGAACGAGCCTTAAGAGAGGGCGAGGGGTGAAAGAGCAGCGTAATCGAAGCCTCTCCCACTACTTCATCGCGGCGCACGCCAAAGGTGAAAGAGCGCTGATTGTAGAGCCCTGTTAAACGAATGGAGCCAGGACGCCCGCCAATGGCGGCATCAAAAAGGGGCAACGCCTCTTTGGTGGGCGGCATCATATCGGGGAGCATTTCCGTGGCGGTGCGTAACGTATCGACCACAGGAATCTGATCGGGAAGGGGAGCAGCCACGGCTGTGCCCATCGCTAAAGGAGCGATGCCTAAAAGCCAAAGTGCGCCACGAACAGCACGACTCATAGCAGTGCGCTCATTGGCGAAAGCAGATTGTTTGGCAGGAAAGTGCATCATGTTGAGTTTGTCCTTCTCATCAAAAAGAGGATTCATCTAGTTTTGTTCATTGAGCCCGGTCACTAGACTGCGCTCACAAAGTGTGCTCAAAGTCTAGCCCAAGGCTCTTAGGCGATTCAAGAGAGAGCTCAAACGAAAATGTGAGGAATCTCAGGAAAAATCGCACAAAATTCGTTAAAGCGTTTTCTTCTCATCCGCAAACCCTTCCACACGACCAATGGTGGAGAGTCCCAAACTGCGGCCAGCTGGACGCGGGATAAAGGAGAAAATCCAAGCCACCACGCTACCCACCGCTTTAAAGAGGGGGCGCAGCATCGGAGGCGCAAATTTAAAGAGCGCTCGATAGCCTCGCCAAGCAAAGGCAATCAAAGCCGAAGACCCTGCAAAGGGATTGCGAGACCCCACGGGTTCTTTGGCCCAAGCATCCGCACGGCCAAAAGTGGCGGCCGTCAAGTCGCGTTCCATTTCAATCGTGAGGTTCACGAGTTCTAAGCCCATCACCGTTTCGCCCAAGTCGTTTTCACGTACACGGCGAACAATGGCTGGGAAAGCCACAAGGCGGGCATCTAGGGGGAGCACAAGTTCAATATGGTCTCCCACACGAGCAGGGCGAAGCGCTTTTTCTTCGCCATTTTCCATCTGCGGCGCAATCACCACATTGGCCCCATTTTGCGAATAGTCGCGAAGTGTCACACCAAAAAGGCGGCCATCATCGAGCTTAATTGAGGCTTCACGATTAATGGGCACACGTGGGAAGCGACGCTCTTGCACGGTTTCGACCGCCACAGCAATCGTGGCCCCCAAAATCACGAGGTTGTAGAGAATCCACCCGATGTTAATCAAGGTGAAGATTTCCTGCGTGGGGTTCGTTGCGAGAAGCCAAATCCCGCCGATGAGCCCCGCGACATTTAACGCCATCAAGACCAAATAGGGGCGAATAATCTGCCAATCAAGGTATTGGCTTTCCACCGTGCCACCCTTAACGGTCACATTAAATTTCCCATACTTAGGATTAATCAGGGCGACTGTTGTCGGGAGCAAGATGTACCAGCTCAACACCGCTTCGTAAATGCCTCCTAAGAAGGGCGAGCGGTAGCCTCGCTGGAGAATCCCCGTGGTGAGCGTCGCGTGGAGCATATGCGGAATCGCAAACGCAAAAATCGTCAAAATGGGCGCATCAAAGACGTAGGACCCAAAGAAGATGTAGGGCAAGGGCGCCAAGAGGAAAATCAAACGCGGCAGACCGTGCAAGAAGTGAATCATCGCGTTAAAGAAACAGAGGCGCTGACCCCACGTGAGGTTATCCCCTTTAAGAGGATTATCCACGCGGAAAATCTGAATCATCCCACGGGCCCAGCGAATACGCTGCCCCACGTGTGCAGAGAGTGTTTCGGTAGAAAGCCCAGCAGCAAGTGGTACTCCGATAAAGGCAGAGGACCAACCACGGCGATTGAGTTTGAGCGAAGTGTGTGCGTCTTCTGTGACGGTTTCAACGGCAATGCCTCCAACTTCATCCAACGCTTTACGGCGCATCACGGCGCAAGAGCCACAGAACATGGTGGCGTCCCAAGCGTCATTTCCTTTCTGGATAAAGTCGTGGAAAAGCGCATTATCGTCAGGAATTGTGCTATCGAGCCCCAAATTACGGCTAAACGGATCCTGAGAGTAGAAGTGGTGCGGCGTTTGCACGAGCGCGATCTTCGGATCCTTCATGAGCCAGCCCACCGTCATCTGCAAGAAGCTACGCACGGGGACGTGGTCACAGTCAAAAATCGCCACAAAGTCGCCACTCATCTGTTGGAGCGCGTGGTTAATATTCCCCGCCTTAGCGTGGTTATGAATTTCACGGCGAATGCAGCCAACACCCGCTTCTTTGGCAAATTCCGTGAATTCATCACGGCTTCCATCGTCCAAAATCCAGATGTGAAGCTTTTCAGCTGGCCAATCCATGCTTTGCGCGGCCAACACCGTGGGCTTAATCACGTCCAAAGGTTCGTTATAGGTCGGAATGCAAATATCGACGTGTGGCCACGTGGAGACGTCGGCTGGCATCGGCACAGGTTTACGTTCCAAGACCCAGAAGACTTGGAAGTAGCTCAACACCATCACGAGGTAGGCGTAAATTTCAGCGCCTAAGAGCAAAAGACCAAAGACGCTCGAGCCCACCGTGTCAAAGCTCAACGTTTCCGTGGCTCTCCAGAAAAGGTAGCGCGTCGAAACGATGACGGAAAAAACGATCATGAGCAAAATCGTCAAGTGCGATTTCACACGGCGGAAAACGAGCGACAGCAAAAGAGAGGCCGCCACAAAGACGAGCTGAGGACCAAGCGTCAACGGCTGCGTAATGCACCAAAGCCCAAGGAGCCCCACAACGAGTAAGGCAAGTCCCACCACCCATTTTTCGGTAGAACGAGCGGCAGGGCTTTGCGTATCGCGTCGCCCCAAGCGACTTCCTTGCAAAAAGTGTGTGGTGGAGTCGGTAATTCGCGTGAGAAGCCCCATCATCGGAAAGAGAAAACGGTTTTCCCAGAGAGAAGTTAAGCGCGTTGTAAAGCGCTTCCACGTTGACAAGGGCTGGGCTTCAACATTCTGACGAGCGCGCCTTGCGCCTTTGCTGATAGGGGCGCGTGGATGCAAAAGTTGCTGAGCAACGTCAGCGGGGAGCCGCGTAAAGAAAAGGAAAATCGTCTGTAAGACGATACGCACTGGGTCAAGTGGGCGCAGTGCGGTCCAACGAATTTGCGGAAAAAGCGCACGGCGCTCACGAATGACGGCCTGCCAAGCAGCACTTTCTAAGGGCAAGAAAATCCAAGCTAAGAGTAGGGCGAGGCCGTTCACAATAAACCCGATAAGACTCGAGGTATAGGCCGTCAGCGCTACGAGCTGATTCACTAGCGAGCGGTAAAAATCTTTTAGGAGCGTTAAGCACCACATGATCTAGATAGCACTCCGATCAGAAAAACGGATCATCGCGTAGCCCAACGGGCAGCTTGCGTGAGAAGATTCTGGCTCACGCCTTCAAGGGCTTGCGTAATCGCCGCCCGAGGCGCAGAGAGTACAACACGCGTCATTAAAAAGCCACTTTCTCGGGCCGCTTCGTCCTGCGGTAAAAGCGGTGTGATGAGTTTACCCACAAAACGGGGTTCTGTCTCTAAGAAGCTCGTCAATCGGTAACCGACCGAAGACCCGGGCACCACTTTATTGATGAGGAAAAATTCATTGTCTCGTGGACTATAGTTCGTGAGTCGCACGAGGGCATCATGGTCTGGCTCAAGCACAGTAACGACCGCATCGACCAAATTGGCAAAGGCTTTGCTCCAAACGCCAGCGGCCTTACCCGTATCAATTAAGGTATGCGTAAAGGCGTGTGGCACCAAGGCGCTCAAAAACTGCTGCGCACACTGCTCGTTCGATTTATCCGTCATCAAGTCCATCAGACCAAACGGAAAGAGGACGGGGTAACCGTAGTTGGCGCGTTCAATCGCTTCGGCTAAGGGTAGGTTGTTGTTGATTTGACGCAACCAGCTCTTGTCTCCTTGAAGCGGCAACCCCCAGTAGGTTTCAAAGGTTCCTGGAGCAGGTGTCGTGGAGGCAAGCGCAACGGCAGAGTTGCGAGCATAAATTTCGGCTAAGTTTGCCGCTACAAAGCTCGAACCCGTCCCAGTGCGTAGACCTTGAACCGAAATGATCATGACGTCTGGCCTTTGTCGGTGGAAGTTTCATCGCAAGAGGCAACCTGAGTTGTCTTTTCTTCAATCGCCTTCATAAGAGGCGTGGTCTCGAGTGTGGTTTCGCGCACACGTTGCGCTTCAAAGTTCACATAGCCTTCCACAGAAAAGCCATAGACTCGACCAAGAGAGCGCACATCCTCTGGGATGAGCGATGAAATTTTGGTGTTTTTGTCGTTCATGAAAGTCAAACGAAGGCGCGCTCACTGCGCACCTTCTCATGTAGCCATGATGATTAGTTTTGTCATTGTACGGGGAAAGAGTGGCGAGGACAAATTTTTGAAGGAAGAAGTTGATACCGTCTGTCAACGGGAAAGCACTTGTGCGAGAAAAAAATGCAAAAAGAGGCGGTGAAAATTCACCGCCCCTGTGAGACAAAGATCGTTAGTCTTTAAAGCGCCTTAGATCCAAGTCGGTTCCTTGGCGGCAGCAGCACCCGCTAAGCGACCGTTCACTAAGCAGTCAAGCGTGGCGCAAGAGCCAAGACGCACTGCGCCGTGTACGCCACCCGTGGCTTCCCCAGCGGCGAAAAGACCCACGATCGGTTTGTCGGTCTTCACGTCAATGGCGTGACCGTCCAAATCGGTTTCAATCCCACCCATGCAGTGGTGCACCTTCGGACTCATGATCGAAGCGTACCAAGGCCCTTCGGCTTCAATCAAGGGGCGCGCCTTGGGCGAGAAATAGCGACCGATACGGTCCACGGGCTTCGTGCCTTCGCTAGCCGTGGCGGCGCTCTTTAAGTCTTCGTTATATTCAACGAGCGTCTGGCGGAGCGTTTCCACTGGGATATGGTAAGCCTCAGCCAAAGCGGCGAGTGTTTCAAAGCGATGCACCACACCACGTTCCAACTGCTTTTCAATTAAGCCTTTGCGACTCACATTAAGCGTCATATCGACTGCCCACTGTGGCGTAATGGCGATACACATTTCGCCACGGTTGCCCGCTTCAATAATCGCGTCAGCACGCACCTTGCGGTTGGCGAGTTCGTTAATAAAGCGCTTTCCAGTCTTGCAGTTAATCCACACGCCATAGTTAGCGGAGGCACCTTGTGCAAAATAGAGCGCAATGCCCATGCCTTTTTCTTCAGGCGAATTCCACGGACCACACTGAATCCAGTCGCTCTGAACCATATTGCAACCAATGCGGCTCGATTCACGCCAGAGTTCTGACGTGGCACCCGGCTGATTCGTCGTTTCAAAGCGTTCGGTGAGCTTGGGATCGAACTTCATACGATAGGTGACATCAGCGCCAAAACCACCGTGGCAGAGAATCACTGCGCGACGAGCGGCAATAAAGCGAGGCTGCCCTTTGGGAGCGCCAGGGAAGCGGTAGTTCTGATAAACCTTCAAACCTTTCACTCGACCATCGGTGTCGCGTACCACTTCATCGACATAGGTGCGAAGACGGATTTCTACGCCTAATTTCTTTGCGTATTCCAGCTGTTTATTCACGATCCCAGAGCCAGAACCGTTTTTCACAATGGCGCAACGAGGAACCGAGTGACCGCCTTCCGCGGCAACACGTTCTTGCACGTATTCAACCCCCAGTTTGTCCACCGTCCACTGCCAGGTTTCTAAGGCGTGATCTGCCATGTAGCGCACTTTTTCAGGCTGATTGAGCCCGTTACCTGCGCGGATAATGTCGGCAGCAAGGAGCTCGGGCGAATCTTCAATGCCCATGGCTTTTTGCATTGGAGTGCCTGGGACACCGAAAATCCCGCCATTGATGATGGAGTTGCCACCAGGCGTTTTCATCTTGTCGAGCACGAGTACTTTGGCTCCCAATTCGGCAGCCTGCGCAGCGGCGGCAAGACCCGCAAAACCCGTACCGATGACGATAATGTCGACGGTTTCATCCCACTTAGCAGGTAGTGGATTGAGGCAGGGCGCATCTTTAGCCTGAGCAACGCCAAAAAGCGTGGTACCAGTAAGTGCGGCGGCGGTTTGTTGAACAAATTGACGACGGTTAAGCATAATTGATCTCCTAATTTGTCAATTCTGTGATGGTGGTTGTTGATCAATGAGGTTGGTTTAGAGAGAAACCTCATCTGATAGAGGAAGTGTAGTGCGTCTCGTATTGCTGAGACTAGTTCCTTTTTTCAAGATAGTCTTGCATTTTTCACAAGATAGCAATACACTAGAGAAATGACTTAAAGTGCGACAGAAACTTCTCAAACTAAAGTAAGAGAAGGAATAGGGCGAAATGACACTCATGGAAGACCGATCACTATGCATACTTCTGACAATCTGCTGGCTTGGCGACTTCTTCTGCGTCTTGCAAAAACGCAAAATTTGACTCGCGCCTCTATTGAAGAGGATATTGAACTTTCTGCCGCTTCGCGCTTGCTTAAAGATTTGGAGACTTCGCTCAATGTGTCGCTTCTCGATCGGCAAACGCGCCCTTTGCGCCTCAAAGAAGAAGTGCGCTCAGTCATTCCTCAGTTAGCGAGCTTTATCGAAGCTTCGCAGCAGCTCGTCACCTCGGTGAGAGCCCTAGAAGGGAGCGCATCCGAGCGTGCTTTTCGTTTGAGTATTCCTGCCAATGTGCCACGCCGTCGTGTGATGCATATGATCACGGCTTTCACCAAAGCGAATCCAGATTGGAAAGTCGAAGTGATGGGTAGCACGGATCATTGGGACGTGATTGAACGTCGAGTGGAAGCTTCCTACCTGCCTTATTGTCCAGCGGATGGACTAGATGAATTGCGTCTCGATCCGATTGCGAAAGCAACGACCTTTATGGTCGCGACACCCGCGTATTTGCGCCAGTACGGTACGCCAAGAAGTCCCGCTGATTTAGCGCAGCACCGCCTGATTCTGAGAAATGGACCCTATTATCCGCTAACGGATCGTTTAATCGGCGCGAAGAGCACTTTTGTGCTTAATACGGGGATTGAACAGGCGCTCCCACCCGAGCAATGGATCCTTCCACTAGGGGAAGAGGCGAGTGAAGAGAGCCAAGTGACGAGTGGTATTCTCCGCCACAGTCCTGTACTGAAGTATTTTGCTGGCGACACGCTTTCTTGCTGCCAAGCCGTGATTGATGACGCGGGAATTGCGGTGGACTTGTCAATTGGTTTTCTGGAGCCGTACTTAAAAAGTGGACAACTCGTGGTGGTGCTTCCTGAGTGGCATCGACCGCTCTGGCATGCCACGCTAGTGACACGCCCAGAAATTTGGAAAGAGGCGGGTGCGAAAGCGTTTTTAGAGCACTTTATGCGTCATGAAAAACGCGATTCTCACTGCTGGATCGAAGCTTTTGAAGAGCGTGGGCTTGACGCAGAAGCGATGATTCGCCGAGACCTATAAGAAAACGAGCGCTGAAAAACTTTTTCCAGCGCTCAATTGTTTATTGTTCGTAGCGACCTAAATAGCGACCTTGAGCATCATAACGACGCCCATTGGAGTCAGTTCGGCCTTGGTAGCGTCCCGTCGAATCATACTGACGGCCGTTCGAGTCGGTCCTGCCCTGATAGCGTCCAGAGGAGTCATATTGGCGGCCGCTTGAGTCCGTCCGACCTTGATAGCGTCCAGAAGAGTCATACTGGCGACCAGAATCATCCGTTCTGCCTTGGTAGCGCCCAGTGGAGTCGTATTGACGGCCACTTGAATCCGTGCGTCCCTGATATTGGCCAGAGCTCGAATAGGTGCGAGAGTCACGCGGTGCTTTGTTGAGCGATGCAGCGACGCTTCTCCCAGCGACTAGAAGGCCAGAAGAAAGCGCTCCTGCGCGAATGAGCGCTGGGGCGAGCGCTGTATTGAGCGCAGATTTCAGGAGAAAACGACGACGAGCGTCATGGGTAAGGAGTGCCATAGCGAACGGAATCCTTCAAAAAAGAGTGTGTTCTTCTATTCTACACCGCTCGCTCAGAAAAAGAGACATCGCTGCTAAAAGAGCGGAAAGTCGGGTGCGGCGCTAAACGTCATCGTCATCCCTGTCGTGGGATGCGGAATCGTTAATTCTGTGGCATGTAAGCAAAGGCGAGAGCGCGTGGGATCTTCCGCAAGAAGGCCGTCAGGTCCATAGAAGGGATCGCCATCAATCGCAATGCCTAACCCAGCAGGGTGAGCACAATGCACGCGTAACTGATGCGTGCGACCCGTTTCTGGGTAGAGCGCCACAACGCTCTTTCTTGCGCCATCCGGCATCGTGTCAACGCGCAACACTTCCACATCGGTCGCGGAAGGTTTTCCGCCTTCGGCGATGGGAAGCACGCACTGGCGAGGACGATCCATCGCGTTAACGGCGAGCGGCAATTCTACGCGAGTAGGAGCGGGGGAGCGGAGTTCTCCAGAGAGGCGCGCTGTGTAGACCTTCATCGCGAGACCATCACGGAATGCTTGATGAAGCGCTCGCTCGGCTTCTAGCGTCTTTGCAAAGACCAAAAGTCCAGACGTGTCCATATCAAGACGATGCACAACATGAAGCGTTCCACGCGTTTCTTCCAAAATTGATTTAGCCGAGACCGTTTCACGAATCCCTGGGACCGAAGCTAAGCGCGAGGGTTTATTCACCACCAGCATCGCCTCGTCTTCAAAAAGAACGGGGAGGGGTGGTGGGGCGTGAGGCGCGGTGAGCGGTTGGCGCGCTTCAAGTTCTAGCCCTTCGGTGAGCTTTGCAAGAAGCAACTTTCCTGCTGAGAGCGGCGGGTAGCAGGTCCTCGAAACGCGCATTTCGTGCGCAGGACTTTCTCCCACCCACCATTCCACGAGCTCTAAGGCTTGGGTATCGGTGGACTGATTAAAAGTGTTGAGAAGCTTTACGGCTGGGCTCTCGAGCGACTTTACGATCGCTTCTCGCCAAAGCCCTTTGCGTCTTGCGATGGTTGAGCCTCCTTGGTCCCATGGTTTATCTGGGTAGTCCACAAAGAGTTCGGAGAAAAAATCCCTGAGCGTAAAAGGCACTTTTCGCCCATTAAAGAGCGTGAGCGCAGGGAGATTTCCTTCATCACGTTCTGGCCACAACACATCGGCTTTAAGATGCGTCCAATCGGGGACAAAGCCTGCAGAAGGACCTTCGAGCGAAGTGAAGGCATAACGCGCCTCGATTTCTCCACGCGCATTTTTCACAAGCAACACCCCAGCGCGCCCCTGAAAGCCTTCTGGCACGGGTGCGGCATCCTTCGCTCTCAATAGGCGAGCGCTGGGCGGTGTGGTGAAAAAGTCGGGCATTGATTCTTCTGCCGAGGTGAAGCTTTGAGCCATGAATGCGAAAAAAATCCTCAAAAATTGCGTGTGGACGTCATTTTAGCAAGTCCGCTGAGAGCGTACCTTGGAACTTGATTTTGAAGGATCCTTAAAACTGTTCTGGTAGTGGAAGTGGGGATACAACACTTCCTCCGTTTTTCATCAACTCCCCAGCCTCTTCACGTAAAGTCACTAGCGAGGAAAACCGAGAGACTATGGCGCGTGAAAAATTCTACCGACTTTCGTTAATGTAAGCAAAGTAGGTTAAGCCGATCGGTGCAGGAAACTGTGTGTTTTCTAGGCAATGTGCCATATTTTAGGTACTAGCGAGCCTAAATCGCGGGCATAGTGTTTCTCTTTTGGTTAGACTTGCACCATCTTGAGGTGAAGCGCACTCTTGTGCTCTCGAATTTTCCATACTCGGACCACCACCCGAGTGAGACAGAACTTTTTTGGAAAGAGAGTAGGGAGAGACAGACAGAACTCCCGAAACCCCCACAGGTGCTTAAACCCTTTGACCTCAGAGACGATTCTAAAAACTACTTGGAGTAATCACTCATGCGATATCGCTTAGCAAACGTGTTCCGTTTTGCCATGCCTTTTCTGCAAACTTCGCTTATTAAGCAGATCATGGTGGGTTTAATTCTCGGCGTGATCATGGCACTTGCCTGGCCAGAAGGTGCAGCCTCGGTTGGCTTACTCGGAAAAATCTTTGTCACAGCCCTTAAAGGCGTCGCTCCCGTCCTCGTCTTCATCTTGGTCCTCTCGGCCATTGCAAACCAAGGCGACAAATCCCCAGTTCCAGAATCTGGTGAAAGTCGCAATCCCATCAAAGTCATTCTCGCCCTCTACATTTTCTCCACCTTTGGCGCAGCTATTCTCTCGGTGCTCGCAAGCTTTGCGTTCCCAACGGAAATTACGCTCGCTAGCCAGGCTGACGCAACGTCGGCCCCTGGCGGCATGGGCGAAGTGCTCTCCACGCTTCTCTTAAACGTGGTAGACAATCCCGTGAACGCGATTTCAAAGGGGAACTACATCGGCATTTTGGCTTGGGCCATTGCCTGCGGTCTCGTCCTTCGTAAGAGCCGCAAAGAAACGCGCATTGTGCTAACGGACGCCACCAAGGCGGTGGAATTCGTGGTGCAGTTGGTGATTCGCTTTGCCCCAGTCGGTATTTTCGGCTTGGTGGCGAGTACCATTGCGACGGAAGGCTTTGCCGTGCTCGCGGGTTACGCTCGTCTTTTGGGCGTGCTGTTGGGCACGATGGCCGTGGTTGCTTTGGTCTTAAATCCCTTGCTCGTCTGGCTCGTGACGCGTGAAAATCCGTTCCCTGTGACCTTCATGGTCTTGCGTGAATCGGGTGTTTCCGCCTTCTTTACGCGCTCTTCTGCGGCGAATATTCCCGTCAATATGTCCATTTGCCACCGTTTGAATTTGCCTGAATCGACCTATGCCGTGTCGGTTCCTGTGGGCTCTACCGTCAATATGGCAGGTGCTGCCGTGACAATCACGGTGATTACGCTCTCCGCTGCGCACTCTTTGGGCGTGGAAGTGGGTATTGGTTCCGCGATTTTCCTCTCCTTTGTGGCGAGTATTTGTGCGGCAGGGACCTCTGGTGTGCCAGGCGGCTCTTTGATGCTCTTGCCTCTTGCTTGCGGTCTCTTTGGGATCGACCAGGATATGGCCATGCAGGTTGTGGCGGTGGGCTTTATTATCAGCGTGCTGCAAGATTCAACCGAAACCGGTTTGAACTCTTCCTCTGACGTGCTCTTTACGATTGCTGGGCTTCGCGCCGTAGAAAAATCGCAGGGTTTGGGCGCAGACCATACGATGACGACGCCTCGCAAAAAGGTCGCTGATCGTGCCGCGCAATAAAACGCGCTAGACTAAACAGTAAATGGGATCCAGTTTATTTACTGGGTCTCATTTTTTTTGTCGCTTAGCAATGCAAAACGCCTCCCAAAATGGAAGGCGTGTAAAGATTAAGCGAGTCGTGCTCTACGGAATCGTTGGCATTTCAACATCCACCCACGCCGTCGACCACCCAGCAAACTCTGGACGACGAGGAATCTCGTCAATCGCAGAAGGTTGCGGAATAGTGCGACCTTCTTTGAGTGCCTCAATGAGCCACAACGTGATCGCTTCACGAGCAAGCGAAATCACATCGTCCTGCATATCGGCCGAGGTGAAGCACCCGGGTAAATCGGGCACAACGACACCAAAGGCGCGAGTTTCATCTCCCGGTTCAATGGCAATAGGATAACGCATAATAGGTCTCCTTCTTCTTGTTATAGATTAAAGATCTCTAAGCGTTTTTAATGCGCTTAGCGCTTCGTGTATTGGATGGCTAAGTACATGGTTTGGGGACGTTCAAGTGGCACCACCAATCCCGTGCCGACACCGAAGCCACCACCACTGCCACCCATGGCGGAAAAGCCCACGTTGGGCGACCCACCAGTGTGTTGATTCATCACAATAAGGGCGTCCGCGTGGTAGCTCTTGGCGGTTTGCACAGCTTCCGCTAAGCGAGCATCTTCCGTGTAGCCCTTGGAAGTAATGGTCCCCAGAACGCGATAGCGTTTATCAGGGAAGCCATCTTGCCAAATATCGATCCCATCCATTTGCTGGTTCTTGCCGCCTTCACCGCGGAAGCTCTCGTTGGGACCACTATATTGGTTAAAGTCGGCGCTGGCGAAAGTGGAGCCTAAAGAGGAGCACCCACTCACTAAGAGAGCGCCAGCCGCAACGAGTGTTAACGTTGGAATCAGTTTTTTCATAAATACTCCAAACGCGTTTTTAAAATTCGTGGAAAACATCAAGCGCAAAGCGCACTTTGTCGCGATAGTTTTCAATACCTTTGACCCAAGACGCCATGATCACTAATTGCAAAAGCAAACGAGCTTTCTGGGGATTAAGCGTCAGCGAGGGGATAAAGCCCGCATCTTGCCAAGCCGCCATCCCAGAGACGCAAGCGCCAGAGCCCGTGCGAGAGGCGCGCACCACGAGCGTGCCTTTTTCTGCCGCAGCAAAGAGAGCGCCTTCTGTGCCTTCATGAATCGAACCATTCCCAGAGCCCGCATGAATAATGCCTTGGGCACCTGCCGCAAGAGCGGCATTGACCATCACATCATCGGCATCGACGTGCGTTACTACAATATCGACGCGTGGGAATGTCTGGTGGACATTCAACCACTCGTCAATGTCTTTGACAGAGAGAAGAAGGTCTGGGTTGTGGCGCTTTTCAGCGCGGCTCAACCAAAGGATTTCTTCTCCTGCGACGGTGCCCAAAAGCCCCGCATCCATGGAGCGGAACGTGGCTACGTTCGTGGGGTGTGTTTTTGTGGCATCACGAGCCGAGAGAATCGCATCATTTAATGCCACGAGCACACCACGTCCAGCCGAGGTTGGGTTAGCGGCAATACGCACCGCGTTATAAAGGTTAATCGGACCATCAGCCGAGGTGGCCGTCGAAGGACGCATCGCACCCGTAAAGACGATGGGTTTTGCGGTACGAACCACAAGCGAGAGGAAATACGCGGTTTCTTCAAGCGTATCCGTCCCATGCGTAATCACAATCCCGTCGACATCATCGCGATCAGCAAAAAGCTGCACGTGGCGCGCCAAGGCCATCCACACGCTCGAAGTCATCGAGCTCGAGTCGATGTTGGCCACGGGTTCTACCGTCAGGGTGGCGAGCTGATCTAGCCCAGGCACACCTTTTAAGAGCGTATCCACGGTCACGCCACGAATCGAGTAACCCGTCATCTGCGTGGCAGAGTCGCCAGAACTCACAATCGTACCCCCTGTGGTGAGTACCACGAGGCGGGGGAGCTGAGTAGATGGTGTCGAAGAGGACATCACATTAGTCATAAAAACGCGTTGGAAAAAAGTGAGTGAAAAGAGGCGGAAGCGCGCTCGCTTTCCTCTCGAAAAAAGTCTATTTAGAGAAAGAAAATAAGGAGCAATTCCTAGAGAGATAAGTCTCTTAAAAGAAATTGGCCCGTCTTTTCTTTCCTCGGTTGTCTAATGCTAACACGTTAAAGGTCTAAAAACAGCTCGCAAAAAGCCGATTGATAGATGTCGTTGCAAAAAAGCAACGAACGCCCGAATCACGGCAGAAATATGTTAAAAATTCCTATCCTCAATGGCGCTCCTCTCTTAAACTACGGAGAACGAGACCAAACTTGTGTACATGTTTTTCGGACCAAACTTAAAAAAGTCACCGCGCGATGGCAACTCTCGGGCTCAGTGCTGACTCAATACCCGAAAAAATTCCCTCAGAGACTCAATATTGGAGTGGACTTCCTATGTCAGAAGACTTAAAAACCATTTCGCTTGGCGCAATTCAATTCTTGATTGCCGCCGCGATCGGGGTAGGGGCGTTTGAGCTTTACCTCTATAGTGCCACGCATCCACTAGCCACCGAAAGCTGGATTGAAGTGGTGCAAGAAGCCGTGCTCCTTTTGAGTGGCTTCATTTTCATGATTAGCGCTTGGCGAGAAAAAGAGTGGCGAGGCGCCATGTGGCTTATTCACGGCTTTTTCATTTCGCTCTTTATCCGTGAGCTCGATGCGTACTTTGATGTGATTCATCATGGCGCTTGGAAGTATGTTTGGGTGGTCTACCTTGTGCTCCTCTTCTTCCTTTTGCGTCGTGCAGGTTTTAGAACGATTATTCCGGGGCTTGCTGCCTATATGCGTAGTCGCTCTTTCTTGATGATGCTCCCTGGCGCTGCCATTACTTTTGCGTATTCTCGCCTTTATGGCTACAAAGGCCTTTGGATCCAGTTAATGGGCGACTATGAAAAGTGGGGCGTGATGAAAACCTTCGCTGAAGAAAGCACGGAACTCGTAGGCTACGTCTTGATGTTTGGCGCTGCGCTCTTCTGGCTTTGGGGCCGCCGCAATGTGGTGATCTCGAATCGCTTCTAAAGCGCAGTACGAAAAGAAATGAAGGCATGGATTTTTTCTTCCATGCCTTTTTTATCATCTCAAAAAAAATCAAACCTCTCGATCTTAGAGAACGAGAGGTTTGAAAAGGTGGAGAGGTTAACGATTAGAACGTGTAGCGCACACCAGCGTTGATGTTGTACTTCGTCTTCACTGTGGCCGCAAGGCCCGTTTCAAGGTCAGCGTAGAGCTGCCAAGCGGAGCCTAACTTCACGTTCGTGCCTACGCCCACGACGTACCACGTATCGCTCAAATCGTCGCTACGCGTGATCTGTGCGTCTTGTGCAATCGTGTTTGAGGTATCCGCCTTGAAGTCATGCAAAACGGAGGCTTTGGCATAGACGCGACCTGCACGATCGGTACCCGACCAGCTGTAGCTCGCCAAAACGCCAATGCGCCCCACCAAGCTATCCACGTTGTCCTGGTTGACTGTGATGCCGTAGCGCGATGTGTACTCGTCACCCCAGAGGCGGTGATAGGTCAACTGAGCTTGCGGTTCGAGAGCAAAGCGTTCCGTCACATCGAAGCGCTTGCCGTATTCCACACCAAGGCTTGCCGCCCAGTTCTTAAACTTCGCCTTGTCGCCGTAATTCGTCGTGTATTCAGAGCTCAAACGACCTACACGGGCCACGAAGTCCCAGGTGTGACCATTTTCACGCACGTTGGTGGCATAGACCGTCAACTCATTGCTGTGAAGCTTGCCTTCGCCTGCGCCGTAGTCAAAATCACCCCAACCGTAGCCGTACGAAGCACCCAAGAACCACGTCGGGTTTAATTGGAAGTCGTAGCCCAACTGCACACGATCAAACGGCGCCTTAAAGGCATTTTCACCCGCAGAGCGTTCCGTCTTCTGGTGGGCAAATCGCACCCAGCTGCCGCTAGCGTATTCACCACGGTTAACGAGGTGCAGGTCGCCCAAGCGCTTCACGAGCGTATCGTTATCGCGCCAGATGCTCAATGCTGCGCTCAAGGCAGGTGTGGGCACCAAACCGTTCGGGTTCACAACCTGATTTTCGTTAGGTTCGGGTTGAGGTTCAGGTTCTGGTTCAGGCTGCGGTTGAGGATCTTCACCAGGTTCAGGTTGTGGCTTGGGTTCTGGATCGATGCTAGGCACATCTATCGGTGTCAAGTACCAGTTTTCATAACCTTTAAAGTCGGTATCCGTTGCATCGGTTTCTTTGTCGACACGGTACGCTTTCAGGTCGTTAAAAAGCGACTTGTAGTTTGGGATTTCAATACGCGTAGTGCCTACAGCAAACGTGGTGCTATCGGCAGGTGCGGTGGCAAAGAAGAGCTTATTGTCTTTGGCAAAGTTGTCGAACTTGCTCTCATTGCTCGCTACGATGGTATAGGTTGCGCCACTTGTGGCTTTTTTACCTTCACCAGGTTGCACAATGATGAAGTCACTCGTGGTGCCATCGCGATAGGTTTCAATGGCGTTATCGGAGTAGGCGAGATCCATCAAAATCAAGCCGTTGCCTTTCAAGTCGCCCGTGGTGAGCTTGCGAGCGCTACCTTTCAAAGAGACAAGACTATTACCTTCCATCTCTAAAAGTTCAACTGAGCTGTTGCTAGTGAGATCCCAACGAGCAGAATCTAAGATATGCACGTTGCCTTTGCCGGTCGCGAAACCCTTCCAGTAGCTATCATCCTTAAGATAGACCGTAGAAGAATTTTCAGGTTTAACGGCGTAGTCGGCACGCAAGTTGCCAGTCCACTGAGCAGATTCAGTTAAAGTTAACTGTGCGATACCATCCGTATTTGAGAAGTTTCCAGAAGCCCATTTTGTTGTGCCTTGAAGCTGGACATCTAAGAGGTTATTTGCTTGCACAGAGTTCGACACCAGATCTCCATACCAGGAACTAGCGCCAGTCATTGTTAACTTGGCAGAGGTTCCTTTATTCGTGAAGCTACCGTCGAGTCTGGAGTCGTTCATCAAGATGTCTAAAGTGCCAGGGTGATAATAATTTTGAGACTCATCGGCAACGGTATAGCTACCATCAGGCTGCTTAGTTAAGAGACCGTTCCGCCCTTTAGCAAAAGTGTTCTCGATTTTCCCGTAAAGGCTAGATTTCTCAAGGAACTTCAGCGTCATCGTTCCTCCACCATTGTGGATGAGATTGCTGTAAGAGCCATCACCTTTTTGGGTCAAGTCGTTGTTTTTACCTTTGAAAGTTGCTGTTAAAGTGCTTCCTCCATAGGTAACAATCTGTCCTTTTAAAGAAGTCGTTCCATCAAACGTGGCCGTTAGCGTATTGTTATCTACATCGGCAATGAAGATTGTGTTTTCGCTAGGCCAGGATGTTTGCCCCATCGATCTAGAAACAAGGTTTCCTTCGATGACATTTTTCTCACCGTGAAAATTAAGCGTCATGACGCCATCTTGTCCACCCGCCTGGAAAAGACCTTTGGCTGTAACATTTCCATCAAAAGTGGCTGAGGGAACGCTTTTTTCTTCTCTCTCGATTTGCTCGATACGATAATTTCTATCAATCGCAATGAGAACGTCGCCAACTAATTTCACGTCTTGTTTGAAATGGAGGGTATTTGTCCCGCCCGAAGAGGAGGTAATGTTGCCATCAATTTCGACATTGGCTCCTTCAAAAGTAAGCGTGTTCGTTGCTTTTTGACGAGCTTCAAAAGCAAGAGGGGGACGTCCGCCAAGCATGACTAATTGGCCTTCTTGGACCTGACCACCCACGACTTTAAAATTATCTTTGGAAGACGTTAATTCAAAAGTGGCCTCTTGACCAGAACTTTCAGTTGCACCATAAATCTTTTGGTTTTCCCCGTCGAAATACGCAACAACTTTTCCACTTTTCTCAGAGGAGGTACCAAGGTGATCTCCGCCCACTAAAAAGGCGACCTCTTCAAGATTATTTTTGTTGCCAATACTTGCTTCAGCAACATTAAAGTGGAATTCTAAATTTCGACCATTTTGTGCTTTGACACCACCATTCCACCCAGCATCCGCAAAGGTGGTGGTCGTCCCGTTTTCGGTTACGGTATTGGCCGCAAAGGAGGAGGAGACAGTAAATGGATTCCAAGCCACAGCCATGACAGCAAGTGTCTGCGTGGCAAGTAATTTAAGCGGAAATCGAGAGAGATTTTTCATATATTGCATTTCTATCAAGTGAGTGGAATTAGAGATCTAACGGTTCCCAAAGGTTTGCTAGTCCAGAATTTCGTAGTTTATCTGAATAAATGCAGGTTGTGAAAAAATATTTCTATGATTTTATTAGGGATGTGTGTCAAGGATTCTTTTTAAAAGGAATCCCCTCGTCAACTTTTGAATTGAACGAGGGGATAAAAAGAGGAAAAAGTGAATGGAATTTAGAACGTGTAGCGCACACCAGCGTTGATGTTGTATTTCGTCTTCACCGTAGCCGCAAGACCCGTTTCCACATCAAAGTAGGCCTGCCACGCCTTACCCATCTTCACGTTCGTGCCAAGCCCAACGACGTACCATGTATCACCCAAATCGTCGCGATCTTCCACAGTTGAGCCTTGTGTGAAGGTACTCGACATTTCGCCCTTGAAGTCATGCAAGACGGAAGCTTTCGCGTAGAGGCGACCAGAGCGAGCATCTTCGCCCCAAGCATAACTTGCAAGAACGCCTAAACGACCGACAAGGCTATCGGCGTTGTCTTGATGAATTGCCGTGCCGTTACGCGTACGGAATTCGTCACCCCAGAGGTAGTGATACGTCAACTGCGCTTGTGGCTCCAGTGTGAAGCGCTCTGAAAGCGCAAAAGTTTTGCCGTATTCCACGCCAACACTTGCTGCCCAGTTCTTAAACTTCGCCTTGTCGCCTAAACTCGTGGTGAATTCAGAGCTAATGCGACCCGCGCGAGCAACGATATCCCAAGTGTGTCCAGTAGGACGCACGTGTGTCGCGTAAAGCGTCACTTCATTGCTATGCATCTTGCCCGTGCCTTTGGCGTAATCCACATCTCCCCAGCCATAGGCATAAGCCGCCCCCAAGAACCAATGGTTTTGTGCTTGATCGGTCTTTTGCCAATCGTAGCCCACCTGGATGCGATCGTACGGCGCGCTAAAGGCGTGCGTTGTGCTCGTACGCTTTGTCTTTTGATGCGTAAAGCGCGCCCAACTGCCGCTTGAGTATTGACCGCGATCGATGAAGTGCAATTCACCTAAGCGCTTCACGAGCGTATCGTTATCGCGCCAGAGAGCCATCACAGCGCTCCACGCAGGACCCGGGACTCGACCGTTATCGTTCACTTCTTCACCAGTATTTTCCGCGTCAAGCGTCAAGTACCAGTTCTCGAAACCTTGGAAGGTGGCGTCTTCAGTGGTATCTGCTTCCTTTTCGACCTTGTAGCTATAGATCGTGTTAAAGAGCGAACCACGGTTGGGGATGACCACGCGAGAGGCACCTGCTTTAAAGGTGGCGCTATTAGCTGGCACTGTAGCAAAGAAGAGCTTATTGCCGCCTTTGAGTGTTGAGACGTCACTCGCTTCGCTTGCCACAATGGTGTATTCGCCAGAGCCTGCCTTCGCAATCAAGTAGTCGCTTGCAAAGCTGTCAGTTGGCGTGGCGTTTTCTTCTTCGTCACCCGCATTGCGTGTGCGAGTCGTGGGAGGCGTTGAATCAATAGCGCTTTGGCGATAGGTAAGAACGTTGTCGTCTTTATATTTCATATCGAGAATGAACGTGCCCAAACCTTGAAGCTCTGCGGTTTGCAAGAGGCGTGCCTTATCTTCACCCGTATCGGCGAGCGACACACTACTCGTGCCTCCCATCTTTAAGAGTTCGAGTTCACTATTGGCGTCCAAATCCCAACGAGCGGTATCACTCAATATTGCGTGGCCCATTGCAGGCGTGCGCTTTGTTCCAGAGGCATGGCCTCGCCAAGCACTTTTATCTTTGAGCGTGACTTCAGTGAGGTCATCGGCTTCACTGGTCTCCGTCACGATATTTCCGTGCCAAGTCGCATCGCCCGTCATCGTAAAGATGGCCTTTCCAGAAATGTTGGTGATAGAACCGGTCCAGTCCGCGCCATCCAAATTGACGGTGAGCTGACCTTTCTGAATCCATTCACGGTAGTTAGCAGCAGGCTTATTCTTAATGAGGTCACCGTCTTTGATCTCAGAATAGTCGTTTGCCATATTGCCAGAGACTGTGATGCCATCGGCAAAGTCTAAAGACATGACACCTCGGTTCCTGACGAGCGAGCTGTAGGAGGAGCCTTCGTGGTGGATGTGGCTTCCACTTGCTAAATATTTGACGGCGAGCGTGTTTTCACCCGCGGATTCGATTTGGCCTTCATGGTCCACGACGCCATTAAACGTTGCGGTGAGTTTGTTGCCAGTAGCGGCAAAATATTGCATGAGGTCAGGTTTATCACTCGAACTCAGCCCTCCATAGGTTCCAGTCGCTTGGATATTGCCAACGAGTTTGACATCTTTCTCAAAAACCGCCTCTAAGGAGTTATTTTTCCCGCTCGCCTTTAAGGAACCCGTCATCGTGGTGTTAGCGCCCGACACTTTAATGTAGATTGATCCGCCACCGATGTCGGTTGAAAGACTACCCTGGCTGTAGGTCGCAGCCTGGAGATTGCCGTTGATCGTTAAATTGTCACCCGTCGAAAGTAGCGTGGTTTTGGCTTTAGAGGACGAGGCGATACTGCCCGTGATCGAGGCATTGTTGCCTTGAAGCACCAAGTTGGTGGTGGCGCCCTCGAGCGATTCAATCGCAAAGTCTTCCCTGTATGAATCGTCAGCGCTGATGATGGTGAAATTGTCTTTGGTTGAGGTGAGGTCAAACTGTCCTAGTTCTCCGTAATTTTCAGAGGAACCGTGGACTGTTTGGTTTTCGCCAAAGAAATTGGCAACGATTTTGGTTTCACCAGGATTGGTCAAGATGTCACGCGCTTTTCCATACACGCTAAAGGCGGTGCCACTATCATCCTCAGCACCTCTCACGTATGAACCCGCGCCATCAAAGTTAATTTTCACAACGCCACCAGCAGAGGCCGAGACGCTTCCCAAGAGTTCAATCAAACCTTTAGTGCCATCTTGATTGATGAGCGCTTCTGCGTTCCCGCCCATGGCAACGGATCCAATCCAGCCGCCCATGCTGTAGAGGTGCCCTGTATTGACAGTGACGGTGAATTTCTTTCCCCCGTTGCCACTAATGGCGGCAATCCCAGCGCCAGGTGCGACGAGCTTCACATCGTCGGCGATGATACTGATATGGTCACCCGTGAATTCAAAGGGCTTTTGAGACTCTGGCGTCACGTCTGTGCCACCATAGCCCAAGCGGTTCCCAACGGCCGAGTGTTGCATACCTTGGGCGAAAATATCCACTTTTCCGCCACGAATATCAATGCCTTGACCGTTGTCGACAATCCCGTGCGCACCAGTCGTGTAAATCAATTCCTTGCCATCGTAGCGGCCCGCTTCAAATTCATCGGTTTTCTCTAGTGTGATAATGCCGGGGACTTCATAAGCGGGAGGCGGTGGGTTGTCGAAATAGATCGATGGATCATAGGAAAAATAGCCCGTGCCTTTCACCGTGAGGTTTTTAAAACCTTCGATCACAACGCTGCCACCAGCCTCGGTATAAATTCCGTCATTTTTAGCGGTCACGTTAATATCGCCACTCGCTTTAATGTGGCTCATGCCGTCGTTGGCGTAAATGCCTTTGTTGCGAATTTCGAGGTAATAAGGATTTCGGTATTTTTTCTCCACCCATTGGTCACCGACTTTTTCTTTTTTCACTTCGACCGTGTAGCCGTAGGCTTCAAAGAAGTTCGCGTCAATCGTGAGATTGCGTACATCCACATTACCATCGCGAATCGCGTTGCCGTCAGGTCGTTTAATAGGTGTCTCAAAGTCGTCAGAGCGCTTGGGGCCCGTCCAAATAATGGTGAGGTCACGGTCTGGATGAATATAGTCCACCATGTCGCCCTTGGCGGTATCGCTACGCGTGCGACTAATCATCAGGTCGGTGAGCGTTTCGGTGTTGGTGCTCGCATCGTAAACAGCAAGCACGTGCGGCGCCCAAATGACAGCAAGCGCTCCTAAAAGATTCAAGACAAATTGCTTTCGTGCAAAAGATTTTTGAGACATAAGTTGGTCCTCTCTAGTGAAGAGTAGGGTGCGTGCATAGGAAATTCGGGGGAGGTGAGTGGCACGCAGGAAAAGTTACCGAGCGGTAACCTAATGGTCTTCTCCAGTCTAAGAGGAGAGAAAAAAAGAATCAACTTTATTTTTAAATAAAATGCCTATATAAAGGAAAACCCGCCTTTTTTCTAAAAAAGAAAAAAGCGGGTTTAAAAAGGTCAAAAATGATTACGAGCGCGATGAATGGCGACTTAAGCTTTCATCGTCACTAAGACGTTGCCAGTCATATCGGAAGGAACGGGCACGCCCATCAGGGTGAGAATCGTGGGCGCTACGTCAGCTAAAACGCCAGACTTCACACTCGCGACACGATCCGAAATCACCAGAAGCGGCACAGGATTTAAGGAGTGCGCTGTATTAGGCGTTCCATCTTCGTTTAGTGCGTGGTCCGCATTCCCATGGTCCGCAATCTGAATCACTTCGTAGCCATGCGCTTGGGCAGCCGCAATCACTTCGGCAGCACACTTATCGATACAGTGCACGGCTTTATCAATGGCTTCGTAAACGCCAGTGTGACCCACCATGTCGCCATTGGCGAAATTTAGGCAAATAAAGTCGTAGGTTTCTGCATTGAGCGCATTGACGACTTTTTCTGTCACTTCTGGCGCACTCATCTCAGGCTGCAAATCGTAGGTTGCGACCTTGGGTGAGGGGACCATGATGCGGTCTTCATTTTCAAAGAGCGCTTCGCGACCGCCATTAAAGAAGAACGTGACGTGCGGGTACTTTTCCGTTTCAGCAATACGCAATTGCTTTAATCCGTGCGAAGCCAAGACTTCGCCCAACGTGTTGCTGACATTTTCCTTGGGGAAGAGCACCGTCAACCCTTGATAGGTCGGATCGTAAGGCGTCATCGTGAAGAAGGCGAGGTTTTCAATAGGCGTCATGCCTTCTTGAGCGGACTGCGTTAACACCGTCGTCAATTCTTTGGCGCGATCATTGCGGAAATTCAAAAAGAGCACCGTGTCGCCAGGCTGAATCGTCTTATGCATGGGGACGTTGGAGGCGAGCGCATAGGGTTCGACAAATTCGTCCGTGATGCCTTTTTCGTAGGAAGCTTCCAAGCTTTGACGGAAGTCCGTCGTCGCTTCTCCCACGCCATGCACCAAGAGGTCATAAGCGCGCTTCACACGCTCCCAGCGCTTATCGCGGTCCATTGCCCAGTAGCGACCAATCATGGAGACGAGTTCCCCCGCCATCTTGCCTGTGGCTTGCTCAGCACGGAAGGCATCGATAAAGGAGAGCCCACTCTTGGGGTCCGTATCGCGCCCGTCCATAAAAGCGTGCACAGCGACGCGCTCAATCCCGTTTTCTTTGGCTAAGCGACCAAACGCGTAGAGATGGTCGATATGACTATGTACACCGCCATCAGAGAAAAGCCCAAGAAGGTGAAGCGTTGCCCCAGGCTTTTTTGCTGCCGCGAGAAGAGATTGCACAGCGGGGAGGGTGGCGAGCGTATTCTGTGCCACCGCACGATTAATCTTCACCAAGTCTTGGTAGAGCACGCGACCTGCGCCAATATTCATGTGGCCCACTTCGCTGTTGCCCATCTGACCGTTAGGCAAACCCACATTTTCCCCATCGGTGCGAAGGGTGGCGTGTGGGTAGCGTTGGGTGAGGGCGGCTAAGTGACCGTTAGAGACGTGGCTAACCACGTCAGCCTTGTCGCCACGACCGATTCCCCATCCATCCAAAATCATCAAAAGAACTTTTTTTGCTGCTGGCATCGTTAAGTGCCTCCTTTTCTCTCAGTGAGTCGTGAGTGTCTCGGGTGAGTGTGCGCGTCGCGAGATTAGTCTTCGTTGTCGGCGTCGATCGCGTGAATCGGTTCATGACGAACCACTTCCACTTCACGGCGCAAAACCGTTTCGACAAATTCACTAATGCTCTGACCACGATGCTGCGCGGCTTCCAGAAGGTCATCTAAAAGCGCTCGTTCAATGGCGACTTCTAAGGTAATGATGCTGTCGTCTTCCATCACAATTCCTGACTTTAAGAGAGATTTTTCTGCGTTATTTGCTGGCTAAAAGGAAAGCCGGGAGATGCCTACTTTCTTTTGTTAGCCTAGGTGCAGTGCATTATAGGAGAAAGAGAAGAGACAATGAAGAAGCTCTGGAAAAGGTATCACTGAAAAGAAAAAACAAGAAGCACATCTCTAATCACCTAGCCATTAGTATTAATCCCAAGTAGCCAGTTTTGAACGGCTTGTTTATCATTAACTTAACAAATAAAAGACGAGGTTTAAATAGATTAAACCTTGACAAACCCGCATGTTTCTTCCGTTTTTCGGCAATTGCCCTCTCTAAGAAAGCAAGGGCGAAAAAGAGGTTCGAAAAAAAGGAAAGTCGACCTATTTTTGAGGAGGCCCTCATGTCTCTAACCCTAAGACAAGTGCAGATCTTTCTAGCCGTTGCACAAAGTGACAGTATTAGTGATGCGGGGGCCATTCTTGGCATCACCAAGTCTGCTGTGAGTCAGGCGATTACAGACCTTGAAACGCGTCTTGGGGTCAATCTTTTTGAGCGCAGCAAGGGGCGCGCGGTATTAAGTGCTGAGGGAAGAGCCTTTAAAAGTACTGCTGACGAACTCGTGCGCCGCGCGGACGATGCGGAGCACTTTTTCCGGCATCCTTCTCACGCACAGTTAAAGCTTGACGTGACGCTCTCAATTGGCGCGTTCTTTATCGCGGACCTTTTCCGAGACTTCTATGCGAGCGCGAATTGGCTCCCAGAGGTTGAAGTTGCCAACACTTCTGACGTGGCAACCCACTTGGGGAACTTTAGTTCGGATATCGCTTTAGTAGAAGGGCCGATTTTCGACTTAGATTTGATCACAGAACCTTGGATGACCGATGAGCTCGTTGTGGTGGCGCCACGCGGGCATCGCTTGACGAACGAAGTCGTCTCCTGGGAAAAACTCTCCAAAGAAAATTGGATTCTGCGTGAGCCAGGGTCTTCGACGCGCATTTTCTTTAATGCGCAGCTCTCGCAGCGCCTTTACTGCCCGAAGATTGTGGCGACGGTCAATAGCTTTGAAGCCATCATTGGTATGGTGATGAACGGGATGGGTCTCACTTTTATGACCAACCGCGTGCTCTCTGACCCGTTCTTTGGTCCGAGATTAGAGCGCGTACGACTCCCTGAACAATTTGAACGACAATTGAGCTTCTGTCGCCACCGCGAAAAATACATCTCGCGGGATATGGAGCAGCTGATGTCGTTCTGCCGTCGTTGGGTTCCGTCGCGCCTTGAGCATGAAGCACGCCAAGGGGCGCGTAACGAAAGCATTCGTTACTATTAAAAAGGAGAGGAGGAGCTCACTTCTCCTCCAACATAAAACCTCCGAAGAGCCAGAAAATATGGCTTAACGGAGGTTTTGCTTTTATAGTGCGTCTTGTTTTAGTTAGTTCTCTAAAGGCTCACCGACCTTCTTTTTCACTTTCCATTTCACGCGAGGTTGCACCACATCGAGCGCAATACTGCGGGGTATCAACACGTGCGAGATGACCGTGCTACCGTCAGATTTCGTGAAGGTGTTTACTTGCTTTTTGCCGTCAATGAAATACACTGCGCCATCAAAAATATGCTTTTCCGCGCCGTCCGGCGCGTTCCAGACCGTCACTTGATAGAGCGTTTCGTCATGTTTGTCCACGACGTAGGCGGCAAAATTCAGCACCGTCATTCTTCCGCCGTTATGTAGATTGACGACATTAAAAGTGACGGGTTTCTCTTTTGTGACTTTCGCTCTCACATAGCCTTTAAAAGGACCATCGCCATCGAATTCCGTCATGATTAAGCTCCTTCTTGTGTCAATGCCAACTGTGGCTGCAAGAGGTCAATCCCAAGTGAGCTCGTATAGACATAGGGCTCAGGTTTGTCCGTGCCAGCTTCAATATTCTCATCAGAAATCTGAATCAGCGCATTGGTGAGGTAGACCACGCCATCCGCGATAAGCGATTCAGAATATTCAGAAGCACGGGCGAGCACCACGCGGATAAGGCCATCTTCGCGCGTGCTCCAGAGTGGATCGTCTGGGCGCGCACGAATCTCTTCGGCAAAAAATAGAAGTTCTCGCTCGTCCTCACCTTGCTCATAGTGAATGAGGCGGGTGGTGACTGGTAGCTCGGGCGAAACCCGCGCTCTAAGGCGCCCTTTGTAGAGCCCAATGACGCGATCACGCATTTTTCAACTCCTTCTCCTCTGAGGCGAGGACACAAAAAACATTACCCAAGACGCAAAGAGGACTGCCTTCAGTAGGATAGGCCAGTCCTCAAAGTCATCTCTTTGAAAGTCATTTTAGAGTGTCTAAAGGTGATCGTCAAGAGACTTATATGTATAGAAAAACCTTAAAAATATGGACAAAAATCGAAGTTACATTAAATTGTAAATTTGGAATCTTAAATTGATCTTTAGTGACTTCACTCTTTTCTTTCTCGCTTCTTAATTTTTGAAGCAAATGAGCGAGCTCCGCTTCTTCCACAATCCCTCGCAATCGAGCCACTTCTTTTCCCTCAGCATCAAAAAAGAGAAACGTAGGCGTCACCTCAATTTGAAAGCGATCAATGATAGCGGGATCGTCTTCCATGTCGACCAAAAAGACTTTCGCTAAGCCCGTCTCATCAAAGCGTTTACTTAAACTTTCCATTCTTGGTTTCATCGCGCGGCAAGGAATGCAGTAGTGAGAGGAGACATCAAGGAGCGTGACCATGCCTGGCGTTGGGATTTGCGCGTTGGACTCTGTGGGTACCAAAGCATAGGTGCTGGCGCTCAAGAACGCAGTCGCACCAATGAGCAAAGAAAGACATGATTTGTAGAGCATCACGCGTCACCTCCCAAAGTGACAAGGACGTGCGAATAGGGGGAAAGTAGGGGAAGCACGTCAAGAAACCTTCTATAGTCTTCCCATTTTAGAGAAGCGAAGCTCTACTGCCAATTGGGACTTTCCGCGAGAGGCAAGGAGAGAGTTGTGAGACTACTACTCTCTTTGGTGGTGTCCTGAAAAGTGTGCTGTTTTAAATTTGTTTAGGATTATTGATTGCCCAAAATCCAATGTTAAATGATTTAACATGATAAAACATTGACTTAGAAAAACAGCAACTGCGCCTAATGGCTCTGCTTAATCTATGCCGAATCCGACAGTTATTACCTTCAATGGCTTTAGTATGTTGCTTGCCAACCCATTGGTCATTAGCATCAGAAAACGCATTTACAAAAGCGCTCCAGTCATCACTAGCAATGCGGTTATAGGTTACTTTAAGTTCTTTTAGACGCTGTTTTAAAGCCAAAGCGGTTTTCAA
>CAJKAP010000013.1 GCA_905197905.1 uncultured Sutterella sp. | reverse complement strand
CCAATGGAGATTTGGGAGGATTCAGATACTTTCATACATCTCTCCTAAGGCAGAATATACCTCCCATTCTCCTTATAATGTACAGGTTTGTACAGATTTTTGATAGCTAGCTATTAACCCTTCTGGAGAAATTTTATGCCTTCCACTAACCCTCTCTCTAAAAAACCGCTTGTTTTAGCTTTGTTGCTTGCGCTTACTGCTACAGCGCAAGCAGCGAATGATGCGCCGTATTTCACGGCAGATGGCACAACCGATACCGTCATCTATGACGGTGAAGAACTTACGCCTAATCCACATAACGGCAGAGAGGCCATTCTGGTGACAGGAGGTGGCGACTTGACAATCAAGATTGCTGATGGCAAGACGCTCAAAATAGATTCTCAAGTTGGTACTGATTCGCGTCCTACTTTTCGCGATGAAGGCGTAGTGGTCAATGTGGCAAACGGGAATCTCAAAATTGAAGGTGGCACCCTCGAATTACATAAAACGGATTCCTTCGTAGAGGATGCAACTCAAACCTACAATCAGCAAGCTTTTTTTCAGGTAGGCAGCTCTTCAGCATTAGGAACGCTGGCAGTGGAAAGTGAAAAAGTCCTTTTGACGGGCTCTGTGGCACTAGGTATCAGCAATTTAGGACAGACAGACATCACGTTTAAGAATGGCTTTGCGATGAACCTCGATCGTAGTGAGGCTCTCTCGGTTACCTCTATAAATGGTGTCAATATTTGGGGGGACGGTGAAAATTTGTCGACTTTCACTGTCGGAAAAGATGCCTCGGTTGAAATTAAAACGGGCCCCAACGATTTTCAGGTCATCGGTACACGACTGCGGGCGGGCGTGAAAGCAACATTTGGTGGGAAATATACCATCAAGATTGACGCTTCAAAGAGCCCCTCTTTGCGCTTGCTCCAAGGTTTCATGTATGACTATCGAACTCATGACCCAGAGGTGATAGACCTATTGGCAGAGGGAGAATTCACTGTTGACATGATTGGCAATGGACAAACGCCTGCGCAAGGTATTTATGCTTTAGGAACGCTGCAATTTGAGGATGTGAATGTCAACCTTGACAAGGTGGGTGCAAACTCAATTGGACTTTGGGTGACCAATCGAGCCACTGCGGTAAAAGGCGTGGTCACCGCTAAAGGCCTGACCTTTAATGCAACGAATACCAAAGAAACGCAAGGTGTGCAAGTTCTCGATGGTAGCTTAGATCTGCAAAAAGCCACGATTAACTTTGCAGATTCCACTTCGTCGCTAGGTATCAAGAGCCTTGGTGAAGGGAAGGCCACAATTGCGGAAAGTCTCACGGTCAAGGCAGACACCGCCTTGCAGGCAAGGGACACCTCTCAAATCGATATTCAAAAGAATTTTGAGACCACCCAGGAATCGGCACTTCTCGTTGGGATGCTCGACGCTGAATTGCCGCAACCAACAGAGGCTAATCCCAATCCTGAGAAAGGCTCTCAAACCGCTACGATGAAAATTAATAGTCGTGGCGAAGGTTTGGTGCGCTTTACGGGTGCGACGTTGATGCAAAACCATGATGCAGGCGCAGCGCTTGAGATGACCGTAGGCGCAACCAGTACCGCGCTCTCTGATCAGTCCTATTGGAACGTGACAGCTCCATCCACGTTAACGAAATTGACGCTCGGGAAAAACGCTCGTCTTAATTTTTACATTAACGCGGATTCTGGCGTCTACAACAGCGACGCTTCCATGATCACGGTTGATGGTAACAATCCTGTCGCTCTCACGAAAGAGTCGGGCAGTGGGATTGCACTCGTGGTCTCGGGCATTGACTGGAAGGCGAAAGATACCTTTGGTCTCATCACGAGTTCTGGTGGCTTTACGCTCGGTGGAAGCACCTTGGCAGAAGGCGCAGACTTGAATGATCTCAAAAAAGACGATTTGAGCGTGACAAGCATTAATTCCGTGGCGAGCTTGAGTGAGTCGAAAGTGGCCGCTAAAGACTATGATTTGCTACTCCAAACGGACAAGCGCCTTGTTGCCAAGATTAAGGGAGAAGAGGAAAAGCCCGAACCGCAACCTAAGCCTTTAGCGATTAATGAACAAACCGACTCGCTGATGGAATCCTCTGTCTCGACCTTCGGGACGCTTTTTGCGGCAGACGATCTCTTTGTGGACAGCGTTTTGCGCTCGCGCGATGGGGCACATCAGGAAGGGCTCTTTGCGGCAGCGAGAGCAGGCAAGTGGTCACTGAATACTCGCACCGACGTCGATATGACGGCGGTGACGGGGCTTGTGGGCTACGCGGCACGCGCTGGTGCAACAGAGTTTGGTGCTTTCCTTGAAATGGGTCACTCCTCCTACGACACGATGACGCCTGCCAAATTAGGTGACGTCAAAGGTACGGGACGCCACAATTACGCAGGCCTGGGACTTTACGTCGATTACACCACGCCAGTCGACGGTTTAGCGTTGACGGGTTATGTCAAAGCAGGGGCATTTTCCAACCACTTTAACGCGACGCTCGTGAATGAAAAGGTGGACTTTGACCGCACGAAGACCTATTGGGGCGTGCACTTGGGAGCCCACTACGACTGGAATTTGGCGAAGTTGCGTAACCGCACATTCTTCTCGTACTTCTATGATGGAACGGAGTCCTCTTCCTATCGCATTGCCGATAGCGAAAAGGTCGCGGGCGCCACGTTTGACTACGACGCGCTCAATGCTCACCGCGTGCAAGTTGGAAACCTCATGGAATATGCGCTAAGCGATACGCTTCGCCCATACTTTGGCGTCACGCTTGAAAAGACGTTAAGCGCCAAGGCAAAGGGCAGTGCCACGGACGCAGAAGGCACGTTAGCGCTTCATTCGAGCACCATGGAGGGTACCACGGGGATTCTGTCGGCGGGTTGGAGCTACTTGAATCCTGCTGCCACCTTTGAGTTTGGCGTAGGTGTGAACGGTTACATCGGCGCTCGCCAAGGTGCAACCGCGCAGGTGCAGGCGAACTGGAAGTTTTAAGCCTCAGTAGAGCACTTTCACGCTAGGAAGAAGAGAGGAAGTTGAGCGAAGCGCATTTCGCGAGGCTTCCTCTTTTTTTTTAGCTACGAAAGACTGTCCGACTGGAAAAAAGCTTAGTTTGTCAACCTAGGGTTTTCCTCGATAGGTGAAACCTTTATGGCGTAAACCCCTTAGGACTATTGCCTAGAAAATTGAGCTAATCTCATAAAAATGCTTACTATTGACGAAAAATGAGTGAAGAAAAGCACCTTTTGTCACAAGAAGCAATTTTCTCAACGTAAGATAAATTCATGGTTAACACCTTCTCTCGAGATGCGGAGGTATCTGCCAAACGTTTCTCCGCGTCCCTTGACCCCATTTGACTGTTATGAGGACTTGATCTATGAAACTCACTCAGAAACTTCTCGTCGGCGCTGTTGCGTCGCTCTTTGCTACCGTGGGTATGGCTAAAGGTACCTTGGTTTATTGCTCGGAAGGTTCGCCCGCTGGGTTTGACTCCGCACAGTACACCGCAGGGACTGACTTTGACGCTAGCTCCTACAACGTCTTTAATGGCTTGGTGGACTTCCCGCGTGGTGAATCGAAGGCTGCGCCCGCATTGGCGGAAAGCTGGGATGTCTCGCCCGATGGCTTGACCTACACCTTCCACCTTCGTAAA
The DNA here is from genome assembly GCA_905197905.1 of uncultured Sutterella sp. Classification (GTDB taxonomy): domain Bacteria; phylum Pseudomonadota; class Gammaproteobacteria; order Burkholderiales; family Burkholderiaceae_F; genus Sutterella. Next base: position 64,490 of record CAJKAP010000013.1, on the reverse strand, counting down.
GGGGTCAAATTCCACACGACCAAATACTTTAAGCCGACGCGCGACTTTAATGCCGATGACGTGGTTTGGACGTTTGAACGTTTGGCAAATAAAGACTTCCCGTTTAACAAGGCCTACCGCGTTGCTTTCCCGTACTACAGCGACATGGGTCTTGACACCACGATTAAGTCCGTTGAGAAGGTCGACGACTACACGGTGAAATTCAACTTGAATAAGGTTGACGCCTCCTTTATTCAGACTTTGGCCATGGCCATTGCCTCGATCCAATCCAAGGAATACGGTGACCAGTTGCTCGCTCAGGGCAAGGCTGAAATGATTAATCAGCAGCCAATTGGTACGGGTCCTTTCCAGTTTGAACGCTATCAGAAAGACGCCTTCATTCGCTATAAGGCCAACAAGGACTATTGGGATAAGGAAGATGGTCCTAAGGTTGACAACCTGATTTTCGCGATTACGAAGGACGCTTCGGTGCGCTATCAGAAGTTGAAGGCTGGCGAATGCCACATCATGGCTTATCCGCTTCCGGCTGACGTTGAAAGCATGAAGAAGGATCCGTCGTTGCAGGTGATCACCTCGCCTGGCTTTAACGTTGGGTCGCTCTACTACAACACCGAAAAGGCTCCGTTTGACAAGGCTGAAGTGCGTCAGGCTCTTGACTATGCTTTGAATAAACCTGCCATTATCAAGGCCGTTTACGGTGGTGAAGGCGAACAGGCCGTGAACCCGATTCCGCCTACCCAGTGGTCCTACAACAAGGATATTAAGGCTCGCGAACAGAATATCGAAAAGGCCAAAGAACTCTTAGCCAAGGCGGGTTACCCCAATGGCTTTGAAACGACGCTTTGGTCCTTGCCGGTGCAGCGTCCTTATAACCCGAATGGCCGCTTGATGGCTGAAATGATTCAGGCTGACTGGGCCAAGATTGGTGTGAAGGTCACGATCACCACCTACGAATGGGGTGAATACTTGAAGCGCGCCAAGCAGGGTGAACACCAGGCCGTGATGAGCGGCTGGACTGGGGACAACGGTGACCCGGATAACTGGTTCGGTAACCTCTACTCCTGCGCTGCTGTGGGTGGCTCCAACTACTCGCGCTTCTGCTTCAAGCCCTTTGATGACTTAGTCGTTAAGGCCAAGCAGATTACCGATGTGGGCGAACGTACGAAGCTCTACGAACAGGCTCAGGTGATCTTCTTTGAACAGAACCCGGCCTCGCCTATTGGCACTTCGCTCTCTAACGAACCGTTAGTGAAGGGCGTGAAGGGCTACAAGAGCGAACCGTTCGGTCAGCACCGCTTTAAGGGTGTTTGGGTTGAATAAGCTCTAACTCTCCTTTATTTGGGTCCGAAGAGTTAATTTTCTTCGCTCTTTGGACCCTTTGAGGTTAAGGAGGAGTTTTCCTGACTTCTCCTTACCGCTTTCCCTGTCAGAACTCTTTTCTCGTCCCCAAAGAAAAGAAAAAAAGAAAAAACTTTTCGTCTTCAAAGAAAAAGACTTCCTCATGGGTCAATGAGCCCAAAGGGGAAGCAAGCGAGAAAAAGGTGCAGCAATGCACCTGAAGCGATAAGCGACACACCTGCTAGCTTGAGTCGCGCGCTGAGAGTCCCTGACCCCCTTGACAATATTGGGACAGCCTTATGTTTTTGTTTCTAGCCAAAAGACTCTTAATACTGATTCCCACGTTTTTCGGTATTACGATTCTCACCTTTTTGCTCATCCATGCGATTCCGGGCGACCCGGTGCAGATTATGTTGGGTGAGCGCTCCAACGATCCCGCTGTGTACGCGGAAATGATGCGAAACTTAGGTCTCGATCAGCCGCTTTATGTGCAGTACTGGGATTATCTTGTGAAGCTTTTCCACGGCGACTTGGGCAAATCCTTTGTGACGAGCACGAGCGTGTGGACCGAATTTAAAGCGCTTTTCCCTGCCACGCTGGAATTAGGGATTTGTGCCCTGATTTTTGGTGCGTTCTTTGGGATTATTCTGGGCGTCTTAGCCGCTGTGAAGCGTGGTTCCTTTTTGGACCACGGCGTGATGGGCTTGTCGCTCGTTGGCTACTCGATGCCGATTTTCTGGTGGGGCTTAATGCTCATCATGCTCTTTTCGAGCATGTTGGGTTGGACTCCTGTCTCTGGTCGTATTGACCTTCTCTACGATATTGAACCCTACACGGGCTTTATGGTGATTGATGCCTGGCGCGCTGAAACGCTCGACCCTGAGATGAACGCAGGGGCGGTTTGGGACGCCATTCACCATTTGATTTTGCCTACCATCGTGTTGGGAACGATTCCGATGGCCGTCATCTCGCGTATGACGCGCTCCTCGATGCTCGAAGTGATGGGAGAAGACTATGTGCGCACGGCGCGCGCTAAGGGTCTCTCGCCCGCACGCGTCATTTTTATTCATACCCTTCGTAACGCCATGATTGCGGTCGTGACCGTGATCGGCTTACAGATCGGGACCATGGTGGGTGGTGCGGTGTTAACCGAAACCATCTTCTCTTGGCCTGGTATCGGGAAGTGGCTGGTGGACTCGATTTTCCGCCGCGACTATCCGGTGGTGCAAAATGGGCTCCTCATTGTCGCCTTTGTGGTGATTGGGGTGAACTTATTGGTTGACGTGGTTTACGGCTTGGTGAACCCGCGTATCCGTCAAGAATAAGAGGTGAATGAAAAAATGACTGAAGCAGTAGTAAATAACACGCCAGCCAAAATGCCCGCCTCGGAACCGCATCATACGGAAGACGCTGCGAGCTTTAGCTACCCTTCGCCCGTCAAAGAATTCGTGATTAATTTCGCGAAAAATAAGGGCGCAGTCGTTGGGCTTCTCTTTTTACTTTTCATGGTCTTTGTGGCGATTTTTGCGCCGCAGATCGCCCCGCATAGCCCAGTCGAGCAGTTCCGCGAACATATGCTCCAAGCGCCTGCTTGGACCGCGGAAGGGACGCGCGAATTTTTGCTTGGCACTGACGAAGCAGGGCGCGATATTTTGTCTCGCTTAATCTACGGGAGCCGTTTGTCTCTTGTGATTGGGATCTGCGCTGTGGTACTCACCATGATTCCGGGGATTCTCCTTGGGCTCTTGGGTGGATTCTTCCCCGATAGCGCAGGGCGCGTGATTATGCGTGTCTCTGACATCATGATGGCGCTCCCTTCGGTGTTGCTTGCCATCGCCATTATGGCCATTTTGGGCCCAGGCATTGTGAACGCGATGATCGCGATTGCCGTGGTGGGGCTTCCTGGCTACATCCGCTTGGTGCGTGCCTCGGTGATGGGGGAATTGCGTAAAGACTACGTGGTTGCTTCTCGCGTCTCGGGTGCTGGGCTCTTGCGCCTCATGTTTGTCGCGGTGCTCCCCAACTGTATGGCGCCGATTATTGTACAGGCAACGCTAGGGTTTTCGTCCGCGATTTTGGACGTGGCAGCCTTAGGGTTCTTGGGCCTTGGTGTGCAGCCGCCCGCTCCTGAATGGGGCACGATGCTCGCTACCGCTCGTGAATACATTGCCCGCGCCTGGTGGGTGGTGACCTTCCCAGGTCTCACGATTCTCTTAACCGTGTTGGCAATCAACTTGATGGGTGACGGGTTGCGTGATGCGCTCGATCCGAAGTTGAAGCAGTCGGCTTAATACTAGAGAGGAGTGAACGAAATGAGTCTATTAGAGATTGAAAACCTCTCGGTTCAGTTTGGGAAAAAAGAACGCCCCTTCCGAGCGGTCAATAATGTGAGTTTCACCGTTGATGAAGGTGAAGTTTTAGGTGTCGTGGGGGAATCTGGCTGTGGTAAATCCGTCGGGATGATGGCCTTGATGGGGCTCTTAGGCAACCAAGGGCGCGTCACCGCAGACAAGATGATTTTTGACGGCAAGGATATGCTCAACATCAGTCCTCGCGCTCGTCGCAAAATCATCGGGAAAGATATTTCCATGGTGTTCCAGGACCCGATGACGGCCTTAAACCCCAGTTTCACGGTGGGCTACCAGATTGAAGAAGTCTTAAAAGTGCACTTAGGGCTTTCTGGGAAAGAATTAAAAGAGCGCGCTGTGCATTTGATGGAACAGGTGGAAATCCCTGAACCACAAAAGCGCCTTTCCTCTTACCCGCACCAGATGTCGGGTGGGATGAGCCAGCGTGTGGCGATTGCGATGGCGATTGCCTGTGAGCCGAAACTCTTGATTGCTGACGAACCCACGACGGCACTTGACGTGACGATTCAGGCGCAGATTTTGGATTTGCTCCAAGCTCTGCAGCAAGAAAAGCACATGGCCATGATCATGATTACGCACGATTTGGCGGTGATCACGGAAGTCGCGCATAAAGTGAACGTCATGTACGCGGGCGAATGTATTGAAACGGGGAAAGTGCCAGAAACGTTCTTAACGCCTTCGCACCCCTATACCGAAGCACTTTTGTCTTCCTTGCCAGAATCAAGCCAAGGCGAGCGTCGCTTAAAAACGCTCCCCGGCATTGTGCCTGGACCCTACGATCGACCGCAAGGCTGCTTACTCTCGCCTCGCTGTCCTTATGCCGATGAGGCCTGTCGCCAGGGAGCTATCCCCATGCGCTACTACGAAGGCCGTGCCGTGCGCTGCTTAAAGCCCCTGCAAGCCTTCAAGGAAATCGTGCCAGTGGCAAAAAGTGAGGAGGTGAATCATGGGTAAGATCGTACTGAAAGTCGACGACCTAAAGCGCTTTTATACGGTCGCCACGGGCTTTATGAAGCCAAAGGCAACCTTGAAAGCACTAAACGGGATTAGTTTTGAATTAGAAGAAGGGAAAACGCTCGCCATTGTGGGTGAGTCGGGCTCTGGTAAGTCGACCATGGCGCGTCAGTTGACCATGATTGAAGAGCCCACTTCGGGGACGCTTGAAATCGATGGGGAACGCGTTGAGCATCTTTACCCCAATCGTATTCGAGAGCTGCGCAAAAAGATTCAGATGGTGTTTCAGAACCCCTATGGGTCGCTTAATCCTCGTCGCAAGATTGGGGATCAGCTCTCGGAGCCCTTGATCATCAATACGGATCTCAGCAAAGAAGAGCGCCGTGCAAGGGTTGACGAAATGATGAAAATCATTGGTCTTCGCCCTGAGCACTACTATCGCTATCCGCATATGTTCTCGGGCGGGCAGCGTCAGCGTATTGCGATTGCGCGCGCGATGATTCTGAATCCTAAGATCGTGATTGCGGACGAACCCACGTCTGCCTTGGACGTCTCGACACAGGCGCAGGTCTTAAACCTCTTCTTAGATTTGCAAGAAGAATTTAAGACGGCGTATGTGTTTATTTCGCATAACTTGGCAGTGGTGGAGCACGTGGCAGACCATGTGCTGGTGATGTATCTAGGGAAAGCGGTGGAAATTGCAGATAAGCGTACGCTCTATTCGCAACCCTTGCACCCCTATACGCAGGCCCTTTTGTCGGCCACACCTTCGGTCGATCCCGCTAAGCGCACGAAGAAGATTCACTTGGAAGGGGAACTCCCCTCGCCAATTAATCCGCCTTCGGGCTGCACCTTCCATCGCCGTTGCCCGTATGCACGTGCCCGTTGTATGAAAGAGGAGCCGCAGTTGCGCGAAATTGAAGGCCGTCAGGTGGCTTGCCACTATGCGGCAGAGTTTGCCTACCCGGCAGCTGCGGATCGTGAAGAAGTGGTGGTCGTGAGAGCACCAGAGCGCACGATTTTGAAGGCAGCTGGGAAGGAGCCCGCCAAATATGTGCCGCCAGAAGAAAAGACGGTAGAAAAGGGCGCAGAGGTCGCAAACGAGCTTGACGATCTCGCTTAATTAGCCAAAAGAATGTTCTTTCCAAGGGGAGGTCCTCACGATGAGGCTAGACATCGTGGGGGCAATCCTCGGACACCGGTTCTTCGGGAATTTTTCTCTGGGGAATCGGTGTTTTTTTGTCTTCTTTTTTAGCACTTCCTTTTTCCGTGCTTTTTGCTACTATTTGGAAATCAAGGACTTTTCTCCAAAAGGAGGAGAAACATGGCAGTCAAAAAGAAAGTGACCTCTGCGCAAAAAATTGGCTTTGTGGGTTTTGGCAATATGGCGCAAGCCATGGCTAAAGGCTGGAAGAGCTCAGCGGCAGGCGTGGAACTCTTCGCGAGCTCTCGCAGAGCGGACGTGTTAAAGGCAAACGCTGAGGCCATTGGCGTGACGGTGGTGGAAAGCAATCGCGCGCTTGCGGAAGCGGTTGACGTCGTGGTGATTGCCGTGAAGCCTTATTTGGTCGAAGCGGTGATTGCGGAGATGGGGGAAGCCTTGAAAGGAAAATTCGTGATTTCCGTGGCTGTGAATATCACCAACGCGATGCTCTCTGAAATGCTCGCCAAGGCCACAGGCGAAAAGAAAACTGCGCACTTAGCGATTCTTCCCAATACCCCCGTGGCAGTGAACGCAGGCGTCCTGTTAGCCGAAGAGGGGTCTCTTACTGCCACAGAGAAAAAGCGCGCGCTGACGTTACTCTCAACATTAGGGCGTGTGGTATTCCTCCCGCAAGAGAAAATGGGCATTGCGGGTGTGATTTCAGGCTGTGGTCCTGCCTTTGCGGCGATCTTTATTGAAGCCCTGGGGGACGCCGCTGTGAAGTGGGGATTGCCTCGCGCAACCGCTTATGAGCTCACCTCTCAGATGATTTTGGGCACAGGCGCACTGCAGCTCGCGACTGGCGCGCATCCAGGCGTGATGAAAGACGCCGTTTGTAGCCCAGGCGGCACCACCATTCAAGGGGTGAGTGCGCTCGAGCGCAAGGGCTTTCGACGCGCAGCCATTGCAGCCGTTGATGCGGTCATGAAAAAATAGTTAAGTTTAGGCTAACGCGAAAAGACTAAAATGAAGGCCAACAGGAAGTGGCGCAGTGAAGGAAAAACGCGCCACTTTCCCAAAGACCCCACAGACAAATTCCAAGCCATGCTTATCTGAGGAAGACCTCGAAAATGAAGACCTCCAGCAAAAATCGCTTTTCTTTGTTCTCTCTTTCTTTTGTTGCTGCCACGATGCTCGCGGGTTGCGCAACGGGTCCCGTCCCCACGGAGCCCGAACCCAAGATTACAGAAGATGTGCACGCCGTGATGGCGCTCCCTGATGTGGGAAGCGCTACGACGGGGCCCACAACGCTCGCTGGGCTCTTTAAAGCCTATACGGGCTGCCAAGACTCCACCAAGGTCTGGGAAGAAATAGAACCCGGCGTTATTTTCTTTAGTTGCCGAGAACCCCGAGCTGGGATTCTGCAGTTTATTTGGGAAAAAACGCCTGAAGGGAAATTTGTCTTTAAAAAGTGCGTTGCCACCATGATGGCTGACCAAGAATGGAATGCTATGGAATTCCGAGGGGAAGACGGTCTAGCGATGCTAGAGCGTGTGCGCCGCAATGAACGCATTATTGAAGAGGCGGAAGCCTCACCCTTACCCGCCAGAAAAGGGCGCTCAGCGCAGCCCTAAGAGGCGGATTCCAGAATCCTTTAAGAGAAAAAGGCGTTTCACCGTGTGATTATGCGGGAAACGCCTTATTTAGTGCCTTGTTTTTTTAGAGTGATATTTAGCCCCAGCTTTCTCTAAAGAGAAGCGCGATGGTATCAAGCCCCGTATAGCGCACGTGCCCCTTGGCGGCAGCGATGGCCGGGGCTTTTGCGTGGTAAGCGACCCCATAGTGCGCGGCTTTGAGCATTTCCACATCGTTTGCCCCGTCGCCCACCGCCATGGTGTGCTCGAGCGTGCTGCCGTTCAATTGCGTCAAGATTTCAAGCGCTCGGCGCTTCCCATCCGCATCAAAAAGGACGCCACCGCCTGGACCCACGACTTCGCCTGTCAGTGCGCCATATTTATCGAGCACGAGTTCGTTTGAGACCGCGCCATCCATCCCGAGCCATTCGGCGACACGAGACGTGAATTGCACAAAGCCGCCAGAGGTGATGTAGGTTTTTATGCCCACTTTTTGGCAGAACGAGAGAAGGCGCTCTGCGCCAGGCTGCAATTCAATCGCGCGCACCGCTTCTTCTACCACCTCAGGGCTCAAGCCCTTTAGCGCACTCACGCGCGTCACGAGGCTCTCGGCAAAGGAGAGTTTCCCTGCCATCGCGGCGTGGGTGAGCCCTGCGACCTCTTCGCCCTTGCCACTCAGCTTTGCCATATCGTCGATGCATTCGTTCACAACCAATGTGCCGTCCATATCAAACGTGATCACATGAATGTCGGTGGTGGAAAACTCATGGGGGACCATCAGAAGGTCAACTTTGACGTTTTCTTGGGTGAAGTCGGCAAGGAGCTTTTCGACGGCTGGACGAAAGTCGTCCGTGAGCCCAGTAAAGCGCACGGCGCCTGCGCGCGTTTGGCGGCGCGTTTCAGCGGGCAAGAGGGAGGCGAGGCGCGTGAGCACATCACCCGTTAAATCGGGACCAGTGAGAAGGGTATCAAACATGGTGTTCTCTTTGAAGGAAAAAGTTTTCAATGGGTAGGAGAAGTTTAGCGCAGGAGGAGCACGCTCGCCAAAGGAAGCGAAAGCGGTGAGCCCCATTTTCGTGCATTCTCTGCCAGAGACTTTGCCAACGCTGACAGGAATGCTTCTCTAAAAGTGAAGTTGGGGAAAGCCCCGTTTCTACCTCTTTAGGAGGAGAGGCAGGTTAAGCCTCTGGAGGATTGAGCGGGCGCGAGAAGCCCGTATAATTGAAGGGATTGAGCCGCACGAAGGATGAGCGGGAGGTGTTCTTACCATAGCTCACTGGCGTGCTAAACCAAAAAAACGATTCCCGACAGATTCAGGAGACCCCAAATGGCCGATTTACGTGACCAACTCTTAGACAACATGGAAGCCATCAAGGCAGAAGCGGCTGAGCAAACCGCTGAAAACTTGAAGGGCGATAAGCCAGAACGTGTGAACCCCGAACACTTCACCGTTGAAGTGCAAAAGCTCTTTAAAAAGGGCTGGGAAGAAGCCGGTGGTTTTATGGGGGATATGACGGCGGAGTCGCCCCTTTTTGCCCCCTGGTCTCGTGATGAATATATCGAAGTGCGCGGGGAAGATCCCGTTCGCTGGGGTCGTGACTATTGGGACTACCGCAAGGAAGAGCTCGCTAACGCGGCTTTAATGGAAGCCTTTGACGCGCAAAAGGGAACGATTGCCGAGGCACTCATGATCTCCATGGTGATGCATGAAAAGCCCGATGTGACGCTTTTTGGGAAAGCACACCGCACGGTCACGCCTGCCTTTGAAGCCGAAGTGTTGATTGAACCCTTGAACGTTTTCTCTGAAAGCGTGATGAGTTTGTCGCCTGCGCGCTTAGCTGAAATGGATGTGAAAGCGATTGACGACTTTGCCAAAGAAACTGGCGTGCATTTAGACGTGGCCGTGCTCTATCGCTTTAGCGATGGCTCCTATATGCTTCGCAACCGTCATGACTACACCGCGCTCTCGCATGAAGAGGGTGAGAAGCTTGAAGCGAAGCTCGCCTAAACATAAAACAGCAAACCAATAAGCAAAACGAGTGATGTTGAAAAAACACCACTCGTTTTTTTTCGGGCGTCCTTAAAAACGACGGGACGCCAACGGGAGAAACTGATATCAAGTGCTTTTTAGGCGTTCTCTAGCTCTTCGCGCTCTTTTTGCTTCATGCGCATGAGTAGAAGAATGGGCGTCACTACCACAATGCAGAAAAAGCCTAAAAGCCCGCCCGAAACAAAGGCGGAAAAAAGCGAGACGCCTTGCACATCGGCAAAGCTCACCACAACTAAGTGGAGTAACGCACAGGCAACGGAGGAGAGCAACGTCACCGCGATGAAGGCAAGCGTCCAAAGAAGTGAGGGCGACAATTGCTCATCGTAATGCGAGAAAAGAAAATGGCAAAGACCGTAGGAAAGGATACACGCCGGCAGTGCACCGACGAAAAATACATCAATGAAGAGTGAAAAATCAAACATTGAGGCACCTTTAAGAAAAAACAGACCGCTATAAAGTGCGGAACAACCCTAACATACAGGGTTGCGAAAAATTTGTCAATTCAGTGAAAACCCTTGTGCGAGAGGCGATAAGAAGATTTAATGAGAGTGATTATCAAGTGGCAAATTTGGTCTGTTTTGGGCGTGCTTGTGCCTTTTTCTCCCCCATTTTTTAACGAAAAGCTCAAAGAAAAAGGCCACCTCGCTCTTTTGAGATGGCCTCGTTCGAGTTAATTAACTGTGACTCAAATTAGGCAGCTTCAGGATGCTGCTTTTTGGAGCGTTCAAAGAGCGGACTCTTTTCAGACTCATCTTTGCGGCTGGCAAAGTAGGTGGCGATCAGCGGACCCGTGATGTTGTGCCAGAGAGCAGCGATAGCGCAGGGGAGTGCGGTGATCGGGCTCGCAGCAAAGTGAATACCTGCAAGTGCCACACCTAAACCAGAATTTTGCATACCCACTTCAAAGGTAAGGCACTTGGCTTTGGCGTAGTTCATCCCCGTCATCACAGCGATCAAGTAACCCGCACCCATACCGATGGCGTTATGCACAGCCACGGCGCAGAAGACCAAGAAGCCAGCAGAGACGAGTTGCGCTTTCGTGGCGGCCACGATCGAGGCGGCAATGATCATGATCACCAAGGTGGAGAAGGCAGGGAGCATCACCACAACGCTTTGCACCTGACGGTGGAAGAAGCGATTGATCAACACACCAGCGACGATTGGCAACAAGATGATTTTCACGATCGACATCACCATCGCGGTGGGTTCGATTTGAAGCCACGTGGACGCTAAGAGGTACATGAGCGCTGGCGTCATCACAGGAGCCATGAGCGTCGTGCAGGAGGTGACCGTCACAGAGAGTGCCACGTCACCACGAGCAAGGAACGTCACCACGTTAGAGGCCGTCCCACCCGGGCAGCAACCCAAAAGGATCAAGCCGACGGCGATTTCTGGGGGAAGGTCAAAAGCCTTGACGACCAACCATGCGCCAAAGGGCATGATGGTGAACTGACCGAGAATCCCAACGAAAACGTCCTTTGGACGACGGAAAACTTCGCGGAAGTCGGCGGGCGACAACGTCAAGCCCATACCGAACATAATGACCCCTAGCCCGTACGGAATCCATGGACCGAACTGCTTGAAAATTTCGGGGAAAATGAAACCTAGAATCGCAAAGACGACTACCCACAAGGCAAAAGATTTGCTAAAGAAGCGGCTCACATTTTCGAGAAATTTCATCATAGTTCTATCCCAGAGATTTAGTATGTCTCTGCTGGGCTCCATTGGGTAAAGGTAAAGCGTTTCATAGTGAAGTGCGGCAAGCGTTGAAAGTGGCTTGCCCTCCTATTCGTGGCTTTGGGATTAAAAAGGAAAATTCGTTTGAAGTGTCTTCAGGGAAAGCGAAAGAAAAAGGGGCTTTCGTCAAAGAACTTTCACTTACTTTACCTATTTAAATCGCCTCTGAGGGGCGTGAAATGGGGAAATCTCTCCACTCACTGACACTATCCAACTTTCGTTGGGAAAAGTGCCTAAGGAGAAGTGCAGAGGCGAGAGAAAAAATGCAAAAGTCCTTAGACTTTTTACTTAGAGTCTTGCGCGGGACAATTCTTTTATTGCGGGAGAGAAGCGCCTAGGCATAGAATAGGGGGAAGAAAGGAGGAGAAAAGAAAAAGCCTCCCGGAAAAGAATTTACGTCACCCTCCATATTGATCCACCTTATGCACGACTTTATTGCTCGCTTTGGCGTTATTTTGCTCGATACGCTGGTCCCCATTGGGATCGGCTTTATTTTGCATAAGGCCGATCTTATCTCGAAAAGAGGCGTGGACCTTGTCATCAAATTCAATGTCCGCGTGATGTTTACGATCCTTTCCGTTTTAGCCTTCTGGAAATTAAAGATTTCCGCAGAGCTCTTAATGCTCCCCGTGGGCGCAATCGTGATGACACTTGTCCCCTTCTGGGTGATGAGTTACTTGACACGCAAAAATCCCGATCCGCTGGAGCGTGGGGCATTGGTGACCGCAGGGATGCTGGGGAATATCGGGACCTTGGGTGGCGTGATTTCCTTTTTGATTTTGGGCCCTCTGGGATTTTCTTACGTGCAGATTTTGGCAACGATTGCCAACGTTATCCTCATTCTCTTTAATTTCCCGCTTTGCCAAAAGTACCGAGAAGCCGCAGAAGCGATTCCAGGAACCTGCTGCAAAAATCGTCGTGTGCCGCACCAAGAGCAGAACTTCTTCTCGCTCTTTTTCACCTGGAATCAGGTAGCCCTTTTAGGGATGATTTTAGGGGTCGTGCTGTCGGTTAATGAAGTGCGTCAGCCCGAATGGCTCACCTCGCTCTTTGCCCCCATGGTGCATGTCTCCGCCTGGATTGCTTTCTTGCCGGTGGGACTCCTTTTGAACTTTAAGGCCGCTGCGCGCGAAATGAAAAAGACCATTCTCATTTTGCCCGTGAAGTTTGTGCTCCTTCCCATTGTGATGTGGCTTTTCTGCTACGTGACGATGGATGACCCAGTGATGATCGCAACGCTCGTGATCTGCTCGGCTTGCCCCACGGCGATTAACTCGGTGCTTGCCTGTGCGCTCTATGGGCTCAAAACCGATATTGCGATTTCTTCCTTGATGACCTCTACCTTTGTGTTTGCGGTGGTGGTTTGCCCAGTGCTCGTGGGCATTTATCTCTAAAAAGAAAAGACGTTTTAAGAAGGGACGTGCCAGAGCGACCACAAGCACGTCCTTAGCCAAATGAGAAAAAGACCGATGACCGATTCCTATGACCTCACACCGATTGAAAATGCTGGGTTGGATGACCTCTCGGGCGAGAGGCTTGCTCAAATTCTCAAGGAAGCACGCAAATCGTGCCCAGAACAATTTGCGGACGGTGAAGAGAAGGCGTTGCTTCACAAATTGCGAATCCTCACACCGCTCGGCGACAAACTGGTTCCCACGCTTGCGGCTCTTTTAGTCGCAGGAAGAGCGCCAGAAAAATGCCTTCCTCACTTTGGCATTACGGTTAACCGCTATCGAGGACGAGAGAAGACAAACGAGGCGCTTTTTCTGAGGAAAGAATTGCGTGGCACGATTCCTGATTTAGTGATTGAGGTTTTAACGCTTGTGCGTAACGCGATGAACGTGAGCGCTATGGTGAAAGAAAATGGTCTTCGATACGACATCGCTGACTATTCTCTAGAGGCCGTGCGTGAGGCGGTGGTCAATGCTTTAGCGCATCGTGATTATGCTCCGAAGGCATCTCGCCCCGTGGAAGTGTCAATATTTTCTGATCGGCTAGAAATCGAGAATCCAGGAGGTCTCTACGGTCCAGTGAATCTTGGCGCTTTAGAAGAAGGACTCTCTGCTGCGAGAAACCCGCATCTCGTAAAACTCCTCTCTTATACGCCTTTTTGGGACGAAACCGTCTTGCAAAATAAAGGGATGGGGTTTGCCCAGATGCGAGCTGCACTAGCTCGAGAAGAGCTCCCTGAGATGAAGCTCGAAGCGAGTGAAAACGCTTTTAAGCTCATCTTTGAAAAGAGAACCTCTTAAAAAGAGAAAAAAATGGCGAAGAGACCACTCAAAATCTCTTCGCCCGTTTTTTTGCTTTTAAAAGCAAGCCTAGTTTAAGCAGCTTTGGCTGGCGTGCGAGGCATAAAGAAGCCCAACGCAATCCCAACAATCGCGGGCACCACCCATTCAAGACCAATGCTGGAGAAGGGGAGCATTTCAAGCGCTTTGTCGAGTGCTTCAACGGAGAGACCACTCATCTTCAAGGCACCAGCCACACTCGTAATCCCCGTGAGCAAAATGGCAGAGGGGTAGATCGCCGGGAACTTTTCAATCCAGTGGTGAGCCAAGGCCAAGACGATCAAGACGATCGAAATCGGGTAAATGGCGACCAAGACTGGAATGGAGAGCTTCAAAATCATCGTGAGGCCAGCATTAGAAATAACCACGCTCGTTAACACGAAGACTAAGAGCCAGCCCTTGTAGCCTAAGAAGGGCAAAATGCCTTTGAAGTAATTGGAGCAGCAAGAGAGCAGGCCCACGCAGGTATTTAAACACGCAATAAAGAAGCAGGCACCCAGAATAATCACGCCCAAGGGACCAAACTGGACTTTAGCGAGGTCACTCAACGTCTGTGCGCCATTTGCTGCGGTAAAACCCGCTGCACCACTCTGAGCGCCCACCCAAGCAAGCGCAGAATACACAATGATAAAGAGCACCCCAGCGATGACGCCAGCCTTCATGGTTTCTGAGACGACCCCATTTTCATTAGAGACGCCAAAAGCGCGAATGTTCATGGCGATAATGAGACCAAAGTTCAAGGCTGCAAGCGTATCCATCGTCTGATAGCCCTCAATAAAACCACGGAAGAAGGCCGAGGTCTTATAGGGGTCCTGCACCGCAGCGAGCTCGGGAGCCAAGGGGTTAAAGAGCGTGGAGAAAAAGAGGAGCGCAATCAAGGTTAAGAGCATGGGAGCCAAGATTTTCCCCAAGCGCTGCGTCAATTTTTCGGGGTTAAGCGCAATGAGCCCCGCGAGGATAAAAAAGCCCACGGAGTAAATGGCCTGCGCGACAACGCTATAGTCGAGTCCCATCACCGTACCCGTTAAGGCGTTTTCGCCCATAAAGAGCGGATTCACGGCCATTTCAAAGGAGGTGCTCGCCGTACGAGGAATGGCTAAGCAGGGACCAATCGAGAGGTAAACCAAAAGCGTAAAGACGGCAGAGAAAATCGGATGAACGCGGTTTCCCAAGGTTTCTAGGCCGCCAGAGCGCGCCACAGCCATAACACCCAACACAGGGAAGGCAATGGCGGTAACGGCAAAGCCTGCCATCGCGTGCCAGGTGGATTCCCCAGCTAAGAAACCTAAGTAAGGCGGGAAAATCAAGTTCCCAGCCCCGAAGAACATACTAAAGAGCGTGAGCCCGATCAGACATCGTGCTTTAAGAGATAAAGGCGTCATAGGATGAGTCTCGAATCAGAACACAGGATGGTGTGCTAAGAAAAAATGACGTATTGAAAAACAAGAATTTTTTATTTTGCGCGAAAAGCATTTTCTCGCAGGATTCACAAGATTAGCACAAAAGCGAAAAGTCGCTCTCAAAAGACCTAGGTCTTTTAGGGAGAAAGAGGAGGGAGGAGCAGAAAAAGCAACGCTCGCCACCTTTCTTACGCGGAGGAATTTTCTTTTTGTTTGGGAAGGAAAGAAAAATCACGCAAGAAAAAGTGACGAGCGAAGACGGAGAGGGTGAGGAAGAGGCGCTCGAGCAACTGGTTGCTCAGTCCACTCGAGCCCCTCATCCTTCTAGGAGACGAAAATCGTCGTGAGGATTACTTCAACGTTTTGATGTAAGCGTTGGCGCTCTGGCCAGAGATACGACCGAAGGTGATGATATCGGCCTGAGCGTTAGCACCTAAGCGGTTACCGCCGTGCACACCACCCGTGACTTCACCCGCAGCGTAGAGACCAGGAATGACCTTACCCTTGGTGTCAATCACTTCAGCCTTGGTGTCGATATGCACGCCACCCATGGTGTGGTGAACAGCAGGCTGAACCTTCACAGCGTAGAACGGAGCCGTCGTCAAAGCTTGAGGCATATTGGCGCGACCGAAGTCTTCATCCTTACCGGCCTTTTGCATTTCGGTGTAGCGCTTCATCGTGGCAACGAGCGCATCAGCGGGAACGTCCATCTTCTTGGCGAGGTCAGCGTAGTTGTCAGCCGAGA
This sequence comes from uncultured Sutterella sp., assembly GCA_905197905.1. Taxonomy (GTDB): domain Bacteria; phylum Pseudomonadota; class Gammaproteobacteria; order Burkholderiales; family Burkholderiaceae_F; genus Sutterella. The sequence goes on along the minus strand of CAJKAP010000013.1, from coordinate 48,828 downwards.
CAGCAAGACCCATTTCGATATATTCGCGAATGAGCTTAGCGGTCTTCGTGGTTTCCGCGTCCCACACGATCCAAGCAAAGCGACCAGGCTGCTTTAATTCGTTAGCAGAGACAACGTCACGCGTTAAGAGTTCGTTCGTGAAGCGCTTACCTTCTTTGTTAACGAGCACAGCACCGTCGCCGCGCACACTTTCCGAAATGAGGATCCCATCAGGCGTAGCCGTCGGGTGAGCCTGAATCTGGTCCATGTCAACTAAGCCAGCACCAGCGCGTTCAGCTAAGAGAATACCGTCGCCCGTAGCACCAGAGTGGTTCGTCGTGGCGTAGCCTTTCAACATCGGTTTGTACTTCACGACCATATCCTGGTTGGCCCCAAAACCACCGGTGGCGAGCACCACGGCCTTGGAGTCGATCGTGTAGACCTTGCCGTCCTTGCTCTTTACTTTGACGCCAACCACAGCGCCAGCCTTGTTCTTCACAAGGTCAAGAGCCTGCGTGCCTTTGCGAATATCGAGCTTACGATCCTGAGCGGCCTTGTAGAGCGTCTTCATGATCATCGGACCCACGGCAGAGCCGTCAGAAGGACGGTGAGCACGGTTATATTTCGCACCACCAGCACGACCCACCACGCTCAAGTCTGCGCCCAAGCTTTCGAGCCAAGCGATGGAATCTTTGGCGTGCGTCGTCATCGTGCGAACGAGGCGAGCGTCGTTGATATCGTGACCGCCCTTCATCGTGTCAGAGAAGAACTGATCGATCGTATCGGGAATACCAGCCTTTTTCTGCTGTGGGGTTTCAGCAGCGTTGATACCGCCTTCGGCACGGTTGGTGTTGCCGCCCACAATGTTCATCTTTTCCAAGACGATCACTTTGTCGCCCAAGTCGTGAAGCGTGACGGCGGAGGAAAGACCAGCGCCACCAGAACCAATCACCACGACGTCAGTCTGAACGTTAGCAGCGAAAACATTAATGGCAGAAGAAAGTGCCAAGGCAAGAACGAGTTTTTTCATGATGAATGTTGTCTCCGTAAAGTTTTCATCAACATTAAAAAGAGAAGGCTAGTTAAGGAGAACTACGCCATTAGGTTGGAAGAGAGTATGCCGATTTTAGAAAAGTGCTGTCGTGAGATTTTTTTAAGCGCGGTTTGAGAAAAAGTTAAGGCTTCCTCTCGAAAGAGGAAAAAAAGAGAATAGGGAGATGGGCGGAAACGCTAGAGAGGAGAAGGTATTGCGAAGCTTTTTAAAGGAGAAAAATGAGGGGAGAGGCAGGACTTTTGTGAGACAAAAAACAGGGGGAAACCTAGGGAAACTACCAATACCGAAAGAGAGAGGTGAGGGAAAAAGCACTGTCTTTTTTTGGTAAAGAGAGAAAACTGATCAGAAGGAGTTTCTTTTTAGATCAAGGATTGATACACTAGAAAAACTTCGATCGATTTTTTTGTGAGATAAAGACGCCATGGTAGAAGGGAAGAAAGAAGTGAAGGAAGAGAGAAAGACCAGAGCCAAAGAGAAGAAGACCATTTCGCTCGACTTCTCTGGACTCAACCCCGCACAGCGAGAAGCCGTGCTGGCTCCTCTCTCGTCTCAATTGATTTTGGCGGGCGCGGGCACCGGGAAAACGCGTGTTTTAACGATGCGCCTGGCGCATTTGGTGGCCTCTGGCGTTCCAACCTCTGCTCTGATGGCGGTCACTTTTACGAATAAGGCGGCGCAAGAGTTGCGAGACCGCCTGAAGAAGACTTTCTCCCAATCTCTCTTAGACGAGAGTCCCACGCTTTTCTCTTCTCTTTGGGTCGGCACCTTTCATGGGCTTTGCCACCGCATTTTGCGCGCTTATGCAAAGGAAGCAGGACTGCCTCCCCACTACCGAATTCTTGATACGCGAGACCAGTTGGCACTCATCACGGAACTCTTAGAAGGCGAGAGTGAAGAGGGGGGTGTTTCTCAGCGAGAACTCTCTGGGATGGATGACTATGAAGGACTCCTTGCGATTAAGCCTTCTGATGTTCTCACCTTTATTAATTGGCATAAAGAAGAAGGCGTGCGCGCAAAAGATGCGCCGCTTCCGCTTGAGTACTGGTCCCCTAAACCCGTCCCCACGAGTGTGCTCGAGCAATATGTTGCGCTTTATCGGGCGTACGAAGTGCGCACAGAAGAAATGGGCGTGGTGGACTTTGCGGAATTAATTTTCCGTGTGGTTGAACTCTTTGAAACGCATCCCAAGGTACTCAAAGCCTATCAAGCGCGTTTTGCGCATATTCTGGTCGACGAATTTCAAGACATCAATGCGATGCAGTACCGCTGGTTGAGGCTTCTTTGCGGGGTAGAGCAAGGGCATAAAACGAAAGCGAAAGCGAAAGTCCCAGCGCTTTTTGCCGTGGGCGACGATGATCAATCGATTTATGCCTTCCGTGGCGCGAAAGTTGAATTGTTGTCGGCGATGTTGACGGATTTTGCCGAGAAGGTGTCTGAGCCCATTATGCCTATTCGCTTGGAAGAAAACTATCGCTCAAGCGCGACGATTTTGGCAGCCGCAAACGCGGTGATTGCCAACAATAAAGGGCGCTTAGGAAAAACGCTTCGCGTGGCAGAGGCGCGCCCCGCTTCTCGTAGTGCGTCTATTCGTTTGGTCGTAAAAGAAGACACCCGAGCTGAGGCGGATTGGGTGGCGCACGACGTGGAAGCGCAGCTAGAAAATGGCGTTCCAGCAGAAGAAATTGCGATTCTCTACCGCGTCAACGCGCTTTCTTCTCCTTTTGAAATGGCGTTACGTCGCCGACATATTCCGCTATTGGTAAACGGTGGGCCACTTTACTTTCAACGCGCTGAGATTAAAACGCTGCTCTCCTACCTCGCACTCCTGCTCGAGGATCCGCACGATATGGACGTGTTGCGTGTGGCGAACGCTCCTGAGCGCGCCGTGAGTGAAGAAGCCATTGAGTCGCTAAAAGCTTTTGCGAAGCGCGAAGGCATGACACTTTGGGAAGCTCTGGGAAGTCAAGACTACGCAGAGAGTCCTTATGCGGACGAAATGCTCCTTTCGATGAAAGCACTTCTGAAAGCCATTCGCTATGAAGCGAGGAAATTGCCTTTACCAGACGTCGTGGCGCTTACGATTTTGGGTTCGGGGCTCTCCGACTACTACAAGGATATTGGGCGAGAAGAAGCGTTGATGACGCTCAATGCTCTTACCGACTTTGCCGAGAGTTTTGTCGAGAAAGAAGGGCTCTCACTTACCGATTCGGCCTTTGAGGGAAATGGGGAAACGGCTTCTCCCTTAGCTACCTTTATGGACTATGTGGCGCTCGTGAGTGAAGATCAACGAGAGGCGGCGAAACTTGCCAAGACGCTCGCGAAAAAAGGGAAAAGAGAAAAAACGTCAGAAGAAAACCCCTTAGAAGCCGTGCAATTGATGTCGGTTCATGCGGCTAAGGGCTTGGAATTTAAAGTGGTCTACATTGTGGGGGCAGAGTACGGGCTCTTTCCTCACTATGGGGCACTGCACGACCCCAAGTGCGGTGGCCTAGAAGAAGAGCGCCGCTTAATGTACGTGGCCATAACGCGTGCTAAAGAGAAGCTCTCGCTCACGATGAGTGCATATCGCGCAGAGATGAATGCCTATCCCAGACGGAGTGCATCGCCTTTTTTAGGCGAAATCCCAGCAGAACTCTTGGTATCAGAAGACTATTAGAGGTTGAGTGCGCTCAAAAAAATGCACTGCGGCAAAATAGGTCAAAAGAAATCGGGCTCTCCCATGCGTAGGAAAGCCCGATTTTTGAATTGGCTTAAGTTTTAGATCATCTGGATCTGCGGTGTGCCATTTTCTCTAAAGGAGATATAGCCACTGCGAGCAGAACCTTCGTTAGGGTTATCAAGATCCCAATTGGGCACTACCCAGCGTTCAATGAGGCCATTGACACGTGCGCCAGGGTGCATCGTGTGCGCATGAATCACCACATCTACGGCCATGGAGCGGGCTGCCTCGGCAATTGCACGCTCGCTAATACGCTCGGCCCCAATGGGGAGCCCCGCCATTTCCGCTTCTTTCACACAGAGCTCATAGAGGTGCGCAATGATTTCACGGCGATCGTCTGGCGAGTGGCGAAGGATTTCGCGCTGCCAATCGGGTTCACGAATTTTGTTGCGCATCATCTGCAGGGCATAGTTTCCCGTGCACCAAAGGTCCCCATGACTAAAGAGAATGGGGCGGTTTGCGACATCGATGACAATCGGGTCATCAATTAATTCTGCCCCACACTTTTGCGCAAAGGAGTGACCCAAGAGAATATCGGATTCGCCACGCATGATAAGCACACGGCGACCCGTTGAGGTGTGAAGCGTTAATTCCGCAGCGATCAAATCATCCGCATCATTGGCATCATCTCCTACCCACTGGTCAAACAAGTCCCCAAGGATGACGAGCTCAGCATAACGACGGGCGATATTTTTCATAAAGCGCAAGAAACCCATAATCGTTTTGGGCTTATGCACATCCAAATGCAAGTCTGCAATCACAATAGGGTTGGAGAGCGGAGGCACGTGAGAGAGGGCAGAAAGCGCAGGAACTTGAAAGTCAGCCATATCGATATCAACCAGTCGGAATGTCGTCGGTCATCAGTAGCGATGATGAAATTCGGAGGAAGGGTAAGGAGGAGCTTAAGCGCTCATCCCCTTCTAAAGCTAACAGTTTAAGCGATTTAAAGCGGAGCTGTGCGCGGCATTAACATTTTGAGCACAATTGCTCAGAAGCGAGGGCCAGAGCAAAAAAAGAGCACGGGAGAAAGACATCCCGTGCTCAAAATCATCTGTGTGAGGCAGATGTTAGGTATTTTAGTCGATGATTTCAGCTTTTTCAATCACAACGTCTTCGCGCGGCACATCGTGGTACCAAGAGCGAGATTCCGTCGGGACGACAGCGATCGCATCAACGACGTCCTGACCAGCCACCACACGGCCAAAGACCGCGTAGCCCCAACCCTGAGCGGAGGGAGAGGTGTGGTTCAAGAAGTTGTTGTCGTTCACGTTGATGAAGAACTGAGCGGTAGCAGAGTGCGGATCGCTCGTACGAGCCATGGCGATCGTGTACTTGTCGTTCTTCAAGCCGTTCTGGGCTTCGTTTTCGATCGGTTCATGGGTTTCTTTTTCTTTTAAGCCCGGCAAGAAGCCACCGCCCTGAATCATGAAGCCTTTGATGACGCGATGGAAAATCACGCCGTCATAGAAGCCTTCACGAACATAACGTTCAAAGTTAGCACTGGTAGCGGGGGCGTTGTCGTGATCGAGTTCGATATCGATAATGCCTTTGTTGGTTGTCAAACGAATCATGGGGTGGTTTCCTTTAACTTATCAAAAGAAAAAAATCACTTAGTTTTCTCTAGGCAAAAGAGCTTGGACGGTGCTTGTCTCTCATCACCAATCCTTCCCTCTTGCCATGACTTCAAAAGTGTGCCGTACATTGTGGCACAAAATGGAGTGCTTTGGGGAGGCAAAAATTCTTTTCTTCACGGAAAAAGTGTGAGAGAAGGTGGAGGAGAAGAGGGGGTGAGTGGGAGGCGTTCAGCGCAATTGCTTTCTGCGAGAATGAAAAACGAGTGAAGGATTCGTTTCATCACTTCACTCGTTTCCGGTATCTCTAGTGCTAAGAGGCTAAGACTTAGTAAGACTTAGGGGAGCATTTTAGCGTCCAAAATCACCACGGGCTTCACAGGCACATCGTTCATGCCTTTTTTCGAAGTCGTTTCCACTTCAGCAATCTTGTCGACCGTGTCGGTCCCACTCATCACCTGACCAAAGACGGCGTAGCCGTAACCATCCGAAGCGCGATCCGCGTTTAAGAAGTCGTTATCGGCAACGTTAATAAAGAATTGGCTCGTGGCGGAGTGCGGATAACCCGTGCGGGCCATGGCGATCGTGTACTTGTCGTTACGAAGACCATTGCGCGCTTCCAGGGGAATCGGGGCACGCGTTTGCTTTTGCGTTAAGTCTTCCGTGAAGCCCCCACCCTGAATCATGAAAGTGCCAATGACACGGTGAAAGATCGTTCCTTTGTAAAAGCCATCGTTCACATACTGAAGGAAGTTTTTCACCGTCTGCGGCGCACGATCCGGATCCAACTGCACCACGATGGGACCTTCCGTCGTAGTAAATTCCACACGAGGCGCTGCAGCATAGGCGCTCCCCATCAAGAGAGCAGAGGCCATAAGAGCCGTTAAAGACTTAGTAAGAGAAGAAGTCATCATGGAAAAAATCCTTTCTTAAATAAAAACACAAAAAACGAAATGAGAAATTGGGGACTCCGCGCCTCAATTAGCGCAACGTGGTGGAGTGGGGCGTTGCGGTGTCAAATTCGGACGAAAAGTTAAGACGCTCACCTTCAGTAGCCTTCTTGGCTTTCAAGGCTTCCTCTGTCGCAGCCTTTTGCTCACTTTCACGAGCCTTTAAAGCGGCAGCCTCTTCATCGTGACCAAACCACTTTTCAAGCGTCGTTAAACGAGCGTTTAATTCACGATTGTTTTTAATCGTCTTGGCAGCGACTTCATAGTTTTCAAGGGCACGCGTCAAATACACATCCCCTAAATTCTTGCGAGCAATCGCAAAGTCAGGCGATATGGAGAGGACTTTCTTTAAGTAGCCTTCGGCTTCATCGAGTTCACCCTTCTGAGCAAGAATCACCGCTAAGTTGTTATAGGGTTCAGGGACTTCAGGGAAGTCTGCGGTCATGCGGCGAAGTTCGCTGATGGCTTCATCCACACGATCTAAGCGCTCAAGCGCGACGGTGCGCATAAAGCGAAGCTTTAAGTTGGAGCTATTTTGTTCCAGCCCAGCGTCCGCTAAGGCCAAGGCTTCAGCGTTGCGACCACCCGTCAAAAGGCTTTCCACTCGCCCAGGCACATCCGAGGGTTTCAATCCCTGGAGGAGGGGGTTCACTTGGGCGATGGTATTTTTACTGACGTCCCCCTTAGTGACGGCCAAAGCCGTTGACGGGGCAGCAAAAGAGAAAGCAAGACAAAGCCCTAAACTGAGGGCAGTGAGTGAAGAAGAAAGTCGGGCGGGCATCATAACTCACGCTAATCCAAAGAAAAAAAATCGGTTCAACCAAAAGTGGGGGGTGTCTTTTCAGTTCTCTTTTTAAGAAAAAGGCTCATGCACCTAAATTGGCCAAGAAGCCCAAAGACGCGAAAGAAAAGCCTCGAGAAAAGGAAAAGAGAAAAGAGCAAAGCGGCATTTTTTCGCTCGCTAACCCCTCTCTCGTCCATTTGGCTGAACGAAACTTCAGCCTAAAGAGGCTCGCCTTCGGTATACTGTGAGACACTTTTGCAATGCATTGTAGCCGATTGTGCTCGATTGAGATTGACTCCTGAGAAGAGCTTTTGCGCGTTTTACGCCTCCTTACTCTTCTCAACACGAGTGTAAATCGGCGAAAATAGGAGAATAGTGCGTCTCTAAGCGCTTTCGCTTTGCTCTTTGAAAAAAGGAGCAAAGAAGAAAGAGGGGAGTGCGCCTCTCCAATTCTTATTGATAAAAACCCAAGAAGGAAACCTAAGGTCATGTCGCTTTCGATTTATTCGACATTAACTGGTGAACAACAACCCTTTGAACCCTTAGAACCTGGACACGTCAAGATGTACGTCTGCGGGGTGACGGTCTATGACTACTGTCATATTGGACACGGTCGCACGTTTGTCGCCTTTGACGTGATTCGCCGTTGGATGGAAGCAAGTGGCCTCAAAGTGACCTTTGTGCGTAACGTGACGGACGTGGACGATAAGATTATTCGTCGTGCTGCAGAACGCAACGTTTCGATTGATGCCTTAACGGAAGAATTCACTCGCGCCATGCAAGAAGACATGAAGGCGCTGGGGTGCTTGGCTCCGACGATGGAGCCACGTGCGACGGAATTTATTCCTGAAATGCTCAAACTCGTTGAAGTCTTAGAAGAAAAAGGCTTGGCTTATCAGGGTACTGACGGGGACGTGGACTTTGCGGTGCGTAAATTCGCCCCCTATGGGAAACTCTCTGGGAAGTCGCTGGACGACCTGCAAAGTGGCGCTCGCGTCGATGTGAACACGGGTAAGCGCGATCCCCTTGACTTTGTGCTTTGGAAGAGTGCCAAACCAGGGGAGCCACAGTGGGACTCGAAATGGGGCAAAGGGCGTCCAGGCTGGCATATTGAATGCTCGGCGATGTCCACGAAACTCTTAGGCGACACGTTTGATATTCACGGGGGTGGCCCAGACTTAGTCTTCCCGCACCATGAAAATGAAATTGCGCAGTCTGAAGGCGCGACGGGTAAAACCTTTGCTCGCGTGTGGATGCACTCTGGCCCCTTACGTGTACGCGATAAAGACGGTCACGAAGAAAAGATGTCGAAGTCCTTAGGGAACTTCTGGACCATTCGTGATGCGTTAGACGATACCAACAAAACCTATGGGGAAGGCAACGGCGCAGAAGTGCTTCGCTTCTTCTTGTTGCGTAGCCACTATCGCTCCCCGATTTCTTTCTCGCCCGTTTTAATTGAAGAAGCCCAGAAGGGTCTTGTGCGTCTTTATGGGGCTCTTGAAAGTGTTGCCGTTGCCGAAGGTGGAGTGGACTGGTCAGAAGACTATGCCAAGCGCTTTAAAGCCGCGATGGATGATGACTTTAATACGCCGCAGGCGGTCTCCGTTCTCTTTGAATTAGCAACGGAAATTAACCGCACGAAGGATCCAGTCCTCGCTCGCCAATTAAAGGGCTTAGGTGGCGTGTTGAACCTTTTGACGCGCGACCCGGCTGATTTCTTGAAGGGTGGGGCGGACGATGCGGAAGAAGCTCGCATTGATGCGTTGATTGCAGAGCGAGCTGAAGCGAAAAAGGCTAAGAACTTTGCTCGCGCCGATGAAATTCGCGCACAGTTAACGGCCGAGGGGATTGAACTCCTCGATACCCCGCAGGGCACGACCTGGCGTCGTCTTTAAGAATTTGAATTAAAGGAAAGAGTAGTTTTGCTATGGCAAAAAATGTCTTTTTAGAGTTTGAAAGCGATATTGAAGCCCTTGAGGGAAAGATTGCGGAGTTGCGTGAATTAGAAGAATCCACGGCTGACCATGAACAGCGTGTCTCTGTGGATAAAGAAATTCAGCAGCTGCAGAAAAAAGCGACGCAATTGGTGAAAAAGGTCTATGCGGATCTCACTCCGTGGCAGATCTCCCAAGTCGCTCGCCACCCCAATCGTCCTTATACCTTGGACTATATTGAGTCGATTTTCACGGATTTCCATGAACTCCACGGCGACCGCGCCTTTGCGGACGACAAAGCGATCGTCGGGGGCTTAGCGCGCTTAGCCAACATGAATGTGGTGGTGATTGGCCACCAAAAGGGAAGGACGCTCAAAGAGCGCACAGAGCGCAACTTTGGGATGGCACGCCCTGAAGGGTACCGTAAGGCCTTGCGTTTAATGGAAATGGCCGAAAAGTTTGGGTTGCCAGTCGTGACCTTGATTGACACCCCGGGGGCTTATCCTGGGATTGACGCAGAAGAGCGTGGACAGTCTGAAGCCATTGGGCACAATATCTACAAGATGGCAGAACTTTCCGTTCCGATTCTCTCTTGCGTGATTGGTGAAGGGGGCTCGGGTGGTGCGCTAGCGATTGGGGTGTCGGATACCATGCTCATGCTCCAGTATGCGACCTATTCTGTCATTAGCCCAGAAGGCTGCGCCTCCATTCTTTGGAAGTCTGCCTCTGAAGCGCCACGTGCAGCAGAAGCGTTGGGGCTCACGGCAGATCGCTTAAAAGAATTGGGCTTAGTTGACCGTGTGATCACGGAACCCTTGGGTGGGGCGCATCGTGATTGGCAGTTGATGAGCATTAATCTTAAAAAAGCGATGACCGATGAACTTCGTAAGTTGACAAAACTTAGCCGCGAAGAACTCATCACGCGTCGCCATGAACGCTTGAATAGTTTTGGACGTTTTTCGGTTGAAACTGCTAGTCGTTCTCAAAAAGGCGCTAAAGAAGTGAAATAATTACTAGGGATTTCCCTAGTTTTTGGCCGATAGCGCAAAAAGCTGACAAAAAGTGCAGTAAAGAGTGCTAAACTTCAGCCAACTTCTCAGACATTAGCTGAAAGGATTAGGATTTTGGGCAACGGGAAGTGAAAATTTCTCGTTGCCTTTTTTGTTGCCTAACGTTTTGGAAGTGTCTTTGATTGAAGTGCTTAAAAGCTGCTTCCCAACGAAGTAGACCCGCGCGGGTAGGTTTCGTGAAGAAACCATGACTAAGTATCTGCGCGAGAACCTCAGAGTAGTTAGAGCTCGCCCGCTGTGGATGGTTAGCGCAGCGAGTGAGAAACTTCGGCGGCATGTGCTATAGAGACCTAAGCGATAGCCCCCGCTGATGACCACCAACTGCTCGACCCTTGGCCTGAGATGGTTAGGCCAGGAAGAATCGACCAACTGACTCCGAGACGATCGTGAGACGGTTGGTCGTTCGCTTTATAGGTAGAAATCTACCTCTGCCAGGACGGGTTGCTGTTGTCTGTGAGATGCGACAGCGACCCGTTTTGGCATTTTTTTCTTTTGCGATTTTTCTTTTCCTCCTGACAAAGTGACAAGGATGCTTTTTGAGAACGGTTCTCAAAAAGATCAAGAAACGCGCCGTTGTCTAGCTTAAAATCGTATCAAAATCAAACAGAAAGTCATACTAAATCAAGCTTTTTGAGCTTTCCTTGAGGAAAGTTACGTCTAAGTCCCATGTTTGGGAAAAACCCTAATGAAAATAGACTACAATAGGGAAGAAATTTTTTTGCTTTGGTCGCAGAGTTAGCCCAATGACAAACGGCTTGTTCTTCTCTATTCCCTCAAGAGAAGGACGCAGGCAAAAAGTTCGCGCGAAAAATAAACAACCGCCAGGCGAGATGTCAAGAAGTGAAGAATCTTGGCAGGGGAGGCGTCTGGAAAGACAGAGGATACCCAGAAAAGCATTACCTCGGGCGCTTATAGCGCAGAAGTGCTACTTTTTTGGGTTTTGTGTATTAAAGAAATGCAATTTCCGTTATTAGACCCTGGGATAAAACGACTGACTCGTTACATCCTGCCCTATAAAGCATTAGTGGCAGGTGCCGTGCTGTGCATGGTCATAGCTGGTGCGTCTTCGTCTCTTATTGCCTTGCTTTTGGGTAAGTTGACGGATTTAGGTTTTTACGAACAAGCCGCTTGGGTTGTGATGGCGGCTCCCATTGGACTCATTCTCATTGCGCTCTGCCATGGTGGCAGTATGTTTTTGAGTAACTATCTTCTAGGCAGAGTGAGTCAAAACATCCTCTACACACTGCGTAAGCAGATGTTCAATAACATGCTTCACTGGCCGGCACACACTTACGCCAAGAATGCCAGTTCAGCACTTGCCTCGAAATTTGTGTTGCAAGCAAACGTTATGCTCTCCAACGCGACGAAATCTTGTATCACTCTCGTCCGCGACTCTTGCCAAGTCGTTGCCTTGATTTTTGTGCTCATTTGGTTCAACTGGCAATTGGCGATCGTGAGCCTCATTGTGGCTCCGCTGATTTGGCTTCTTCTGCGTAATATTTCGGCGCGTATGAAGCGAGTGATGAAGACCTGCCAATCTTCGATTTCCTCCATTTTGGGCCACATTAAAGAGGTTTATCAGGGGCATCGTGTGGTGAAACTTTCCAATACCTACGAGAAAGAAACAGCCACTTTCCAAGACATCAACAATAACGTTGAAAAAATGATGGTCGATATGGCCAAGGTGATGTCTTCGTCTACTCCGCTTGCACAACTTGTTTATATGCTCGCGGTAGCGGGAGTACTCACTTTTGCCATGTACCAGACACATACTGGTGCATTGACGTTGGGTGAATTCGTCACTTTCTTGGCGGCATTGCTCCTTTTGATGCCCCCTCTGCGTAACCTAACGGAAGTCAACGCGAGCTTCATTATGGTGGGCGTAGCCTGTCGAAGCTTATTCTCCACGTTAGATGAAACGCTCGAAGAAGATAAAGGGACGCAAACACTCGATCCCTGTCAGGGGGCGATTACCTTTGAGCATGTTTTTTTGCGCTATCCAGGCAAAAAGGCTGACGCCGTAAAAGACTTTACACTCAATATTCAACCTGGCGACTGTGTCGCGGTGGTGGGCTTATCTGGGGCAGGGAAAACCTCTCTGATTAATTTGCTTCCTCGTTTCTGGAATCCTTCCAAAGGGCGTATTTTTGTAGACGGAAAAGATATTCGAGAAGTCTCTCTTAGGTCGTTGCGTAAAGCTATTGCGATTGTTTCGCAGGACGTGCGTCTTTTTGACGATACGATCCGCAATAACATCACTTATGGAGTACCCAACGCCACAGAGGAAGATATTCAAAAAGCGATTAAAGCAGCCTCGATTGAGGACTTTATCGCTTCGCTTCCAGAAGGACTGGACACCTCTGTTGGAGAAGCTGGCTCTCGTTTGTCGGGTGGCCAAAAGCAGCGTCTTTCTATTGCGCGTGCCTTCTTAAAGAATGCGCCGATTTTGATTTTGGATGAACCAACTAGCGCACTTGACCGCGAAAACGAAGAAAAGATTAAAGAAGCCCTGAAAGAGCTAATGAAGGGTCGTACGACGATTATTGTGGCGCATCGCTTTAGCACGATTGAAAACGCAAATGTGATCGTGGCGATGGAAAACGGCCGCATCAAGGAAATGGGGTCTCGTGAAGCACTCCTTGAAGCGAATGGTCTTTTTGCACACCTTTATCGTTTACAGCAGCCTCAGCTCACAGCGCAAGAAGGAGGTGCGGCATGAGAAAGCTCTTAAACCGCATTGACCCGGGCTTGCGTCGCCTCTATGCCTACTTCTTAGACTATAAACTGACGCTCGCGGTTGCTACTGTGTTCATGGTGTTAGCGGCGAGTACTTCGTCGCTTACTGCGACGCTGCTTGGTCAGTTAACCGACATTGGCTTTTACGGTAAAGAGGACTGGGTGGTCTATGGCGCCCCGTTAGCCCTGATTGGCGTGACAGTGCTTTATGCTGTTTCGTCCATCTTGAGCGCTTACCTGATGTCAAAAATCAGCCAGAAAGTTCTCAAAGACATTCGCATGGAAATGTTCGATTCCATGCTCCACTGGCCTGAAAGCGAATATTTAAAGCACCCTACAGGGACCATTTCTGCGAAGTTTGTGAATGAAGCCTCTATGGCCTTAGGGGGCGCTGCTCAGTCGGTGATTGTGCTCGTGCGAGATGTGGTGCAAGTGGCTGCCTTGATGGGAGTGCTCTTCTGGTACAACTGGCAACTCACTTTGGTGACTTGCCTGGTTGGTCCCGTTTTGGCCTATGTGATGCGCCGTGTCTCGAAGCGCGTTCGTCGAATTGTCGCGGAAAACCAAGAACAAGTGGGCAACATGGTCTCGAAAGTGCAAGAGGCTTATGAGTCAGAGCGCTTGGTCAAAATTAGTCAGGCCTATGATGCTGAAAATGCAAATTTTGACAAGATTAACCATCGCATCCGTCGTTTGAGTCTCAAGACGATTCAAATGCAAAGCATTGGGACTCCGACCTCTCAGCTCTTAGTGATGGTTGCTATCGCTTTTGTGGTGGCTGTTGCTTTGTTGGAAGCCCAGCAGGGTAGATTGTCTTTTGGGGACTTTATTACGTTCCTTTCTGCCATGCTTTTAATTAAAGCCCCAATCCAACATTTGGCTGGCTTAAATGCCACGTTTGCTATGGTGGAAGCCGCGGCAAAGAGTATTTTCGGTGTCATTGATACGGAGCGCGAAAAGGACACGGGTACGATCGAGCTCAGCGATGTGAAGGGAGATATCGTTTTTGAAAACGTGACTTTCCAGTATCCAGGCACCGATAAACCCGTGTTGAAGAACTTCAACTTGCATATTGCCCCTGGAGAAAAATACACCTTGAGAGGAGAGTCTGGAGCCGGGAAGACGACATTAGTGAATTTGATTCCTCGTTTCTGGGAAGTAACCGAAGGACGAATTCTCTTAGACGGCGTTGATATTCGAGATATCAAGCTCTCTAGTTTGAGAAAGCACATTGCCATGGTTTCTCAGGATGTTTTCTTGTTTAACACCAGCTTATCTGATAACTTAGCGTATGGTGAAGGCGCTTCTAAGGAAAAGATTGAAGAAGTTTTGAAGCTCACTCACTTAGATGAACTGGTTGCCGCTCTTCCCAAAGGCCTTAACCAAAAGGTGGGCGAGGGCGGTCGTTCGCTTTCGGGAGGACAAAAGCAGCGCGTAGGAATTGCACAAGCGCTCTTAAAGAAAGCGAATATCGTGATTTTTGATGAAGCCACTAGTGCGCTTGATGCGGAAAATGATAAGAGCATCAGTTTAGCCATTGAGAGCTTACTGAAAGAACAGACGCTGATATACATCTCACATAAGGCGCAATCCAAAGACATTGCCGCCTCGAAAGATGTTTTTATCGCCCAGTCGTAGCGTGGCTGCTGACGATCGCAATTAACGAACAATTTAAAGATAAATTGGCCCCCATGAAAGAGTCACAAGATAAACATAAAATAGCCATCGTGATGGCTGTCTACAACACAGAGAGGTATCTCCATGAGATGGTGTCTGACATTCTTGCTCAGACGATGGGAGATTTTCGCCTCTTCTTGGTTGATGACGGCTCCAAAGATGGCAGTAAAAAAGTCGCTCGAGAGTTTGCGGAGAAAGACTCTCGCGTTGTCGTTTTGGAAAAAGCCAATTCTGGTCCTGGTGGCGCCCGTAATTTTGCCCTGGATTATATCCATGAGCACAATGTGGACTTTGACTACATTTGGTTCTGCGACTCGGACGATCGAGTCGAGAAAACGGTTTTAGAGCAAGTCGTTGGGGCAATGGATGAGTATCAGGTTCCCTATGGCCTATTTTCGGTGCATCGAGTTGAGAAAAACGTTCAAACAACGTACCCATCGCACTTCACTGGCACAACGCTGATGACGCACCAAGATGTGGTGCGGCAGTACTTCCGTTATGGAACAAAGTGGAAGAAGGAACCTTGCTCAGAAGCCTTTTTGAACAACAAAATTTTTAGTTTTGGCGTAGTTAAAGGACACCGCTTTAGAGAAGACATTCTGAGAGCAGAGGATTTTGATTTCTTTTTCCAGATCCTTCCTAAGCTCACGAGTGGTGTTTTGATTCCAGAGGCGTTTTATAAGTATCGTCTGAGAAAGACGTCGCTCACGAATTCGTACGATAAAACGGGAGATTTGATCATTTGCTCTAACCTCTACACGAAGCTAGAGGGAAGAACAGATGAAGAAAAAATTTCGATTCAGCATCGTTTGCTTCGAGCCTATTACCTGGACATCTGTCAAGCGTGGAACAACGGCGATAAAGCGACTTTTGATGCTTTGATGGAACGCTACTCGAAATTGAAACTCCGTTATCGAGTATTGGTGAAAGACTACAAAGTGGTTTTATTCTTAGGTCCTCTAAGAGGAATTTTGCCTTACTTCATTTGGTTTAGAAGGAAGACAAAGAATAACAGGGACACATCAAATTATTATGAGTAATAAAGTCAGCGTTATTCTCTGTTGTAAAGAAGTCAATGGCGAAACCAAGGACTTGCTAAAGAGTTTTGAAAATCAAACATTTCAAAATTTCGAGTTAGTGCTTGTTTATTTTGCAATCGATGAAAGTATTCGAGTTGCTTTAGAGAATAATTCAAGAGTGAAATTAGTTCGCCAGGAAGTAGGAAAGCTCTCTGATGCGAGAAACCTCGGGATGAAGGCTGCAGAAGGGGAATTTATTACTTTCGTGGACGGAGACGACCGCGTGAGTGACCTCTATCTCGAAAAACTTCTCGAGAAGATGGACGACTCTGTAGATTGTGTTTTCTCCCTACCAGAGCTTGTAGGGAACTTTACACCAGAAGAGCATGCTTATTTCTCCAAGATTCAACCTGGCACTTACGAGGTAGACCTGAGTTTTGTGATGAAGGCACCCGTGGTGGCTTGGGGGAAGCTATTTAAAAAGTCATTGATTGATAAGTTCAATATGGTATTTCCGGAGAATGTGATTTTTGAGGATAACTACTTGCATTGGACTTATCTTTCGGTCTCTAAGAAGGTTTGTGTATTGGAAGAGAAGATTTACTTCCACAACTACTCAAACAACTCTTTGATGAGACACATTGAAAAAGAATGTCGAGATGAGGGTTTAGATAATCTAACGATTCTGAACGCGATCATCGATTTTATGAAGGAACACAACCAAACAAGATTTTTAAACCATAAATTGGTCAGAAAATACTATTTGGATGCGAAAACATTTGTATGCGAGGAACATCGTGAAAAAGTTAATACGGAGTTCTTCAAAACAATTGGAAAATTAGATAAGGCAACCGCTTTACGCTCTTACTTATCAGTATTTAAGAATATTTATTTTGGAAAATAAGGAGTTACTATGAAAATGAAGAATATTTTTATTACGGGTGGCGCTGGTTTTATCGGCTCTCACCTCGTCGATAAGCTCTTGGCCGACAACAACAAGGTCTGGGTAATCGACAACCTTTCTTTGGGTAAAGAAAGCAACATCGAACACAATTTTGCCAATCCCAACTTTAAGTTCATCAAGGGAGATGTGTTGGACAAAGAGTTGATGACGAAGATTTTTGATGAACAGAAGTTTGATTGCGTCTTCCACTTGGCTGCGAATTCTGATATTGCTCGTTCCCATGCGGATCCTTCCGTTGACTTGAACATGACGTTCTTGACGACCTATGCCGTGTTGGAGCAGATGCGTACTCATGATGTGAAGCAGTTGATGTTCGCCTCGACCTCGGCTATTTATGGGAATGCCCACGGTCTCGAAGTGACGGAAACCTATGGTCCCTTGTTGCCGACCTCTCATTACGGTGCTTGTAAGTTGGGTAGTGAAGGGATTATCGCGAGCTACTGCGAAAATTACGGTATTCAGGCGTTTATTACGCGCTTCCCGAACGTTTGTGGGGAACGTACAACGCACGGCGTGTTGCACGATTTCGTGAAGAAGTTGAAGAAGAACCCCAACGAATTGGAAGTTTTGGGTAACGGCAAGCAGGCCAAACCTTATTTATATGTAAAAGACCTTGTTGAAGCTATTCTCTTTGTTGTAGAAAATTCCCATGACCAGATTAACTATTTCAATTTGGGCGTAGAAGGCAACACGACGGTGACGCGTATTGCTGAAATGGTGATCAAGTCGATGAAGCTCAATGCAACCATCCGTTATACCGGTGGTGACCGTGGCTGGGTGGGCGATGTGCCACTTTTCCGCTACAACCTCGACAAGATCCACAACTTGGGTTGGAAAGCCTCTTTGTCTTCTGACGAAGCCGTTCAGAAGGCTATTGATTACATCCTCGAGGTGGATTTATGCAACTTGTAATCATCGCAGGTGGCAAGGGGACTCGTCTGGGGTTGAAAGATATCCCTAAGCCGATGTGCCCCATTGCAGGGAAGCCTTTGCTTGAGCATCAGGTGGAACTTGCGCGTCGCTACGGCATTACCGAAATCTTCATTTTGTCGGGGCACTTGAGCCACGTCATTAAAGATTATTTTGGTGATGGTTCTCGTTTCGGGGTGAAAATTCATCATGTAGTGGAACCGTATCCTCTGGGGACGGCAGGTAGCGTTAAGTTACTCGAAGGTCAGCTCCAAGATCGCTTCCTCGTCTTCTATGGCGACGTGGTGATGGACTTTGATATTTCCTCCTTTATCGCTTTTGATGCGATGGATACGAACACGGTAGGGACCTTATTGGTTCACCCAGGTAACCATCCCTATGACAGCGATTTGGTGGAAGTGAGCCCAGATCGAGAAATCACAGGTTTATTGCCTAAGCCGCATCCTGAAGGCTTGCTTTATCGCAATCTCAACAATGCCGCGGTTTATATCTTTGGTCAAGAAATTTTTAAGGTGATTCCTGAAAATACACCGCTTGACTTTGGTAAGGATATTTTCCCAGCAGTGCTTGCACTAGGGAAGCGCCTTCGTGCATACGATACACCAGAGTTTATTCGCGACATGGGAACCCCAGATCGCCTCAAAGTCATTGAAAAGGATTTTGAATCAGGTCTAGTGGCGAGCCTTAACAAGAAATATCCGCGTAAGGCGATCTTCTTAGATAGAGACGGCACCATTAACGAAAACATGGATACAAACCCAACTGCCGAAGGGTTCCATCTTTTGCCTGGGGTTGCAGAAGCGATTCGCAAGATTAATGAGAGCCACTATTTAGCGGTTGTCGTGACGAATCAACCTATGCTCGCCAAGGGTTTCATGACGTTTGACGAGTTGGATTTGATTCATAAGAAAATGGAAACGTTGTTGGGCGAAGAACGAGCTTATTTAGACCGTATCTACTTCTGCCCGCACCATCCAGAAAAAGGATTTCTTGGAGAAGTGGCTGAGTTGAAGGTGGCCTGTACGTGCCGCAAGCCCGAACCAGGAATGCTTATACAGGCAGCAAAGGATCTCAATATCGCTTTGGCAGAGTCTTGGATGATTGGAGATAGCCAGAGCGATGTTGAAGCAGGAGAGAAGGCCGGGTGTAAGACCTTGAAGCTTTCTGACGATTTTTCTTTACTTGATGCAGTCAACAGTATTTTGAAATGATTATTACCAGAACACCTCTCAGAGTCAGTTTTGCTGGGGGCGGAACTGACCTACCGTCTTACTATGAGAGATTTGGTGGCGCTGTTCTTTCGACAGCTATTAACAAGTACATCTATCTCTCAATGCACCCGTTCTTCAATTCTGGGTATTTCTTGAAGTACTCGAATGTAGAGCATGCAGCGACAGTCAACGAAATTAAACATCCCATTATCCGCGAAGTTTTTCGCCTTTATGGGATTGAAGGGGTTGACTTTAGTTCGAGCGCTGATATTCCTAGTGGAAACGGACTCTCTTCTTCGTCAGCGTTTACAACAGGTCTTATCCACTTGTGCAATGCTTACAAAGAGCTCTACAAGACTAAGGAAGAGATTGCAGCAGAAGCCTGTAAAGTGGAAATTGAGATTTTAAAAGAACCCATTGGAAAACAAGACCAATATGCCTGTGCTTGTGGGGGCTTAAATTTCATCCAGTTTTCACCGAATGGTGAGGTGACGGTTGAGAAACTTTATTTGACAACGGATGGCTACCATCGATTGGAAAATAATCTCCTTATGTTTTATACAGGGGTAACTCGCTCTGCTTCGGCTGTTCTTTCTGAACAGAAGAAAAACACCGAGCACGATGCTAAGAAGCTAGAAAACCTGCATCAAATGGTGAAACTTGCTCATTCGTTGAGAGAAAGTTTGCTTAAAAATAATATTGACGCAATGGGTGAAATTCTTCATCAAGGTTGGTTACTCAAACGAGAGATGGCGAGTAAAATTACTAATCCTCAAATTGATGAGTGGTATGAAAGGGCAATGAAGGCAGGTGCCGTCGGAGGAAAGCTTTTGGGAGCGGGCGGCGGTGGATTTTTGCTCTTTTATGTGCAAGAACAAAACCATCAGCGTGTGCGCAATGCTTTGTCGGACCTGAAAGAAATGCCTTTCACTTTCGACACTCGTGGCACAAGCATTATCCATTTCAATAAGCATTCTTTAAAAGGTATTTTCCGATGAGCGATTACTCCCAACAAATTAACAAGTATTTAGATCTTCTTAAGAACACGATCGACAATTTGGACCGTGCCGAAATTTCTAAGTTGATTGATCTTTTCATTGACGCCCGTGAAAACGGTCGCAACATCTTCGTGATGGGTAATGGTGGCTCCGCCTCCGCAGCTAGCCATATGGTTTGCGACTTCAATAAGGGTGTCTCTTATGGTCAAGAAAAGCGTTTCAAGATTATCTGCTTGAACGATAGCCTCTCCACGGTAACGGCTTACGCTAATGACGTTGGTTATGAAATTGCTTTTGTTGAACAGTTGAAGAACTTCTTAACCCCCAACGACTTGGTGCTCGCTATTAGTGGTTCTGGAAACTCCAAGAACATTGTTTTGGCGATTGACTATGCCAACTCAGTTGGCGCTACGACGATTGGTATCACGGGCTATCACGGTGGCAAGTTGAAGCAGATGGCAAAGTACTCTGTGAACGCTAACGTTGATGACATGCAGGTGAGCGAAGATATTCACATGATTTTGAATCACCTTGTGATGAAGATTCTTTACTTGGCTAATGGTCAGCAACCATCCTGCTAAGGAAACGCTTTCACACGCAAACTAGTTAACTCAGGGATTGGAACTTGCCACCATCTCTGGTTTCCTCATTTTTATAGAACCTATAATTGCATCACTCCAATATGACAAAAATATATTTTCTTTTCCATTCCGGAGCCTTTTGGCCAAGTTGGGCTTCTTTCTGGGAAGCTGCAGATAAAGACCCAGAAGTCGAAAATAGAATGATTTTTTGTCCTGTAAAACGTCAAGGGAAAGGGCTTTCTGGGCAGTTCATAGGGGCTGAAAATTTTTTAGTAGAGAAAGGAATTCCTTATACACATATTGACGATATTGATTTCGCAACAGACAAGCCAGATTATCTAGTTATGCAAACGCCGTACGATAATTGGCATAGATTTGAAAAGCATCATTCGGGAAGCTTGAAAGAATACGGCATGAAACTTATCTATATTTCTTATGGATTAGAGTTTACCAACACAGAAAATGCAAATTATGATCACTTCAAGCGTGACTTCTTTTCCAATATGTGGAAAATTTTCAGTTACTCTGACGAAATCTGTGAAGACTACCGTACCATTGGGCATTTGTCGAACGCAGTCTGTTTAGGTCACCCTAAGTTTGATGCGTTGTGCAAGGCTAAAGAACATGGCCTTCCATATCTCGTCAAGAAAAGAGCAGGGAGAAAAAAGGTTCTTGTATGGCATCCACATTTTCCGTGTTTATATTCCACTAGCGATACTGGAGAAGCACTTATTTCCACTTTCCCATGGAAAGAGAACACTATTGTTCTAGATTACTTGCTAGAACGAGAAGACATATTTACCGTTTTCATGCCACATCACATGTTCTTCGGTGCTTTTATGAGTAAATTTGATGTAGATTTCACCGCTGCCCTGGATTTCCAAAGAAAAATACAAAAATCAAAGCATATGATGTTATGGAATGGAGATTATCCAGAACTCATCACTAACTGTGATGCGTATATTGGAGAACGTTCGGCCTTGACGATGGAAGCTAGTGCTTTTGATGCCCCTATGTGCTATATGGAATCGAATAAAGAACAGTACAACAGTTTTGGGCAATCTGTTTTGGAACAATCAACGTATGCCACGAAAGCGGAAGATGTTATTCAATTTGTAGAATCTTTAAATTTCTCTCAAGCTCTTAATGATCAGAAAATCTCCCATCGTGAAAAATACTTCGATAAGTACTTCGATGGAAAATGTGGGTTAAGAATATTGGAATTTATAAAAAATAATAAGGAATAAAAATGAAAAAATTTGATTTAGTCGTTCCCTTAAACTCTTGTCCTGACTTGAAGAGTGTACTTAAAGAGCATTCATTTTTATATAAAGATTTTCCGCTGAATGATGTATATAGCCTGAATACCGCTCCAACAACATTGGAAAATATACTGACATTAGTAAAAACAGGTTTCACTGAATTAATTTCTGAGGATTATATTTATTCTTTTGATGCAAAAAAAATAAACTTAGTCTCTTTTAATAATATAAATAAAGCTTTGTATAATTCAAAATATCACTGCGTAATTTTTGATAAAAAAGAAGTATCAACTGACTATCAAGAACAGTATCAACAGAAAGTTATGGATTTTTATGAACAGATTCATCTTTCTGAAGAGGTACTATTGCTTTATTATACAGAAGGAAAGTTTCAAACCTCTAAAAAGATTATTGGCAAAATCTCAAATTTTATTGAGGAGATGAAAAAAGAATTCCCTTATGTAAATTTCCATTTTCTTATTCTAAATTATGATGAGAGTATAGAAAAAGTTGAAACAAGCAAAATAGCAGAGAATTTTGACCTCTATAAGTTTAATCTTCCAGAGGATGCTCTTAAGCTTGGGAAGGCCTATGCACATAAGTGCGCTCTGATAGATGGCATTTACAGTAATGTGATTCTGAATCGAAAGGGGAAAGATACAGATCCTTTGGTTTCGGTGGTACTTCCGACACTCAATTCTAAGGATTATATTAAAGCAGCGCTGAACAGTGTCTTGAACCAAACTTCCCAAAATTTTGAAGTTTTGATCGTTGATGACGGTTCCACTGATGGAACGCGCGAAATCGTCGAAACGTATAGCGTGTTTGACGAGAGATTTAAACTAGTAGATGGCCCGAATACAGGGTTAGCAGCCGCTCTCAATTTGGGATTGAAATTGTCTAGCGGGGATTTCATCGCTCGCCTTGACGCAGATGACATAGCTTTAGCTACGCGTTTTCAAAAACAATTGCAGTATCTAGCAAGCAATCCTGAGATTGATGTTCTGGGGACGGCTCAAGAACACTTTTGGGGGTCGAGATGGACGCACCGCTGCATGACCGAGCCAGAATTGATGAAAGGTAGCCTGCTGTTCTCTTGCGACCTCTGCCATTCAACGTTAATGTTCCGCGCCGCAAGTTTTAAAGAACAAGGGATTTCCTACTCCGAAACTTCTCTCCAGGAGGATTTTGACCTGTGGAATCGATCTTTAGATAAATTAAAAATTTGTTCTCTTCCAGAGGTTCTAGCGTTCTACCGAGTGAATTCTTCATCAATTAGCGCAGATAAAGATAGCGATCTTAATATTCATCAAAGAGAAATTATTAAACGAGGATTGAAGCAATACTTAGGTTTAGAAATTAATGATGAATATAATGTAGAGTTAACTCGAAGAAAACCTATTTATCATGCTCTTACAGAGGAAGGAAAAATAAAATCCCAAGAAAAATTAGATAAACTATATTCTCTTATAAGAGAAGCAAATAAAGATAAGAACTTTATATCCGATGATGCAATGATGGCAGTTCTGAAATTTAGTTGGGAGAGACTTACAGGGAATACAAACTTAGTTAATTCTATCTACAGTGATAGAGCTTCGTTAATTCCCGGGAATAAAATAAATAAATGGAACTTTTCCATTATAAAATCTAAGAAAGTAACACTATATGATTCTGTGAAAACAAAGTATTATTTTCTCGGAATTCCATTTATGAAAAAATATGACAGAGACTCTGAGACATCTACTATTGTTTTTGGAATTCCATTTTTAAAAACTAAAAAGTAAACAAATTATAAACCCTATTTTTCGCAGATCTACCTTTTCTGAGAAAAGGTAGATACTTATTTCCATGACTCAAAATATTAAAGAATTAAGAAAGAAAATTTATTTTCAATATATCCAAAAGTTTTTTATAGTAATAATTTTTGGGCTGTTATTGTCCGTATTGTTAGTTTATGGGACAACAGGGGTAAAAAATCATATTATCTTAATTTTAACTTTGTCTATTTTCTTGGGGGTGTCGGCTCTAAATAAAAAGACTCATTGGATTTTGCTCTGCTTAGCTTTAATAGCGGTTTGCCTCAATCCGTTTGCACGTTTAACTGGCGGAGGGCTGCTTACTGTAGATACTTTAAATATCTTAGTTTCTAAAAATATGGAGGAGACGAAAGGTCTTTTAGAAAATTTACCGACACGTTATTATGTAAAATCTCTTGCTTTTTTCTTTGTTCTTTGGCTATTGCTGAAGCTTTCAAAATCAGATAAAGAAATTGTGGGATATATTTATAATGGCATTTTAAGAATAGTAAAAGTTTTTTATGATAATGGGAAACTAAAGGTTTCAGCAATTTCTATTGCTTCATTGTTTTTATTTTTTGGTATTTTGTTTGGAAATTTAGCGGTTTTTTCTAAACCAATTTATGAATCTTTATATCAAGTTTCGACAAACCAATTTCCTTCTCCGACTTGGAAAGCAGTAGGAGAAAGAAATTCTAAATATAAAACATATGTGATCATTCTAGGTGAATCAACACGAAAAGATTTCATGAGTTCTTACGGATTTCCGGTACCAACAACACCTTATATTGATAGTATCCCCCATATTAGGATGGATAGTTTTATCTCTCCAGGGCCAAATACGACCATTTCAGTTCCTCGTATGTTTGCACTTTCAGAAGGAATGGATGTTGACTATCAGAATAATATTATTCAATTAGTATCTCAGACAAATATGAAAACCTACTGGCTTGAAGCACAGGGCTTCCTTACAAAATGGAATGTAACCCAAAATATCATAGCTTCTTATGCGAATAAAGTAGTTTATGTAAAAAGACATGCAGATTACAATTTAATACCTGAATTCGAAAAAGTTCTAAAATCTGATTCTGGTGATAAATTAATCATTCTACATACATATGGGCTGCATACAGATTATTGTCAAAGACTTGATGGCTTTAACAACCTCATTTATCCTACTACATCAAAACGTCTGAATTGTTATATTAATGGAGTACGAAAAGCTGACGACTTCTTTAGGCGGGTTGATCAACTATTAAAGAAGGATGGGAAACCATATTCGTTGCTTTTTGTCGCTGATCATGGGGTCAATATCGTGCCAGAAGTAACTGATATCCGAGAACACCGTACGGATAAAGTGAAAGTTGCTTTTGATACCCCCTTTATTATGACCTCTTCGGACTTAAAGGAAACTCATAGCTATTCTCCTATACGAAGTGGGCGTCGCTTCCCTCATTTTGTAGCTCAGTGGATAGGTATAAGCACCTCAATCGCAGATAAGGCCAAAGGGGACTTTTTTACTGGAGAAAATGATTATCCAAGGAATCGAGGATATACAAGAATTATTGAGTATCCTAAACTTCCGCTTGGCGAAACAGCGATTGATTTATATAATAAATATAAGAAAGAATAATTAATTTTTAAATTTTATTCTGAGTTATTGTCAAACTAATGAGGCAATATATGAATCCACTTATTTCTATTATATTACCTGTACTAAATGATAATAAATATCTATCTCGATGCCTGAGATCTATATTATCCCAGATTACAGATAATTATGAATTATTATTGGTAAGTGACGATAACTCAGAAAGCATAAAAATTTGTGAAGATGTTGCAAAAAAGACATCAAACATATTTTTCATCAACAGCGCTACAGGTGGCATAGGAGCTGCGAAAAATCGTGCTTTGCAAGAGGCAAAAGGAGCTTATATCTTCTTTATTAATCCTTCAGATTATCTTTCAAATAATGCACTTGATGAGCTATTTCACTTTATAACCGAACATGAAGCAGATCTTTATCTCATGAATGTAAAGGTGCAGAGTGATCGCCCTCTCAAGGGTTGGGAAGAGACTTGCTTGGAAAGTAAGTTTTTCCACCTTCGAACCATTACCGAAGATGAAATATTTAATGTCAATAGCTTGAATGATATTTATAAAACTCATATTTTCACAAATAATAGAGTTTACAAGAAGAACGTTATCGATAATTATGGCATAAAATTCCCTGAAAACTCTAAGTTTGATGATTTTGTTTTTTATTTTAAATACATAATTTCTGTTAAAGAGGCTTATTATATCACCAAAAAAATATATAATTTCTGGATGTCGGCTGATCGTCCTTTGCCTGCTTCATATAAGGCTAAATCCTGGGATATGGTACGATCTTACATTGACGGTGCGCTGAATATTCAAGATTTTTTTGTAGAAAAATCTGATCATCCGGAACAAAAGAAAATTCTTGTAAAAATTTTTGAGTATTATATGCATTTCGCTATTGCGGCATTAGATTCTGATCATGAGAAAAATAAAATAATAGAATATGCATATAAGAAAGTTCTAGAAAGAAGAAAGAAAAAATTTTCTAGAGAAATCTTGTTAAATTATCACTTTAAAAAGTTTAATAATAAGATTATTGGAGAGAATATTTATTGGAAAAATGGATTTTTGATCGAAGAAATATTGTTTTTAGGTATACCTTTTTATAAGGTAAGAAGTAATTATCGTGAAGTGTCTAAAAAAATTCTTGGTCTTACCTTTTCAAAACAAAATATTGAAACTAAGACTACGCTAGTTAATAAACTTATAATTATCGAAGAGAACGGTTTTAGAGTTGAAAAAGATCCGAGAACTACTAATATTCCTGGTCTTAAGTTGAATATTGAAGGTTGTAACCATACTATAATTTTGCATAAGCCGTTTAACTTTCAGAACTCAATTATTAATATTAATAAATATTGTCAAAATTGTTATATTGAAATTTTTTCTCCTTGGAGATTTAAAGGAGCTATTAATTGCTGGGGAGGAAGTGATCAGAAATTTATAATGGGGAAAAATGTTTCTATGTCTGGAGTTGTAAGTTTTCAGCTATGTGACGAGCAAGCGCAGATTACTATTGGAGAAAACTGTCTTTTTGCTGGCTCAACTTACTTCTGGGCAGGGGATGCTCATGCAATTTTTGACAAAGCAACCGGAGAGCTGTTGAGTAAGCCAGCTCCTGCAATTTCCATTGCAGAGAAAGTCTGGTTTGGTGAAGGTTGTACAATCCTCAAAGGAACAGTTATTCAAAGGGAATCCATAGTTGGTACCAAGGCTTTAGTTAGTGGAAAAATCGCAGAAGCAAATTGTGTTTTGGCAGGGGTGCCTGCAAAAGTAGTGAAGAGAGGTATTTATTGGGAAGGTCGGATACCTGGCTTTTTTCGTTAAATAAATTGCTATCCCTAGAATGGAAGAGATTATTCTGTAAGAGGTGAATATAGTAGCGTACGCTAAGTTACTTGACTGTAGAAAAATATTTTTCTATAGTCTTGGCGGGAGCCATGTCACAGAATTGATGCTGATTTGGGAGTTTTTGCATCTTTTCTGAGATATTGGCTCTTACTTTGGTTTGACTCTATCTCCTATGCGATGGAGTACTTGGAATAAAAGAAGAATTTAGACAACTTCTCGTCGTGTTGTCAAAATTTAAAAATTTTTAGTTATTTACATCTGATCGCCTCTTTTTTGATTTTGATCTATGCTGTCCAAAATCTCCCTCATCGTTCCTGTTTATAATGTCGAAGCTTATCTCGATCAATGCCTCACCTCGCTAGTTAACCAAACGATGCAGGATATTGAGATCGTGCTCGTCGAAGACCGCAGCACCGATTCTTCTCGCTCAATTGCCGAGGAGTGGTCTCATCGCGATGAACGCATCCACCTCGTCTGCCACCAAAAAAATCTCGGCCTTTCAGCGGCTCGAAACACTGGTCTCCAACACTGTCATGCACCATATGTTCTTTTTGTCGATAGTGATGACTATGTAGCGCCTAACTATTGTGAAGCGCTCTACAAAACGATCACTCACCATGAAGCTGATTTAGCCATGTGTGGAACAGAGATTTTTTCCGAAGGAGAGAACAGGAGTCCCGACTTTGGGCACTACTGGGATACTCCAGGTAGGAGAGATACGGGATGCTGCTCTTTAACGGAGCACGAGTTACGCGAAACCAACCCTTGTGTTTGGAACAAGATTTATCGGCGTGACTTGATCGTTGAACACCAACTCACTTTTCCAGATGGTCTTAAACATGAGGATGAGTACTGGTGGCGTCTTTATACGTCCTACGCGAAAACGATGGCCTGGATTTCCGAGAAACTCTACTACTACCGCCAGCGTAGCAATTCCATCATGCGTGGCGTGACGCAGGATGATCGTCTGGATTTAATCCAGGTTGCTATGCGCTTTTATGATGAGGCGTGTGATCGAAATCTAGAAGAGAAGAAGGCGTTTGCTTTGCTCTTTTTTGCGGAAGCCTTGAAAGTGCAGTATCAACGTAGTGAGCAGGCAGAAGAACCTGCTCTCTTAGAAAGGCGAATTCGAGAATTGGCGGTCAGCTTTGTGAACTCGCATAGCCTTTCTGAAAGCGATTTTCCCAAGAATTTAAAGCATGTTTACGACTATGCGAAGGAAGGAGGATCCTCTCAGTCGGGGATTTTCCACGTGAGGAGAACGCCAACAGAGAAAATTTACTCGTTAGGAGAAGGTTTTCCTCTATGGAAGTGGCGCTTTAAAGAAAAGAAGGTGGAAGGTCTGCTATTAGGATGCCTTCCTCTATGGTGGCAGCGTTTTAAATAACTGAGTAGCGGTCTAAGAGAAGAGAATGACAGAAAATCACAACACGAGAACCACTTCCAGTATGAAGATTTCCATCATTTTGCCTGTCTATAACGTGGCGCCGTACCTCATTGAGTGCCTTGATTCTATTCGAGCGCAAACCTACAGCAATATTGAAGTGATTGCGCTCGATGATGGAAGCACCGATGAGTCGCTCTCAATGCTGCGAGAGTATGCTGAGAGCTATCCCGCACTTCAAGTTGTCGCTCTAGATCACAAAGGTGTGTCAGTTGCCCGCAACTATGGGATAGAGCTTGCAGCAGGGGAATACATCTTTTTCTTGGATCCCGATGACAAAATCGTGCCAACGACCATAGAAACGCTGGTGAAGAAAGTGATAGGAGGTCGGTTTGACCTAGTTTGTTTTGGTGCAGATAAGTTCCTTCATGGCACGAATAAGTTGGAGGTACACACGCACTATGAGAATAAGGAGCTTGAAAAAGAAGAGATCTATAAGGCACCGTACCAAATTAACGAGTCGGTCTGTTTTAAGTTCTACCGTCGAGAGTTGCTCTTAGAAAAGAAGATTCGGTTTGTGCCAGGACATTTTTATGAAGACGTCTCGTTTAACTGGAACTGTCTTTTGAGCGCAGAACGAATTTCCTTGATTAGTGAAAGGCTTTACCAGTATCGAGTTCGTCCTAACTCCACGATGACCAATAGCGTTATCAAGAAGTCAGGGATGGCCATTCATCACTTGTATGAGCTCGAAGAGATCTACCGTTTCATGAAGATGCAAAAGCTCTTTGAGAATAACCAGGCGCTCTTTTCTTCCATTCTGGAACGCTATGTTGAATCGGGTTATAAGTTCTTGGCCCCTGAAGATAAGAGCTCGTATGTGGAAGAAACCAAACGATTAGTGGCGAAAACAGGGATTGAGTCCCATCGATTCACGCTTTGCTATGACTTAGTGCATGGGAAGAAGATTCGCCGTAATGTTTATCGATGGAGAAGGTCGCTGCGACGCAAGCTAGGAATGCTTGATTAAAAGAGCTAGCGATCGAAAGAGCAGGGAGGGAAAGAGAAGCCCCGGCGTGGTTGACGTGCGGGGCTTCGGTGTCACTAAAGTCATCACGACAGTCGAATGACGTAGCAAATGGACAATGCATGTCTGGAGTGGCTCTATGGAAGGAAATATCTCAATGCCTTCAATCATGCCTTTGAGCCGATATGTGTTCAAGAAACACAGACCACTTCAAAACCCCATAAAAAACGCCCCCCAAGTATGCTGCCCGAATAAACAGGCTCGCCTGAGAGGCTTATTGATAGTAATTCTAGCAACTGTTTCTGCTTTGGGTTGAAAAGAAAAGGCTTTTTTATAGCTGTGAGATTTTATGGGTTTTCAAATTTTGTCATCTTTCCAATTCATCGGGAAGCGCATGGTGTCTATTGAGATAACACTTTGCTTGTTCCTATTCATCACTTGTATGAGCTCGAAGAGATCTTTCACTTCATGAAGGTGCAAAAGCTCTTTGAAAATAACCAGGCGCTTTTTGCCTCCATTCTGGAACGTTATGTTGAATCAGGCTACAAGTTCTTAGCAGCAGAAGATAAGAGCGCGTATGTGGAAGAAACGAAGCGATTAGTGGCGAGAACAGGGATCGAGCCCCATAGATTCACGCTTTGCTGACTTAGTGCATGGGAAGAAGGTTCGGCGTAATGTTTATCGATGGAGAAGGTCGCTGCGACGCAAGCTAGGAATGCTCGATTAAGAGAGCTAGTGATCAGAAGAGTAGAGTAGAGAAAGAGAAGCCCCGGCGTGGTTGACGTGCGGGGCTTCGGTGTCACTAAAGCTATCACGACAGTCGAATGACGCCGCGAATGGACAATGTAAGTCTGAAGTGGCTCTATGATGGAAAACTTCTCAATGGCTTCAGTCATGCCTTTGAACCGATAGGGGTCCAAAAAACACATACCACTTCAAACCTCAAAAAAGAAAACGCCCCCAAGTATGCTGCCCGAATAAACAGGCTCGCCTGAGAGGTTTGTTACTGGTAATTTTAGCAACTTTCTGCTTTATGTTGGGAAAGAAGCTTTTTTAGTAACTATGGTAGTTTTCGAGAGCTATTTTTCGGTTTTTGCTTTTAGAAAAGAAGATGCGAGTTGCCAGGGCACTTCTACGGAGGACGTTTCTTTTCACGGGAATGTCCCTTGAGCGCAGAACGTATTGCTCTCATTTATGAGAGCCTTTACCTATACCGGATACACCCTAATTCCATAGTGAGCAATAGTCTCATCAAGAAATCGGGCACTTTTTGCTTCCATTATGGAGTGCCATGTGGAGTAGGCTGATAAGTTCTTAGCGTCTGGTATAAGAAGACCTATGGAAGAAACGAAACGACTGGCAGAAAAAACGGGTATTGAGCCCCATCAATTCACGCTTTGCTATGGCCTTGTTTCGCGGGAAGAGGGATCGCCGTAATATTTATCGATGTAGACGGTAGCTGCGACGAAAGTTGAGAATGCTTGATTAGGCGATCTAGCGATCGGAAAAGTTGAGTAGAGACAGAAGCTTCGGCGTGGTTAACGTGCGAGGCTTTGCTGTAGCTACGACCAGATGTTTTGAGAGCAAAAGTTAGGTCAGCAGGAGAGGACTTGGTACAAGCTTACTAGGATGAAAAATCCTTGTATACTGTTCAAAGGTAGAAGCTCCAATTTTTAACTAGGTACATAGTCAAATTTTCTCGTAAATTTGGAAGCGAATAAAACTTTCTTGCCGCGTTATAGGGAACGGAGTACGCACTGACTAAACACTTAACATTCCAAACCGAGACAAAATTTTCTATGAGTGCCTGTGGTGAAACAAATGTAGTGGTTGAGGAATATTCGGTTAGAGCCTATAGTTAACCTAAAGGTTTGTGAAAAGGACCGATTATTTTATAATATTAAATTTATTTTTATTGCTAAACTTATTATTTTCTAGTGAGTGAAATTTATGGCTATTCCAAAAGGAAAAAAAGAATATGAAATTTATGAATTTCCGATAAGTGCTATTGGTTTTTCTTATGGTGATGAAGAGTTGAGTTTAGCTTTATCTGAGAGCGTATATTATTATGCTTTTGATGTGGAGGGTGAGAACGAGCTTCGCAAATTGTTTAATGGTATTACACTAACAGATTTTAATAAAGATAAAATAGAGAGCGTACTTTCCAGTTCTGTACCACAGACAAATTGGCGCGTTGGTGAAGCACTCGCTACATGTTATTTGACAGAACATCGGGGTTGCTATTTCCCATGGCCTAGTAGTAGAGATGCTCGGACTCCTAAAGCAAGTTTACCCGGAGCTGATTTGGTAGGTTTCCAACAAGATGGGGATGAGGTATTTTTTGCTTTCGGAGAAGTCAAGACATCATCGGAGGAACAATTTCCACCTGGAGTTATTCGTGGAGAAAGTGGATTAACTGGACAAATTCAAAAATTATTTTCAGATACAGATATACAAAACACTTTGATTTGCTATATAGGATATAGAGTTGACGGTGATAATAAGATTCTTTTTAAAAAAGCGATAAATAATTGGATTAATAGCAAAATGAAAGTATTCGGTTTTTTAGTTAGGGATGTTCAGCCTACCGATAAAGATTTTGTATTTGCCGTTGAAAACTTAAAAAAGCATCCAGATATAAAAGAATTTAATGTAGAGTTGCTATCGGTATATTTACCATGTAAATCTATAAATTTACTGGATAATAGAATAATGAAAATAAAAGAGGGGAAAATGAATGAACGTTAATAAATTTAGCCTCGAAAAATTAAATGAGCATTGGGCTATTTCTGCTATTAATTCTAAAGAAAGAGATAAGGCTTTCGAGTTAGCAGAGCAAAATCTTGTAAACAATGCTATCGGAGAGCAATTTCATTTTAATTTCGGATACAGTAGTTCTGATGAAATCTTAATTCAGAAGGTTTCTTTGGCATATGAGTTAGCTGCTATTGAAGGCCTTCAAAGTTTTTTAGCTAAAAATACAAATGAAAGCACAGAAATTTTGATGGAACAGTGTGTGGTAGGTGCATATAAATCTTTTGAGCTACAACGTATTTTAGATATTCCACAAGAATGGAAGAAAAAAGTTTATCATGTTCTCCATGTATCTGCATTAGGATACTGTGGAGAGCGTGGCGTTGATGTAAATAGATGGTTAAAAGAGAATAGCAATAATATAAAATTAAACCGAAAATTTGAAAAAGATTGGGCTGAAAGAGTTTTATGCACTCTTTATTCTTGTTGGATATCTTTATTTAGAAAAGAAAATTGGGAAGATATTGATAGAATTATTGAATTTGTAAAATCTTTAAGAGAAGATCAAAAAATATACGAAAATGAGTATTTCGAAGGAGAGGATGGGTTAAAAAATGGAGAAAAAGCCTTACATTTAGTAAGTCTGTATCACTGGGCTAAGGCTACAGAGTTACAGGCTAATTATATGTTAAAAGGTATGCCAACACCGATAGAGTCTCAATTGGACACGCATTATGACGCCGCAATAGAAGCTGCAACCGCATGTCAGGATAAACAAATGATAGTGTTGTTGCGTTGGCTTTGGGCTACTAGTCGACAGATGGCAGAATCATCGGTATGGAAAATTAAACGAAAAGTAGATTTTCGAAGTTCTGAATTTGTTGAAAATTTGGTTAAAGTTAGCTCATTGTTTGAATTGCTACCGCCCCAGCAAACAGCAGTCAACGAAAGAGGGTTATTAGACCCAGCGGCTACAGCTGTGGTTGTCGATATGCCAACTTCTGGCGGTAAAACATTGCTAGCACAATTTAAAATTTTGCAAGCTTTAAATCAATTTTCTCAAAATACACAAGGCTGGGTAGCGTATATTGCTCCAACCAAGGCTCTTGTTTCTCAAATCACCCGCCGGTTGAGACGAGATTTTGAGCCTTTAGGATTAAAAGTAGAAAAGTTGACGGGAGCTGTCGATATTGATAGCTTTGAAGAAGATTTATTAAAAAAAGTAGGAGATGAGAAATCTTTCGACGTCTTGGTAGCAACTCCTGAAAAATTACAATTAGTTATCCGAAATAAGAAAGTAAGCAGACCGTTAGTTTTAGCGGTTATGGACGAAGCACATAACATTGAAGATGAGAGTCGAGGCTTGCGTATAGAATTGTTGCTCGCGACGATCAAGTCTGAGTGTAGTTCTGCTAATTTCCTACTTTTGATGCCTTTTGTGCAGAACCCTGAAAAAATTGCTGAATGGCTTTCAAATGAACGAAAAACAGGGAAAACGATTAGTTTGAGTACCTCTCCTTGGAGACCGAATCAGCGTATTGTTGGACTTTTTGATGCGAGAGAGACGAAAAATAAAGAAGAGTGGCAACTAGAATTTGAAACCGCGATAACGACAAACAAAACGGTTCATCTTAAGGGAAAACATCTGGTTGGAGGTCCGAATCCTCTTTTTTGCCGATTTTCTGAATTGAACCAAACAAAAAATACAGCTGCGATGGCTAAAATACTGTCTGAGAGAGGGACGAGTATTGCTGTTGGTCGCAGAATTTCTGACGTCTGGAATATGGCTAAAGAGCTTGAAAAGGTTATGCCACCTCTAAAAACCATTTCAGACAACATAAGATTAGTGCAGAACTTTATTTCTACTGAAATAGGAAGCAACTTTGAACTTATAAAGATGTTGAATAAAGGTATTGGAGTACATAATTCTGGGTTGTCTGACGAATTGAGATCTTTGATGGAATGGTTAGCTGAAAAAGGAGAACTGAAAGTACTCTGCGCAACTACGACTATTGCTCAAGGAATAAATTTTCCAGTGAGTTCAGTGTTTTTAGCATCACCTAGCTTTCCTGGTCGATCTATGACTCCTCGAGAATTTTGGAACTTGGCAGGTAGAGCGGGACGAATGAATCATGAAAGTCTTGGTGTAGTAGGACTTGCACAGAATAAAAAAAATCGCTTAAAGATTCTAACTTTCTTAAACCAGTCAACGGGAGATTTAG
Organism: uncultured Sutterella sp.; assembly: GCA_905197905.1. Taxonomy (GTDB): domain Bacteria; phylum Pseudomonadota; class Gammaproteobacteria; order Burkholderiales; family Burkholderiaceae_F; genus Sutterella. Next base: position 14,753 of record CAJKAP010000013.1, on the reverse strand, counting down.
TTTCTCGGTTAGTTCATATGGTGGACGATTTTGACAAAATAGAAAGTTTGACATCATTAAAATTAAAAAAGAATGATGGTGAGTGGGAAGATTTTCGTTGTTATATTGCACATTTATGTTCAGAATATGACAATTTAGATAAAATGTTATCTGATACAGAACAAATTTTAAGAAATACTTTGGGGTATAGTGAATTAGAAGTCTTGAATGATGGTAAAACAAAAAAATTACTCGATTTAACGAAAAAATATATTGAATCTTTAAATAATTATAAGGGACAAGTAAAATTATCTAATATGACTGGATTTTCTCCCGAAGGTATTTATGAAGCAATCAAGGGAATGAGAAAACTTGAAAACAAGTTAACACTTCATGATTGGAAACCCGAAAGTTTGTTCGGAACAGATTCTACTGTTACTTCCGATTTATATAGTGTTATGCTAAAAGTTCCTCAACTTGAGCGAGGCCTAAAAGATACAAAAAATAAAACTCCAGATAATAAAAAATTATCTGAAATAACAAAAGCCTGGGTTGCTGGAAAGAGCGTAGAAGAAATCGCTGAAGAATTCTTCAAAAACGATAAAGGAGACAGAACAGAGTTTATTACGAATGCCTGTAGAACCATTTATGGGACATTAGTAAATAATGGAACGTGGGGACTTTCGGCACTAACTAAAATTGGTATTGATTTTGACGATTTATCAGAAGAGGATAAAAGAGAAATTAATCTTTTACCGGCGATGATTTATCATGGAGTAAATACGGAAGAAGCAGTATTGTTGAGAATGAACTCTATGCCAAGAAAAATCTCCAATTCTTTCGGGAAAATTCTGAAAGAAAAATTGCCAAAGATTGAATATTCTATTGGAGCAGCGAGAGAGTTTATAAAAAACTCGTCTGACAGTGATTGGAATAGAGCTGCGGTAGGCGATAAATATTTGTCAGGAAAAGAGTATAAACAAATATGGAAAATTTTATCCGGAGAATAACGCTCTAATACCAGCACTCTTCGATAGGGGATGCGAAAAAGCGGGTGACCTTTAACGATCACCCGCTCTCCGCACTTAAGGACTTTTTGAGTTCAACCGCTCATCAGAAGTTGTGTTCAAGACCAAGATGTCCCGTCACTCCTGTGAGCGTATCCACATCCATCTCACCCTTACCTTTGAAATAAGACATTACCCAATAAACCTTGGTGCGCTTCGAGAGTTTCTTTTCGAGCGCTGCGTTCACAGAATGACGCTGCCCATCAACCTTCATACCATCAGCCATTTTGTGTTCGCCATCGAAGTAGACGTACTTACCGATCAAGCGCAAGTCTTTCGAGAACTTGTATTGGAAGCCAACGAGACCCACCCAGCCATCAATCCCGTGGTAGCGGTCAGCCACGCTGTAGGACGACGTCGCGTAGGTGGAGCTCTTGTCGACGTTCCAGCCCGCCACAGAGCGCCAGTCTTTTTGATATTGGCCCGCTAAGAAGAGCTTCAAATCGTCAGTGGCCGCCCAAGTGACACCAGCGTTATAGGCAGAAGCATCTTTGCGGTCAATGCCCATGCTCTTATCAGCTAAGCCAGCGGCGTCGTTTTTGCCGTACCAGATCTGCGTGCCACCGAGGTAGAAACCAACAGGACCAGCCTGATAGCTACCAGCCAAGGCTAAGAGGCGGTTGTTCTTTTTGGTGCTATCGGCTTCTTGATCCGTGAAGGCGAAAGAGTAGGTCGCGCCAAATTTGAAGCCGTTGAGGTTAGGAGAGACGTAGGAGATGGTGTTGTTGCCACGTGGGTCATTCGCGAACATGGCGGACATCCCAGCGTCGCCATAGTTCGTTTCCATCGGGTCTAACCAGGCAAGCGAGAGAGCGTAGGGCGCCATCGTGCTACGAACCGAACCCATGCGGCCAAAGCCCACTTCGCCCCAAGTCTTTGACTGCAAAGCCAAGATAGCGCGACGGTCAAAAAGGGTAGCACCAGTGTTGCCACCGCCGCTGTTGGTCAAAGCGCCGTTGTCAGAATTAAAGCCGTTTTCCAAATAGGCACGCACAGCTAAGTCAGCCGTCAAATCTTCCACGACGTTAAAACCAAAGCGCGAACCTTCGTTAACCATGGAGAGTTTGGGGTTCATACCCGCGTAGTCTTCGTAGTAAAGAGCTGTGTTGACCTTGCCGTAAAGCGTGACAGTGGCAGCTGAGGCACAGACAGGGACCAAGGCAGCTAACGTGGCAAGAGTGAGAAGTTTACTCATGGTGAGTCTCCTTTGTTGAGAGCCTACTTAGTAAAAGTAGAAAAGGGGTCTAGAGGAAAATCCTGAAACAGGTTAAGGAAATTTTATTTTCGATACGTGTCGACACAGGGAGAACTCAGTTAACTGAGTTCACCGAAATCCGTTGACTTTGCTAGCTTTACGCAAATGGGCTTCCCTCTTTCGACCTATGATTGATAGCACCTAAGATCCCTTTTGACCCTCGTAAAAAACAGGAGAAATCATGTCAATCACTGCTTGGATCGCGGTGGCCTCAATTATCTTCACGGTAGTGGCCCTCATTCGCAAAATGGAACCCAGACTCGTCCTTCTTGGCGTGGGTTTGTTCTTATGCTTAATCGCACTGAAACCTTTAGCGGCTTTGGACGTCTTCGCCAAGATGATGACGACGCCAACGCTCGGCCAATCCATTATGTCGGCCATGGGTTTTGCTTGTTTACTCGGTCTCACCACTTGTGACCGCCATTTAGTCCAGTTGCTCGTTCGACCACTTAAAAAATTGGGCATCTTGCTAATCCCTGTCTGCACGATGGTAACGCTCTTTATTAACACCGCTATTCCAAGTGCTGGTGGTTGCGCTGCTGCAGTAGGGGCTACATTGATTCCAGTGATGATGCGCTCTGGTATTTCTCCCGTTGGCGCTGCCGCTTCGGTTCTTGCTGGGACGATCGGTTCCTTCTTAAACCCAGGTAGTCCCCACCAAGTTCTTTTAGGAGAATATGTGGGTAAGACCAGTATGGAAGTGATCATCGACTGTATGCCGACCTATATGACCTTGTGGGCCATCTCAGTGGTGAGTATCACGATTGTTGAATTCTTATTGAAAGACCATAAAGCTCAAAAACACGAAGGCGAACTTTCGCAGAGCGCTGACGACGCGATTCACGTGAATTTACTTTGGGCTATGGCCCCACTTGTTCCGCTCGTTCTCTTGGTGCTCGGCAACACTTGTGTTCCGCAGATCAAGATGGGTATTGCTCAGGCCATGATGATTGGCGTGGTCTACACGATGCTCGTGACGCGCTACAACCCCTCTAAGGCCATCAACGAATTCTTCTTAGGTTGCGGTAAAGGTTTTGCCAACATTCTTTCCATCATTATTGCTGCAAGCGTTTTCGCAGCGGGCTTGACGGAATCTGGCTTAATCGCCTTCCTGATTGAAGCACTGAAGAACTCTAGTGAATACGCTCGTTGGGGCGGGATTCTTGGGCCATTCTTCATGGGTGTGATCATGGGTTCTGGCGACGCGGCGGCCATGGCTTTCAACACCTCTGTGACGCCACACGCAACGGAATTCGGGATGGGAATTGTCAACCTCGGGAACTTGGCTTATGTCGCTGGCGCGCTTGGCCGCACGATGTCTCCGATCGCTGGCGTGGTGATGGTAGTGTCGGGTATCGCTGCGGTGAACCCCGTGGACGTGATCAAGCGTACCGCACCAGGGATGATTACCGCCATTATCGCCTTACTGATTTTCTTCTAACTTTTTAACTCCTTGCCACTGAGTGAAACTCTCGAACTCAGTGGCAAGCTAACTACTTACAGGACTGACTAGAAATGAGTAACGTTGAACAAAAATACGTGGACGAAATGGTCGCGTTTCGCCGCTCTCTTCACGCAAAACCAGAAACGGGTTGGACGGAATTTCGCACGACCGCTTTGATCGTCGAAAAACTCCACGAGTTGGGATTAGAAGTCCATCAGGGGCTCGAAGTCATCAATCCTGACTTTGTGATGGGCCGCTATGACGAAGAAGTCGAAGCTGCAAAAGAACGCGCTTTAAAGGAAGGCGTCTCTCCTGAAGCGATTGCCGCAACGCAAGGCTACACTGGGGCAATCGGCATTCTGCGTACGGGGCGCCCTGGCCCCGTCACAGCCTTCCGCTTTGACATTGACGCGCTTTATGTGCCAGAAACCCCAGATCCTGAGCACATTCCGAATAAGTTAGGCTTTGCTTCTGAGCACCCTGGTCTCATGCATGCCTGTGGCCACGATTGCCACACTGGGGTAGGTATCGCCCTCGCGCATTGGGCAGTAGACCACGCTGATCAGCTTTGTGGCGTGTTGAAGTTCATCTTCCAGCCTGCTGAAGAAGGGACTCGCGGTGCATTAGCTATGGCAGAACGCGGAATTGTTGATGATGTCGACAACCTGATCGCCTCTCACATTGCTTGCACTCCTCGCTTAGGCCACATTACGGTGACCGATCCTGGCTATAACGCCACCATCAAGTTTGACGTGCATTTTGAAGGGAAACCCGCGCACTCCGTAGCGAACCCTCAGGATGGACGCAATGCCTTGATGGCGGCGTGCCACACTGCGGTGATGGTGGGAAGCCTCCCACGCCACGGCGATGGCTTGACGACGGTGAGCTGTGGGAAGATCGTTGCTGGCGAAATGCGTAACGTGATTCCTGTGCACGCCACGATGCAAATGGAAGTGCGTGGTGCGACGAACGACTTGTGCGAATACATCTTCTCTCAGGTGACGCGTGCTGTGGCGAGCTGCGCTGAAGCCTTTGATGTGAAGTACGACATCAAGAAGGTGGGGCAGGCCTATACGATGAACCCAACTCCCGACCTTGCTGCGCTCGTTGAAGAATGCGCTATTGAGACCGTGGGTAAAGAAAACGTGGATCACTACAGCGAAAAGGGTGGTAGCGAAGACGCCACGATTTTGATGGCTCGCGTCCAGAAGCTTGGCGGTCGAGCAGCGCACTTCTACTACGGGGCTAACCACACAGGGAACCATCGTAGCGACTTCGATCCTGATGATGTGAAGAGCATGCCTAACGGGTTTGAGGTGCAGACCCGAGTGCTCCAACGACTCAACGGGGTATAAGGTTTCCGATTCCTATAAATAATCTGAGGACATTTCGCCGTATGCGTGAAGAACGTGTGCGGCGTTTTTTCATTTTCTCATTTCACGAATTTGCTGTAGCAGAGGGGAATGAGGCGGTACTTGGGGTAAAAAATCACAAATCTTCCACGAGTTGAGAGGAGCTCGCTAGGAGAGATTTTGAGGGTGCTATTAGGCAGACTCATTCTGGAAAATGTCCACAAATATTTTTCATACCGAACGGGTAAGGGTGCACATATGTCTTCTTTGACAAATCGTGAAAGAAAAAAACTAGAACTTCTTTTTCAAATGAACGATGGCTACGTATTGAACTTCTGCAATAAGAAATTTAGCGACTTCTTTGCAGGTCATAGAGTCAACATTGATTCGGAAAAATATCTGGAGAAAGGGGCTTCAAAAGCGAACCGTTTGCGAAGCTTTTGGGCTCAAGAGCCGGATTCAATGGTGGGAGGTAGCATACTTTGGCTGATTGAGTATGCTCAGAAAGAAAAGTTGCTTCGAGATGAGAGTAATGAGCTGAAAGAAAAATGTCAGCTCATTGCTATGAGGTTGAGTTCACCAAAGAAGGCTACGCCACTTGATTCTCAGTTTGAAGCGGCAGAAATTAGAGGAGATTATATGCGCGATGAGTTGTTGAGCCAGCTTCTCAGTTTAGTTTGCCAGAAAAAGGCTGATGAATTAGGGTTGTGCTATGTGCACTCTTATTCAGTTTGGATTCTGAAGAAACTTTGTTGGGATATTGGAATACCTTTCGCCGAAAAGCTACCTTTGGACAGACTTTATGGGGAGTATGTGATAGCGCTGGAAAAGGAGGGGATTATAGAGTCAGAGAAGACAAGAAGGGCTCTTCTAGCAAACGGCACGATTCTACAGCAGTTCAATGAGCTTGTTCTTAATCGTAGTTTGACTCATAGCTGTTCTTTGAATTCTGAAGAAAGTAGGATCTTTATTCATCAAGTGGAGGCTATTTTCAAAGGGCTTTCTATTCTTGTTCAAAAAAGGCGGGCTCTACAAACAAGTCCCTTTGATAACGGCGAAGGTTGCTTAGATGACGATGTCCCGTTCTAAAGAGTCGCTCTGACGCAGTTAGCGAACCTGAAAGGGCGTTAGCTAATACTTAAAAAGCGAAAGGAGTAGCCCAACCTTCGGCTACTCCTTTCGTGCCTCAATACCGATGATTCTAACGCTTCGTGAGCTTAATGCAGATGAGCGCTAATACAAACCCAAAGCCCGAAACTCCCAACGCTGCCTGATAGGCCAAGTGGTAGTCTCCAGGCAGAGAGAGTGCCTTCAAGAGCATCGGCCCAATCACGCCACCCGATGAAAAGCCTGCAGCCATAATCCCGTAGTTGACAGAGTTGTATTTCGCGCCAAATTGGTCAACTGTGAACCCCGGGAAAATGCCCACAAAGCCACCGTAGCAAAAACCAATTGCAGAGAGCCCACAAACAAAGAGAGTAAAGTCTCCCTCACCAGCAACGAGAAGGATAAAGAGTCCTGCAGTGGCCAATACGAGGTTCATCATCAAGGCAGGGATACGACCAATACGGTCAGAGGCGAGACCGCCCACAATGCGTCCAGCTGCGTTCATGATGGCAAGAATCGAAACGGCGAAGGCAGCGACTGAAACAGAAACCCCGATTTGCTGTTGTGCAATGGTTGACGCTGAAGAAATGAGCATCAAGGCCGCCGTACTTCCCGAGATAAAGAAAAGAAGCATGACCCAGAAAACAGGCGTGGCGAGCATTTCTTTCCAATTTTTATCCTGATGGAGTTTGGCACTCGTGGACATGTTCGAGGAAAGTTTTTCTTTGGGGAGTACGAGCTCATTAATGTTGTCGGGACACTTTTTCGACAAAAGCCCACCAACCACAATCACGGTTCCGCACACAGCCCCTAAAGAGAGGAGGGTAGTTTCGATACCAAACGCCTGAATAAGAGCACTTGCAATCGGCGGGAGCAAAATCGAACTAAAACCATAGCTCATTGAAGAGAGACCACCTGCGAGCCCACGACGGTCTGGGAAGAATTTAATAGAAGTGCTAATCGTGCTCGTATAAGTAAACCCCACGCCAAGCCCAAAGCAAACGCCATAGACGAGCATCAACGCGGAAAGAGAGGTGACAGTTGAGGCTAGCATCAAGCCTGCACCAATCATTGCGCCACCAACAGGAATCACAGCGCGGGCACCGAAACGGTCATTAATCCAACCGCCAGCAATCATAGCCAGTGGGTTCACGGCCGCGGCAATACTAAAAATAATCCCGAGATCGGCAGCGGTGACGGTTTCACCAGTGAGCGCGGTGAGTCTCGCGGCAAGAGGGCCTGAAAAAACACTCCAGGCGTAGAGCGACCCCGCGAAAAGATTAATCACGCAGAAAATCAAAAGGTTTAGCCAACGGCTCTGACGGATCGACATCCTGAGAGAACTCCCAATAAATTTAGACAAAAAAGGTGCTGAAACCTGAGGGGGAGCCCCTCAGGATCATGAGTAAAAAACGGATATCCGTGATGGATTTAAGGCTTAGAGAGGGATAGTTTCCCTACGCCGTTCTCAATGCTAATTTGGGTTCCAAAAGGACGGCATAATTCACCAAGGCGCTTTAAGGTCGCTTCAGAGCGCGAGAGTCGAGGAAGACCACGCACTCCGCGAGACGCTTTCATCCCAAGTTCAATCGGGTAGAGCTTTACGTCGGTAATTTTCCCGTCAACGATGGTCCACGTTGGGATGATGGCTTCCCAAATCTCGGGCATCACTGGGAAGCCTCGCGTACCATTGGCGCTGCGATAGTCCATGTATTCGCCGACTTGCATCGTAGTGGGAAGTTTCATATCGACATAGGCATCGTAGGGTTGCAACTCCGTTGTTTCCGTTTCGAAGATAAAGTTCCCAAGGCTATAGAAAATCAGCCCATCTTTGTAGCGCTCAATGCCACGCAATTCGTGAGGACCATGTCCAATCACAACGCTAGCTCCCGCATCAATCGCAGCATGCGCAAACGTTTCATGGAATTGGGCAGGCTCCGTGGTGGAGCGTCCTTTCATTTCATGCACGTGAAGGCTCACGACAACGATATCGGCTTGGCGTTTTGCTTCACGAATGCTCTCCAAGGTTCTTTCTAAGTCCCCTTGATGAGGCACGGTTTCGATAAATTCTTTGCTATCTTGCACAAAGTTGAGTTTTCCAAAGGGCATACGACCTTCAGGGAAAGGAGCAGCGTAACCGCACTCGATTTTTTGCTCAATAGGCCAGTTAATTAGCGTGATACGAGCCAACTCTTGCGCCATCTGGAAGTGTTCTTTCGTGACGTGATAGACCGTGGAAAAACGAAGAGGGTTGAGTCCAGGGCGACCAATCATATCGCCACTTTGACCTCCAGCACGCGCTGCAGGGTCAAAGGAGGAAGTAATGCCAATGAGCGCTACTCGCGACTCTGGCAGGTCGACATAAAGAGGGCGTGCCGCCTCTTGCAAAGTTCTTCCTGTGCCAGCAAAGGGCATATTCCGATCATTGAGATGACGAATTGTGGCGAGAATCCCTTCTTGGCCAAAGTCTCCAGAGTGATTATTGGCGGTGTTATAGGCGTTAAACCCAAACGCTTTCATGTCGTCCAACATGCTGGGATCTGTCATTGCCCAGGTTCCACCAGAGCTCGCTGCTGGATAGCCTTCTTGACGATGAAAAGTCATTTCCAAATTATTGAAGCGGAAATCATGAGCGTTAATCAATTCTCGAATTTCTTCAAAGCCGTCATATTTCTTTTCTGGCAAGTGGCGAGTGATAAACGCGTCGCCAGTTGCGATAAATGTCGTTTTCATGATTTCTCCTTCAGAATCTTGGGGTTCTCGGAAGAGGGACTTAATATCCTTTCTTCTGCTTGAGGTTACTTAGATTGTATGGGAGAGAAGGCTATCAACTCAGTTAACCGAGTTAGCTCATAAATTCAGGCGACAATCTTCTTAAGCGATCTGCACGAGGTGTGCAGAGAAAAGTTCAAAACCAATGGAGAGCAATATGTGGGATGTGATTCTCAAAAATGGACATGTCGTGGACCCCAAGAATCATCGTGATGGGATCTACGATATTGCTATCGAAAATGGGCGCATTGCAGAGGTAGCGCCTTCTCTCGAAGGAAGGGCTAAAGCGGTAGAAGACTGCACGGGGCTTCTCGTTGTGCCAGGCATTATTGATGCACATATGCATTTGGGTAGCATCTACGGCTCTCCTTACGGCGCAAGAATGACCGCACTCTCAGGCGTCACCTCTTGCTTAGATATGGCTGGTCCTTTGGATGAAATCTTGGCGGATGGTCATCGCACAGGGACTGGGCTGAATGTTGCGATTATGGACAGATTGGAGCCGAGTGAACGCTATGGCACCAATGATCCGACACTCGCGCAAGTGACCGATTTCGCAGATACCTGCACAAAGAAAGGGGCGCTTGGCGTGAAGCTTGTAGGTGGTCACTGGCCACTTACACCAGAAGCTTGTCGTCGCACGATTGAAGTCTGTAACGAGAGGGGCTACGCAGTGGCTTGGCACGCGGGGACGACGACTGCTCAGTCCGACATTGAAGGGGTTCGACAGTCGGTTGAGATTGCTGGCGACATGAGGCTTCATTTAGCGCATATCAACTCGTACTGCCGCGGTCGCATCAACAACGCTGAAGAAGAGGCACGTGAAGCGATTGAACTCTTAAAAGCACATCCCAATATTTGGTCTGAAGCTTATTTGAGTCAATTTAACGGCACACATTTAACGTGTGACGAAGAAGGCAACGCGCTTGATTTCGTGACAAAACACTGCCTCTCGCTCTTTAATCTACCACCAACTGCAGAAGGTATCCGTATGGCATTGCGCCGTAATATTGCCCACGTATTGCAAGACACTGGCTACGTGACGGAAATTGTGCGTGGTGAAGAGGCCATTAAAGAGTGGGAGAGCAGAGGGACGAAAAACGTGGTGGGTTGCTTCCCAGTGAATGCAGCCTCGTCACGCTTAATGTTAGCGTCGGCTAAACGTGATGACGGCACCTTCGTGGTGGATGCCATTAGTACCGACGGCGGCTGCATTCCGCGCAATGTGATTGTTGCAAACGGGATCGCGCTTGTGAAATTTGGGGCGCTGTCGCTCTCTGAATTTGTGCTGAAATCGTCTCTCAATACTGCCCGCCACCTTGGACTCTTTGACCGAGGGCACTTCACTGAAGGGGCTGTAGCGGATATCACTATTATTGATCAGGATAAGGGGGAAGCTGTCGAAACCTTTGTGTCTGGGGCTGTCAACATGAAAAATGGCGTACTTTATGGTCGCTCCATGACGGTCATTACGACGGAACGCGGTCAAGACTATGTGAAGGAAGCGGGCTACGACAGCATTGTGGTAGATACAGCAGCTCCCGAGCCTGAACGACTCTCTATTTAAAATTTCTTTTTCCTATTTGTGCCCTTTTTTCTTTTGATGAAGAAGGGCACAAATACTTTGACAATAGGGGCTTTCCCCGATTTGGGGATTTTATCGAGTGGACGTGTATACAATGAAAAGAAGTATGCCTCCCCAGGAGAACTCGACAATGCTTTCAGATCCCTTCCGTCGCAATCGCAATACCCTGACCGATACTGTACGTCAGAAAATTCTCGACCACATTACCACTGGCAAATGGCCAGCTGGCTTCACTCTTCCTAGCGAAACTCATCTAGCTGATCAATTCGACGTGAGTCAAGGGACGATTCGCCGTGCCCTAAGCGATTTAGTGAATAGTGGCATTCTTGTTCGCCAACAAGGTAAAGGGACCTTTGTGGCGAGTCGTCGCTACCACCCCGTAGGAACTCGTGTGCAGTGGTTTGCCAAGAACGGAGACGAGTTTACTGACTCAGGCACACCACATACGCAGCCCGTGATCACACGGTTTGAAGAAATGAACGCGAGTAAACGTGTGGCGACACTCTTAGAAATCGAAGAGGGAAGCAAGGTTTACCACATTATGCGTGACAGTTCCTACATAGGGCTCGATGTGCAGTGCTGTTTTGACGATATTTATCTCCCTGGAGATTTATTCCAAGGGCTGATGGAGCGCGATATGCGCTTATCTTCCACACAAGACATTTATGGGTTTTATGAAGAAAACTTTGGTGTTTCGGGTTTCACGATTGATGAACTCGCACGCGCCATTTTTCTTAATCCAGAGCAAGCGAGAAAGGCAGGGGTCGAGCCGCCATTTCCTGCTATTTGCATTCAGCGTGTAACGAGGGATGCAGCGGGGAGGGCTGTCGAGCTTCGATATCTCACCAATGTGACGATTGAGCAGAACATGGTGTTGAGCGTTAAGCGGTTTTTATAAAAATTCACTGAATTAGAGGTAATGATCATGGAATCTCAAAAGGATACGGCTTTCTTCTCGTTAACTCCAGAAGTTTTGGACAAGAACCAAGATGCCTATAACAAAGCTTTGGACTTTGCCTTGAGTAATGACGATATCAAGAATATTGCTATTACAGGGATCTACGGGGCAGGGAAAACAACCGTCTGGCAGACTTATCTCAAAGAAAAGAGAATAAAGAATGTGATCACCATTTCTTTAGGAAAGTATCAGGCAAGTTTTACTAAAGATGAAGAAAAGCAAGGAAAGGAGAGGGAAGAAATAAGTAATAGAATAGAAAGACAAATTATTAATCAAATATTAGCTCAAATTGATCCTAAAAAAATTCCGATGAGTAAGTACTTCATTAAATCCAATAAGGATGAAGGAATAGTTTATGGAGAAGTTTTAGTTTTATTATTAATGATACTTTCTATGTTATTTTTCTTCATTAGAGACGAAATAAAATTATCTTCTTTATTATATATTTGTTTATTTTTGCATTTACAGTGCCGCTATATGTAATTTTTAGAAAAATATTTATATCTCAAAAAATAAAAATTTCTAGCATTAATTTTAATGGAACAGAGGCAAATTTTTCTTATGATGAAAATGAAGAAAGTATCTTGTACAAAGACATTAAAGAGATAGTTTATTTGTTAAAAAGTTCAGAAAGCAAAATTTTTGTAGTAGAAGATCTAGATAGATATGGAGACATAAAAATATTTACAAAATTAAGAGAATTAAATTTAATGTTGAATAATTTTATTAAAATGGAAAGTTGTAATGATAATGGCAGTGTAAAATTTATTTATATGATCAGAGATGGTCTTTTTATATCTGAAGATAGAACTAAATTTTTTGATTTCATTATTCCGATAATTCCAGTAGTTGATTATACAAATTCTGAGACAAAAATCATAGAGTTACTTAAGCAAGAAGATATTCTAGAGAACGGAAATCTCTCTACAGATGGGAAAGTAGGGGGATTGAGCAAACAATTCATATACAGAATTTCAATTTATATTAATGATATGAGGCTTCTAAAAAAATATTTTGAATGAATTTTTTGTATATAAAGAGGTTTTAAATTCTAAAATTTTAAAGTTAGATAGTGAGAAATTTTTTTCTTTAGTTCTATTGAAAAATGTATATCCAAGGGATTTCGAAATGCTCCAAAGGAAAAGTGGAATTATATTTAACATTTTCAAAAATTTAGATGAGAAAATAAAGCATAAAGAATTTGAAAATAATAATAAAATTAAACAACATAATGATTTGATTTTGAAAATTAAGGATAGTATAAATAATGCGGATTATAATTTAATCGTTTCAAATATTCCTGAAAGTTTAAAAATTTCCAACCCGGAAAACATGAATCGGAGGCAAGGCGATATATTAAGAGAAATGTATAAATTTAGGAATGAAAAATTTTATTTAAATGTATACGACTCAAGTAATTACCTAAATCAAAGATTGGAGTTGACATTTGATGATTTAGTTAATGCTTTTAATTTTAAGAAAAAAGATTTTGAGAAGGAATTAAATAAAATAATAGAAGAAAAGAGAAATAGAATATTAGAGATTGAAGAAAAAATAAATGATCTGAATCTAGAAATGGAAATTTTGAAATCTAATAATAACAGAGATATTTTTAAATTATTCTCCGATTCCGATGTTGACGAGATTTTTAAAATTACCTCACACAATCTAAAAGAATACGCAGAAGGAGACGAGTTAATCCGCGTGTTGATCATAAACGGCTATATAGATAAATCATACGAAATTTATAAGAGTATATTTTACCCAGGAGGACTCCACTATAACGATATGATTTTTTATAGAGAAATCATGGAAGGTAAAAAAAACAGATCCAGATTGGGAAATAAAAAATTCAGCAGAGTTGATTGATAAATTTAACATTGAAGATTTTGAGAAGAAAAATATTTTAAATAAATATATATTAGAGGAATGTATTATAAATAATAAGAAAGAGCATATTGTCAAAATAACGGATAGACTATATGATCAGGAAAAATTGCTGAGGTTAAAGAAAGTTTTGTCTAAAATTTCGGATAATCTTTTACGTGATTTTACACTGATATTAATCCATGAAAATAAGTATAATACCTTACTATTCTTGTTCGATAAATTTGAAGAAGAATACGAGAGAGCGTTAAGCATTATAGTGGTTACATTATTTTCAGAATTAGAGATAGAAGAGGGTAAGAATTTTCATGGTTTTGTAAAAGCTATTGAATCGAATTCAAAAATTTTAGAATTTATTTCTGAAAATAACGAAAAGTCTATAATTAATTTTTCAAAGATTGGTGTAAAATTTAAGAAATTAAATGGAATAAATATTAGTCATAATGTTTTATTAAAGATCATAGATAGAAATCTTTTTGAAGTTAACGCGAACAATGTTCAATATATTTTGGGAAGACTTATAAATAAAGAAATATTGTATAGAAAGCTAATATTACCACTATGCGGAATTTGTCAAAGATGCTGTTAATAAAAATTACTTAAAATTCCTAAATTCATATATTATGAATTATAAGAATACATCCTATAGGAATAGTGAAAAAGCTTTTTGGAGTATAGTCAATTCTGATATTTCTCAAGATAATTTATATAAATATATCGAAAGAAATGAAACTTCAATAGAATCTCTTTCTCCTTTAAGTAATAACGGAAATAGATATCCGATCATAGAAAAAATACTTAGTAAAAAATATTTAAAATTTAATGAGGAGAATATCCAAATTTATCTTGATACTACCAATTCTTATAGTAAGAATTTTTATGATTATATTGAGAGAAATTTAGATGAAAATAATGTAGAAAAATTCTCTAAAAATCATATAGATATTTCCAATTTCTTTATCAATAAGAGTTTTGTTAATAATGTATTTTTGAAAATTTTTTAAAATATTCAACGGGAATTATATTAGATTTGGATTCCAGAATAAGTTCTAGTAGGGTGAAAACTCTGGTAAAAAATAAGAAAATTGAAATAAATTCTAAAAATCTTAACGTGATAAAGTCACTTGAGGATATTGATGTTTTTAAAATTTTGTTAAATTCTTATAAAGATAAAGAAACAGAAATAGTTAGTTTACTTAAAGAAGGAGAATTACTTAACAATAAACTTATAGAATGTTTAATTCCTGTTATTTTGGAAGATGATAACTTCTTTAGGCTTCTGAAAGCGTATTCGGGGAAGACTCCTATTAAGTTTATTGATCTCAATCGATTTTCTGTTGTCCGGTA
>CAJKAP010000012.1 GCA_905197905.1 uncultured Sutterella sp. | reverse complement strand
GAACAGCCCGGATTTACCGGGCTGTTACATTTTGAAACAGGCTGCGTTCGCCGTGGGGTCAACCCATTCTCCTGCGGTTGGGGTGATGTGGGTGGCACCTTGCAAGTGATCTCCCTTGGCTATGATTACTTGGATAATGCTGTGGCCTATATTTCGCCGAAGTTTGCTGGCGTGGACGCTACGGTGATTTATTCCTTTGGAACGGACTCTACGAAGTTTGGCGAAGGTACAGAAGGGAAGTCGAGCGTGAATCGTACTTATGCCGCCACACTTCGCTATCAGAACGACCGCATGATGATTGCTGCTGGTATCGAAAGCATCAACCAGGCACAGCCTGCCGCACGTGAAGCCAATCTTGATGATTCCTTCTCCTACAACTTGGGCGGTAACTTTAACGCAGGTTGGGCGAAGTTCTACGCTTATGGTCAGTACTTCCAGAACTATGCTGCTACTTCTAAGACCACGATGTTCACGATTCCTTCTGGTATCGATGGCTTCGGCGTGATGGCCGGTGTGGAAGTGCCCGCTTGGGGCGGTAGCTTCTTAAGCACGGTGGGTTACGGTGACTTTGAAGGAAGCCACGCCTCGAACTTGACGATGAAGACCTATCAGGCCGCTTTAGGCTATCAGTATCCCATCACGAAGCGTACGCGTCTTTATGGGGCTGTGAGTTGGATTCGCTCTGACTACTCTAAGGATTACGAAAAAGGCCACCCGAAGGCTACTGAAGGCGTGAATGAATTGATCTTCGGTATTGTGCACAAGTTCTAATTCGTTTCTCATTTCGTCATACTGACGATTTCTCCTGCTCTCACTTCTCGCGTCTCCTCGGAAGTGAGAGCTTTTTCTTTGTCTGGGCACTATTTCTTGGTAATTGGAATAAGGCAGCGACCAATACGCTCACGGGCTTTTCCGCTAGGGGAAGAAAGGCGCATTTCACTCAATAGGAGAAAGTCCCCAGCTGGGCGAAGCCCTAGTTCGGCGAGCTGCTGCAGAGCAGGGTGCTCGCCCGTGATGATGGAATGTGAGCCAAAGGCTTCTGGGACGCCGCAGAAGTGAAAGACAAAAGTTTTGCCAAAGTCGACCTTAATGACGGCTTCATTCACGGGGATGCTGTAGCGCTTGAGAAGGCTCTCTGGTACCGCTAAGCCCCAAGAGGTGAGACCAGGCTGCTGATTGGCTTCTTGATGCACATAGAGCGCCGACTTTGTGATAGGAAGCCAGTTGAGCCATTCATTCAGAATCTCGTAGATTGCCTCTTCTTTCAAGAAGTCCGTCATATGGGAGTGGTGCAGAAAATAGTAGGGCTCGACCTCTGTAATTTCCCAATCGATGGGTTTCACTTCACGCTTTTTAAACCACTCTTCAATGCGTTCATGCTCTTCAATCACGCTTTGAATTCGCACGAGTTCACGAGCGAGTTCTGCCTTTTTAGCGCTAAGGTTCGCCATTGCCTCTTTGGCGCTGATGTTGAATTGCGACTGCATCTCTTTGATGCTCAATCCATAGTTGCGCAGACGCAGGTATTCAATTACGCGCGCAGACTGTGCGAAGTCGTAGTAGCGATAGCCACTCTCTGCAGTATGCACTTCTAACAAATCATTGTTCTCATAGTGCTTGAGGTAGGTTGGCGAAACACCAACGTATTTCGCAAAGTCACCAATGCGGTATTTTTTCGATTTAGGCTCGGAATCCATAGTGGCAAAGAAATGTTAAAAGTGAGTCGATCAATGTTTTTCCATTGTAATTCGTTAGCTCTCTTCAAGAGAGGAGAAACGCTCTGCTTCACACTAAGGCAAAGGAAAACACTAATAAGGAGAGCACCTTTCAAGGAAGGGAGTCGTACGAGCGAGCAATGGCACAAAAGAAAATCTGTAACCGCACTCTTTAAGCCTGTTACCGCTTCAAACACCCGCTTGCGAGAGAGCCCCATAGAATGAAATCGTCAGAGAGAGGTCTTCTTTTTAGTTTTGAGAGTTTTTTAGAGTAAAGGAAAAGCAAAATGCTCACCAAACGACAGTTTCTTTTAGGCGGTACAGCGCTCGTTGCGAGCACATTGGGCGGCGCTTGGTTAACGCCAGCGATGGCCAACGAAGTAACGCTTTTGAATGATATTTTGCATGGTGTCTCAGACGCTCTAGTGCGTGAATACATTCGTGAAAATTATCGTCACGACGGTCGTTGGGATGGTCACCATTGGATTGTGGGGACGCACAGCTATTCGCCCTCGCAATACCGTGTCTACCTTGAAGGCCGTTATCGTGACCACAAGGCACATAAAGAACATCCAGAGCATCCAGAGCATCCTCACGGCATGCCTCCAGGACAAGCAAAGAAACTTCGCCCGAACCACAATGGCATTGATGAGCGTCCCGGAAAAGGACCACACAAACACGATGATCGTGATTAAACCGTGCAAATGAATACGGGAGGCAGGTATTTCTCCTTGTGTGCCTGAGGCCTCTCATTGAAAGCGAGGGCAGTGCTAAAAACACTGTCCTCGCGCTATTTTTTGTGAATGATTAGGCTCGCTGGTAGACAAAGCGGCCGCCCGTCATCGTAGCGATGACTTCTACGGAGCGAATTTCTTCAGCAGGAATGCTAAAGATATCCTTCGAGAGAATCACCAAGTCAGCGTAGCAACCTGGCAACAAACGTCCCTTCACATCATCTTCAAAAGAGGCGTAAGCGGAGCCCACCGTGTAGGCATCAATTGCTTGATAAATATCGAGCGCTTCTTCAGGATGGAAGCCTCCTTCGGGAGAACCGTTGAGGTTCTTGCGTGTCACAGCGCAGTAGAGGTTATCGAAGGGGCTGATTTCTTCGACGGGGCAGTCGGTCCCAAGCGAAGTCGGCGTCCCATTTTCAACCAACGTTCTAAAGGCATAGCTCGTTGCCGCCAATTCTTTCCCGACACGGTCTTCCACGATTTGAATATCGTAGTGAAGGAAAATAGGTTGCACATAAGCCAAGACTTGCTGATCTGCAAAGCGCTGGAGCAATTCTTTATCTGTGATCTGCACGTGAATAATCCCTAAGCGAAGCGGGTTTCTGCCGTCTTGCGTATGAGGGAGGTAAGTGTTGAGGGCCAGAATAATGGCACCGTCCCCAATAGCATGCATGGCGACTTGGCAACCATGTGCGACAGCAAGATCCACCATCTCAGCGACTTGATTCGGGGTCAAGGTCGCAATTCCTCGCACAGAAGGATCATCATGGTAGGGTTGGCGCATCAAAGCAGTACGTGCTCCGAGGCTGCCGTCTAGGAACATCTTGAGTGGCCCAATGCGATTCCATGCGTTACCCACGCCAGTCTTAAAGCCTGCTTTCAAGAAGCGGCGAAAACCCTCTGGCTCCATAAAGTTCACTTGATGGTAGACACGCACCAAAGGGTTTTCTTCCGCAATCTCGCCATAAAGACGCCACATCTGTTCCCAGTTACGGGGACGCATATCCATGGTTTGCACCGAGGTGACCCCATGGGAGAGGGCATAGTTCATTGCAGTGACAAGCTGACGCTTCACGTCTTCATCCGTGGCTATTGGAATGATGCCAAGCACCGTTTCGCAAGCGTTTTCACGCACGATCCCTACGATGTCGCCATTTTCATCACGGTCATACTCGCCTCCTTCAACAGGTTGGCTATCGCGTGTAATGCCAGCGAGTTCTAAAGCAGGAGTGTTCGCAGCGAGAATATGCCCACAAGCGCGCTCAAGAATGAGCGGATAGTCCGTTGTCATGGCATCCAACTCACGGCGCGTGAGAAGACGATGATTGTCTTCGACAAAGTAGTCTTGATTCCAACCGCGACCGTGAAGCACTGTGCCAGGCGCTGGGTTGCGAGTAGCAATGTAGTTGCTCACGCGCTCAGCACACTCAGCAATGGACTTTGCTCCCAAAAGATCGATATCGTCGAGCGTCTGGCCCTTCATCGCGAGATGCAAGTGCGAGTCGTTAAAGCCAGGAATGACGGTGCGACCTTGGAGATCAACCACCTCCGTTTCAGGGGTGACGAGGTAGGAGAGCATCTCAGCGGTGCCCACGGCCTGGATGAGCCCGTCTTCAATGACAAGGGCTTCGACAAACTGGTCACGGTTAAGATAGATGTGACCGTTGGTGAGGAAGGTGCGAGACATAAAAAATCCTTGATACGAAAAAGAGAATACGAGTAGAAAAACGAAAAGCTGCATCTCCATCGATGCAGCCCATGAATTTCTAGAGCGGAAAACTCTTTTCTTATCAAGGATGCGATCGATAGCTCCTCCACGGTGAGCCAAGAGCTCAGAGTGGGAGTCAAAGAGATATTCTCTCAGTGACCAACTACACAAGGCTTACAAGACCTTGCGATTTCGGCGGTTTGACCTTTTGCTGGCGTCTTTGGGTGTCCCCTCAGCCGAGCGACTCATTCGCACCGCGCCTCTATCAACTTTTCTGTTCTCTTACTTTGCCATGATTTGGCAGAGAATGCAAAAGAAGGAGGCGAGAATATGCCTTTCTTTGGTAAGTCTCAACTTCACTAAGTGATATTCCCAAGAAAATCGCTGAGTTAGGCTTCCTAGAAGACTTCCAAGAATTCAATGAATGGAAAAGCGCTAGAGAAGGTAAGTCTCTCTAGCGCCTTAAGGGTTTAAAGAAAAAGGAGATTAGGCCTTTTTCTGAAGGGCTTTCACACCAGCTTCCCAACCGCCGCGAGCCACAATCACTTCAGCAATTTGTACGGCGTTCGTAGCCGCACCCTTGCGGATCTGGTCTGCGCAGCAGAAGAGCGTCAACGTACGGTCTTTCTTCTTCGGACCAGCGGAGAGGTCACGACGAATACGACCCACATAGACCAAGTCCTGATCGCTCGTCAAGAGTGGCATCGGGTACTCTTGCTTGGCAGGATCATCAAAGAGCTTGACGCCAGGCGCCTTCGCCAAGAGAGCACGTGCTTCATCAGGCGTAATGGGATGTTCAAATTCCACGGTGAGTGCTTCAGAGTGCGAGCGCACGATTGGCACACGCACGCAGGTGCAAGCCACGCGCAACTTCGGATTGTGCAGGATCTTGCGACCTTCGTTTTGCATCTTCATTTCTTCCGAGGTGTAGCCTTCTTCGTTAAAGCCACCAATCTGCGGAATCAAGTTGTAAGCGATCGGATAGGGGAAGACAGAGCGTTCACAAGCGTTAGGATCCTTGGCCTTGACTTGCTTTTCAAGTTCTGCAATGCCACCCAGACCAGCACCACTCACCGCCTGATAGGTCGAGGCGATCAAACGGCGAATGGGGTTCACTTCGTTCAAAGCTGCGACAGCAACCAAACCAATAATCGTGGCGCAATTGGGGTTAGCAATCAAGCGGTTCTGGAAGATGTCGTCTGGGTTGATTTCAGGAATGACGAGCGGTTTATCTTTATCCAAGCGGAAAGCGCTCGAATTGTCGATCACGACCGTGCCCTGAGCAGCAGCGTCAGGGAGGTAAACCTTCGCCACATCGTTGTCTGCAGCGCCAAAGAGGAAATCCAAGTCTTTGAAAGCTTCAGCAGAAGGTTTCTGAATCGTGATTTTTTGACCAGCGAAAGTCACCTTCTTTCCAGCAGAGCGTTCGCTCCCGAAGAGGCGAAGTTCTTTCACAGGGAACTTACGTTCTTCCAAACAGGCCATCATTTGCTGACCTACTGCACCCGTTGCACCAAGAATGCCGACGTTATAAAGTTTTTTGCGAGCCATAGTGTGTGTACTCCTAAATTTAAAAACGGTAAATAAACACGCGCTTTCTCTTTAGAGCGCGGCAAACGTTTGATAAAGACAGGTGACAGCGCGTTCAAAGTCGGCGTTGTCAACCCCAACGATAATATTCAATTCTGCACTACCCTGAGAGATCATGCGAATGTTGATACCACTCTGTCCCAAGGCGTTAAAGAGACGTCCAGAGGTCCCAGAGCGAGCCATCATGTTGCGACCCACGATAGCGATCAAGGCGAAAGGTTCGGTGAGGCGAACCAAATCTGCGCCCGTCTTATCCTTAATACGAGCAATGATTTCGTGGATGTTGTTGGCCACATCCGCCTGATTCACTACTACGCTAAAGGAATCGATCCCTGAGGGGAGATGTTCCACCGAGACTTTGTACTGCTCAAGAATTTCCAACACTTTGCGGATAAAGCCCACACTGTTAGACATGTGCTTCTTGGAAATTTCGATGGCGACGAAATTCTTCTTACCAGCAATCCCCGTGACGAGTGGATCTGCGGGATCGGGGTCAATCGAATCCAAAACGATGGTACCTGGATCACTCGGGCGATTGGTATTTAAAACTTGAAGCGGAATATTCTGTTCGCGCAGCGGGAAGACTGCTTCTTCATGTAAGACGCTCGCCCCCATATAGGAGAGTTCGCGTAATTCAGAGAAAGTAATCTTCTGAATGTTTTTCGCTTCAGGCACAATGCGAGGATCCGTCATCAAGAAGCCTGAGACGTCCGTCCAGTTTTCGTAGAGGTCAGCGTTAAGGCAACGGGCGAGAATGGAGCCCGAAATATCGGAACCGCCACGGCTCATTACTTTCACTTCCCCATCAGGGTAGCTCCCGTAAAAGCCAGGCATTACGAAGCGATCAACCTTTTGCATCACCGCAATCAGGTTTTTCTGCGTCGTTTCGTAGTCAAAAGAGCCATCAAAGTGCATGGCAATAACGTCTTTGGCGTCCACAAAGGGGAACTCCAAGAAGTCAGCCATCAAGCGAGAGGTAAAGTATTCCCCACGGCTCACGATTTCGTCCACGCTCATATTGGGCAACTTCTTGCCAAATTCAGCGATTTCTTCTTCAATGGGGGTAGATAGACCGAGAGCTTCTTTAATTTCAAAGAAACGATCCGTAATCGTTTTGAGAAGCGGGCTCGGATCCACGTGGTAGAGCACGTGCGAGTGGCACAAGTAGAGCAAATCCGTAATCTTATTGTCTTTCTTGTGACGCTTCCCTGCGGCGGAAATCACCACAAAGCGACGAGAGGGATCTGCATCGATAATGCTTTTGACTTTGCGGAACTGTTCAGCATCAGCGACGCTACTGCCGCCAAATTTCGTAATCTTGATCATTTTTGTTCGTCCTTTTTGAAGGCGAAAATTCAATTTAGTTCAAAAGAGGGGTTAGTCCGGTTCAAAGGCGAGGAACTGATTGTTTTCACGCGCGAATTTCACCGCGTCGTGAAGGCTCACCCCAGAAGTGAGCCCGTCGCCCAAGTAGGCTGTTCCTGTTAGAAGCGATGGATCGTAGACGAGCGATCCATCAAGGCGTCCCTCCGTCGCACTATCGGCAACTAAATTGAGCAAATCTTGAATAATGGCATCGGCCGTGGGCACACCACCTGCACCCTGAGCAATCAAAGAGAGAGGCCCTAAGCTCGAGCAAGAGAGCTCGGCGTAGTTAAAGTTCTTTTTGACCGTCGCAGGAATTGCCGTGTCAGAAATAATCACAGGCACGACTCCAATGGCGTAACGACCTTCTTGTGCGCGAGCGAGCATCATGAGACGCAAGGCTTTCCCTTCTTTTTGAAGGCGAGGCATCAAGTCAGCTGGCATCCCCACTAAGCCCATCACAGGGAAATCACGAGCGACTTCACCTTGGAAGGCAAGGGAGCAAGCGATGATAGCTTTGTTGCGCACATCTTCCCCAGTGATATCCGTCGTGGGATCGGCTTCGGCGTAGCCCAAGCGCTGGGCCTCTTTGAGCGCTGCTTCAAAGGAAAGACCTTCGGAACCCATCATGTCGAGGATGAAGTTGCAAGTACCATTCAAAATCCCCTGCATGGCATCAATTCGATCAAAGCGCACCGCTTTCTTAATCGACTCGATGATAGGCATACCACCCCCGCAGGACGCCTCGTAAAGGAGATGCGCGCCGCGGTTTCGAGCAAGTTCAGTAAGGCCCTTGAGGTCACGCGCGAGCGCAGCCTTATTGGCAGAAACCACAGAGAGTCCCGCTTCGAGCGCAGAGCGCATATACGAAAAAGCGGGCTCAGGGCCCGCTAGAACGTCAACGACGGCATCAAGCTCCGAGTCATGCAGAATAGTCTCCACTGTGTCTGTCATGCGCGTGTCTGTGCCTGTCGCCTTACCAGGACGACGAAGGATGTACTTGACCTCAATACCAAGGTCATGTTGGTCTAGGAGCTCAACGAGAGCTCGACCAACCGTGCCGTAGCCTAAGACAGCGATCTTTATTTGTTTCATAACAGTAGAAGACCAAAAAAGTTAAACACATTATTGATATTACTCTGTGAAATGGGGTTTTGTCACGTTTCTCTCCCACGGTGAATACCCTCTAAGCGAAATAACCTAGTCCAAATAGGAGAGAAAAAGAAAAAAGATCGCATAAAAACATAAAGGAGAATGCTTGTCCGGGCGTCCTCTTCCTAGACTGGAGCATTCTCCTTTATAGGGGCCTCCCAGACTCACAAAGAAATCGGTGCTCCGTGAGTAGGGAGAATTTGCTATGTTCTATTTATTCGTAAATAACGAACAAAGCAGATTGACTAGGAAACAATGACTTTGTTTGGATTCAGCATTTTTCTTTGTCAGAGCAAAGTATAATGATCGAGTCCCTATAAAGCCATTGGGATTTTTTCAATAGAGCTTTCGTATTTTCCGAACGATGTATCATTTTTCTTTTGTCGATTTTGCTCTGATTTTAGCGATTGCTGATGAGCAGCATCTCACACGTGGCGCGCAGCGTGTGTTCCTCTCTCCGTCATCGGCCTCAGCAAGATTAAAAAATCTGGAAGAAGAATTGGGGGTGACGCTTTTTAACCGTGAAGCAAAAGGATTGACGCTCACTCGTGCGGGCACCATTGTGTATCGCTATGCGAAAGAGCACTCCCTTCAAATGAAAGAAATGGCAAAGGAGCTCGCTCCCTACGCGCAAAAAGCGCAAGGCATTGTGCGCATTGTGGCGAACTATAGTGCGGCAATTGAAGCACTCCCTAAAGACTTAACGAGCTTTATGGTGCAGTATCCACAAGTGCGAATAGAGCTTGAACAAATGACTTCCCCCGATGTGATCGATGCCGTGAGAACTGGGAAAGCCGATTTTGGAGTAGGGGTGATGGAAGGAGAGTATCCAGAATTGACGCATCTTCCCTATAGAGACGATCGCCTTGTATTGATTGTGCCAGCTGAGGGACATCCACTCTCCAACCGAAAGGCCATCTATTTTAAAGAAGCGCTTGCCTACGAATTTGTCGCCTTGACGCGTGAAAGCGCAATGCAGCAGTTTGTCTACAGCCGAGCAAAAGAATTGGGGCATGTGATTGAACCACGTATTCAGGTAGACAATCAGTTCCTTTTAGCGGATTGGGTCAAGGCTGGGGTAGGGATTGCAGTATTGGGGCGCAGTGCCTTCATGCACCAGACTGCAAAAGGGGTGCAGGCTTTGGAATTAAAAGATGAGTGGGCTGAGAGAAACCGTAGCATTATTCGACCTAAAGACGACAATGAGATCTCAGATTGGGCGAGGAAGTTGATTGATCATCTGGTTCAAACGCCAAAATAAGAAAAAAGAACGCTACTTCAGAGAGACCCGAAGTAGCGTTGATTTCAAACTAGTGATCGTTTAGAAACGATGCGCCGTTGCATCCGTGGAGCCAGCCATTTTGACATTTTTGGCAGGGTGGATGACAAGCGAGGGTTTTGTCAGTTCACCAGTGGGCATAGGAGCTAGTGCATCAAGAGTGCCATGCTTTTTACGCAACTCTTCAATATCACCAAACTCAATGGCACGTTCTGGGCAACTTTCCACGCAAATAGGCTGCCCGCCCTCTGCAGTACGGTCTAAGCAACCGTCGCACTTGAGCATTTTGCCTGCCTTCACGTCAAGCTGAGGAACATCGTAAGGGCAAGCCTTAGCGCACATTCCACAGCCAATGCACTTGTTGGTGTTGATCACTACCAACCCGTCTTCATTGCGCTTAAAGTGCGCTTTGGTCGGGCAAACTTTAATGCAAGCAGGGTCCGCACATTCATTGCAGGCCATTGAGATGTAGTAAGCAAAGACGTCTTGTCTCCAACTGCCATCCCAATTGCGCGTCCAACCGCCACCTTCCACTTCGATGACGCGGCGCAAATTAATCCCGATTGGGGTGTTTTTGTTATCAGCACAAGCCACTGAGCAAGTGCGGCAACCCGTACAACGGGCGACATCAATATAAAAGCCTTTTTGAGCCATCTTGTTATCCTCCCTTTGTTAGGCCTTGCGAACATTAACCATGATGTTGTGTTGAGCGTTCCCTTTAGCGTATGGGCTAGGACGGTGGTTGGTTAGCGTGTTAATACAGCCACCTACGTCCACAGTCTTTCCATTGATCGTCTTGGGTTGATACCAAGCACCTTGAGGAATGGTCACAACGCCTGGCATGATGCGAGGAGTGACGCGAGCAGGAAGTAGAACCGTGCCACGATCATTGAAGATATAGACTTTGTCTCCATCAGAAATACCACGTTCAGCGGCATCCAACACATTCATATAGACCGCATCGGGGTGCAGACTACGCAAACGTGGCAGGTTGTGGAAGGTCGAATGGATGCGACCGTGACCATGGAAGCCGAAGCACTGCAACGGGAATTTCTTCGCCTCTTCAGAACCTGGCATATCCCAGGTCTGATCGAAGGTCGGAATTGGCGAAATCTTGTCGCCTTCCGGGAGAATCCAATCAGCGGTTTCTTTTGCGAGGCGTTCCGAATAAATTTCGATCTTCCCAGAAGGAGTCTTCAATTTATTCTTTTCAGGATCGGCACGGAAAGAAGCGAGAGCAATCGGATCTTTGCGGTAGTGCCAAACCTTAGCTAGACCAGCTTTCCAGAATTCATCAAAGGAAGGAAGCTGCGGCACTTTTTTGCGTGTTTCGTTGTAGCACCACTTCACCCAACCCATCTGATCACGCCCTTCGGTATAGGCTTCTTCAAGACCCAGTTCCGCAGCGATCAAGCGACAGATTTCCCAGCTTGGTTTCTGTTCAAATTGCGGTTTGACAGCTTCTTGAATAGCCAAAAGAGCGGCAACGTCGCCATGGCTACCACCATTAGCCGCAATGTCATTAGTTTCTGGTCCCAAGATATCAGGGAGCAGAATATCAGCGTAGCGAGCGCTTGGCGTCATCATGTTGTCACAGACCACCAAGAATTCCAGCTTACTGGTATCTTGAAGGACTTTATGCGTCCAGTTGCAGTCACCATGTTGATTGATCATGGTATTGCCACCAGAGTTGATGATCATCTTGATATCAGATTTCAGCTGTTCGACACCCTTGACGGCATCGGTACGGCGGCTCATTTCATGGCCACGCAAAATGGCATCCGTCCACATATAGACTGGAATCGTTGCCTTGATGGGGTTCTTACCAATGGGGAGATACACCGCTGGGAAGGGAGTGTTTCCTTCGTGTTCGCCGGAGTTTGTTCCTGGCAGACCAACTTGTCCCAAGAGAATTGGCACCATAGCAATAGCGCGAGCGTTATTTTCGCCATTGGCTGTACGCTGCGGACCCCAACCTTGAGAAACAAAGAGAGGTTTGGTATGAGCCATTTGGTGCGCTAAATGACGAATTACATCGACAGGGATGCCTGTGATGGGAGAAGCCCATTCTGGGGTCTTGGGCGTCTTATCTGGGCCGTGGCCTAAAATATAGGACTTGTAGTCGGAATTCTTTGGTGCCGAGGCGGGCAATGTTTTTTCATCGTAGCCTACACAGTAGCGATCAAGAAAAGCCTGATTGACTTCACCTTTGCGAATCCATTCATACGCGAGAGCAGAAACTAAAGCGGCATCGGTACCTGGACGAATAGGAATCCATTCATCGGCACGAGTAGAGGCGGTGTCGGTAAAACACGGGTCAATGACGATAATACGAGGGCGCTTCTTAGAGAGTGCAGCATCGATCTGGAAGCCCTTACCACCGCCAGAAGGACGGGTGACAGAGGGATTGTTCCCAAACAAGACATAGAGTTCAGCGTTCGAGATTTCGCTCGGCAAAGAGGCTGGGCGACCACCGTAGGTTAGCGGGAAAGAAGCGGCGAGCTGAGCGTTCGAGTAAGAACCATAGTACTGGAGGTAACCGCCCATCAAATTCATGAGGCGTTGCCATGCGCGACGAGAGCTCACGAGTGACTGTTGACCAGAGCAGTACTGCCAATAAATACTGTCATTACCGTATTTTTCTTTAATACGCGTCCATTCAGAAGCAATCGTTTTGACAGCTTCTTCCCAAGAAATGCGTTCAAATTTGCCTTCACCGCGAGCACCTATGCGCTTCATTGGGTACTTCAAGCGATCATTGGAATAAATGCGTTCGCGCATGGAACGACCACGTTGACAGGCGCGCAGTTGGCGTTCACCCAGAGTATCTGGATGGGTGTTGTCTGTTTCGATGCGGATTACTTGACCATTTTTCGTAAAACAGCGCAGTGCGCAACGCTGGCCACAGTTAATGATACAAGCGCACCAGCTGTATTGCCCGAGGTCTTCCACGGCGGCTGCAACAGCACGGCTCAGTGGGGCGAGCGGGAGAGAGGTGAGCGCGAGTGCTTTTAAAAGCGCACGACGACTCGTAAACATTGGGGTCATACTTTTGCTCTCCAAAAGGGGTGTTGATGTTTTTGGATTTTTCTACCAGACAGGAACTTGGCTGCCGAGAGACTATGAGAAAGAGGATCTTGTGCTGGCGGTCGTGTATCGATAGGAAAGGTTGATCCACCCAATATTGTTCTGATGAGAGAGTGGGAGGACCCACCTAAAGCGAAAAAAGAGCCGCCGTCTTTATAGGGGTACAAGATATGAATTATCAAAAAGGATTATCTCAACTACCTCATAGTGAGTGTTTTTTATAAAAAATAGAAAAAATTATCTATAGAAGTTTGGTGGATCTCTCCAAGTATTGATGTGGTAGGATCTTGTAAAATTTTTCTAACTATATGATTTTATTATTATTTTGAGTTAAGTAGAGAAGAGAGGGACTGTTGCATAGAATGCAACTCAATAAGGAGAATTTAGAAATTTTTATATATAATGAGAATCGTTTTCAACAAAAATAATTCTAAAGATGTAGAAAATCAGATTCTCCCAGGTGTGTATATGGGAAAAGACGCTTTTCCAGGAAAGCGTCTTTTTAAAAGCGTTGTTAGAAGAAAGAGGGGAAGCGTTGGGTCAAAGCCTGTAGGAAGTTATGTTCCCGAGCAGCAATCCAGTCCACAAAGACCTGAACGCGACGTTTTTGGTACGCTTCTTCTCGGACAAAGACGAAACAAGAAGCTGATTTGCGATGCCAACCTTCCAAAACAGGAACGATGGTTTTTTCTTCAATCTCTCTCATGCAGTGAAAAAGAGGAAGATCGGGTACGATCCCTGCGCCAAGCATCAAGGCGGTTTTAGCCGAATTGAGGCTGTGCACGGTGAGAGAGTTTTTCCAAACTAATTCCGCAGTGCGCTTTCCGTTGCTCAACGTTGTGGTAGCTGTTCTGGTCGGACTATTAATCAAGATCCCTGTATGCTTTTGACACTCTTCTGGAGTGCGCGCTAATCCATGTCGCTTGATATAAAGAGGAGAGGCGCAGGCCACAAAAGGCATTTCTCCACTGTAGCGCTTAATCACTCCTTCGATGGGGTCATCATTACCGTACCCAATGATGACATCATTCAAGTGTCCGTCCACTGTCACAAAACCGTGAGGAATGGGAGAGCTGAGCTCTGTGAGCTCAAACTGGATATCAGGGTAAATTTGCTGGAATTCGACCAAGGCTGGCGTAATTTCTGCTGGCCCAATCCCTGCGTGAGAAGCAACACGAATCAGACCAGACAAATTATTTTTATCTCCTTTGAGCTCTTGGAGCATTTCCCCATGTAGGGCGAGAATTGGCAAAACTTTCTCGTATGCTACTCTGCCAAATTCTGTGAGTTGAATACGTCGCCCGTTGCGAGAAAAGAGAGGGGAACCTAAACGATCTTCCAAAGACTTTAGGGCGCGGCTTACTTTACTAGGTTCGCAATTGAGACGTTCACAAGCGGCATTTAATCCCTCAGAGCGCACAATTTCACAAAACATGCGCCAAGTTGATAAGTCGTCGAGACGATCCATGATATTTCTCCCTTAGGAGTTTCCCTAAATTATTGCGATTTTTGCAATGACCAGTTGTATTTTTTGAAAAATAGCTATTCACTAGGATTAGGTCTTTCGATCATTTTACCCTTAATTTCAATACTTATTGTTGAAAAAATGACAATAAATAGTTGGAATTATTGGTTTTATTGTTTGTCATCAAGTCGAGATAATGCTATCTGCCGACACCCCAAAAGTCGGACAAGATTCACTACAGGAGAACTCGATGACTTGGCAAATTTGGTTTGCGATTGCCATGATTGTACTTACGGTAATCGGATTGATTAAGCGCTATGAAACGCGCATGTTGCTAGTACTTGCTGGATTCGCGATGTGTATCGCGGCTGGCGAACCTATTAAAGGGTTTCAAGCCTTTGTCAAAGGCATGACCAACGGCACTTTGGTGCCCGCTATTTGTACTGCAATGGGCTTTGCTGCCGTTGTAACGGCATCCAAATGTGACGAACACCTCGTCTCTGCTTTAGCTGCCCCTCTTAAGAAGTTAGGTGGTTTGCTTATCCCTATGGCAACGATTCTGACTTTCGGCATCAACATTGCCATCATGTCCGCCGCTGGAACTGCAGCAACGGCTGGCGCAACCTTCATTCCTCTATTGATTCGTTCTGGTATTCGTCCTTCTGCTGCTGCGGCAGCGGTGGGTGGTGGCACCATGTGTGGTTTGCTTTTGAATCCAGGTTGTGCGCATGACATCTATGTGGCCAAGATGGCCAATATGGACTTGATTGCCTTTATTGTTTGGGCCGCTCCTTATATCGTTGGTTTGACCTTACTCGCTACAGTAATTAACTCGGCAATCAGCATCTTGAAATACCGTGACCACAAGCCGAGCGCGGAAGAACTCAACGTGAATACGTCTGAGTCGAAAGTGCTCGATAAGATCAACCCGCTCAAAGCCATTGCCCCGCTTGTGCCGTTGGTGATTCTCGTTGTCGGTACCGTTTGGTTCCCCAAGGCTGGTATTGACGTTGTGAGCGCCATGTTGGCAGGTATCGTCGTCATTGGTCTTATCACGCTTGCTAACCCTGGCGACCTCTCTAAGGCTTTCTTTAAGGGTATGGGGCAGGGCTACGCTCAAGTGATTGGCTTAATTGTGGCTGCAGGTGTTTTCTCTGCTGGCTTGCAAGTCACTGGCGCTGTGGATGCCTTCATCAACACGCTGAAGTCTTCTAACGAATTTGCTCGCTGGGGCGCTGCTTTAGGTCCATTCTTGATGGCTATTGGTACGGGTTCGGGTGAGGCTGCTATTTGGGCCTTTAACCAGGCTGTTACCCCTCACGCCGCGAGTTTCGGCATGGAAAGCCACGCCTTAGGCCTTCTCGCTATTTTCGCAGGTCAGTTTGGTCGCACGGCAAGTCCGTTGGCCGGCGCCATCATCATCGTGGCTGGTATGGCTAGTGCTGATCCTATTAGCGTGGCAAAACGACTTTTCCCTGGAATGCTAATTGCCGCTATTGTGGCGGGGTTGGTCGTTCTATAGGAGCACATAGATGTTCGATCTAATTATCCGTGGCGCTTCTGTGGTAGATCCAATTGATGGTGTCCAGTTACGCGCAGATATTGCTGTTTCTTCAGGAAAAATTGCGCAAATTGCAGAAGATATTGCTGACCATGCGTTGCAGGAAATTCCTGCTGAAGGTTTGGTGGCCCAACCAGGTGTTATCGATACTCACCTACATTTAGCGCCTAATGCCTTAGGGCATCGTATGGCAGCAATGGCTGGGGTGACAACATGTATTGAAATGGCAGGTCCCGTCGAAACCGTTTTGGCTGATATGGCTAAAACGCAAACGGGATTGAACGTGGCTGTTTTGAATGCGGTCCTGCCAGGGGTGAATTGGCATCACGATTCACCTACGGACGCTGATATCGATGCTTTTATTGATCAGTCTCTTGCCGAAGGCGCCTTAGGTATCAAGCTGCTTGGTGGCCACTTTCCATTGACGCCTGAAGCAAGCGCGAAATTTGTGCATAGGGCAGCCCAACGTCACGTTTATTTAGCTTGGCATGCAGGCAGTACCGAAAAAGGCTCTGATTTGGAAGGCGTGAAAGAAGCGATTGCTCTCGCAGAGGGTCATGCTTTCCATCTTCCTCATATCAATGCTTACTGTCGTGGTCGAGTCAAATCTGTTCTTGAAGAATGTGCCGAGATGAGTGCTTTATTGGAAGCTCATCCAGAAATCGTGACCGAGAGCTACCTCTCTGACCGAAACGGTTGTCCTCTGACTTTCGATGACAACGATTGTCCGCGTTCAAAAGTCGTTCAGATTCAATTGCAGCGCCTTGGACTGGAGAATTCGCGCAAAGGTGTAGAAAAGGCAATCCAAGCTGGAGCCCTCTCAGTCATTCTCGCTCGAGATGGTCTCTTGGCTCTCAAAGATGGTGAAGAGGGGATTGAAGCTCTTCGCTCCAGAGAAGCCAAAGACGGTTCCTTCGGTGGGGTTAATCCTGCGTTAGCTCGCCTCTACTTTGCTAGTGCTAAACGCGAAGATGCCACCTATTTGGTTGATGGCATCAGTACCGATGGTGGCGCTATACCACGCAATGTGATCTTAGAAAAGGGACTTTTGCTCGTGGACTTCACCGCACTTTCTTTAACAGATTTTGCCTTCAAAACCTCTCTACTTCCAGCACGTATGCTGGGGTTAGAAGAAAAGGGGCGTTTAGCTCCAGGATTTGATGCCGATATCACTCTCTACGACCCACAGCAAAGAAAGGCCCAGTATTCCGTCATCGGTGGGCATCTTGCTTTGAATAAAGGAGAGCTTATTCCTCGAGTAGGTACGGTTTTGGGCACGATGAAGGGCATACAAGCTGCCCATCGTTATGGTCTCAAAATACAGTCTCTCGAAGGAGGAATTCCCTCATTGTGTCGCAGTAAAACGACCAGTTTTTAACTTTTACAAGGACTCAAAAAATGACAATCAAACCATTAAATCTCGCATTGCTGCTCGGCTTAGCTTCAATTGGTATCACCAGCGCTCAAGCCGCAAACGTTCAAATTTTCGGCTTCTTAGACCAAGGAGTTGCATACCTTCATGAAGACCTCAATAAAGGGATGGGCGGTCCAGTGGGGCAGTCGCGCGCCTTAACGGTGGATAGCGAAGGCTATGTAATGCGCCAGGGAACCCGTTCTTCCTACTCTCAGGGGACTGGTAACGTGAGCACTTGGGGGATTAAAGGTTCGGAAAGCATTTCGGACGATACCGAAATTATTTTCCATCTTGAAAGTGGTTTCTTGCCTGATGATGGCACGCTTTACGGCGCTGGTAGCCCGCTTTTTGAACGTGAATCGAGCGTTGGGATTCGCTCCAAGACGTTTGGTGAACTGAAAGCAGGTCGTATGCCCGCGCTTTCCACAGGTTCTGGTACAACGGGGATTTTTAACAGCAAAGTGAATCCTTTTGGTGCCGGTTGGGGAAATATGACGGGTGGCTGGAAGTTCGTGGGAACGTTGGCCTCTGCTCGTTGGAACAATATGTTGAACTATATCTCTCCCTCGTTTGGTGGTGTGCGCGTGCATATTCAGCACTCTTTAGGTAACACGAATGACTCCTCTGAAGGGACGAGCGATACGAATCGTTGGACGGCTATTGGGGCGACATTAACTGGAGATCGCTACTACGCTGCCGCGGCTGTCGATTGGCTTCGTGCAGCGAACAATTCCACCACGATGGATCGTGATACGTACAAAGTGACGGTGGGCGGTCACTATAAGTTTGAGAGCTTCAAACTTTTTGGGACCGTTCAATATTTGAAGAATGCGATGTCTATCGGTGGTTACTCCACGAAAGAATTTGCTCCGTTAGCGATCGGGCAAAAATTGAATAAAGGTTTCGAGTCTTGGGCAGTTGCCACGGGTGTTGATGTACCTCTTGCTAAAGGTACCCTTAAAGCGAGCGTGGGCTACGGTTGGGGCGAAAACCAGAACACTGAAGCGCAGAATAAATTTAAGCGCGTCAATGTTGGTTTGGGATACCTCTATCCGCTCTCTCGTCGTACTTCCGTTTATGCCATTGGTGGTTACTTCTGGCAGGATGCTGATTGGCAGCGAGAAAGCATTAGCGCCAATGAAGCAATTTTAGGCTTGATGCATCGTTTCTAATTAAGTAGGGCGTTTATTAGAGAAGGAGCGGCGTTGTGGTGGTTGCTCACCGCTCCTTCTTATTTTTCAAATGGAATAAAAAGATGTTGGGATTACATATGGGTAAGGTGGCGGTGCCAGATCACTGCCCGGTGCACGATACGCAATATTGGCTCGAGGCGATTAATGAGGCCTCGCTGGTCGCTAACGTAGGAAAAGGACTCTTAGAGCAGTCTTTAGCACGAAAAATTCGCGATGCCTTGTTAGAGCTTGAGAGAGAAGAACAAGTCCCTGGGGCGGAACGTTGCCAACTCTATATTCAATTTGAACCGAAACTTTTGGCCAAATGTGGCATGGAGGGTAGTGTCCTTCACGTCGGCCGTTCTAGCCAAGATATTCTGGCAACGGCTAACGCCGCCATGAACCGTGAACGCATTGTGAAATTGATTGATGCCACGGTTGCTCTGCAAAAAGCACTTTTAGTCTTGGCAGAAAATGAAAAAGAGGCGCTGGTTCCTGCGTATACCAACGGAGTGCAGGCTCAACCGACTTATTACAGCCATTATCTTCTTGCTCAGTACGAAATTTTCTCTCGTGATGTGACCCGCCTTCAGGAGTGCTACGAGCGCTACAACCACTCTCCTATGGGCAGCGCTGTATGTAATGGTACAGGTTGGGATTTGGACTCTTCCCGCATGGCAATGCTACTCGGGTTTGAGGCGCCAGCCACCAATGCTTTTGATGCTGGGCAATGCCAGGGTAACGATTTGCCTTTAGAAATGAGCCAGATCGTCACGAGTTTAATGCTTCATGTGAACGCATTCTTGGCTGACTTTATGACTCAGTATGCCCAGAGCCGTCCATGGGTTTTATACGTCAGTAAGAATGGGGTGTATCACTCTTCTGCTATGCCTCAAAAGCGCAATCCAGGCATTATCAATGACTGTCGTCGCGATGCAGGTTTAGTTATGGCCGCTGCGATGAATGTACCGCTTCGTATGCAAAATCTCGCACTAGGAATGCCTGATGTGCGGGACGCTGGCATGATGCAGTCCCTTATGGATGACGCGGTGTTCGTGATCTATACGTTTAAAGGTTTGGTAGAAAATCTCAAAGTAGACCGAGAACGTGCGCTGGCCGAACTCAACGCGGATTGGACTTGCACGCAAGAGATTGCAGATAGCTTAGTTCGTAATGCCAATGTTGATTTCCGCACTGGTCATGGGTTTGCTTCTGCACTAGTGACTTGGGCTCGTACGAACGGCAAGACGCCCGCCTCGGTACAGTACGAAGAAGTGTGTGCATGTTGGTGTGAATGGGCAAAAGAGAAAAATCTCGCTTTAGAGTTTCCTCTCAGCGAAGAAAAACTTCGTGCCTCTATGGATCCAGCGCTGATTTTGACTCATCGTCGCACTGCGGGTAGCGCCTCTCCAACCATGATTGCAGAGCAACTCGAAGTTGCAAACGCTAAGGTAAATCAATTTCAAGAGTGGGTTACGAGTGTTCTGGATTTCCAGAAAAAGGTTTACCAAACGCGCAAAGAGGCGCTAGCTCTTTTGTGAGATGAAGATGAAAGAACACGAACGCCTACTGAAAAAGCGCTGGTGGCTTCTAGCGGTGATTTGCCTCATTAATCTTTGTCTAGGATCGATTTATGCCTGGAGCGTTTTGTCTGCAGCCGCAGCAGAATGGCTTACACAAACGACAGGGGTTACTTTGAGCGCAGGCGATTTAGCAATTGCGTTTGGGCTCGCCAACGGATTAGCCCCTCTTCCCATGATTTTGGGTGGCGCCATTAATGATCGTCTTGGTCCGCGCTACGTAGTGTTCTGCGGTGGCCTTTTTGTTGGGGGAGGCATGGCTCTTTGTGGGCTAATGAATACTCCGACAGGGATCACGCTAGCCTATGGAGTGGTTTATGGACTCGGGCTTGGGCTCACTTACGGTGCTGGTATTAGTACAGCGATGCGCTTTTTCCCTGATAAGCGTGGCCTTGTCGGAGGAATTGCCACAGCTGCTTATGGGTTGAGTTCGGTTGTTTTACCGCCCGTTGCTCATATGCTCATTTCGCAATATGGAGTTGACAATACTTTCTTAATGCTGGGAGCCTTTTTTGGGGTAGTGATTGTCGCAGGAAGCTTTGTCTTTGAGCGATGCCCAGATAGTTTTGGAACTTTTTTTGCTAAAGACTCACCACAAGGTAGCGCAAACCAAGTGTTGCCAAAGCAGTATCGCTGGTCTGAAATGTTACGCAGTACGACTTTCTGGCCGATGCTCGCTCTTTTAATGTGCGGGGCGATGCCTGCGATGATGGTGATTTCTCAAGCCGCTACATTGGCTCGTATTCATGCGGGGTTTACGGTTGCAGAGGCTGCGGGGATAGTTTCTGCGATTGCACTCGCTAATATGGCTTCTCGACTCATCTCTGGAGGCCTCTCAGACAAAATAGGTCGATTGAGTGTTTTGAGTATCGCCTTAGTTTCGGCGGCTTTGGGTATTTTTGCCATGAGTCATGCTACGCCAGATGAACACATTCTCTTTATTTGTGGAGCGTTAGGCGTTGGGATCTCTTTTGGGGCATTTATGGGAATTTATCCAGGGCTCACTGCGGAACAGTTTGGGGTGGTGAATGCGAGCGTCAATTACGGCTTCATGTTTACTGGGTTCGCTATGGCGGGTCTACTTGGACCGATGCTAATGAAGTCTTTACAGGCTTCGGGGTGGACATTTTATGAATGCGCATACGTTGGAATGTTTTTTTCTGCTATAGGTTTAGTTCTCGCGTGGCTTTGTTCTCGGCTACAGGCTCGAGTGAAACTCTGATTTGCCTAGTGAACTGAACGAACAGGAAGGTTCTTAGGGAGAAAATGATGGACAAAGAAGTGCTTTTAAAGCAGTTAAAGAAAGATCGTCAAACACTGCACCAACATCCTGAAGAAGGATGGACTGAGTTCTTCGCGACCTATTATGTTGCAAAGCGGCTTGAATCATTAGGTGTTTCTTATCGAACAGGCCATGGGTTAGTGGACCCTCAAAGTGTAATGGGTCGCGATGAAGAAAAAGTGCGAAAAGCAATGGAACGCGCTATTTCTTGGGGCGTTCCTTCTGAGTTCATCGAGTCTCTCAATGGGGTGACTGGTGTCGTTGCGGAAATTGACACGGGACGCCCTGGTCCCACGACAGCTTGTCGCTTTGATATGGACTGTGTTTGTGTGCAAGAGACAGGAGCTGAAGATCATATCCCCAATCAGGAAGGTTTTGCATCGTTAAATCCTGGACTTATGCACGCTTGTGGACATGATGTCCATACCTCTGTTGGTTTGAGTGTTGTGAAATGGGTAGCGGAGAACAAAGATAAGCTCAAGGGCAAAATCCGTTTTATCTTCCAGCCTGCAGAAGAAGGCTGCCGTGGCGCTTATGCAATGTCGTGCGCAGGTATTGTGGATGACGTTGATTACTTTATGGGGGCACACGTTGGTGGACAGGCTAAATTGGGCGAAATTTTTGTTTTAACAGGTGGCTTGTTAGCGAGCTCTAAGCTCGATATTGAGTTTACGGGGCAACCTTCTCATGCGGGCAGTGACCCTGAGAAAGGTCGTAGCGCCTTGATGGCCGCTGCTGCCTGCGCTTTGATGATTGGCGGAATACCTCGTCACAGTGCTGGAGATAGCCGCGTGAGTGTCGGAACACTCGTCGCTGGAGAAGGACGTAATGTCACCCCAGTTCATGCCAAAATGCAAGTGGAGACTCGAGGGGTTGTTGAGGAGGTCAATGATTATCTGGAGTCTCAGGTCTACCAAATCGCTAAAGGTATCGCAATGACTTACGGGGTTGAACAAGAAGTGAAAGCCGTAGGGCGCGCTAGCACCTTGCCTGTATCAGAAGGGTTGGTGAAAATTGCTCTTGAAGTGGCTAAAACAATTCCCCAGGTGAAAAATGTTCAAGAGGAAAGCCGTCCCAGCGCGTCGGAAGACTGCACTCATTTCATGAGACGAGTGATTGAAAAAGGTGGGCAAGCGGTCTTTTTCCTCTATGGAACGCAACATCCAGGACACCATCGTGCCAATTTTGACATTCAACCCGAATGCATGCTGTTTGGCTTGCAGATGTTTGAAAAAATGCTTTCTCGTTTAAACGGGGTAGAAGCATAAACTGCTTAAAATGAGGACAACAGTGTAGTGTGGTTTTTTGTATTTCTCTTTTGGGAGTGCAAGACCACGCCACATTTGTTTTGAGGAGAAGCGAGGCGGAGAGCAGGAGAAAGTTTTCTCAGCTTTTCTCAAAACACAGTAAGATTGAACCAAAGAGGGTAGTTAGTCGCAAAACTGACTACCCTTAGACATTCCTCGCAATGAGGAGATTTGGAGAATAAGTATGTTACGTCGCAATACGTTGAAATTGATGGCATTCACATTGAGCGCTGCTTTAATGGGGGTGAGTTTGCCCGCTTCTGCACTCACTGAAGGCGAAGACTATGTGAGGCTTGAAACCCCATTTCCGAATAGTGAGGGGACGCTTATCAAAATTTTTAGCTACGACTGCCCGTTTTGCTACAAGTATGACGATCGCGTTGATCCCAAACTTTTGCCACGTGTTGAAAAAGAACTGGGGCTAAAGTTTAAACCCGTGCACTTAGAAACGCGTGCTAAGTATGGCGTAGTGGCCACAGAATTCTTTATTATTTGTCTCTTAAAAGATAAGGCGGCGGGGCGCGATATTGAGTCCCCTGACAGCCTTTTCTCTAAAGCAACGAAGACGCTTTATGGAGACTACCATCGTATGGGCGAACGTTGGGACGGTGGCGAAGCGCAGTTCTTAGAAACGCTCACGAAGGCGACTGGCGTGACGCTTGACGAATTCAATAAAGAGCGCACCTCTCCCGAAGTGCAAGCACTGAGAAAAGAATGGTCTAACAGTTATGCCATTGCCAAGATTCAGGGAATTCCTGCCTACGTTGTCAACGGCAAATATCTCATCATGATTAAGAGCATTCGTAGCCTTGATGCGATGTTTGAGACCATCAAAGAACTCAAAGCGTTGCCCTAATTCATTCTCTTTCTAGAAGGGCTCTGCAGGAAAACGACAGAGCCCTTCCTCTTTAAATCTGCATTGAAAGTAGCTCCATGATTCGTTTCTTTAAAAATCTTGCTCATGATCCATTAAACACCTTGGCTGATTGGCAGGATACTCGTTGGCCTTGGGGGATTATTGCGGCGGCGATGATCGCGATGGTGCTCGTTGCACACTACATTTTCCAAGAATGGTTTTTCATGCATCCTTGTGAGCAGTGTGTCTTTATTCGCTATGGAAATTTAGTGATTGCGTTGGGCGCCATCATTGCGATGATCAATCCGAAAGCGGTGCTACTAAAGTTGGCAGGTTATGTGGTGAGTATTTATGGGCTCATCTACACAACGCTTTGTGCTCTTCATTTAGCAAAAATGCACCACGCTGTCCATTCTGACGATATGGACGACCTTTTTGGGATGCAGGGGTGTTCTTCGGAACCCGCTTTTCCTTTTGGGTTGCCACTCGACAAGTGGGCGCCAAGTTGGTTTAAGCCAACGGGCGACTGCGGGTACGATGCGCCAATTGTGCCACGTGGGGCAGAACTCTCTGATATTCAGGCTTACTTCATTCACCTCTACCAATCTGCGGATGGTTGGTATCTCATTCCTCAGTGGAAATTCATGGACATGGCGTCATGCTGCCTTTTAGCCTGCGCTGTTGTCGCTCTTTTCCTCGTTTTGATGCTGATTGGCTGGGGATATCAACGTTTCCGTCGATAAAGCGGAGAAGCGTTCTTCAGAAGGGTAGAGCGCTAACAAGTCATCTTCAGAAATCCCCCTTGAGCACGAAATGTGCAACAATGAAAAGATATTTGTCTTTAAGGGGCTGATTGCGCCTCAAAAATTATTGCCAAGTAAGAAGGAAAAATTATGCTTTATCACAGCACGCGCTCTACCGATCATGCCGTCGATGCTCGCACGGCGATTGTTCAAGGGTTGAGCGACGATGGTGGTCTTTTTGTGAGTGATGCGTTGGGCGAAAAGAAGATTGATCTCGCTACGCTCACCAACGAATCCTACAGTAGCCTCGCGGTGCGGGTGCTCTCCATTCTTCTTGATGATTTTTCAACCGATGAGCTCACAGGTGCTGTGGAACGTGCCTATAAAGGGAAGTTCGCCACGGAAGAAATTACGCCAGTGACCGCTTTAGGTCGCGACTGGTTGCTTGAGCTCTATCATGGTCCCACGTCTGCTTTTAAAGACTTAGCGCTTTGCTTATTGCCGCAGTTGATGTCCTTGGGTCTCAAAGACAAGAGCGACAAGGTGATGATCGCGACCGCGACGAGTGGCGACACGGGTAAAGCTGCTTTGGCAGGTTTCCAAGATGTGAAAGACATTGGCATTGCTGTTTTCTACCCAGAAGGGAAGGTCAGCGATATTCAGCGCTTGCAGATGGTGACGCAGGCGGGCGAAAACGTGGCAGTTGCCTCTGTCAAAGGCAATTTTGACGATGTACAAAGCGCTGTGAAAGAACTCTTCCAGAAAGGTTCCCCTCGTGCTGATGTGCGTCTTTCAAGCGCTAACTCCATCAATATTGGTCGTTTGGCTCCCCAGGTGGTTTACTACTTTGACGCCTACCGTCAGCTGCTTTTAAAGGGCGCTATCCAGCTGGGTGACGAAGTCGACTTTGCCGTCCCGACGGGGAACTTTGGTGATGTGTTGGCGGGTTACTTTGCCAAACTGATGGGCTTACCGGTTCGTCGCTTAGTGGTGGCGAGTAACGCCAACCACGTGTTGACCGACTTCTTATTGACTGGTGTTTACGATCGTCGTCGCAACTTTGAAAAGACGATCAGTCCCAGTATGGACATCCTGATTTCGAGCAATTTAGAGCGTCTTCTTTACTATGTCTCGGGGAAGAACACCGAACAGGTTGCGGCTTTCATGAAAGACTTGAAAGAAGAGGGTGTTTATCAGGTGCCCGCTAATATGCTTCGTGAAATTCAGCACACCTTCTTCTGCGGCTTTGCGACTGACGATGAAACGCGCGAAACCATTCGTGAAGTCTGGGAAAAAGAAGGTCGCGTGATTGATCCGCATACGGCCGTCGCAGTGAAAGTCGCCCGTGAAGTGAAAGAAGATGACGTGCCGATGGTGGTTCTTTCGACCGCTAGTCCCTACAAATTTAGTCGTGATGTCTATGGCGCGATTGTGAAGGGTGGAAGCGACGGGCTCGATGACTTTGCAGTGATGGTAAAGCTTCAAGAACTTACCAAGACTACACCACCAGTCGCGTTAAGCAGTTTGCGTGAAAAGCCTGTGCGCCACACGGATGTGCTTGAAGTTGCTCAGATGGGCAGCTTCGTAGAAGGCGCCATGAATCGTATCTTCAAGTAAGAACGCCACTAGGGAGAAAAAACGATGAAAGTGACGGTAAAAGTTCCCGCGACGACGGCCAATATTGGTCCAGGCTTTGACTGCATGGGGTTGGCCCTTTCGCTTTGGAGCGAATTTGTCTTTGAACCTGCTGAAAAGCTCGTCATTGAAGGTTGCCCCGCAGAATATGCCAATGAGGATAATCTCGTTTGGCAAGCCTTTAAGTGCGTCTACGACAAAGTGGGTGAAGTCCCTCCTGGCGTGAAGATTCAAATTAATGCTGAAGTGCCTGTAGCACGTGGGCTGGGGTCTTCTAGCACCTGCCTAGTGGCTGGTGTTTTGACGGCTAATGTGTTTTTAGGGAACCGCTTAGACCATCAGGAACTCTTTCAGATTTTGAACGCCCTAGAAGGTCATCCTGATAACGTTGCTCCGGCGCTCTTTGGTGGGCTTTGCGCGAGTTTTGTGAGCGAAGGCGAAGCGAAGTCGCTTCCCTACGACATCAATGCTCGTTGGCACTTTATTGCCGTGATCCCGAATTACGAAGTAAGCACGCATGAAGCACGCCGCCTCTTAAAGTCTACGGTGCCTTTTGCTGACGCGGTCTTTAATATCTCGCACGCTTTGGCCACGGCCAAGGCGCTCGAAAAGGGAAGTGCCTCATTGCTCGCCGCTGCTTGCGAAGACCGTTTGCATGAACCCTTGCGCGCGACGTTGATTCCAGACTATGAAAAAGTCCGTGAGATTGCCAAAGCCAATGGTGCTGCTACGCTCTTTATTAGCGGTTCTGGTTCGACCTTGATGGCGGTGGCGGATTCCGATGCGGTGGCCCAAAAGGTCTTGAAGGCACTGCGTGAGGAATATCCGCAATTTAAAGTTTTGCCACTTCAGGCGGCTGATGGGGCAACCGTTCAGGTCAAGGCATAAGGCTTTGGCTCATAGAGTGCTATGAGAGAAGGGAAACCTTTTAGCTATCAACAGAGCGCCCGATTGGCGCTCTGCGCACTCGTGCTCTCAGGAGTAGCGTCCACCTCGAATGCTACGCCTGACTATGCGCCCCCTCTTCCTCCCGTTGTTGTAGGGTTTGTGGAATCCGCAGAGCCCGATTTCGTGGCTT
Organism: uncultured Sutterella sp.; assembly: GCA_905197905.1. Taxonomy (GTDB): domain Bacteria; phylum Pseudomonadota; class Gammaproteobacteria; order Burkholderiales; family Burkholderiaceae_F; genus Sutterella. Next base: position 43,839 of record CAJKAP010000012.1, on the reverse strand, counting down.
CCACCATTGACCCAATGGTCAATGCCCTCTCAAAAGCACTCCCCAATCGTCGTATTACCGTTGCCCGTCTTTCAGGGTTGACGCTTGAGAGTGATCTTGCGCTTGCTAAGCCAGATGTTTTCGTGGCACCCGTTGCCTTTGTTGTCACTTTGATGGACAAAGTGGCCGTACACCCAATTGCAACGCGCAAAATTAGTCTAGCTAAGGACCCCAGTCGCTCAGTGGGCGGGGCTCTTGTTGTGCGAAGCGATCGTAAAGACTTGCAGGGAATTCCAGATTTAGCCGGAAAAAAACTTCTTGCCACACTCCCTAATGCATTGGATGGCTGGCTCGCGCTAAGCGATGAAATGAATCGCACCCCTGCCGAAGCAAAGCGCTATTTTTCTACCGTAGATTTCTTTGGCTATGGGATGCCAAATGTGCTCTCAGGTGTGCTTTCTGGGCACTATGATGCAGGGATTGTGCCTGCGTGTTTGGTCGAGCGCGCGGAAAAGGATGGTTTGCTGGCTAAAGGCGCACTACGTGTTCTCAATACCAAGAAAGAAGATTCACTTGCCTGCCAACATTCCACCAGTCTTTTTCCTGACATGATTGCTGCGGCACTGCCTGACACGGATCCTGATCTCTCAAAGGACATTGCCTTTGCGCTTTTGAGCACGATTCCAGACGAAGCAGGGTACTCCTGGCAGGTCACGAGCGACTTTCACAGTGTGCGTGCCCTTCAAGAAAAACTGCATTTGGGAGCATGGTCCTACCTTGACGACAAATCGCTCAACTCTCTTTGGGCACGCTATCAGGCCTACGTGGTTGGCGCCGTGGCGATTCTGGCCTTCCTTCTTTTAAACGAATGGCGTTTGCGCCGCTTAGTGCGCCGTCGCACTTCAGAACTGCAAGCGAGTTTGACGGAGCGCGACAAACTCCAAAAGGCAGAACTTGCGACTCGTGAAAAACTCAAGCAAATGGAGCGCATGGGGGCGATTAGCCAGCTCTGTGCCATGATTGCGCATGAGTTAAAGCAACCCGTGACCTCTGTCATTAACTACACCGCTATTCTCAAGTGGAAGTTGCAGCACGGTGGAGAAGGGAAGGAAGCGAATGCGCCAACGCCCGATACCGTGATTGATCAGGCAGTGAGTGGGGCAGAGCGCGAAGCTAAGCGCATCGCAACGATTGTAGATCGTGTGCGCTCGTACGCAAAGCGCGATCTCTCAGAGCATGAACCAGTTGACCTCTCAGCCTCCATTATGGCTGCAGTGCGCGAAAGTGAATCTTTCCGTGTGGGCAAAATGGTACTTTCTCCCAATCCTCTGCCGCCAGGCGTCATGATCATGGGGCATGGGCTAGAGGTTGAACTGCTCTTTATTAACCTCCTCAAAAACGCCCACGAAGCGCTCACCAACAAAGAAGATAAGGCCGCAGCGCAGGTGAGTATTACGCTCAATCTTTTTGAAAAAGAGGTGAGCGTCACCGTAGCGGATAATGGCCCTGCGATTAGCGAGGCGGACTTTGCAAAACTCAAGAGCGTGAGTGAAAGCGTGAAGCCTGAGGGCTTAGGGTTAGGGCTTGCGATTGTGCGCAATATCGTCGATGAGCATGGTGCTCGATTCGTGGTCAATCGTCGAGAGCCCAGTGGCATTGCTGTGACCGTCACCTTTGATCGCGCGCACTAAGTTTTTACCTCCCCAAATAAAAATCTCCCACTCTAGAAAAACCAGAGTGGGAGAAACGGTTAGTTAAAGATTGAGTTAGAACTGCCAACGAACGCCAGTATTCAACGCCCAGGTCTTTTCAAGGCTATGACCGAATTGGTACTCCGCATCGGCAAAGACATAGACTTGTTTGCCTAAGAGCGTTTGTACACCAAAGCCCACGTCATACCAACTACCACGATTGTTAATCGAGGCGTCAAACCCAGCCTTACCCGTGGTCTTGTCGATAGCGTTAATGCGTTGCTGACCAACCCATTCATGCATCCAGTCGGCCTTCACATAGGCTTGCGTGGTTTGTTCTCGGAAGTCACGACCAAGGCGGAAGCCAACACGCGAGACGATCGAGTGCATACGGTCTAAGTAGACCTGTGTGCCCTGCGTCGTGGTGTAGTCCGAGCTCGTCACTAACGAGTACTGCAACTGACCTTGCGGCTCGATGAACCAAGGCGATTCCCCAAAACCAATCTTCTTGCCACCTTCGAAGGATGCACCCCAGAGATGGTTGTGGTAGTTGCCCTTCACGGTCTTACCCAAGGTGTTCTGGATCTTGAATTCGTTGAAGAGTCGACCCCAACGAAGCACAGCGTCGTAGTACCAGCCATTATCTGCGAGCCACGTATGATAGGCCGTCAAGCCAATACGATCGTTCGAGCCGTCACCCGAAACATCACGATAGTCGGCATCGCCATCACGATAGTCAATCGCGATACCCGCTAAGCGGCGACCGTTTTCTTTCTGCCAGGTGTGTTCATAACCCATCTGGTACATCGTATTCTTCAAGCGGAAGTTACCAACGGCAGAGTTCGTGCCCAGACGATCGTGGCGCAAGCGCACCCAGAGGCCATCTTCCCCTTCACGGCTCATACGACGATCACCCATACGCTTATTCAAGCGGTCAAGGTCAATCGACTGCCAGTAAGTCCCGCGAGCGGTAGCGAGAATGGTTTCACCGCTATCCGAGGGTTTGGGTGGCGTCACGTTTTCATCGTAGTCGAGGTACCAGTTTTGACCAGCTTCACCAAACTTACCATCAACGAAGCCCGTGCCAGGTTTGGGTTCCGTGGCGGTGCTGTCGTTATAGGATTTGTTCTTATCCGCTTCGTCCTTATTGTAGGCCTCGTGCTTCACTACATACTTGAGGTTTAAGAAGCCTTGATCGGTTGAGGTGGCATCAAAGAGCGTGTCAGAAGTCGAACCATTGGTAGTGGCGAAACGACGTTCTTTGAGAGACTTCGGATCGGTACCATCAAGCAATACGACTTCAACGTGATGCTTGGCGTCCGCTGCGACTTCACCCAGATAGAGCATGCTCTTTGGGGCGCTGTTGTCGCCCATTGCCATGCGGAAAGTGGCCTCCGTTCCCTTGAAGCTCTTCGCGTAGATAGAGCCACCAGGTTGCTTTGTCATATCGATGACGCTAGGTGCATCAACAGAGACTTCGGAGAGGGTACTCCACCCACGAGTGGTCCACGTGCCGCCCTTCATCGTGAGCTTAGCCGTACCCGCATTTTCAACGGTAATAGCTTCGCCCACTTCGTTTGTATAGTGAGCAAAGCGTTTTTCGTTCTTCGGGAGAGCGCTTTCGCTCAAATCCGTCCAGTCGTCAATCACACCTTCAAAGGTGCTTCCTTGACCCAATGTCACATCAATTGCGCCAGCGTTTCCTGCCAGAAGGTCGCCCGTCATCTTGAAGGTGCCTTCAGGGGCAACCTTAAAGGTACTGCCTTCACCATCGACAACGACTGCGCCCTGAACGTTAGCGGTCTTGAGCGTCAGTTCACTGCCCTTTAGGAGGCGAGCGGCGGCAGGTGCGTTTTCGCGAGTTTGATCGAAGCCGGCATAAGTCTTGGCACTCTTCAAGGTAGTTTCAAGCGCGCTCAAATCCACCTTGCTTTCAGAGAGGAGGAGGGCGTCTGAAACAACCGCTTTCTTTGTAGAGACTTCGCGGTCTTCGTTATTAATTTGGAAGACTTTAGCGCCATCAGCGAGCGTTAATTGACTGTCGCCATAGAAGGCCAAACCACCATTAACAGTTGTTGTTGGGGTAGAGCCAATGGCTAGCGTCGACTTCCGCCATACAATAGCGTCGCCGTTGATGGCGAGTTTATCCTTGGCATCAAACGAAGCACGGGTGGCGTAGTCCAAAATCATCGCGGGGTGCTTGTCGCCATTGGATGAAATGGTGATGTTTTGCCCTTGGAAGAAGCCAGTACCGCCCCAGTACAGAAGCAGAGCAGGGGTGGCATCGGTGGCAGTTGTTTTCTTAATCTCAATGTCGCCTGTGTTGAAAATATTGAGAGTAGCGGTGTCAATAAAAACCCCATCACTGAAGACAGTGTCCTTGGCCTGAATTTGATTTTTTGTGAAGTCAAAGTAGGCGCTGTAGGTGCCCGTAATGGATTGATTTTCACCTAAGAAGCCACCTGAATAGAAATAGTTAGAAATTTCTTGAGCGCCATCTACGGTGACAACAGCATTTTCAGCTGTGATCATCAGCGCGTGCTCGGTGTCTTTTGCCAGCTTATCTGCGGAGATATTTAACCCTTTCTTAATCTCGACTTTATCTCCGCTGGTGCTCAAAAAGACTTGTCCGTTCAAAACACCAGAGTCGTTGTGACCACCAAGCGTGGCAACGTTGTCGACGGTAATAGTCCCTTTTGACTTGATATCAATACGAGCGTCATCGGTGCTAAAGATATCGCCTTTAACGATCACATCTTTTCCTGCGTCCAGAGAGACGCTTCCAGAAAGCACTCCGCGAATAGCGTAGTCGTAATATCCTGTTTTGGGATTATCGAGTGTAATGGACCCATTGGTAGCGGTTAGTTTGACGGAACCTCCATTTGCAACCTGAATGAGAGGTGAGGTACTTGTTGAGGCGAGGGAAATATCGGAAGTCGTTGCCGTAATTTCTGTGGAGCTCCCTTCATGCTCTGAGGCAACGCCATTTTTGTCAGTAGTGAAGGTGACTTTTTCGGCCGTTAAAGTAAGTGTACTACCTCCTCGTGAAAGGATACCAAAGCTCTTGGTAGACTTCGCATTAGATAAGTTGAGAACAAGTTCTTTGGCACTAATAGAAGCCTTATTGGGTGTATTGCTCCCAGCAATAACATCACCGACATCGAGTGTGAGCTTATGCTCAGAGGAGAGTTCACTATCACCACTCATCAGGAAGTTATTTCCTGAAATGGTAGCGTCTTTTCCAAAAGTGACTTTACCCGCATAACCATTCCCAAAAGTCTCATAGGTTACGCTGTATTCATCCTCAGTGAGCGGAGTGGCAGAATTGTCTCCCGTGGGTAGTGCTGTTGCAGCATAGGTTGCAGGCGCCAACAAAGCACTCATCAACAGCGCACAAAGCGGTGTTAGCGCGAATGCTGGGCGTGAAGATTTTGTGTGTGCGGTCATACGATCGTCTTTTTTTCTCAAATGACTAGAAATTGATAAATGGCCAAAGGAATGATCAGAATTATTCGTGGGAATAATTTTTGGTCGTGCTGATAAGTTGCTCGACGTATACCACTTTTGGTAACGATTTCGAGCGCAAGCTAAGTGCGGTATTCGGGAATGTGAAAACTCCTCATTGGTCTTTAAGGAGAAGGCATTGACGGGGGACACGCACAAGCCCTTATTCCTTCTAGTTTACCTTTTTTTGCCTTGATTCGCTAGGGTGGTTTAGTGACTTGGAATAAAACTTAGGGAAAACATTCATAAAAAAATGAGAAAATAAGTTTTTTCTAATAGCAAGTCTAAAAATGAGAATAATAATTGACAAAGAGAGTGGTTAAAAAAGGTGATATCAAGAGACAAGCAAGAGATTCGAGCCCTCCGAGTATAATTAAAGGATAACCCTCTCTTTCACCCCTAAGAGTCCCCACCATGAAAAAGCCTGTAGTACAAATTGTCGATGATGATGTGGAGTTAGTGCAGTCCTTTCGTTTGCTTTTGGAAACGATGGGCTGGGAAGTGCTGACCTATGCCGACGGGCAAGACTTCTTAAAGCGTGGTGACCGTGTGGGGCCAGGTTGCATCGTGCTTGATATGCGTATGCCTGGAATGACAGGGCTTGAAGTGCAAGCGGCGCTTGAAAAAGAGGGATGTCAATTACCGATTCTTTTCTTGTCGGCCCATGGGAGTATTTCTCTTGCGGTTCAAACCGTGCAGCACGGAGCGCTCGATTTCTTAGAAAAACCCGTTGATCCTATGGCCTTTGTGCAAAAGGTCTCTCAAGCCATTTCCCTTTCCGTGAGTCGTGCGATGGAAGCCTCTGAAGGGGATGATTTCCGTGCGAAATTTGCCAAACTCACGCCTCGCGAGCGCGATGTCATTGAAGCGGTAATTCATGGCGCACAAAATAAAGTCGCGGCACGTCAACTGGGGCTCGAAGTGAGCACCATCAAAATGCATCGTGCTAACGCGTTTGCCAAGCTTGGGGTGCACTCTCAAGGGGAGCTCATCAAACTGGCTTACGCGGCAGGAGTCGTCAATGCAGAGAAGAGTTCTTCTTAAGGGTGGCCTTGCGCTAGGGGCAGTCTCAACGCTTCCCGCGCTTTCTTTTGCCTCGAGTGACGAGCCCCCATACGATGTGCTAGTCGTAGGCTCTGGCACGGCTGGGCTTTGTGCGGCGATTTCCGCGCGTCAGGCTGGAGCTAAGCGTGTTGCGATTGTAGAAAAACATGCTCTCGTCGGCGGTCACGCCTTAGTTTCTTCCGGTTCCGTCTCGGTGGCATTCCGGCATCCTGAAGGCAAAACCCCAGAAGAAGTGAACCGAGATCTTCTTGTGATGAAAACCGAGATGCGAAAAGCGGGTGGACAAGCGGCTCGAGCGGACCTTATTGACGCACTCGTGGACGACAGCGAGGGCGCTGTGCGATGGCTCGCTGACCTTGGGGTGCAATGGGATAAACGCGTTTTCCGTGCGGTGGGCTCTATGTCAGCCCGTAATATTTCAACGGGTTCTCCTCAGGCGGGTTACGACTACATTCAGGCACTGATCCGAAAAGCGAAAGAGCTCAATGTCACTTTCCTTATGTCGACGCGTGCGGTAGCGCTCGTGACGGAGTCTGCAAAAGAAGGGGAAAGCACGAAAGTGATTGGGCTTGATGTGCTCCCGATGAAGAGCCTGAACACCACGACCGCACCACTCGATTCGCTTTCGAAGATGAGTAAACCGAGTGATGTGAAGCGTTTCTACGCTTCTGCTGTGGTGCTCGCGACGGGTGGGTTTTCCGCAAACGTGAAAATGAGGAGTTTCTGGGACCCGACGATTGATGAGAGCCTTCCCACAACAGCAAGTCCCAATCAGGCATTGCTTGACGGGGCAACAGGCGATGGAATTCTCATGGCGCAGAGTGTCGGCGCTGCGCTCACAGGGATGGAATACATTCAAGTGATTCCTTTCTCAGGCGGTCGATTGCTTGATTACGTGGGCGGGGAAATCTGGATTAGCGATAAAGGTCGCCGTATTGTCTCTGAAGGCACACCCTTTAGAGAATTGCGCCGAGAACTTATGCGCGAAGGCGCTCGAGGCTTTTGGGCAGTCTCTGATAGTCAAAGTCGCAAAGGGGCTTCCTTGGGGATCAAACTCATGGAAGGTACGGTTAAGCAAGCAGAAACGCTTGAAGAACTTGCCCGTGGGATTCAAGTTCCCGTCGACGTTTTGCGTCGTACGATTAACCGCTGGAACGAGTCGGTTGCTTCTGGTCATGACCTTGATTTTGGGATGCCCTTGTCTGGTACATCAATTAGCGTGCCACCATACTTCTACGGTCGCGAAACGTGGTCCGTGCACTTTACTTGCGGGGGGATTGCCATTAATCCTGCTACGGAAGTCTTGACCACCAAAGGAGAAGTGGTTGAAGGGCTCTATGCTGCTGGAGAAACCACGGGAGGAGTCCATGGGGTAGATCGCTTGGGCGGTAACTCCATGACAGATACCTTTGTTTTTGGGCGTAGAGCAGGGCAGTCGGCGGCAAGCTATGCGCTCAACCACCGCCGTGCTGACGCGCTGTGATTTTCTTTTAAAAGCCTTCTCTTTTCTCACTATGGGGTAAACCCACCCGCTCCCGACTACGGGCATCGGGAGGTATTGACACAAGTCCATATTTCTTAAAATTTTCTTAACCGATACGAGTAGACGTTGTGAAGCCACGTAGACCTCACTGCTCGATCGCAAGAACCCCGAAATTTTAAGAGTCTCATTATGGACCGTCGTCAATTTCTCCAAGCTGCTGGCGCCACATTAGCCGCTAGCTCCGTCGGAGTCGCCCAAGCAAAAGTGGCTCCTGTCACGTTGAAGGACCGTCAGTACGATCCGATCCCTTTACCTCGTCCTATTTCTTTGGCTGCATTGACCGTGCTCGATGTAAGTCCTGCTAATCAGGTGCTTTGTGCTGCACAGGCGGGTTATAGCCACGTGGGTATTCGTCTTGTACCTGCTACGCCCACGGAAACCCAGTACGACATGATTGGCGACACGCCTATGGTGCGCCAAGTTGAAGCGAACTTGAAGGCCACTGGTGTCAAAGTACTCGATATTGAAATCTTGCGCTTAAAGCCCGATACCCGCGCGATTAACTGGAAACCCTTCTTTGAAACGGGCGCTCGTTTGGGAGCTAGCCACGTCTTAGTGGCAGGAAATGACTCCAATTTGCACCGCTTGACCGACAACTACGCTGAGCTCTGCGAAATTGCCCACCCCTATGGACTCTCGCTTTCTATTGAACCGATGCCCTGGTGCGATATTTCCACCATTTCTCAGGCACGCGAGTTGATGGTGGCGATGAACCGCGAAAACGCTGGTGTCTTGGTCGATCCAATTCACTTCTTCCGCGCAAAGAATTCCTTTGCCGATATTGATGCGCTTCCAAAGGGCAGTTTGAAGTACTGCCAGATGTGCGACATCACGCGTGAAATGCCGTCCAATATGGCAGGGATTCTTTACCAAGCGCGCAACTACCGTTTGTCACCTGGCACGGGTGCCGCTGATCTTGTGGGGCTCTTAAAGCACTTACCTAATTTGCCGATTTCGATTGAAGCCTGCAATGCGGACTTAGCACTCACGATGTCGCCACTTGATCGGGCTCGCATGTACCTGGAAGACATGGTTGCGGTCCTGAAAGAAGCTGGCGAAGTCGCTAAGGCCTAAGCCAAAAACATCAACCCATTTTGTTCACCCCTAAAGGGATTGAGAAGAAGCCCCAAGAAGCTTCCCCACCAAGCCCTTTAAACCATTAAAGAGAGAAAAGCTATGATCAAAGAGACGCTCCTAGCGCTGTCACTGGGTCTCGCCCTCACAGCCCAAGCCGCTGCACCAGCGATGAAAATCAATGGTCCTCACGCGAATTTTGAATGTAGTACTTGCCACCAAGGCGGTTCCTTTAAAGCGCCGGCAAAAGAAACTTGCTTAACTTGCCACCAGTCTTATGAAGCTGTGGCGCAACGCACTAGCAAGATGAATCCGAATCCACACTTCTCGCATCGTGGTCAACCCGATTGCGCTAATTGCCACAGCATGCACGCCAAACCACACTTTGAGTGCAACGATTGCCACACGTTTGAAGTCAAAATGAAGGGAGAATAATTATGAGTCAAACCGATCTTTCCCGTCGCCATTTCTTGGGTGCAGCCGCCGCTTCAGCCGCTGCTGTGGCTGTTCCTGCTGCACACGCTGCGAGCACTAAAGAACCTCTCCCCACAAAGTGGGATATTGAAACCGACGTTGTTGTGTTGGGTTGTGGGGGCGCTGGCATGATGGCCGCCTGTCAGGCTCACGATGCAGGTGCCAAGGTTGAAATTTTTGATAAGGGGATGAGCCCCTTCCATACTGGGACGAACCTTTGTGGTGGCTTGTTCACTGCCTGGGGCTCTCGTATGCAAAAGGCTGACCCAGAAGGTCAGAAGGATACGTGGGAAACGTTTGCCAACGACATCATTGCTTATGGCGAACATATGAGCTTGAAAGAACCGGTCTACGCCTTTGCCAAGCATTCTGGTGAAGCCTTTGACTGGTTGGAAGACCATGGTCTGCCAAAACACCATTTGGAAAAGTACGCTGGTCACTCCCAGCTTCGTGCTCACCGTCAGGATTCCTTTAAGGGTCGCGATTACATTGAAGTGCTCGTCAAAGAACTCGCTGCTCGCAATTTGAAGATCCATCACGGAATGGGTGTGAAGAAGTTCTACTTCGACGAAGAAGCTAACCGCTTGGTCGGTGTGGCTTGTGGTGGAAATGATGGCAAACTCGTCACTTGCAAAGCCAAGATGGGCGTGGTGATGGCCACTGGTGGTATCACTGGTACGCCAGAGTCGCTCGACTTCTGGGTGCCTAGCGTGGCTGGTCGCGGTGTTGCGATTGGCGGCCCGAGCAACGACGGTGAAGCCCTTCGTATCGCTGTGCGTGACGTTGGGGTGCCACTCTCACATATGCAGTACTTAGCTTCCTATCCGTGCGGTATCGTTGTGAATGGTCGTAATGGCCCGTACTGCCGTTGGTGGTTCATCACTGGGCAAGGTGGCATTTTGATCAACAAGAATGGTGACCGCTTCGTGACCGAACTCGAAGGGATTTGCCACGTCACGCCGAAGCTCGCGGGTAACCCTGACGGTTGCCACTATGTGTTGGCTGACCAAGCAACGTGGGAACGTACTTTGAAGAAGATTAAGTTGGGTGCCTTGGTAGGTCTTCCCAGCTGGACGCCAGAACGCGTTGAAGCGGAATTTGCCAAGGGTGAAAACCTCTGGAAGTGTGCAACGCTTGAAGAACTTTGCGAAAAGTCTGGCATCAAACTCGATGGGCTCAAGAAGCAGCTCGAAGTTTGGAATAAGGCCGTTGAAACGAAGAACGACTTGCAGTTTGGTCGCTCTGATCAGCAGTATCAGTTGAAAGACGGTCCTTGGTACTTAATTCGCATGTTCCCGTGGAATAACCTCTCCTCGGGTGGTGTGCGAGTGACCGAGCACTTTGAAGTTCTCGGTTGGGATTTGAAGCCAATTGCTGGCTTCTACGCAGCAGGCGAAACTGTGGCAGGGGTGCACGGTGCCTTCTACTGCGGTGGCAATGCTTGTGGTTTTGCGCATACCTCTGGCTTTATGGCCGGGAAGTATGTGACGGGCTACAAGGAAGCCTAAAAAGTTAGTGCGAGGTGGAGTCGGTGCCATTCTTAGGTCATAGTGCCGACTTCACCAAGCCTGACATGTTTTTCATCAACTTCTCTCCTAAGTTGTCTCCTCTAAGGGGGGGCGTTGACGGTAGCGCGTATTGACACTTTTTTGAGAAGAGGCAAAAGACGATTTCTAGCTCCATCCTCTTTTGCTCCTTTTCGAGTGTCTCTCTGCGCGCTACCCGAAACGCTCCTTTCTCTTATTTCTTTCCTCTGGGAGAGGATCTTTAAAAAGGTGAAGTAATAGCTATACGATTGTTAATCTTTAGCTATTGATGTGTTCTCTTTCCAAGAGTTTTCTCTGGCTTTTTCTCCTTTGCCACCTTGTCCAAAACGAACAATTTTCTCAAATCCGAATCCTCTCATTGTCCATTATGAGAAGGCGTTGAGTAAAAATGGGGTATCGATGTTTATTTTAGAGTCTCCTGAAAAAAAGCAAAAAAACGCTTTAACCTATTGAAAATTCAGGGTTTTTCCCTAAGTAAAGAAAAATGGTCGCTTGGCAAGATTGCCGTATAGGTTGTCCAATTTAAGGATTGCTTAAGTAATTCTCCTGACTTAGGCTAGATGGTGCACACAGGACCACCCCTTAGATAACGTCCGGTGTCACTTCTGCGCCCTGTATGCGCAGTGATTGAAGGAGATAACGATGCAATTAAAACGTCGTGAAATTTTAAAAGGTAGCTTGCTTGGTGCAGGCATGACTGTCGGTTTAACCGATGTGTTCGCAAAAGGCTCGTCTCAGGGTGCTGGGGCGGAATTCCCATCGGAAACGTTTGACGTTGTCGTGGTTGGCGCAGGTATGGCCGGTATGTGTGCTGCGCTAGAAGCCGCAGAAAAAGGCGCAAACGTTGTGCTACTTGAAAAACGTGGTCGCCCAGACGGCGTGACGGTTTACTCTTCGGGTTGGATCGCTGCTGTAGGTAGCGACATGCAAAAGCACCATCCGGAAGATACCAAGGAAGCCTTTGTCGCCGACATGATGCGACTCTCTCACTACAAGTCTGATCCTGAATTGATCAAACTCTACGCAGAAGAAGCCGGGGACGGCGTCAACTGGTTGATTCAGAAGGGCGTGCCTTTCAAACTCTGGGAAAACCTTCCCTCACCTGAACTATCTCGTTGCGTGATTTCGCAAGGCAATGGCATTACGGGCGGCTCGATGCTGATTCGTTGCTTGTTGAAAGCCTTGAACGAAAAGAAAGTGCCGATTCGCTACAACACCAATGCGATTGAACTGATTGTCACGCCGAATAACGAAGTCGAAGGCGTTTCTTGCCATACACCAGAAGGTCGCAAGAATTATCTCGCCAAGGGTGGGGTGATTTTGACGACAGGTGGCTACGGTGCCAATACCGCCATGACTGGCGCTTGGATTGGTCCCTGGGCCAATAACCTCGTGATGCGCGCTTCTCCTTGGAGTGTGGGCGAAAACATCACTATGGGTATGCAGGTCCGTGCGAAGTTGGTGTATTTGGACCAGTTCTACGCGGGTCCGATCACGCCGACGGGACACGCCAATCCTTCTCCTTTGATGCACGCAGGTTACGGGATTCAGGTTAATACCGCTGGGAAGCGCTTCTTGCCTGAAGACTGGCTCCAAGTGCCAAAGGCCAAGGGTATTGCGAACCTCACGCCAGACAATCGCTCCTTTATGTTGATTGGTAGCGATGCTGATGATAATGACCAAATTTTAACGAAGACTCTCAAACGCTTTGCTAACTTGGGCTACAAAGTCCCGAGTGGCAAGACGATCGCCGAAGTAGCAAAGGCTGCTGGTGTTCCGCCAAAAGCTCTTGAAGAAACGGTGAAAGAATTCAATGCCGCCGTGAAGGCAGGTAAGGCAAAAGAACTCGATCCGCCGTACGAATTTGCTACGCCTCATGCTCTTGAAAAGGGCCCGTTCTACATGATCCCTGCCGCTGGTGGTATGGCTAATACCATGGGTGGTCCAAAGATCAACGTGAACGCTAATGTGGTGACCTGGGAAGATGAACCTGTGCCAGGGCTTTATGCCGCAGGTGCTGCCGCGGGTGGTGTCTGGGTACATGACGACATCGGTGGTAACCAGTTAGGTGGCTGCATGGTCTTTGGCCGAGTTGCAGCTCGTCACGCAACGGCTCGCGCAAAAGCACGTGGATAATCGGGAGAGAGCTATGCAAAAATCGTTATTAAAAACTGCGCTGTTTGGCGCGTTAGTTGTCGCGTCCGCTAGCCTCTGGGCTCAAACGGACTCGTTCTTGGCAGATCGCCATGTGGGGCGTGGTGTTGCTTGTGCATCGTGCCACGGGGATAAAGCACCAGCCCCTGGTGCAAAGGTTCCCATGACGGCTTGTACGACCTGCCACGGAAGCCTCGATCAGGTTGCAGAGCGCACAAAGAAAAAGGGCGTGACGCCTGATCCGCACTACAACCACTTAGTGGGTCTTAACTGTCTGGAATGCCATCAGGGCCACAAGCCTTCTCAGAATGCTTGTTCTACCTGTCATGAAATCCAGTACAAGGTGCCGTAACGGAGTCATGGTTTCTTCGTAATGAAGAGATATCTCCTAGGGGCGACTGTGAAGGAAGAGTCGTTGTGAGACTCCTGGAGCGGTCGCCTTTTCTGCACCCCGAAGAAGTGAGTGGCAAAAGTTAAGAAACGCGTCATAATAATGTTAAGACCCCTTTGGAGAATGACAATTTTTCCTTCAATTTTTCTCTTCCCGTACCTTTCTCAAATCTTCTCATCCTACCTCCCGTTTTGCTAGAAAAAAGAAGGCGTTGAAGCCTTTCGGCCAATTCTTTCTAGATGCAATTTCAGGCATATATACCGATAAAAACTAGGGTTATTACTTAAGCCTAAAAAATCGAGCCCTGTCACAAATAGTGTATTCGTTGTCCACTTTAAGCCTTGTTGCCAAAAAGGGCATTCTTTAGTCTTAAGTCTTGCGTAAGGCAGATCCCAGAACGAATGCCAAGCGTTGCTCCTGCGCCGTAGGAGCAGTTATTCAAGGAGATAACGATGCAATTGAAACGTCGTGAAATTTTAAAAGGAAGTTTGCTTGGGGCGGGTATGACTGTCGGCCTGACGGAAGCTTTTGCGAAAAGTGCTTCTCCCAAAGCAGATGCAGATATTCCCTCGGAATCTTTTGATGTTGTAGTGGTCGGTGCCGGGATGGCCGGTATGTGCGCTGCGCTAGAAGCCGCTGAAAAGGGCGCCAATGTGGTGTTGCTTGAAAAATGCTCGCGTCCAGACGGTGTAAGCGTTTATTCAACGGGTTGGATTACGGCCGTTGGTAGTAAGGTGCAACAGCATCACCCCGAAGACACGAAGGAAGATCTTGTTCGTGACATGATGCGAGTTTCTCGCAATGAAGCCAAGCTTGAACTCATGCAGGTTTATGCTGATGAGGTTGCGGATGGCGTCAACTGGCTGATGGAAAAGGGCGTCTCTTTCCGTGTGTGGGAAAACCTTCCTGCACCAGAACTCTCGCGTTGCGTAATGCCAACGGATGACGGTATTCCTGGCGGTGCCGCGCTTTTGCGTCACCTCTACAAAGCACTTAAAGCCGCTAAAGTGCCTGTGCATTGCAACACAAACGCAATCGAATTGATTGTCACGCCCAATAACGAAGTTGAAGGTGTCTCTTGCTTAACGCCAGAAGGCCGCAAGAACTACTTAGCTAAGGGTGGGGTCATTCTGACGACGGGTGGCTACGCCTCTAACACCGCTATGACGGGCGCTTGGATTGGTCCTTGGGCCAACAACCTCAAGATGCGTGCTACGCCATGGAACGTGGGTGACAACATCACCATGGGTATGCAAGTACGCGCTAAGTTAGTGCACCTGGACCAATTCCACGCTGGTCCTATCACCCCCACTGGTCACGTTAATCCCTCGACCTTGATGCACTCGGGCTACGGGATTCAGGTGAACTCCGAAGGTAAGCGCTTCCTGCGTGAAAACCTCCTTCAGGTGCCTAAGGCCATCGCGATTGCCAAGGGCACGATTGATAACCTCTCCTTTATTTTGGTGGGAAGCGATGCCGACGCAAGCGACAACATTCTGACTCGCACGATTGAACGCTTCTCCTTGGTGGGCTACAAGATCGCCAAGGGCAATACGATTGCTGAAGTGGCTAAGGCCGCTGGCGTTCCGCCAAAAGCACTTGAACAAACGGTGAAAGAATTCAATGCCGCTGTGAAAGCAGGTAAGGCAAAAGAACTCAATCCGCCGTATCTGTTTGAAACGCCGCACGCGCTCGAAAAAGGTCCCTTCTATATGCTTCCTGGGGCTGGTGGGATTTCCAATACGTGGGGCGGTCCGCAGATTGACGTCAACGCTAATGTCGTCAATTGGGAAGATAAGCCTGTTCCTGGTCTCTATGCAGCCGGCTGCGCCGCAGGTGGCGTCTGGGTTCATGACGACATCGGTGGCAACCAGTTAGGTGGTTGTATGGTCTTTGGTCGACTCGCTGCTCGTCATGCAACGTCTCGCGCTAAGGCACGTGGTTAATCGGGAGAGTGCTATGCAAAAATCGTTATTGAAAACCGTGCTTTTTAGCGCGTTAGTTGTTGTGTCCGCTGCGAGTATGGCCCAGGCTGATAAGTTCTTGGCAGATCGCCACGTGGGTCGTGGTGTGGCCTGTGCGTCTTGTCACGCCGATAAGGCGCCTGCACCTGGCGTGGAAGTGCCAACGACGGCTTGTACGAGCTGCCACGGCGATATTGAAGCCATGGGTGCTGTGACGCGTAAGAAGAACTTACGCCCAGATCCTCACTACAACAACCACTTAATTGGAGTGAGTTGCTTGGAATGCCATCAGGGTCATAAGAGCTCGAAGAACGTTTGTTCGACCTGCCACATGATCCAGTTTAAGGTGCCTTAAGAGGCTCTTAAACTCTTCTCGCTAAAGAAGTGTCTCTCAAAGGGTGATCACAAGTGAAAAAAACAGCATTTTTCCTCGTGCTCACCCTTTTTAGATTCACCTCGGTAAATCTGAGAAAATCTTTGAAAAAAGCCATAATAAAAGAAGCTCCCCAAGGGGGAAAATGGGAGGAGAGTATTCCATGAGTACGAAGTTTTATCCTATTTATTATCCAGATTCTTTCGAGTCTGATGATCTTTCACATATCGCTTCAGCCACTCTGATCTCGAAAACCGAAAAACGCGAAGTGGTCTTGAGCCAAACAAAAGTTGGCATTTTGGTTTTGACCGTGAAGGGACAGATCAGCATTCGTCAAGAAAAAGGCACACTGGGGGTACCCGTGAGCTGCGCCGTATGGATTCCTCCAGGAGTTTCTCACCGCACGGAAATGACAGAAGGTTCCGAATGCGTTGTCGTGCGCGTTGATCCCCGACACCCGATGGTGCAGAGAGTGAACGCCTCATTGTGAACCTCATGACTTATGAGATGATTCGCCACTTTGCGCATGTAAAGTTAGCGCAAATAGGGGAAGAGCACTACCTACGTATGGCAAAACTCATATTAGGTGAAATCGCAATGGCGCGACCGCTTTCTTTGAGTTTTGCGCCGATGCCGCCTCACCCTTTGCTTCGCTACTTAGTGGAAGAATTCTCGAAAACCGAAAACCTTAATCGAACGAACGCCGAGTGGGCCGAAGCAGTGAATATGACCGAGAGAACGCTCTCTCGCTTGATTTTGCGCGAAACTGGGATGACTTTTAAACGTTGGCGTATTCAAGTTTGTATGCTCAATAGCCTCCCCTGGGTGATGGATAAAGTCGACAATGGGACGATTGCTGCACGGCTTAATTATCAGCGCGCCTCAACCTTTATTGCTGTTTTTAAGAAGATTTTTGGCGTGACGCCAGGCGAGTTGCGTGCGATGGCAAGTCAATAAAAAATTTAAGGAAATATACCTTAAAAATCATAGGGTTAATAATATTTCTGATAAAAATTAAGTAAACAATTCAACATTAGGGATTACCCCCGAAATCAACTACCTTGCCTATTCACTAGAGGAATAGCGGTCTTGTTAATGTCTTTATGATTGAGGTCAATGAAAAAATCGTTACCTAATTAGTATTAGATGCAACGGTGAGGTTTTTTCTGCTTAAACTCATCCTTATGCAGGGAGGGACACGTCTCTTTTGGGAGAGATTTGTCCTTTCTTTTATGAGAAGAAGTCCTCTCGCATAATCCCAGCCCTCGACCACCCCTTGAGAGCGCTGGGCAGATTTCTTCTCGCTCACTGTTAACGCATTGAAGGATACTAATATGCCAAAGTTAACCCGTCGTCATTTCCTCACCTCTTCGGCTGCAGCTGGTATTGCTGCCACCATCCCCGCCGCACAAGCTGCTGTGGTGCCAGGGGAAAAAGGTGTACGCAACTTAGCTGACAATCCCGCCGCCAAGAAAAGCGCTGCCAAATTCCAGCAAATCAACAAGTTGGAAGCGCCTGATCTGAAATTGTCTGGCACGTTTGATTTGGGTAAGTCCACGATCAACGAAGGTGAAGTCATGACGGCTAACCGCTGGGGCGTGGCTCGCGCTCACGTTCAGGGTGGCAAGTTGACCCACTTGACCCCGTTTGAACATGACTATGCTCCTAGCGTCAATTTGAATGGTTTGTGCGAACTCCCGTACAACACCGCTCGTATCCGCTTCCCGATGGTTCGTGAATCCTATTTGAAGGAAGGTCACTCGAGCCGTGCTAAGCGTGGTCGCGACCGTTGGGTGCGCGTCTCTTGGGACAAGGCCCTTGAATTGGTCGCCAACGAAATGGCTGGTGTGTATGACAAGTATGGCCCTGCCGCTGTGTGGGGTCGCTCCTACGGTTGGATGAGCACTGGTAAGGTGCAGGGTTCTATTCCGCTTCTCCAGCGTTTGCTCAACTTGTGCGGTGGCTACATTAAGACCCGTAACAGCTACTCTACGGCTGCTATTTCTTGCATTCTCCCCTATGTGGTGGGAACAGGTGATCCACGTAGCACGAGCTGGGATAGCGTGATTCAGAATTCTCAGCGTATCGTTTTCTGGGGGGCTGACCCGATCGTCACGAACGACATCGACTGGTACACCACGATCCACAACTGCGCTGGCTACCTCCGTGCCTTGAAGGGCAAGAAGGATGTGAAGACCTATGCCATCAACCCGTTGAAGCCTGATACGGCTGAATACTTGGATAGCGAATGGATCGCTCCGCGTCCTGGTACCGACACCGCCATGATGCTCGGTATGATCTGCCACTTGGTGGATACGGGCAAGGCTGATATGGCCTTCTTGAAGAAATACACCTCTGGTCATCAAGAATTCTTGGACTACGTTGCTGGTAAGGGCGACGGCAAGAAGAAGACGCCAGAATGGGCTGCCGAAATCTCTGGCGTGCCTGCTGAAAAGATCCGTGCTTTGGCTGAAGACTTGGCCGCACATCGCACGATGATCATGATGGGCTGGGGTATCCAGCGTATCGACTTCGGTGAACAGTTCCACTGGATGGGTTATGCTCTCGCGGCTGTTTTGGGTCAGATCGGTTTGCCTGGTGGCGGTATGGGTACGAACTACCAGTACTCCAACGGTGGCGCTCCCTTGGCTCATGCTCCGTTCTTGGGCTCGATCAGCGCTAGCGTGAAACCCGCTCGCCCTGTGAAGGTTCCGTATCCGGAAGGTTTGGTTGTGCCAGTGGCAAGCTTTGCTGACTGCTTCTTGACCCCGGGTAAGGAAATCGACTTTGACGGCAAGAAAGTGAAGTTGCCTGAAGTGCACTTCGTCTTCTGGGCTGGTGGTAACCCGTTTGCTCACCAACCGCAGACGAACCAGGTCGCGGAAGCCTTCCGTAAGCCTGACTGCGTGGTGGTTTCTGATATCAACTGGACGGCTACGGCTCGTCACGCTGATATCGTGTTGCCGGCTTGCACGACGTTTGAAACGAACGACATCACCAACATTGGTACCTACACCAATGACGGCTTCGTTGCCATGCAGCAAGCGATCGAACCGCAGTGGGAATCCAAGCCCAACTACTGGATCTTCTCCGAATTGGCCAAACGCTTAGGCGTGGAAAAGGAATTCACGGAAGGTCGTACGATCGAACAGTGGATTGAAAAACTCTACACCGACGCTCGTGGCTTTGGTGCGAAGATTGGCGTCAATATGCCTGCCTTCGCCGACTTCTGGAAGAAGGGCTATGTGATGTTCGATGTGAAGCCTGAAGACCGCAACTACATCCAGATGGGTAAATTCCGTCAGGATCCGAAGGCTAACGCTCTCGGTACGGAAAGTGGCTTGATTCAGCTCTTCTCGCCCAAGATTGCTTCCTATAAGTACGATGACTGCTTGGGTCACCCAGCTTACTTCCAGCCAACGGAAGGTACGGCAACGAGCACGAAGGAATTCCCGCTCGCACTCGTGGCCTGTAAGAGCCGTTATCGCTTGCACAGTCAGTTGGATAGCACGGTTTCTAACCGCTTCGCTGATATTCAGGGTCGCGAACCGTGCTGGATCAACCCGGCTGATGCTAAGGATCGCAAGATCGAAAATGGCGATATCGTGTTGGTCTCGAGCCGCCGCGGTAAGATCCTCGCTGGTGCTTACATCACCGATCGTGTGATGCCTGGTGTTGTGGTGGTTCACCACGGTGCTTGGTACACCCCGCAGGATATCAAGGGTGAAGAAATCGATATTCACGGTAACTCCAACACCTTGACGCTCAATAAGCCCACCTCTAAGCTCGCTAACGGTAACATCGCTTCGACGGCGAATGTTCAGGTGAGCAAGTGGGAAGGCGAAGTGCCGCCGATCTACACCTGGCACGAACCCGCCTAATTTGGGCATCGACTAGTAACGCAAAGGGCAGGGTGTTCAACACCTTGCCCCACGTAGTGCTAGAAAAGCAAAAACGCGAACCTCTTTTATCGGAGTGTTCGCGTTTTTTTGCGCTCTAAAGAAAAATTAGAACTTGCGGAAGTGCTTCACCGAGCTCACGACCACCCCAAAGAGACACTTTTGAAAGTCCGAAAAAAGAAGGGTGGGCGAGGGATTTTTTGCATTTTCTGAGCAAAGGAAATGCTCTCCCTCTTTGATGAGAAGTTTCCCGACGTGGAAAGTGGGTTTCGTGGCATCAATATCGACCATGAGCACAATATCTCCTGTGCGAGGACGAAGTCCCTGCTTCACGACCAACATATCACCCTTAGCAATCCCAAGGTCAAGGAGTCGATCATCAGGCATTTGGTAGAAAAAGGAGCGCTCTGGGCTGGGGGTTAAGAGAGAAACAGGATCGAATTCGGCGCCAGCGGCTTTTAGGGCACTACCGCGTTTTGCTTTCTTGTCAGAGCCCAACGCTTGAATGGCCACTTCTGGAATGGTCATAGGCGTTTGGGTCGAGGGGAGGGCACGAATAAAGAGAGGTTCGTCTTCGCGCTCAAGGCTCACTTCTTCTGGAGTTTGAGCAGCAACGTTTAGCACATGACGCAACCATTCATAACCTCCCAAGTTTTGATAGGTTTTGTGCTGTTCATCAGAAAGGCGCACTTGAAGCGTAAATTCAAATGCTTTATCTCCTTTAGGATGACGACCTCGTTTTTTCTTTTTAGTCGGGGTGTCAGGAGACTTAGTAGAAACGACTGTTTCGGGATTAACGACAGGCATAATACAAAGTAAAAACACAAACGACAGACTGGGGAGAAAAAATGATGAGGGTCACAGTTTGCGTGAGAGAGCGCACAAACGTTTTTTCCTCCCATCTTTTTACTCTAGCAGACTTAAAGTAGATTTTGCGTTGATCTAGTGATTTTCATCAATAAAATTATGCTTTTTCTCAATATTTTTGACATTAAATAGAAAAAAACGCCTCTGATTTTGAAAATCAAAGGCGTAGAGGCGAGAAAAAATAATCTCTAATTAAGCACCATAGAAGCGGGTGAGATGCTCATCAAAACGCTTAAAGTCGTCGGTAAGCGTTGGATGCTTGAAGACATCATTAATGATGAAGGACGTGGTGGGGCGCATTCCGATAAATTGGAAGGCTTTGTGCACTGGGAAGAGCACGCCATCAATGCCTCGACCTTCAAAGAACTGCAAGGGTTCTGTGAAAGCATCAATTGGGGCGTTCCACGTCGTGCTCAACATGTAGGTTTTGCCTGTGAGCGTGCCACCTGTGCCGTAGAGTCTCGTGTGATCATGGCGGCTACGACCATCGTTAGGATTAATCGCGGGGCGCATAAAGACTTCATCAATGTAGCGCTTCAATTGCCACGGATAGCTCATCCACCAGCCAGGGAACTGTACGATGATGCTGTCAGCTTGGGCAAACTTAGCCGCTTCTTCATCAGGGTCAAAGTCGCGATCAACTTCAGTTACGGTTACTTTGTGGCCAAAGCCCTTTAAGAGCTCGGCAGCGCGCTGTGAGAGCGCGTGATTAAGCGTACTGCCGCCTCCATGGAATTTGCAGCCAGCATCAACGATCAAAATATTAAGTGGTTTAATCTCGGACATACCTTTCTCCAGCAAAAAGACGCGCTCAAACTAGTCGGTTTATGAAGCGCGCATTAGGAATTTCATTTGTTATTAGCATGTTAACGGAAGGGGAGAGAAAAGGACGTGAGCAATTGTAATGACGAGGGTTACAAAAAGGAAAGCCTCTTGGGAAAGAAATTTTTCTCAAGAGGCTAGTGTGGGTTAGCTTAAGCGCGAAAGATTATTTTTCGGCGTTTAAGAAGTTAAGTGCCGTCTGCACATAAAGCGCAGCACCCTTAATGAGCACGCTTTCGTCTACTTTGTAGAAGTTAGAGTGCTGTGGGTAGACCGCATCAAGCGCTTCATTACGAACGCCCAAGAAGGCCATAGCGCCAGGAACGCGTTCCGTGAAGTAGGCGAAGTCTTCGCCACCCATGGTGCAACCGTAACCCGCTTCGCAATCCTTGCCAAAAATGGACTCGGCAGCTTCAAGCGCAATGCCGTTGATACGAGCGTCGTTAATCGTTGGCGGTACTTGTGGGAGATATTCCACTTCGGCTTCAGCCCCAAAGGTCTTTGCCGTTTCCGAAGCAATACGCGTGATCTGTTCCGGGAACTTCGCGCGAATTTCAGGATTAAAGCAGCGAGTCGTGCCTTCCAAGTAAGCGGTGCCTGCAATCACATTAAAGCGCGTACCTGCGTTAAAGATCCCCACGGAGACCACGGCAGTTTCAGTTGGTGGCGTTTCGCGACTCACAATCGTCTGCAAGTTCTGCACAATGGCAGCGCCGACCACAACAGCGTCCACGCAAAGGTGGGGTTGTGCGCCGTGACCACCCTTGGCTTTGACGTGGATCTTGAAGAGGTCACCAGAGGCCATACGAGGGCCCACTTCGAGAGAAACTTTCCCAGCGGGAATATCACTCCAAACGTGCATCCCAAAGCAAGCGTCAACGCCGTCCAATGCGCCACCTGCGATCATGGCCTTAGCGCCCTTGGCGCATTCTTCGGCCGGCTGGAAGAAAAGACGCACGGTACCGTGAATCTGATCTTTCATCTCGTTCAACATCAGCGCTGCCGTGAGCAACATCGATGTGTGACAGTCGTGACCGCAAGCGTGCATCACGCCTTCATTTTGGCTAGCAAAGTCGCAGCCCGTTTTTTCGAGCACTTCAAGCGCGTCCATGTCGCCACGGAGCATGAAAGTTTTGCCAGGATGGTTACCTTTAATTTCGGCGACAACACCAGTTTCTAGGCCAATTTGCTTCCAGGGAATGCCAGCAGCCGTTAATTCTTCCTGCACACGCTTACTCGTTTCGTATTCGTGGCAGCTGATTTCTGGATGTTGGTGGAAGTGGCGGCGCATCTTCACCTGATAGTCGCCATATTTAGCCATAAGTTCTTGTAAATTCGCCATTTTTCAATGTCCACAAAAAGCGCTCTAACTTCTTTTTAGAGCATATTGACAAAAATACCTGCAATGATCACCGAGGTAATCGTCACCGTGACGAACCCGCTCACAATCATTGCGGGGAACATGCGGCTCATCAAGAAGGCATGTTCCTGAGGATCTTTAGTGAGAGCATCACACGTCTGAATCGTGATGATCTGGTCAAACGGATAACCGTAAAGGGCGGTCAAACAGTTTGCAAAAGCAAGTGGCACGCTCACCTTCAAGGCTTTGGCCACGAAGTAGGCCACAAAGAACATCCCGACGAGACCGATCACAATCAACGTAATCATAGGTCCGATAATAGAACCGAGCATCTCGGGAGTGCAATCCTTTAAGCCGTCGAAGATGTACATCGTCAAGGCGAACATCATGATGCCAGCGGAATTCGCTTTCACCAGAGAGTTACGATCCAAGAAGCCCAAGCGGCAGAAAATAATACCTAAGAGCAGAGCCCAAATCGCAGCGGAAATCTTGGTATAAGGGGCAATTTCAAGTGCGAGCCAAGCCACTACGCCCAACTTCGTCAGCACCATCGTGGGAGAGTTCCACGATTCGGGAAGCTGTAAAGGCAGACGAACCGTCGAAGCTTCAACCTGTCCTGCCCCCAATTTAGTGGCACTATGCACAGCGTCCATATCTTCTTCAGAAAGCGTCAATTCACCTTTGCGGTAGCCTTCCAGAAGACGAGCGCCTTCACGCTTTAAGCAGATAGCCGTAAGTGGGTAACCAGCGAAACCTTGCACGCAGTACATGGCAATAGCAAACACAGCAGCAACGGTTAAACCAGCCTTCGTAGCGGCCGTTTGCATCATCGTCGCGGCCACGATACCGCCCGTGAGCGGCGGGAGACCGGCGATCACAAGGGCGCGATCCATAAAAAATGGTGCCACAAAGTAGCAAAGCACTACCATGCCAGCCAATCCAGAGAGACAGATCAAGGCGGCACGCCACTGAGCCATCAACTGCTTCACGCTAATAATGGTCCCCAAGTGGGTAATAAGCAAGAAGATACCAAGCGTTGCCCCAAAGGGAATCAAGAAGGAGTCTTTCACAAGACTCGCAGGAATCACGGTCCAGTAGCCGAGCAAAATCAACACGGCTGAGGCAAAAACTGAGGGGATCCAGGCCTTTGTGATACGCGAAATAAAGTCGCCAAACAGAATCACAATGCCGCAAATCACGAAAGCGGCTAAAAAGTTATACATGGGGCTTCTCCGAGGGAAAAAATGAGGGGTTGGGGGAGTGACCTCTTCTTCGATTGTAGGCACAAAAAAAAGAAAAACGCTAAGAGAGTTTGGTCTTATTGATTCTGCGCTTTCCTTGTGGGGCTTAAGCCCTAGGGAAAAACGAGTAGAAAGGTCGTTTTTGCAAAAAATTCGTTAATGCAGGAAGAAGTATGCCAGTTTTTGCGTACTACAAAAGGAAAGTTAGGGAAAGCGAGAGGGAAAAGAGGAGAGAAAGAAAGAAATTAATTAACTATTGATTTTTATAAATTTATAGTTTTTAGCTAATAAAAAAGTTGAGCATTTTTGTCGGGTTTCTCTTTTTAGATAAAGTCGAAACTTTTTAACTCAACTGTGCGAGTAGTGAGAATAAGTTATTTCCTTAGTTTTTACGTAGGACTGTTAGGGTGAAGAAGCCTCTCTCAGAGGGACTAATACCGCAGAGTTATCTCCGTGGAGAGGGTTCTGCTAACCCCTCCCAAAAGGGAGATGTGCGAGGCGTAACGATTCGATACGATGAGGAACATAAAAGTTGTATTTGAAATACAACATTTAAAAATCCCTTTGTTTTGAGGTAGGAAGCGCACCTCAAGATACGTCTCAACTTCATAAAGAAAAAAGCGAGAATCCTTATGGGTCAATATAAAAAGCTATGGTACTTGCTCATTGCAGTACTCGTTGTGGCCTTCACGCTCTTGGGCTTTGCCGGGCGTGAGGTTTATCGTCATGCACCACCTTTCCCGAGCGTTGTGCAAACCTCTTCGGGTGAAGTGCTTTTCACCAAAGACAATATTCTCCATGGTCAGACGGCTTGGCAGTCGACTGGCGGTATGGAAGTGGGTTCCATCTTGGGCCACGGTGCTTATCAGGCCCCAGACTGGACGGCCGATTGGTTGCACCGTGAATTGAGCGCTTGGCTCGATTTGACCGCTCAGGAACGCTTTGGGACGACTTACGACAAACTCACGATCGAAAATCAGGCTGCGCTTCGTGCCGCTATGAAGGCGGAATATAACGAAGGCGGTAAGCCCGACGCGAATGATCGCGTAACGGTCTCTGACACGCGCGCTAAAGCCATCAAAGAAACGGCGAAATACTATGTAGCGCTCTACGGTGACGATCCTGCTTTTGCAACGACGCGTGAACACTTCGCCATGAAGGCCAACACTTTGGCTGGTGAATCTGATCGTCAGGATATGACCGCTTTCTTCTTCTGGACGGCTTGGGCTTCTTCGACGAACCGCCCGGATACGGATGCCACCTACACGAACAACTGGCCGCATGAACCGTTGATCGAAAATGTGCCGACGACGGAAAACGTGATTTGGTCTGTGGTCTCTATTGTGGTGCTTCTCTTCGGTATTGGTCTCATGATCTGGGGCTACAGCTGGCAGAAGGGTCACGATGAGGTGAAGGTGCCGTCTGCGGATCCGCTCTCTCGGTTGTCTTTGACGCCAAGCCAGAAAGCGCTCTGGAAGTATGTTGCCTTGACGGGTGTACTCTTCTTAGTGCAGGTGATGTTGGGTGGCTTTGTCGCTCACTACACGATTGAAGGGGGTGGCTTCTACGGTATCGATACCTCAGAGTTCTTCCCGTACTCCTTGGCCCGTACCTGGCATATTCAGTCCGCTATCTTCTGGATTGCTACTGGCTTCTTGACGGCTGGTCTCTTCTTAGCCCCGATCATTAACGGCGGCAAAGATCCGAAGTTCCAACGCTTTGGCGTGAACCTTCTCTTTGTAGCACTCTTGATTGTGGCGGGCGGCTCCTTTGCAGGTAACTATGTTGCTATCGCTCAGACCTTGCCGAAGCACTTGAACTTCTGGTTCGGTCATCAGGGCTACGAATTCTTGGATATTGGTCGCTTCTGGCAGTTGATGCTCTTTGTGGGCCTCTTGCTCTGGCTCTTCTTGATGCTTCGCTGCACCGTGAACGCTTTGAAGAACAAAGATTCTGACCGTAACCTCTTGGCGATCTTCATTGCCTCCATGGTGGGTGTGGGTCTCTTCTATGGTCCGGGTCTCTTCTACGGCGAACATACCTCTCTTACCGTCATGGAATACTGGCGCTGGTGGGTGGTTCACCTCTGGGTGGAAGGCTTCTTTGAAGTGTTTGCTACGGCTGCCATTGCCTTTGTGTTCTACAACCTCGGTCTCGTGCGCTTGCGCACGGCCACGGTGAGCACCTTGGCTGCTGCCTCGATCTTCTTGATCGGCGGCGTGCCAGGCACGATGCACCACCTTTACTTCTCTGGTGTGACCTCTGTTGGTATGGGTATGGGCGCTGTGTTCTCCGCCTTGGAAGTGGTGCCGCTCGTGCTCTTGGGCTACGAAGCCTATGAACATTGGTCTTATCAGCATGCCGCTCCGTGGGCAAAACGCTTGCGCTGGCCGGTGATGTGCTTCGTCGCTGTGGCCTTCTGGAACATGTTGGGCGCTGGGGTCTTCGGCTTCTTGATCAACCCGCCGATCTCGCTCTTCTACCTCCAGGGCTTGAACACGACGGCAGTGCACTCCCACTCCGCTCTCTTCGGTGTGTACGGCTTCTTGGCCTTAGGCTTCATCTTCTTGGTGACGAACTACTTGAAGCCAAAAGCAGAGTACTCTCCGATGTTGATGGCTCCTGGCTTCTGGCTCTTGAATGTGGGCTTAGTGCTGATGATCGTGACGAGCCTCTTGCCGATCGGTATCATCCAGGCTTCTGCCAGTATCTCTGAAGGTCTCTGGTACGCTCGTAGCGAAGAAGTCATGCAGAGTTTGGCTCTTGTGAACTTGCGCTGGCTCCGCATCTTGGGCGATACGGTCTTCATCGTGGGTGCCTTCATGGTGGTGATCCAAGCCTTCAAGCTGATCTTCAGCCCGCGTGAATAACGTAGCAAAAGAGAGAGCCCTTCTCTAAAGAGGGAAGGGCGAGTAGCTCTTAAAACAAAACGCAGTTCAGGAATTAACCACTGAACTGCATTTTTGCGTATGGGGAGAGGCGTTTAGTCTTGCCAACGCTTAAAGATGAGCGAAGTGTTAATACCGCCGAAGGCAAAATTGTTGCTCATCACGTAGTCCGTTTCAATCTGTCGTTCTTCACCCATGATGTAGTCGAGGTTGCCACATTCGGGATCAGGCTCAGAGAGGTTAATCGTAGGACTAAACCAACCTTCACGCATCATTTGAATGGCGTAGATGGCCTCAATCGCTCCACAAGCACCAAGCGTGTGTCCCAAGAAACTTTTGATTGACGAAATAGGGGTCTTATTCCCAAAGACAGCTGCCGTTGCTTGCGATTCCGCTACGTCACCGCGGCCCGTTGCAGTACCGTGCGCGCTAATGTAGCCGATATCTGCTGGGGAGAGTTCTGCCATACGCAACGCGTCTTCAATACAACGCTGAATCGTGACGCGGTTGGGCTGCGTAATGTGAGTAGCATCACAGTTCGTGGCAAATCCCACAATTTCTGCGTAAATCTTTGCGCCACGCGCCTTGGCGTGTTCAAGTTCTTCAAGCACCAGAGAGCCTGCCCCTTCCCCAATTACAAGACCATCACGCGTACGGTCAAAAGGTTTTGGCGTGACAGAAGGCGTGTCGGTTAACGTACTCGTGGCAAAAAGGGTATCGAAAACCGCCACTTCAGAAGGACAAAGTTCTTCTGCGCCACCTGCGATCATGGCGTCTTGGAGCCCAAAACGAATCGCTTCGTAAGCGTAGCCAATTGCTTGAGAGCCAGAGGTACAGGCGGAGCTCGTTGGGATCACACGTCCCGTTAGGCCAAAGAAAAGCCCGGTATTGACAGCAGTGGTGTGTGGCATCATTTGCACGTAGCTTGTTGCCGTAATTTTGTGCGTGCTGTGATTTACCAACATATCGGCAAAGTCACAGACAGCAGCGGTGCTTCCCGTGCAAGAGCCATAAGCAATCCCAACGCGCCCACTCTTTAAGAATTCATTTTCAAGAAGCCCTGCGGACTCAATAGCGTATTCAGTTGCACGCGTGGAGAGAAGGGAGACACGTCCCATTGAGCGAATGCGTTTACGCGTATAGTGCTCGGGGAGTGTGAAATTCTTGATAGGGGCTGCAAGTTTAGTATTGAGTCCAGAGAAAATATCCCATTCAGGCATCTGAGCTACTGCATTTTTGCGAGCAAGCAGTCCCGCACGGTTTTCTTCCCAGCTTTCGCCCAGAGCGGTGACCGTTCCTAAACCCGTTACAACAACACGACGCGTCATTAAAGCATCCCTCCGTTAATCGAAATTACTTGGCGCGTAATATAGGCGGCCTCTTCGCTCATCAAGAAGCGAACAAGAGAGGCAACTTCTTCGGGTTGCCCAAAGCGCTTCATCGGAATCATGCTCATGGCGTGTTCAAGCGCGATTTCGTTCATTTCTACAATATCGGTTTCAATAAGCCCAGGAGCGACACAATTCACCGTGATCTTGCGACTGGCAAGTTCCGTGGCGAGTGCTTTTGTTGCGCCAATGAGGCCCGCCTTAGCTGCACTGTAGTTCACCTGACCGCGGTTACCCATAATGCCAGAGACAGAGCTCATCGTCACAATGCGACCGCCTTGCTTCGCGCGTACCATAGGCATCACACAAGGTTGGACGACGTTGAAAAATCCCGTCAAGTCCACGTCAATCACTCGGTCCCAATCTTCCGCTTCAAGGGCAGGGAATGCGCCATCCCGAGTAATGCCAGCGTTCGCGAGAACACCCCAATATGCCCCATGCTCTGCAATATCTTTTTCAATGGCCGTACGTGCAGCCGCTCGGTCGCTCACATCAAAGGGGAGGAGACGAGCAGAGACGCCTTTGGCTTCAACGGCGGCTTTGACTTCTTCAGCCGCAGCTCTATTGGATGCGTAGTTGAGTACCAAGTTAAAGCCCGCATCCGCCAAAGCAAGCGCGCAAGCTCGACCAATACCGCGAGAAGCGCCAGTGATAAGAAGAGTTTTAGAGGGAGTCATAAGAGGAATGAATTTAGTGAAATCAGTGTTAAAAAAGTGGCTCAATTTTAGCGCAAAAGCCTCAAGAGATGCCTTGTTTTAGGGCAATAAGAGGATTTTTTCGAAATCGTGCTGAGCTTAGACAGTGAAGAGCTTCTGGAGTTCCGACTCTAGGGGTTGATAAACCGTAATGCGTCCTTGTGCGCACAGCGTTTCTCCATGGCGGACTTCTCCTTCAAAGGTCGCTAACTGTCCCTCTTGAAGCAATTTATGCATCGTAATGGTGAGCACGCCCTCATTGGGCACGTGTTCAGTAAAAAACTTAGCCTGTCGCACACTGAGCAATAATCCAATCTCAGCAAACGCATCAGGGTTATTAGGATCTGTGTTTTCTGGGGTTTGATGCCATTTTCCTGCCCAAACACCAATTGTCTGCGCCATGAGTTCAATCATGAATTCGTTTCCAATGAGTCCTTTTTCATTTGAAAAAGGCGCAAGTGGTCCTTGCTCGCCCAACTGGGTCAAACACGCGACGCTTTCTTCTTCAATCGACATCACTTCGCTCACAAGGAGCATCGGCGGGCGATGCGAAAGAAACTCTGCTGGATTGGGATAGGATGCCATGACTAGTCTTGAAGGGAAGCAAAAATAAGCGAGGTATTATTTCCGCCAAAAGCAAAATTATTACTCATGACTCGTTTGGGGGCAACCAAAGTTGCTTCTTTTACCCAATTAACCGTAACCAAGTTAGGGTCGATCTTTGAGGGATCGTTGAGCTGTGGCGGTAAAGTCATGGGGCGACAAAGTGTCAAAATAGCAAGGAGTGCATCCGTGATGCCCGCTGCGCCTAAGGTATGCCCAGTGAGCGGTTTGGTAGAACTCACCACAACCTTCTCGCCAAAGACACGGTTAACGGCTTCGCACTCGGCCGCATCATTTTGTGGGGTACCCGTCCCATGCAAATTAAGGTAGTCAATTTCGTTTGGGGTGAGGTTTGCGTTAGAGAGCGCGCGACGTATAGCTTCTTCCGCTCCTTTTCCGTGCGGTTCAGGAGAGGACATATGGTAAGCATCTGAGCTCTCTCCAGCGCCCAATAAGACAATAGGACGCGATTTCACACCAGGGAAAATATCGGGTGACGTGGGCTCCTTGGAGAGCCACATCAAGCCCACCGCTTCACCAATGGTGATGCCAGAACGATCAGCAGAAAGAGGCTGAGTAAGCTCAGAAGAAAGCACTCCTAGCGCATCAAAGCCATTTAGTGGCATACGAGCAAAGGAATCTGCACCGCCTACAATGGCAGCGTCAATCACACCCGCTTCGATGAGGCGAGCACCACTCATAATGGCTCGGGCACTCGAGGTGCAAGCGGTGCAAATCGTATAAGCGGGTCCTTTGATATTGAGGTACTGTGCGAGAAAACGTGCAGGGTCACCCATTTCTTGGGAATAGCTAGAAAAGGGCAGTGCACTGCACTCTGAGGCTTCGGAGAGGGCGCTAGCAATATAACCTGCTGCTTCTTCAGAGCCAGAGGTACTCGTGCCTAAGATCACCCCGATACGATCGGCAGGGGTATTTGCTAGGAGACGCTTCCAAACGTTCTCTTTATCTTTAAGCGCGGCGAGCAATAGTTGGTTATTGCGTGAGGCGTGCTCCGGGCAATACTCAGCGGGCACTGCAGGGAGCTCAGCACATACATGACCGTAAAGAGGCTGATTTTCCTTACCCAGCACACCATGAGCGGGTTTCATCCCTGGACTCGTATTTTCTTCCCAGTTTTGGAGAATCTCTTCTGGAGTGTTTCCCATCGCGTTGAGAAACGAAAAGTGATTAACGTAAACCATGCTACTCCTCAGTACGTGTTTTCAATGCCTTCGACGGGCGTAAGCGTAATCGTATAGCCAAAGTGGTGTTGCTCTACGTTGCGTGGAACTCTTTTCCCCGAATCCACGCTATAGCGAATCGTTTCAACTAGCCCTTGCGGACCACTCAAAGTGCGTTCCGTAGAGCTGACGTCTTTCATGGTGTAGCCTTGGGGTAAAAGTGCTTTCCAGGAGGAAAGGGGTAAATGCGCTAAAAGGTAGTCACCCAGAATTTGTTTAGGGTCGGGCGCATTGGGCACCGGTAGTTTGGCTTTTGCGTCAACGGTCTTTCCATCCCACGTCAGGCTAAAAAGCGCAATCCCTGTAGGGAGGAGCCCATCCATTGTGAGCACTCCGCCTTGACAGCGACTTACCACAATCAAGCTGTGGCTTTCCTTTTGGTACTTAAAAGAAAGAAGGGTGCTTTCTGGCTTGCTATCGGACTTTTCACATACGAGAGTAGGAAGAGGAAGTGTTGTCTCACGAGCGACAAAAAAGCTAGAGGACGCCTCCTGCTTTGCTTCGCTATTTTGTGGTAACTGTGAGCAGCCAGAGAGAAGCGCTAAGCAGATAGCGCCGCTACCCAAACCCCATTTTACAAGTGCAGAAAACCCTTTCATGAAAAAGAATCCTATTAGTTCTGTTTTTTGTTCGCTAGTTTAGCAAGTGGAGCGAAAATGAAGGCGGTTAACACACCGACAGAGAGCACCCACCCGAAATTCATGACCGCCGCGGTATGGCTTAACGTTAAGATGCCAAGTGAAAGAAGCGTTGAAGTGAGCGCCACTATCATGGCTCTTAACGTGATTTCAGCGGCGTTTTGGAATTCTAAGAAGAAAACCACATAGTCGATGCTGATGCCTAAAATCAAAATGAGCGCAAAAAGGCTAAAGAGATTGATTGGTAGACCTAAAAGTGTTGTTGCTGCGAGCGAAGCGAGCATACTGAGTGCCACGGTGTATGCCCCAAGTAGACCAGCTCTGAGACCAAAACGACGAATAAGGCTCATCGTGGCGGCAACCCAAGCAATGGCCAGTAACACCATTAGCGTTTTCTTGGTGGCTGCAAAAGTCTTCTCGAGTTCTACACGGCGGTTGTGCCATACCACCTCTGGCATCTCTTCAGCGACTTTGGCGAGAGCGCCCTCACTCGTAGAGCTATTTACTCCCGAGACGGGAATTAAAAGACTTACCGCTCCGCTGGGAGCGTGGTAAATAAACCCCGAATTTTCTTTCCCCAAGGGCGACGCTTCCCAGGTTTCAAAAGAGACCACATTGGGTAGGGTAGAGGTCTCAACAGTGGGTAGTCCACTTTCTGCATAGGTTGTGCTTAAACGGGGAAGCAATTTTGTGAGATTCTCCCGTACTCTCTCTTGTGTGCTTTCCGAAAGAGGGAAGGTATTGACCCAATGGCGTACGAGCCCTTGCGCCTTCAAGGCGTTTAGCCTCTCTTCGAGGACTTCGACATTCTTGAGCGCAGTCTGGGCGGAGTCTCCCCGAACAATAAAGCCCGTTTGAGAGAAGTCTCGAGCTAGCAGTTTTTTGAGCCCGGCTTCGTGAGCAACCAATTCTTGAGAGGGCTCCTGCAGCATGCGTAAGTCGTCACTGTAGCTTGCGTGCCATAAACCTGCGAGGGCAGCAACGGTTGCAAGAACCGTCAAGCCCATGGCTAAGCGTGGAAAACGATTCCAGAGATTAGGCCAACGTGAGAGCACCAAGCGAGGGGTATCAGCAGTAGGAATGCGCTTTACCAACCATGGGAACGTGAGATAAACCGTGAGCCAAGAAGCACAGAGCCCAGCGACAGAGAAAACGGCTAATTGCTGCAAACCTGGGAAGGGGGCCACCACCATCACTCCATAGGCGAGCGCTGTGCTCACGATGGCGTGCAAAAGACTAGGGCGTAAAACAAAAAGGCTCGTGAGAGGCGTCTCGTCTCGTCCAAAATAGCGGCGTCTTGCAACGTAATAGGTGGTGTAGTCCGCACAAATTCCCACCAAACTCACGCACATTACGAGGGTGAGGGTATGAATGCTTCCAAAAACGAGTAGCGTTGCACCAATCCCCATCACCGCGCCAGTGAGAATAGAGAAAAGACATAAAAAGAGCGGCGTGAGGCTGCGGTAGGCAACCCACAAAAGTAGCGCGAGTCCCACAAGGCTAATTCCACCCAAGAGATTGATATCAGCCTTAGCGCTTTCACTTGCCCAAGCGGAGTAAAAGACACTCCCCTGATGAAAGAGTTGAACGCCTGGGACACTAGCAAGTAGCGTCTTTTCTTCAGCGAGCGTTTTGGCGACCCAGTCTGATGCGCCGCTACCTGCGGTAATGGTGGGCTTCAAACGCCCTGCAATGAGAAACCATTTCTCTTGCGTTTCAGGGTCGGAGACCGAAAGCCAGCCCTCATGAATACTGACTGGAAAGAGTCCCCCCTTTTGCAATCGCGAATGACGAATGAGCAAAAAGGGATCTGCCGTCAATTCCGACAAGCTTGGTGCTCCCAGTGGGGAGAAGAGCTGCGAGAGCGTCTGTCGAATAAACCGCTCTGAGCCTTTTTTCGTTTCTAGCTCTGTAGCCATGTCTGGGGGAAGTAACCCCAAGCGTAGCGACATGACGGCCTTACCCCAAGTGTTTTGCTGTTCATCGGGAAGAGGACCTTGCAGAGAAGTAAAATCTCCCGATTTTTCTAGCGTTTGATAAAAGGTTTTAACCGAAGAAACGGGAGCCTTCACCACCCAAACCACTTGTCCTGAAATCAGGTCATTAAAGTAGCGAGACTCTCCTTCAGAAGCCTTGTTGAGGTCCTCTGTGACGGGGAGAAGGGACATCACATCGGTTTGGAGGCGGTCGTTACGCCAAGTGAACACAATCGAGAGCAAAGTTGCCACAACCACAGCGACCCATAGCCACCCCCAAAGTGGTCGGGGTAGCCAAGAGGCAGTGGGATCGGTGAGAGTTTTTGCTTTCGTGTTGAACATACGCGGAAATGGCTCTACTAACAGCGGTTTACATCGGGGTGAAGGTGATGTCCGTCACGCCACGATCGGCGTCTGTGAATTGCACACGTTCAAGTTTGGCGCGTCCAGTTAATGTCACGCTTTTGAGAATTTTCTGGAAGACGCCTTCCTTAGGCGTCAAGAAAAGTTGCCAGGGGGTATTAGCATCCCCTTTGACAAATTTTTCGACTCGGAAAGTCTTGTCGAGCGTTGCAACATCAAGGCGCAAAAGTGCCTTAAGCGTTGAAGCAAAGGCGTAGAGTACGGGGTTACTATCCAAACGCACTACTTGCACAGGGTCTCCTGCTACACTCATCAAGATTTCTTCATTGGTGAGTTCCAGCTTCTGAGGGAAGGGTTGCTTTTGTTCCCAGAGCCAATTCCCATCGCGCTTTTGATGCACTTCACCGCGAGAGGTGAGGGTGAGTCCTTGGATATTTAGGGCACGACGCATCGTAAAACGCGCATCTGTGAGCATGGCGTTTTTGAGAATACGCGCAATTTCTGGCGAAGAAGTGCTCTGTTCTACCACTTTCACTGGTGCTGGGGCGCTACTCACGGGCGCAGCCAAGAGAGCGTGACTTCCAAAAGAAAGAGAAAGGAGCGTGGCGCTCATGACGAGCGCTTGGCGAGAGAAAATCTTTACCATGGGTAGGGAACCTCCAGCTTTTCAAAAAGCACCTTAGGGGAAGCTAAACACCCTTCTTTTGTCACTTTGTCGACGGCGACCTGAACTGTTTGACCACGCGCCAGTAGTTTTCCATCTTCTGGACTCACAGCACGATATTCAATCACCAGACGGTTTTCAATTTCTACAACCGTCGCGGTTACTGTCGCTGGTGTATCCACCACCATGGGCTGGCGATAATCCACTTCAACGTGCACAACGGGCCAGATATAGCCTGAATCCATCATCGCTTGGTAGCTATAGCCAATCGCGCGAAAAAGCGCTTCACGGGCACGCTCAAAAAAGGCCAAATAATTTCCGTGCCACACCACTCCCATGGGGTCCGCTTCATGAAAGGACGGAATGACGGTAATGCTCGCTTCCGCCTTGGCAGAAATGGGTTTTGGAGCTTTACGCATTCTTTTTGCCCTCCCAGAAATCATAGAAATTAAACCAATTTTGCGGATATCGCGCCGCGTAGTAACCTAGTCGATAAGCATAAGCCTGAGCGCAGGTCTCGTAATATGCCTGGCGTTCAGCGCGCTTAGGGTAAGCCACAGCTTCTCTAAAAGGTGCAGCAAAAATACGAATGACTTTTTTGTCTCGCAGCGCAAAGAGTGTGACCACATCAGCTTTCAAAAGGTTCGCGAGCACGTAGGGACCAATCGGAAATTGGGCTTCTTTCCTTAAAAACGTAACAGGAACCGTATTGTGATGAGCTAAAGCAGTATCCGCTCCCACAGGGATACGGTCTGCGGCAATGGCAATCCATTCCCCGCGTTCAATCGCTTCCGAAAGAAGAACCGATGTTTCGGGGCCAATCTCATCCACCGAAATGATGTGAAGTTGTGAATCTGGCGCTGTCTTTTCCATCATGCGCTTAAATTGACGCGCGTGCTTCTCAAACATCAAAACATTCACAACCTGTTGCCGATCAATGGCGGCAATGGCACGACAAACATCCGCGACGCCCAAGTGAGAAACAAGAAGGAGTTTCCCTCGCTCGCCTTCTCCTGTCGTTGGTGTAAGTGCAAGACGGGAGGCTTCATCAGCAAAGGAGAGCTCTTTACCAAGAGGCAACTCTCCACGCCAAGCGAGAATCCGATCAAGGATACTCGTGCCGAAAGTACGATAAAGCGCAAAAGAGCTCACGCGGCTAGGGGATAAGCCCGATTTTTGGCGTGAGAACTCCACTTGGAGCAAGAAATCCTTTACCGCGCTACGCGCTTTGCTCCCAGTAAGGTAGAAGACGGCCAAAACTGGCAATAAGACGAGATTAAAAAGTGCACGTCCACCAATGCGATAGAGCCAGTAAAGACACTGGAAACCTAGAATCCCAACAATGGCACTTCGCTCGACTTGATCAGCCCAATGTGTGCTCGTTTTTTTCTCGGTGCGTTTTAGCCACAGTCGACGAGGCATTGCGATGAGCGAGCAGAAAAAGAGCTTGGTGTGCATCTTGGCAATTTCGATGTTGTCACGCACGAGGTTGAAGTGAGAAATCCCCCCTTCTGGGTAAATCACTTTGGTAGGCAAGAATTGCACTTCGCCACCTTCCCAGTAAAAACGCACCATGATTTCGGGGTCGAAATCCATACGTAGCCCAATAGGATGGCGGTGAGCAGCTCTCAAGGTGCGCTCAAGCGGATAGATGCGAAAGCCGCAAAGACTATCCTTGATGGTGAAAGCCCAAGTTTCTACCCAAACCCAGAAGTGCGTGAAATAGCGGCCAATAAGGCGCTTTTTGGGCACACTTTCATCATAAATGGGGCGTCCAGAAATGAGGGCTTCGGGGGCAGAGCGCGAAAGCGCAATCATCTTTTCCGCGTCTTCGACAGCGTGTTGTCCGTCCGCATCAATTTGCAGTGCATGAGAGAAACCAAGTTCATGGGCTTTCTCTAGTCCTGCCAACACAGCCCCGCCTTTACCGCGATTTTGAGGTAAATGAAGTGCCTCCACGTTGGAGAAAGTTCCCGCTACGCGGTTAATTTCCGCTGTGGTTTCTTCGTTCGAGCCGTCATTAACGACAATGATAGGGAGGGATAGGTGCTCAAAAGAGCGCACGACGCCTTCTAGCGTCTTGCCGTGGTTGTAGCAAGGAATAACGACGGCTAAGCGGTAGTCTGGCTCATTCATAGGAGACCTTTCCCTTGCGAAGCGAGAATGCGCTCACCAGTGGGCTTGACGATGTGGTAGCTAAAAGCGACTTTGCGCTCCGCTTCTGTGGGACGACTTAACTCAATTTCGACGGTATGCTTGGGAAGCAGGGGCGTCATAAATTTGAGCTGAGGAAGGCTTTGAAAGTGCACGTCTTCAGCCCACCAAAAGGCAATCAGCTCTCTTACCCAGGCGAGTTGAATGACGCCAGGGAGAATAGCCTGAGTGGGAAAGTGCCCCTCAAAGACAGACTCTATTGAAGAAAGCGGTACACGAGCAAGTAACTTAAGTGGCGTTTTTTCTTGAATTTTTGCCAAAGAAACGATACTAGTCATTAAACAATTCCTCCAACTGGGCAATTTTTACTTTCCCTTGCGCATTGCGTGGCATCGTGCTGACGCTACGCCAATAGCGAGGAAGCGCTAGAGGTTCTAAATGGCTGACGAGTTTTTTGCGATACGACTGATGAGCCATGCTGTCGTAAGATGGAGAGTGTTCTCGATCTACGACGACGCCAATGACTTCTCGTGCTCCGCGCTTGATAACTAAAGCTCGCGCCACTAAACCCAGTTCGGTCAAAAGAGTATTTTCAATTTCCGTTAAGCTTAACCGCTTTTCGCCTACTTTGGCTACTCTGTCGGCACGACCCAGTAGGTGGAAAGTTTTTGGGGTCAAAAGCGCCAATTTATCGTCTAAAGAAACGCGACCGAGAGCATCTTGCACGCTACCTGAGCTGTGTGGTGAAAGGAAATAAGGGGTTCCTTCTTCGATAATCAAGGTAGCGTCCGAGGAAAGTGTCCAGTTTCCCGTGATGTCATTTCCACAGTGCACGCGTTGCGCGATCACTCCGCACTCAGTTGATCCATAGATTTCTTCCAAAGGGGCAGGGGAGATCTTTCTCCACGCCGCAAAGTCGCCCGCCTCGAGCTTCCCACCGGCACTCATCGCCCAAAGTGGAGAGTGTGCAAGAGGCGTAGTGAGGGTGCGCAAAAAAGTCGGCGTCGTCACGAGAACCCAAGGAGTCTCCAGAGTGAGCATTTCTTCATAGCGAATACGCTCTTGGGAGAGTTCCAGTCCCAATGCCATAGGAAACCACACAGCAAAGGTCAGGCCATATTGATGGTGCGGATCAACAGTGCTCAAAACGGTTGCGCCACGGATAGCGCCGTAACGGCTTTCAACTTGTGCACGCGAGAAATACTCTGCAAGACTTGTCGCCTCAGCGTCCATCTGCGAGAGGGTTTTCACGATTTCTTTCGGCTTCCCAGAACTCCCCGAGGTGTAAAGAAGAAGGGAGGTCTTTCCTTCCAAGGAGTGTGAACGGAAAAACGCATCGATTTCTTCAGCACTGACTTCGTTGACATCACCTTTGACTTGCAGGTGAGGGAGTCCTTCTAGACCAGAGAGAGACTCTTCTTCTCCAAGGAGCAAAAGGTCAAAGGCCTCTTTCATACGAAGACGAGTACTCGTATCCGAACCCATCAAAATAGGCGTTTTCTTTGCGTAAAGCGTACCCAAAAGAAGAATGGTGAAGAGAAGAGGCGACTCACTTCCGCCGATCAAAATACGATTAGCCACTTCCTTGCGAAGAAGAGAGGCAACACGGTATACCGCCCGCTTAAAAGAAAGAGGGCGGATCGAGAGCCAGTCAGAAGAAGGGAGAGCCTTAAGCATGGGAGATTTTCCAACGGCGGTATAGATATTCCACGGCGAAGAATGCGCCAATCGCAAGGTAACTTAAGCAACCATTCCAAAGCCACCACACGTTCACATCCCCATAGAGTGTTGTCGCAAGAGCAATGAGACCATTGAGCACAAAGAAG
This sequence comes from uncultured Sutterella sp., assembly GCA_905197905.1. Taxonomy (GTDB): domain Bacteria; phylum Pseudomonadota; class Gammaproteobacteria; order Burkholderiales; family Burkholderiaceae_F; genus Sutterella. Next base: position 5,455 of record CAJKAP010000012.1, on the reverse strand, counting down.
GCACACCACACTTTGGTGAGGCCTCGCGTATAGCGCATTGCTTCAGGTGGCAGTGACTCTTCGGGCTTGGCTTCGGGATTTTTGATGCGATGGGGAATCATGGCAAACTTGGTGCACGCTGCTTCACCTTCAAGCGAGCGGAAAAAGACCACAAAAAAGCCAACATTCACAATGATTGGGTACCAAAACATCCACTTGATGTTGTCGGTGAATAGGCTCAAGAAACAGAGCGTGATACTCAAAACATAGTTGATCGTCCGGCGCCAAGAAAAAGATGCGCCCAAGGTAGAGAGAAAAGAGAGAATAAGCGAGACTAAAAGCACCCAAAGTAAGGTGTGGACCTGCTCGTGGCGCATAGCTAAAACGAGCAGAATAGGCCATCCATTTTCAATAATTTTAGGAAGACCACGCCAAAGAACCCTCATTACTTTGACTAGTAGGTGAGGGTTCTCCTCCCGAGAAGGTGGCTCGCTCGGAGTCGGCATCAATTATTCCTTAGCCGTGGGAGTGGCTTCTCCACCGTGGGCTTCTTGCATGGCAAGCAAAACGTTCAAAACGTCTTCAACAGTGCGCACACTCTTAAAGTCTTCTGGCTTAATGCGACGACCGATGAAGTTCTGTAACTTCACGATCATGTCAACGGCGTCAATACTATCCAAGTCCAAGTCTTCAACGAGACGGCTTTGAAGCGTGACGTTTTCGGGCTCAATTTCAAAGAGTTCTTCGAGAACTTTCGTAAATTCTTTGAAGAGATCGTCTTTCGTGTATTGGGTCATGGAAAGGCTCCTTACTGTGGCTGATTAGCGCGAATAAACGCAGCGAGCGTCGCGACAGAATAGAAGTGTTGGCGCACTTCTTCCGAGGGACCAGCGAGCGTCACAGAAAAGTTCTTTTTGATCGCTAAACCCAATTCGAGCGCATCGATGGAGTCGAGACCCAACCCTTCGCCAAAAAGCGGAGCGTCGGTATCGATATCTTCAGGAGCAATATCTTCAAGATTGAGGGCTTGAATAATCACAGTCTTGATTTTAGTTTCTAATGAGTCCATGTCTTAACCTGCTAGTGGTGAGCGCTAAGGTGCGCTTGAGCCAGTTTTTCTTCAAGTATAGCGGTGATATGACGAGTTAGGCGACGACTGGCTAAGGCATAACCTTCTTCATCAGCCTCGAGATAACTGTCAGGGCTTAAGGTCTCAACGTAATGAATACTGAGTGTACTCTTACGGCGAGGTATTTCATACCAGTGACTACGTTTAGAAAGCCATTTTTCGGGTGCATCAATAAAGAGCACAACGACAGGGCAATGTAAGCGTAAAGCAATATGAGCCACTCCGCGCTTAAGGTGTAGAGGTTCCCCTGGAACAGTACGCGTTCCTTCGGGGAAAATCAGAATATTGTACCCAGCGGCGAGACGCTTCTCGCAATCTTCTAAGACCGCATCAGAGGCATCATTAAGCATATAGTTTGCCGCACGCACTACGCCACTCAAAAAGAAGTTCTCTTTCAAAGCGCTCTTCACAATGCAGTCGAGCTGAGGGAGCGCCGAGGCAATCATCACGTAATCAAGAATTGTAGGATGGTTGGCTACGATGAGTGCTCCTTTGAGCCCCTCTAATTGCTTGAGGGACGTGAGATCAAAGCGTGCTGTGCCGAGTGTGTCGCAAAGACGCAAAAAGAAGCGAAAGCTCGCAGAAATGCTGGCTCTTGCTCTCAATACACGGCGCTCATCGTCTTTTTCAACCAAGTTGAGGTAGGGAAACCAGAAAATGGTGAGAAAAAGACCGCCAATTCCAAAGCAAGCCCAGCAGAATCCTGTCAGGAGTTGACGTAGTACATAAACTGGGGAGAAACTCATAGCCAGCTCCCAGTAAGCGTCGAATGTTTTCCTTCAATCACAAAATTTGATGCCCGTTTTAACCAAGCGGCATAAAAAGCGAGGCTTATAGGGAGAGTGGGTTCTCTGTGGCTTTGATAGTCATAGGAGAGGGCTATCTCAACGGTATTTTCTGAAGTACTTCCCCTTTCTAGAGCGTAGCCTACCGCATAGTTTACGCTAGGCATATCTTGAGGAAAACGCTCTGCAAAAAGAGGAGAAAGCGCGCTATCAAAATCGACCAACAAAACGTGTTTCGCCCCATTTGCGAAGAAGGTTTCGGCTTCGAGCAACCCAGCGCTAAAGCTGTCGGCCCCCGAAGCTACAGAACTACTCGGCACCGTTAAGTGTGCGGCAATGGTAAACATGCCCACGGCGCTATTGTGCACTGAGACCATAAAGTCAGTGGGGGAGAGCGGTTCTGAGGCAGAGAGCGTCGTCATGATTTTCTCTCCGCGGGAGAGTTCCCCATGGCGACTTGTGAAAACCACTGCATCAGGTTGCCAATTATCAAGAAGACTCAATGCAACTTCATTGGCATAACGCACACCAGTACTCATCCGGCGAGCCGTCATCATCGGGACTCGCTTTGGGAGCGTCTCGCACTTTTCTTTCTCGGTGAGGTGAGGATTCTCACACCATGAAGTCCACTCTTCGGGAGTTTCTACCCCAGGAAGGAGTGCCATGGCTTTGGCAACCTGGATTCGCATTTCTTTAGGCCGCTACCTTCTGGCACACGAGAAGCGTGGAGTGTGCCCCAATGTTGTCGTGAACTTTTTTGATTTTGAAGCCTGCCGCATTGAGGAAGAGCTCAAAGTCAGACAAAGCGTAGAAGCGACTATTACCATTAGCCATCGTTGTAAAGTAAAGCGAATAGGCGGTAAGCGACAGGTGTCCCACTTCAAAGGGCTGACGGTCTGTCAACGGTTCCAGAATAAAGAGTCGTGCATCATTGCTCATCGCGCGATGTAAGCGCTTCAAGATGGAAACGACTTCTGTGGGCGAGAAGCAATCTAAAAATTGACTCATCCACCAAGCTTGAGCAGGGATTTCTGGAATCGGGGTGTCTGTTAAGAGATTAATCGGATGAACAGCAATGCGATCGGCCAAGCCATTAGCACGCGCATTTTCCATCGCTGTTTCGCACTGTTCGGGCAAGTCACAGATCGTGACTTTCATATCGTCTGTGTTTTCACAACAGAATGTTGCCCATTTACCCGTATTGCCACCAATATCGACAAGAGACTTCACCCCGAAGGAGCGCACAATAGGAAGCGCGGCTCGGTAGGCCTCGTCAGAATAGAAGTGGTCAAAGGCGAACCAACTCGTTTTCGCAGGTTCTGGGAGATCTCGCAAGTGCGGATAAATACTCGCCCATTTTGGGTCAAAAGCTTTGAGTCCAGCAGGGCGGTGTTCTTTGAGAGCAGTAGTGAGCTCGGAGAGACCTTCATAGCAAATATCTCGCGTAAAGTCGAAATTAACTTTAACGAGCGGGTCGTTTAGAAGGAAGAAACCGAGTTTCGAAAGAAACCAACGGCTCTCATTTTTCTCGAGCACACCAAACGCTTCTCCAGCAGGAAGAAGCGTCTGGATGGTGTAATCATCAAGAGAAAGGGTCTCGATGAGCTCCTCCTCAGTTAACCCATCAGCGAAGTGCTGATCGAGTAGGGGCAAAATACCCAAATCTTTAAGACTTGCCGTCGTTTGGAAAATAAACGGTGCGACAGCCAACTTATGCGCTTCAATAAGCGCTTGAAGCTCAGGTTTGGGTTTAGCGGAGGTAGACATCAAAGACCCTTGCGATGAGTGTAATTAGTTCAAACGATTCTTCAAGATCAAGGTCTGGATATCGCTATCGATCGTCTGGACCCACTGGTTGTACTTGCGATGAACCTTGCCATCTTCCTTGATCATCGTGGTAGCAGTTTTGTCCATATCAATGGTGTAGCTCTTATCGTTGAAGTTGATGATCACAGCAGCAATGTTTGGACCCTTGACATAACGAGCCTGAATTTCGCCAGCGCCTTCTTTGGTCACAGCCCAACCACGGTTCATGAGAGCAGTCAAAATGATTTTCTTCATCTTGGTGCGTCCAAGACCGCCCGTGCTGTTGCTAGGAGCAATGGGGTTCTGAGCGCAAGCAGAAAGGAAAAGCGTAGCGGCAGCGGCTGCCAAAATCGTGCGACGAAGCATAAGAAACCTCATAAAAATGGTCAATACCCAAGCTCTAGGAGAGCTGTTAAACCTTCAATTAACTAGCTTCCTCTGGAAGCTGTAACAAAATATGCCTATTGTAGTCAAAAAAGAGTCAATTCGGGAGGAATCTCTGAGGCTAAAGCATTGCGTCAAGGCTTTCTTTAAAGGAGAAAATAGAGTGCTCCTGATTCGCTCCTACCGTCATTTCTATTGTGGCAGAGAACTTAAAAAAGAAACAAGAAGAGAAAACTTGGGATGAAAATGCTGATAAGAAAAGAATAATGTTTTGATCTATCACAAATGAGAAGATTTCTCAAACTCAACCTAGGCTAAGCTTGGCAAAGTTGCGATCGCTTTTCTCGATCACAAATCGACATAAAATGTCATGTCTGTAAAAGTTATCTCTTTTGTCAGGGATAACCCTAAAAATTCTCTTACAATACAGCAACCGAAAAAATATAGATCCCGCACGTGGAAGTCGTGTCCACCGTTCAAAAAATCATGAACAAATCTGTACATGACCTTTCTTATTTTCTTTTCGCTCTGATTTTGTAGCGACTTCTTATTCAGGAAACGGTGATTTTCCCAAAGGTTGCTACTCTTTCAGTCCTGCCGAGTACGGTTACGAAGGCTGAGCCCCCGCCCGGCGATGGCCATGTCCTACTCTATCTTCACCACCAGATATCGTAAAACGGCGTTTTTATGCTAATCCCCTCGGTATATGCCACGTGCCCGCATTTTGTGTAGTTAGCGCCATTAAGTTTTGGTTTTAATGGGGGCGGATCTGTGCCGTAAATACTAAGTTGATCTTCTATATATATAATAAAAACTATTGATACGGATTGATCTCATAGCTATTTAAAAACTATGAGGATCTTTATATTATACACAAATATTAAAATATATGCAAATTTTTTAGCGCTTTACGCTTTTTTCATCCCACGGTTCTCGCTACTTCGTCTTCTTAGCGATCTTTTCCCTGATTTTACGCACCTCTGAAGGTGATGCATCAAGAGGAATATCCTCTGTAAGATGGGCTGTGTCCCGAATGTTTTTAGCTGCATTAACATCAGCGTGAGCTTCAAAACCACACTTCAAACACTTGAACGTCTCTCCATGCCGATTGCTCTTCTCAATATGCCCGCAACAAGAGCACATCTGTGAGGTGTAGGCTGGGTTCACCTTAGAAAGCTCCACGTTGTAAAACGCACATTTTTCTTCGATCACTCTCGCGATATAACCATGTACCCAATAAGATAAACGACGATTGGTTCTTTTGCCCATTCCGCCTACTTGCACGCCACTCAAATTTTCCATGATGATTCTATTAATCGGGACTTTTTGACCCACAAACATCTTGTTGGTTGCTCTACCGACAAAGTTCACA
>CAJKAP010000011.1 GCA_905197905.1 uncultured Sutterella sp. | reverse complement strand
GTGATTAGTGAATCCTAGGAGAGTGGCCTGCAGAAGATGCCGTGCGTTCGCCGTGGCTAACCGAGCCTTCTTTTTTCAAGGCGAATTTGAAAATTCGCCTCATCTTTTAGCGTACCGCGCTAAAATAGGTGTTTTCGTGTCCAAAGAATTCCTCTTTACAGGGCACGACCTTGCGCCAAACTTTAGGCGCTAAGGCGACAGATTTTTTTGTTTTTGTGTTGGTTGCTGACCCCTACGCCCCTTACACGCTGACCTTCACCCGTCAGAGCGCGAGCGTTGTCGCACTAGCACACTATTCTTGTTCTTAAGGAGCCGGACAATCGGCGTCTCTCAGACCGCTTGTCCTCAAACTGTATTTATGAAAACGATTCGCACCCGCATTGCACCAAGCCCCACGGGGATGATGCACCTCGGTACTGCTCGTACGGCAATTTACTGCTGGGCAGTGGCCCGCCATTTTGGTGGTAAGTTCTTACTTCGTATCGAAGATACTGACCAAGTTCGCTCCACCCAAGAGGCTGTGCAGGTCATTCTCGACGGTATGAAGTGGCTCAACCTCGACTACGATGAAGGTCCTATCTATCAGATGGACCGCCTTGATCGCTACAAGGAAGTGGTCGACAAGATGTTGAAGGATGGCACCGCTTACTACTGCTACGCCACGCCTGAAGAACTCGATGAAATGCGCGAAGAACAAAAGCGCTTAGGCTTGAAGCCCCGCTACGACGGTCGCTGGCGTCCTGAAAACGCCGTCGGTAAGCCCATCCCTGAAGGTGTCACGCCGGTGATTCGTTTCCGTAACCCGGACGAAGGCGCTGTGACGTGGGACGACGCTGTGTATGGTCCCATCACGGTGAGCAACAGCGAATTGGATGACTTGATCATCATGCGTAACGGCATCCCGACCTACAACTTTGCTGTGGTGGTCGATGACTGGGATATGGAAGTGAGTCACGTCATTCGTGGCGCTGACCACATCAATAACACCCCGCGCCAGATCAACATGTACCGTGCCCTGGGCGCTGAAGTGCCTGTCTTTGCACACTTGCCGCTCATCAATGGTCCAGACGGCCAGAAGTTGAGTAAGCGTCACGGCACGGTTTCCGTGATGGAATACGATCGCCAGGGTTATTTGCCTGAAGCCATCTTCAACTACCTCGCTCGTTTGGGCTGGGGTCACGGCAACATGGAAAAATTCTCCCGCGATGAATTGGCCAAGATTTTTGAATTGGCTGACTGCTCGCGCTCGGCTGCTCGTATTGACTGGAAGAAACTTGATTGGCTCAACCAGCAGTACATGAAAGAAGCCGATGATGAACGCTTAGCCACGTTGGTGAAGCCGCGTATCGAAGCCCGTGGTGGCAATGTCGAAAATGGTCCTTGCCTCGCCAAAGTTGCTGGCCTTTTGAAGGGTCGTTCCGCAACGCTTGAAAAGTTGGCCGACGCTGCTCTCTTCTTCTATGTTGAACCTCAGATCAACCAGGAAGAAGCCGCTACCGTCTTGGCTGACGGTGGTCGTGAAGCCTTGGCTCTCTTTGCTGAAAAGTTGAATGCAGTGACCGATATGACGGCTGAAAACGTCTACGGCTGCATCCAGGCCGTGATGGAAGCTCAGGGCATTCCGATGAAGGTCTTGGCGAATCCGTTGCGTGTCTGTGTCTGTGCTGCTGAACGCACCCCGCAGATCGACATGACGCTTTGCTTGATCGGTAAGGAAGAAGTCTTGAAGCGTATCGCTAAAGCACTTGCCTAATCGCTAAAAAAGCTCATTAAAAACGCGCCCTTTTGCCTAAACGCAAATGTGGCGCGTTTCTTTTGGAAAAATAGGCGTAGAATAGACTTCTCTCTTCTTGAACGTCCCTATCGTCTAGAGGCCTAGGACAACAGCCCCTCACGCTGTGAACACGGGTTCGAATCCCATTAGGGACGCCATCATCTCTTTTTCTCTCAAATCGCTTCTTGTCGGCTAATCGTAATGTGAAAGCCATAACGGTTTCCTGGATGCCAACTTTCACTCAACATCAAGCGTGTTCCCCCTTTCTCACGATAGTGTCGAATAATCCGTAACGCAGGCGCGCCTGCTGGCGTATTTAGGTGCTTAGCGATGGCTTCTGGCATGGGTGCCGCGTAGATATGTTGCTCGACTTCTTGCAAAACCTTCCCAGTGAGTTCTTCCAGCAGCAAAACCATTAAACGCGTGGGTTCTCGCTTCGCTTTTTCCACAACCCCGTGATAAATCGATGGAACATATACATAGGTGAAGACGATGGGTGGGTCGTTTTTTCCCATCCCGAGGCGCACGTCTGAGAAGCGCAAAAATTCACTACCTTCCGAGACCGAGAAAGTGGACGCAAAGAGACGATCTGCCACAAAAGGCTCTACCTCAAGAATTTGGCGGCGATGACTTTGCCCTAACTGATTGATATCGTCAAAATTAGAGAGCGAATAGGAAAAACTCACCCCTGGTCCCTTTGAGATCACCACCGTTCCGATCTTAGGACGGCGAGAAATCATCCCAGCTTTTTCTAACTTATTGAGCGCACGACGAATCGTTGTTCGAGAGCATTTATAGATTAATGAGAGCTCCACCTCGGGAGGAATTTGTTGCCCCACGGGCCAATTGCCGTCACTAATGCGACGAGCGAGCAATTCCGCAACATGATTGGAAAGCGTGTTCGCAGTGTTGGACATGACAGACCTCGCGAGAAGAGAATAAGAAGTGACGTGCTATGCCTATTTTAATCTGCACTCGTCTAAAAACACACTGGGTGGCAAAGAGCTTATCTCTCAGACCACCCAGTGTTTGTCCTCATTTGGGAAGAAGGCGATTCTTAGTAGAGACCAATCAACTTCCACCAAGCCATACCGCTCACCATCACAACGATCACGTTAATCGTCACAATGACGGCGTTGATTTTATAGAAGCGCACTCGATCGAAGTAACCTTGACCAAAGTAGATCGGGCCAGGACCGCCAGCGTACTCCGTGATGCCCCACATCAAGTTGCTGAAGATTGCAAAGCAAGCAGCCACCATCATCGGAGGAGCCCCTGCACCAATCGCCACAGCGGCAAACGGCACATAAAGCGCAGCAACGTGACCAGATGCCGTAGCGAACAAGTAGTGCAGATAGATGTAGCCTAAGCCCAACACCACAAACGCGGTCATCGCATCGTAGTGAGCCAGTGCACCAGCAAAGAGCGCAGAGAGCCACTTCACAAAGCCAAACTTCGTCAAACCACCAGCCAAGGAAATAATGGCGCCAAACCAGATTGCCGTATCCCAAGCTGCTTTATCAGCCAACACATCTTTCCACTGGACTGCGCCCGTCGCAAAGAGGAAGGCGATAAGGCCTAAACCCACCGTGGTTGCATCTATTCCCGTTAAAAGACTCGTTCCCCAACCAATCAACGCGAGCAAGAAGCCAGTGCCAACTAGCTTTTCCGTACGAGACATTGGACCCATCTTGGCAAGCTCTTCGCGCCCCATTGTTTTCGCTTCTGGCGTTTTGCGGAACGTAGGCTTCAAGAGGAACTGCGTCACGAGTGGCAAGAGCACAAAGCAGAGCCCAGCAGGGACCAAAGCTGCCCAGAACCAACCGCCCCAGGTGAGTTCTACGCCTAAAGCATCGTGTGCGAGCTTAGCTGCCAATGGGTTGGCGGCCATACCCGTTAAGAAGAGTGCCCCAGTAATTGGCGTAATCTGGAAGCAAGTCATGATCAAGTAGTCACCGATCTTCTTGCCCGTTTCGCCAGGCTGACTTCCCATCACCGCGTTGATGGACTTAGCCACAGGAAGAACAATCCCACCCGAGCGAGCGGTCACGCTTGGCATGGCCGGAGCCATCACGAGGTCTGCGAGCGAAAGCGCGTAAGCAATCCCCAAAGACGAACCTCCAAAGAGCGAAAGCATCTTAAAGGCGATACGGCGACCAAGCCCCGACTGCACGAACCCTAACGAAAGCACATAGGCCGAGAAGATCATCCAAACCGTGCCTGAGGCAAAACCACTCAATGCTTCTTTCACAGTGAGCGTTTGCGTCAACGTGGCAACGGCAAGAGCGATCCACATCAGAGCGCCAGAAGAGATTGGCGAAGACAAAATACCAACGATCGTGGCAACGAAAATGGCGAAGATGTGCCAGGCTTGTGCACTGAGGCCTTCGGGGGTTGGGATCCCCCAAAGGCAACCCAATACAGCGAGCGGTACCATCCAGCGGATAAGAGACTTGGACATGGTGGGGTGCCTCACTGTAGTGTTTAAAAGTTAGTCGAGATCTGCGGCAGCGAACTTAGCCAACACACGATCCACCATTTCGCCACACTGACCAATGTAGTTGGCCGGGTCGCAGAGCGACTCGATGTGCTGCGGGTCAATACGCGTTGCCACTTCGGGCATACCCTTCAAGACTTCAGCTAACGTACCGCCCTTGGTATTGACCACACGGCAAGCGTCATAAACCACGTCGTGGGCATCCTGGCGGCCAATGAACTCAGCCAAACCCATCATCACGGCTTCAGCCACAATCGTACCCTTCGTCAAAGCGAGGTTTTGACGCATACGATCGGGGTAAACTTCCAGTCCACCCAAAAGGAAGTTAGCCTGCTTTAAGGCACCAGCGGTGAGCATAAACGCTTCAGGAATCGCAATCCATTCAGCGTGCCAGGGGCCAGTCGCACGTTCCAAGTCCTGAATCTGCGCGTCAACCATCAAACCCGCGGCTTGACGAACGCCTTTAGCGGAAGCAAGCATCAATTCAGAACTAATCGCATTACGTTTTTGCGGCATCGTCGAGGATGCGCCACGACCTTTCACAAAGGGTTCCAAAACTTCGCCCACTTCATTCATGCTCATCAACATGACGTCATAAGCGATCTTGCCAAGGGTACCCGTCACTAAGGTGAGGAAATTCACGGCTTCAGCGAAACCATCGCGAGCCACGTGCCAAGAGGAATCAGGCACACCTAAACCTAACTCTTTCATCATTTCAGCTTGCACTGCCAAGCCCTTGCCATGCAAGGAAGCAAGCGTACCAGCAGCACCGCCGAATTCACCGACTAAAACGCGAGGGCGCAATTCCTTCAAGCGTTCAACGTGACGCAAGCACTGGGCCAACCAGATCGAAACCTTATAGCCAAAAGTGCAAGGAAGCGCTTGCTGCAAGTGTGTGCGACCTGCCATCGGCGTATCACGATAGTCCTTAGAAAGCTTGGCAAGAGTCTTGCAGAGTTTCTTCAAATCGACATCAATCAATTCGAGTGCTTTGCGGATCTGGAGGACATTGGCCGTATCCATGATGTCTTGCGTCGTTGCACCCCAGTGCACGAAACCACCAGCGTCACCACACTGTTCGTTTAACTGGTGAACGAGCGGGAGAATCGGGTAACCCACGATTTCCGTTTCATGACGGAAGCGTTCAAAGTCGAGCGTTTTCACATCGCAACGAGCGGCAATCTTTTCAGCCGCTTCGGCAGGGATCACACCCACTTTGGCTTCAGCCTTCGCCAAAGCGATTTCGGTTTGGATGTAACAGTCAATCAAATGCTTATCGTCAAATACGTAACGCATTTCGGGCGTACCAAAAGAATCGCGATAGAGAATGCTGTCAAAAACGGTGCTGGACATGAGATCAATCCTTTTTCAAAAAGTTTTACAGGGTTTAGAGAGGTAAAGAGGAAGTCGTGAGAAAAGTGCTTCTCTCTTCGTTGAAACCCATTTTGCAAGGTGAAATTTTGCTTGAGAAGAGCTTCGCGCTATTAGTATTCTCAAAAAGAGACAAATAAAAATGAGCTTGATGGGAATGTCTTCTGAGAGAAGGAAGAGAGGAATGGTCTGATCAAAACAAATACTTTTGAAAAAGATACTATTGCTCTAAAAGGCGTAATGATGGGCGGTGAGGTATTAGTCTGGAAAAAGTATTATCGTAAACCCTGATACCAATAGAAAAACCAAAGAGAATTTCTCGCATGCTAAAGACGCATAAAAAAACGGCGAATTCTGATTAACTCAGTTCGCCGTTTTCTTATTCGCCATCGAACACATTCGAGCGTTCATACACGAACAACAACACATTCGCATTCGACTCATCGTCTGCTTTGCCATCGAGCTACACATTCGAGCGTAGCGGTTTTCATAACACACAACCAACATGGTTAGAAGCCTCCGGCCAAGAGAGCCAAAACACCACCAGTGGGGCGACGCGTCGGGATAACACTGTCAACGTGACGAACAATACGCGGTGCCGACACAGACACAGCACGACGGGTCTTCAAGGTAGCGGAAGGATGACGAGCCTTTTCAGTTTCGGCGCTAGCCTTACGAACCGTGACGCGACCATCGTCACCGACGATAAATTCCACGCTAGAGTTGCCTTCTTGCAAGCCCAAAAGATCACGGATTTCCTTAGGAATGGTAACTTGACCCTTGATTGTTAAACGGTGCGACATAACACTTTCTCCTGTTAGTAGCATGATGCAATCGATTATCAAAACTCGATAAACTTTTTGCATCACAAAATTTAGATAACAAAAAACCTCTCGAGACAACAGTACCGAGAGGTTATACGCAAACCATTTGGATTGTCTCAACTAAGACCACATGACTCCCCTCGGGAGTCTCCACCTTGCCGGGTTTTCGGTAGGTTGGCGGGGACTATGACGTCCACTTCTTCATGCCTGAGGTAAAGTTTATATCGTCAAAAACGATTTTGCAAGAGGTCAAGGGCGTAAAAACCCTAATTAGTTGATCAACCCTAGGAGAAATGTCTTAGATGTTGGTGTTTTGACCATCATCTGCAGGCGCTTCTGCAAGAGTCTTCTCCACAGGAGGCGTCCAGCGCGGTGGGAAACGCAAGCCACCTAAGAGCACTGCCACCTGGCGAGGCTTACGATCGCGTTCAAACACCTTGAGGGAATCCTCTTGCTTATGAGCCGTGCCTGATTCACGATACGGGTTCGTGAAGATCGGATCGCGATGACGCTGGCTCGGGGCCACATAGGCACGAGCACGTTCACGTGCGTAGCGTTCTTCTTCAGGCGTATCGTAGCGTTCCTGATACTCTTCACTCTGACCGCGGCGCTGACGTAAGCGCGAGTGACGAGAGAGCGGACGCATTTCTTCGACTTCAAAAGTCTGGTGTGTAAGTTTTTCAACAGCTTCCACGAGGCGAGAGTCATCGCTCGTGGTGAGCATCACCGCTAAACCATGCTGCCCAGCGCGACCCGTACGACCAATACGGTGCACGTAGTCTTCGGCGTTAAAGGGCACGTCGTAGTTAATCACGTAAGGAAGCTCTTTGATATCCAACCCACGCGCGGCAACGTCCGTTGCCACCAGGACATGAATCGCCCCACTCTTAAAGCCATCAAGCGCAGCCTGACGTTCTTCCTGAGTCTTATCCCCATGAATCGCATCGGTGTTGATCCCAACGCGCTCCAGCGTGCGAGAAAGACGGCGGCAGGTGATCTTCGCATTCACAAAGACCAAGACCTGTTCCATGGGCGTGTCGCCCTCACCGTGGTGCTTCAAGATGTCGATTAACACATCCGTCTTTTCACGATCATTCACACGGTAGACCTTCTGCGTCACGGTATCTGCCGTACGATTTTGCACCGTCACTTCAATCACAGCAGGATTGGGCTTTAAGAAAGACTTCGCGAGCTTTGCAATTTCGGGCGAGAAAGTGGCCGAAAACATCAAGCTCTGGCGCGAAGCAGGCAAATGTTGGAGAATGCGCGTGATATCGGGCAAAAAGCCCATATCGAGCATGCGATCAGCTTCGTCAAGCACCACCACTTCCACTTGGGAGAGCGAGGTGGCACGCTGCTCGAGATGGTCGAGCAAACGCCCAGGCGTTGCTGTCAGGATTTCTACCCCAGCTCTTAGCATATCGGCCTGAGGACGAGCGTCCACCCCACCGTAGACCACTCCTACACGCAAAGGCGTTTCAGAGGCGTACTTCGTGAGGTTTTCAGAGACCTGGTCGGCAAGTTCACGCGTCGGCGTCAAAATGAGCGCACGCACGGGGTGACGAGCAGGAGAAACCGACGTATTCGCTTTGGGCAACACGCGAGCAATCAGCGGGAGACCAAAACCTGCCGTTTTCCCTGTTCCAGTCTGAGCCGCTCCCATCACGTCGCCGCCTTGCATCACCACAGGAATGGCTTGTTCCTGAATCGGGGTGGGCTTCTCATAGCCCATCTTGGCAATGGCGGAAAGAATACGAGCGTCTAAATTGAAATCGGTAAACGAGGACATGCTATATGCGGTCTTACTAGAAGAGCTGTCGCGCAAAGAGGGCTTGTCAGGCGCTCTTGACGCGATTAACACTGAAAAAAGCTTTGGTGGGCCCGCTGGGACTTGAACCCAGGATAGCCAGATTATGAGTCCGGTGCCTTAACCAACTTGGCTACAGGCCCACACAAGTCTCTTATTGTACAAAGTATTTGAGCGTCGTGCGTTTCACGCGCCAAAATAGCTGATTTGAGCACGAAAAAGGGAGATTTTTTCGCTCAAAAATCGGTACGGAGGAACACTAATTCTACAGAGTTTTTAGGGAATTGCAAAAAAGCGCCCCAAAAACGCCAAAGAGATAGCAAAATCGCTATCTCTCTGGAGAAAAAGGAAGGCATAAATGCCTAGCGGAAATTAGTCTTCCAACAAATAGTCGCGCAGACGTTCTTGGAAGTCAGGCTGGCGCAATTTACGCACGGCCGCGGACTCAATCTGACGCACACGTTCGCGAGTGAGCCCTAAAGCGTGGCCCACTTCTTCGAGCGTATGGTCCTTATTGGTGCCAATCCCATAGCGTAAACGCAAGACCTGGGCTTCACGCGGTGCCAATTCATCGAGCGACTTCTTAACGCACTCAATCATCGACTGGTCTTGGAAAGCAATGCTCGGATCGTCGTGTTCATCACCACGCACAAAGTCGAGCTTCGTTGCGTCTTCATCGTCACCGATCGGCGCATCGATACTTTCCACCCCACGCATCGCCTGCGTCAAGAGCTGCACCTTGGGAAGGGGCAAGTCGGCCATCACCGAGAGTTCTTGTTCGGTAGGCTGACGGCCGTGTTCCTGCAAGAAATGCTGCTTGTGGCGGCGAATCTTGTTGTAGGACTCAGTCATATGCACTGGAATACGAATCGTATTGCCAAAGTCAGCCACCGCACGCGTCACAGACTGACGAACCCACCAGGTGGCGTAGGTCGAGAACTTATAGCCACGGCGGTATTCAAACTTGTCCACCGCCTTCATGAGCCCGAGGTTCCCTTCCTGAATCAAGTCCGTCATCGCGAGACCGCGATTCACGTAACCCTTAGCAATGGAAATCACCAAACGCAAATTGGCTTCAATCATGCGAGCCTTGGCTTGCATCAAGTTCGTCTGGGCAAGCTTTAACTGGCGAGTCAATTCACGCATGCGCTTCACAGGCATCATCGTGCGCTCTTCGAGAGCGCGCAATGTCTTTTGTTCTTCAAGAAGAATGCCTAAGTTGCGCTCCATGGCTTCTGCCCAGGGTTTACCCAACTTAACCTTCGCCTCAAAGTAGCCTTCAACGACAGGATCGTCCTCGTTGATCATCTTGAGAGCATCAGCTGCGGGCACATTGCACTGGTTCACCAACACCACGCGCATACGCTTCAAGCTCTGTGTCACCAAGTCCATCGTATCCGTGATAAGGCTACTGATTTGGGTGACGACTTTCACCGAGAAGCGGGTCGAACCCAAGATTTCCACGACCTTATCGCACGCCTTTTCATAGGCTTTTGCCGACTTCGGATCGCGGTAGATCTTCGCAATCTTAGCGAGCTCTTTTTCGCTTTCAGCAAACATCGCTAAAACGCGAGTACGCATTTCCTCGAGCTGCTCAACCGTCATGGCGGCGGCACCAATATCGGTCGAGATATCTTCATTGCCGCTATCGTTTTCGTCCTCAGAAGAGAGGTCTTCCACGTTGTTGTCCGTGAAGCCGTCGACTAAGTTATCGACTGGCACCGAAGTGTCTTCGAGCGTTTTCGCGATCTTGGCTAATTCTTGAACCGCCATTGGGTAATGGAGAAGCGTTGTCACCAACTTACCCGTGTACATTTCGATCGACTTGGCGACTTCAATTTCGCCTGCGCGCGTCAAGAGCTTATGCGAGCCCACGCCACGCAAATAAGAGCGCAACGGATCCTTGGAGAGTCCGGCGGACTCTTCCGGCGTCAACATCGTTGCTGCATCATCGTCGTCAATATCTTCGCCGTCATCGGCTTCGTTACCAACGAGCAACAAATCATCTTCATCTGGCGGCGCTTCAAAAACGCAAATCGAAAAGCGTGCCAGCGTTTCGGTAATTTCCTGCAGATTTTCAGCAGTACGAACGGCACTTTCGGGCAAGTGGTCGTTAATATCTTCGACCGTCACCCAACCGCGCGAACGTCCCAAGCGGACTAAGGAACCGTAACCGTTCCCGGTTGCGTCTTGTGCATGATGACCGTCACTGCCTTCAGCTTCGGAATCTTCTTCCCAAGCCTCAAGCTCCAGCGCCTCATCATCAGTATTTTCGGTTTCGTCGTCGTCCAATTCGCCGTCGAAATCCTCGTCGTGAGTTTTCATACTTGTTCCCAGAATCCACAATCAATCGCACAGCTCCCTAGCGCTACAACTCTTTGGCTAGAAAAGGAGGCGATTGCTCTCTATAACTTTACGTTTTCGCTCAAGTCACCTTTTTGAAGGGTTTCGGTAAGAATCTGCGTCGCTCTACCCTTTGCCCATCGTTTTCCTCATTCATCATCGAGGAATGTTTTCTCTTGACTATCGTTGGCCTGATAGAGACGCTCGTTTGTCGTTCCTTTCATCCGAAACTCAACAAACCTGAACGAACCATATTCATTCTTTTTTCTTTCTCTCCCCTACTCTTAACCGCTTCTCTTGACACCGACGTAGCCTATTTTTTCGGAGCAATACCTCGCCCCACTAGCATGTTTCCCATGCTCAGCGTGCTAGTCAAAGGTGTTGAAAAAGGAAGAGTTGTTATGGAACAGAAAAGGAATTTACACTACCACAAAAGGCCCTAAAAAGCAAGCCTCATATTTTCTTTTTAAAGCCTTTCCTTCGGCATTTCGCGCCCAGCCTTGAGGCACATAGCTTCGACTCATAATAAGAAAAACCCGGAAGAATCTCTAAGGACTCGATCCGGGTTTCAAAGCCGTTAAGCAATCACATTAGTCTTTGTGATCTGGCACGATAAAGCTCTTGAGCTTATCAGCGCGAGAAGGATGGCGCAGTTTACGCAACGCCTTCGTTTCGATTTGACGAATACGTTCACGCGTCACATCAAACTGTTTGCCCACTTCTTCGAGCGTATGGTCTGACTGCATTTCAATACCAAAGCGCATACGGAGCACCTTCGCTTCGCGTGGCGACAAGCTATCCAAAACCTGATGCACGGTTTCCTGCAGCGAGGTGCTGTGAATGGCTTCAGAAGGCAATTCCGTCTGCGTATCCTCTAAGAAATCGCCCAAGTGCGAATCGTCATCGTCCCCGATCGGCGTTTCCATCGAAATCGGTTCCTTGGCGATCTTCATAATCTTGAGGATCTTATCTTCTGGCATTTCCATCATTTCGGCTAAACGACGGGAGTCAGGTTCCACACCCGTTTCCTGCAACACTTGGCGCGTGATACGGTTCATGCGGTTGATCGTTTCAATCATATGCACTGGAATACGAATCGTACGAGCCTGGTCCGCGATCGAGCGCGTAATAGCCTGACGAATCCACCAAGTGGCATAGGTCGAGAACTTGTAGCCACGACGGTATTCAAACTTGTCCACGGCCTTCATCAAGCCGACGTTCCCTTCCTGAATCAAATCCAAGAACTGTAAACCGCGGTTGGTGTACTTCTTCGCGATGGAAATCACGAGACGCAAGTTCGCTTCCGTCATTTCACGCTTAGCGTTACGCGCCTGCGCTTCACCAGCCGTCATCTGACGGTAGATTTCAAAGACTTCTTTGACGCGCATCGAGCAACGCTTTTCAATTTCGCCCACTTGGCGAATGGCTTCAAGGGCCGTAGCACGCACGAATTCGAGCTTTTCTTGGTGCTGCGGGAATTCCTTCACCGCGGCGTCAAACCAAGAGGCATCAGAGGCTTGTGCTTCAAAGTGCTCAATAAACCATTTGCGATCAATCCCAATACGGCGAACCATTTCGTCGTAAAGGGTCTTCTGATAAACGCGAATTTCTTCTACCGTGGCACGCAATACTTCGCAGAGCTTATCGGCAGCCTTAGCGGTAAAGCGCACGCTCATCAATTCTTGCTGAATATCGTCCTTAATCGGATCGAGCGACTTCGCTTCGTAACCGTCTTTTTCAGCCAATTCACGAAGAGCCTTCAACTTTTCTTCCACACGATCAAAGATTTCCAAACTCTTGTCGCGCAAAATTTCGAGCTGACCGGCGGTCATGGCAGACGCCCCCATATCGGTTTCGTCTTCATTGTGACCCACGACGTTACCCATATCGTCCGTCGTAACAATGCCGTCAACGATATCGTCAATAGGCGTCGCGCCATCGCGAATTTCATGGCTCGAATCGACAATCGCCGCCACCGTCACTGGGCAACGAGAGATGGCCAAAACCATGTGCTTCAAACCGTCTTCAATACGCTTACTGATTTCGATTTCGTCTTCGCGCTTTAAGAGTTCCACAGAGCCCATTTCGCGCATATAGATGCGTACTGGGTCGGTCGTACGACCAAATTCGCTATCGACCGTGGAGTAAGCAGCTTCGACTTCCGCATCCGCATCGTCTTCACTTGCGACCGAGTCCGAACCCAACATCGCTAACGTATCGTCGTCAGGCGTGGTTTCAAAGACAGGAATATTCAAGTTACCCAAAATCTGCACGATCGATTCGATGGCATCATCGTCGACCAAGCTCGTGGGCAAGTTGTCGTTAATTTCCCCGTAGGTCACATAGCCGCGTTCACGACCCATACGAATCAATTCGTAGAGCTTCGTGCGACGGTCTTCGTTACTTTCTTCCTGCGTGCCGTAGCCACCTAAGAGCGCTTTAGCGTCCTTTTTCTTGCTACGGCGCGAGCGCTTGCGAGGCGTGGGCTGATCGTTTTCTTCTTCCTCAGAAGAATCCTCTTCTCCCTCATCCTCTTCGATATCGTCAATATCATCGATATCAGGAATTTCTTCAAAGTCCCCGTCGTCATCATCGTCGATCAAGAAGTCGCCACCGTCTCCGTCATCGTCGAACTCGGCTAAATCATCATCTTCTTCATCGTCGTCTTCAGAACGAGCGGGCTTTTTCTTGCTAGCCGATTTCGTGGGCTTCGTTGCCTTGGGCTTACGCTCTTTCTTAGGCTTCTTTTCCGCGGCTTTTTCAGCAGGCTTTTCTTCAGTCTTTTCTGCTTTTTCAGCGGGCTTCTCAGCTACCGTTGCCTCGGCAGGGGCAACCGTAGCTTCAACTTCCGTCTTTTTACGAGAACGGCGAACCTTCTTGGGAGCCGGTTCTTCAGCGGGTGCGGCCTCTACAACGGGCGCAGCAACTTCTTCAGCCTTCACTTCGGCCTTTTTGCGAGAGCGCTTTTTGGGCGCTTCTTCGGCAGGCACGGAAGCGGGAGTTTCTTCCACGATGGGTTCCGCTTTGGCTTTGCGTTTGGCTTTCACCTTTTCCGCAGGTGCAGCAACTTCAACCTCTTTCGCGACCTTCGCTTTGGCAGAGCGGCGCTTAGAAGTGGCTTTTGGCGTTTCTTCCTTGGTAGGTGCTACTGGCGTTTCTTCGGCCTTCACATCGGCTTTTGCCGTGGCTTTCTTGCGAGATTTCTTTTCGGATTTCGCTGGCGTGGCAGGGGCTTCTGCCTTCACCGCTTCAACTGGTGCAGCTGCGGCTTTTTCTTCAGTCGTTTTGCGAGCACGACTCTTAGGCGCCTTGGCGGCAGAGGTTTCTGCAGGCGCTTTTTCTGCTTTAGCGGCTTTCACAGCTTTCGTAGCTTTTGCTTCAGGAGCGGCTTTCTTCGTCGTTTTGGCAGCGGGAGCAGCCTTCACAGCGCGAGCAGCGGGCTTAGCTGCTGCGGGCTTTTCTTCCGCTTTCTTAGCGGTAGGCTTGGCTGCAGGCTTAGCGGCGGGTTTAGCCGTCGTCTTTTTCACTTCAGCCTTTTTCACGTCCGCTTTTTTCGCTTCGGCTTTCTTCGTTGCGGCTTTTTTAGCGGGAGCTTTTTCTGCAACGACTTCTGCCTTCACGGCCTTCGCTGTCTTTGCCTTGGCTGGCGCTTTAGCAGGAGCCTTCACGGGTACCTTTTCAGCAGCCTTAGGCGTAGCCTTTGCAGGAGCCTTCGTTTTGGCAGCGGCCTTCGCGGGCTTTTCTGCCACAGCAGGAGTCGCCTTAGCGGCGCGGCTCTTTGCCTCTTTCTTCGTCACTTCCACAGCCTTTTTCGGGGCTTTGCGAGTGCTCTTTGGTTCCACAGTTTCCACCGACAACGTCAAACCCGAGGTTTGAATCGTCGTTTCCACTGTTGTCTTCTTGGTTGCTCCACGAGTCGACTTCTTAGGCGAAGAAGCGGTCTTCGCAGCTTTGGGGGCTGCAGCCGCAGTGGTCTTCACTTTACTCGTCGATTTCTTTTTTTCAGCCATACCTACCTCAATAATCGCCAGAAGTCCCCACCCTTGGGGGACGCACGAAATTGCAAGCGAATAATCCTGCCACTCATCACAGTTGAAGTGAAGTGTCGTCTTGAAAAATGCACGATCGCTTCTCGATCAACCTTGCCCGATGGTGGACTTAATACGCAAAATCTTTGCTCTTCACTTTCCACAAAATGTAAAAAATGAACAGCAAAGGTATCCTCATAACGGAGATTCGCTTCGTTACTCTTAGTCCTTTTCCCACTCTAATGAATGTCTGCCCGCTAGACTTGAAGGTGCTCCATGAGGAGTGAGTATCCTTAACTATACGCCTATTTGAGGAATTTCCCCAAAGTCCTCTCAACGACTTGCCCCGAAGAGAGACCTCCCTCTCGCGTCTTTTCCCTCTTCTCTCTCTTCCCTCGCCTAGGGAAGAAAGCCTGCCGAAGGGCTCGCAATCAATGACGCAAAAAAGTTTGAGGGAGCTACTTGACAAATTTTTCCGATGTGGTTAGGAAATTTTGCCATATTTGGAACAAAAACGGTTAGCCCTCTAATGGGAAGCCCTAATAGAAAAATCAAAAAAAATGCTTTTTGCTCAAACTTTAAGCAAAAAAATAGGACTTTTTGTTCTAGATGAGAAAAAGTGAGCGAGAGTGCTCGACTTAAAACTGACGTTTTCCTCGCACGATCCAGGGGCAGAAAAGTCGTTCAGCGAATGCAATGAGTCCATAAAGCGCTAGCCCCAAAAGGCTCATGCCAAGAATGGCGACAAACATATTGAGCACATCGCCCAGACCCCAAGCATCCATGATGAGGTAGCCTAAGCCAGAGGTTGTCGCATAGCTTTCCGCCAAAAAGAGCACGGCCATGGCGGTCCCAGCGGCAACTTTTAGCGAAGTGAAAAGCGCGGGCAAAGCGGCTGGCACATAGACGTGCCAAATCGCCTGACAATTGGTGCCGCCCATCGAGCGGAAGGCCTTCATATAGGCAGGATCTAAGTTGAGCGCCTCGTCACGAATAATAACGAGCACTTGGTAGCCCACCGTCAAGCCAATCAACAAAATGCGAGACGCGTCTCCCAAACCCACGAGCGTAAAGAAAACCGGCAAAAGCACGATCTTGGGGAGTGGGAACGTAATGAAAAGAAGTGGACTCAAAACCTTATCAGCTTTAGGACAGTGCCCCATCCAAAGCCCCAAGGGGAAAGAAACCGCAATCGCAGTAAAGAGCCCAATCGCTAAGCGAGAGGTACTCACCCCCACCGCTTCCCAGAAAGAAGCGGTTTGAAGCGCTTCCCAAAAAGCTTGAAGTGTCGAGAAAACATTGGGGAGGAGCTCTTCGCCCATCGACCAAGAGCCCATTTGCCAGAGAAGCCCAATCACAAAAAGCCCAAAGGCGTAGCGGATAAGGAGCATCATCGTGCACCTCCGCTCGTCATCAGGTTGTGATGCACTTCTCGCACCGTCTCGTCAAAAAGCGCCGTATCGCGATCCGCCGCCCCATGCGCAAAGGAAAACGCAGGGTTAGCAAAAAACTGCGGAGCTTTGCCGTAGCTCTTGGGGAAAAGCATCAAGATGTGTGAGCCTAAAAAGACCGCTTCACGAATGTCGTGCGTCACAAAGACAATGGTGCCTGAGTGCGTGCGACGCAATTGTGCCAAATGGTCTTGAAGGCGTTCACGAAGAAGGGCATCTAATGCCGAGAAAGGCTCGTCCATAAAGAGCACTTCGGGGCGAGAAATAAGCGAGCGCCCTAGCGCCAAGCGCTGGCTCTGGCCGCCTGAGAGTTGTGCAGGAAAGCGGCTCTCAAGCCCAGTGAGTCCCAAGTGAGAGACCATCTGCGCAATACGGCTTTCACGCTCTTCAGTGGGACAAATCTCTGGGTGGAGTTTAAGTGGCAAAAGAAGGTTTTCTTTCACACGCTTCCAGGGGAAAAGCCCCAAGCGTTGCCAAACAAAACTCGTGCGGTGCTCTTCGAGAGAGACCACTGCATCGCGGTCGCGCCAGAGCACCTCGCCGTCAATAGTCGGATGCAAACCCGCGAGTGTGGTGAGGAGCGTGGACTTACCACAACCCGACTCGCCAATCACGGCTAAGGATCCTCCTTGCGGAAGGTTAAAACTCAAAGGTCCCAGGACCGACTGTCCTTCATAGCCCACAGTGAGGGATTTCACCTCGAGAGCGAGACCTTCCATTTTCTCTTGCGCCACCACGGCTCTTTTTGTCCTTTGAAAAAGGGGGAAGGAAAAAATGTCCTTCCCCTAACCTTCTTATTTTACGATGACTTCGCTGTAGGCAGGAATGTTCTTGAGCATCTTATGCGCCATCATCCATTCGCCAACGCGTTTCACTTCCACTTCGGTAGGAAGTGGTGGGAGGCCATCTGCCGTCTTAAAGAACGAGAAGCGGAGCATCTTGTAGTTCTGTGCGACGGGCTTAGGCAACAAGCCCTTTTCCACCATCACGGCGCGGTATTCGTCGGGCGAAGCTTCCACCACTTGGGCGGCCTTCGCCACCGCAGCACGAATGCCCTTCACGTTCGCGTCCGTCAGCGCCTCTTTACGAAGCGCCACCACCGCCTGCGTTTCATTTAAATTGCGGTCGTCCCAAATCACGCGACCACCTTTAGCTTCCACCACACTCACCAAAGGTTCAGGCAAAAGCGCCGTCGGAGTTTGCCCCGAGAGCAACATCTGAAGGCGAATCGGGATTTGCTTCACTTCCACGCGATTTAAAGCATCAGCCGGAAGCTTTTGCTCTTCACTCATGCGGTCGAGCAAATAGTCGATGATGGTCGCAGAGCTCATCGCCGTATCGGTTTTCTTCAAGTCAGCCAAGGACTTAATCTCGGCGGCCGCTTTGGGAGAAGTGACAAAAGCGAAGTTACGTTGTTCGGGCGAGGTGTGCGTTGTCGTCAAAATTACCGCCTGGGGAACCCCGTGTTCGTTTTGAGAAAACACATTCATCAAGTCACCAAAGTGCCCATCCAACTTCTTGGCACGCATCGCGGCGCCAATTTCAAGAGCTGACTTAAAGGGAATGATTTCCACATCAAGTCCGGCTTCTTTAAAAAAGCCCTTATCTTGCGCGACATAAAGCACAATCGAGTCGGCCGCTGGCAAAGCGCCAATACGAAGTGCTTCAGCGTTAGCAGCACTAGCCGCAAGACTCGCCGCGCCGACGATCACTAGAGTGAGTGTTTTTCCCAAAGTCATGAATCTGTCTCCAATCAATTCTCTTTTTTTTGAATAAATCATAAAAACAAAAAGACGCTCGAAGGTTTGCGTCATGAGGCAATCTCTGAACAGCGTCTTTTTTCTTGAATATATTGGATTGTACCTAGCTTTTTACCGACTTTGGCAGGCGATTTTTTCAAAATGTGGCTAAGCAAAAGAAAAGAGGCGATTTTCTTCTCTCTTGGAGAAGCGCTTCGCCTCTTTTCGTCTCGCACTAAGCCTTTTTTCACTCAGTGCTCTTTAGTGTTCATCATCAGGAATTTCTTCCTCAAAGACGTATTCACCCTCGTCGTCATCATCCAGTGGAGCTTCCATTGCGGCATCGTCCCAAGGAATATCCTCGTGGGCGATAGCGACGTCATCAGGGAGTTCCTCGGGTGCTGCCGCCCCTGAGAGATCGGGTTCCTCCGCCACAGGGGGCTCGCCCCAAGCGGGAGCGCTCGCCGCACCAACTGCGGCAGCCACCGCTTGCGTTTTTCGGTTGCGCGCCTCAATAGCATTTAACGCGGCACGCGCTTGGTTTTTAGACGTTTCCACAGGGGTATTCGTCACTTTGGGTGCCACTGGTGCAGAGCTCACTGTCGAGGTTCCTGCAGCCGAAGGAAGCGCACCAGGCGCATTTTGCTCTTCTTCCAATTTTGCGCCTCGCAAGTGCTCTTGCAAACGACGCACAATGGGGTTATCAGAGAGCGCCGTTGGGGCCTTCCTCGTCATTCTTTCATTCAACTTGGCCTGCGCCTCCCAGCGCGCCTGAATATCGACTTGCTGACGATAGTTGCGCTCATTTTCGGCTAACTCTTGAATCTGACGGCGCAGTTCATCGCGACGTTGTATCAAGGGGCGCACCACTTCGGGGTCGCAATTGCCCGTGTAGCCACATTCATCCAATCGAGCATTGACGCGCTCCAACTCCAAGTCGAGAAACGACCGGCGAACCTCTAGCGTTGCTGTGTCGCGTGGTGTATCGAGAAGAAGCTCTTCGTTCAAAAGACGCTTTAAGTAGTCAAACGAGGAGTGATCCTTAATCTTTTCGAGGAGCGTCGCCGTCGACTGCACCGCACGTCCATCTTCATCCACCGAGAGTTGCCAGAGTTCCACAATGCTCTGCGCAATGGGATTTTCGGTACTCAAGAATTCTTCTTCAATCTGGTGACTGTAAGTCGAAAGCAGTTCTGGGTACGAGAGAAAGCACTGGAGCATGCGCTCACGGATATCCTTGACGCGCACGCGAGCTTCACGGCGACCAGGATAGTTAGAGGTATAGCGGCTCCCGCCACGACCCCAAGTACGAGTCATTTGTGGAGGACGCGGTGCGGCGGGCATCAAGCCATACTGGCGCTGAATTTCATCAGACGTTAAGCGCGCAATCCCCGCAATCTCTTTAATTACCGTTAACTGCAGCACAGGCGCCTTTTGCATCGAAAGCACTAAAGGCTTGGCTTCTGCCACAATCTTCGCGCGCTCTTCTGCGTACTGCAGTTCTTTCCCCTGAGTAAGGATAAGCTTTAAGAAGTTCGTGAGCGTAAAGGCCTTTTCAATCTGCGCTTCATAAGCCTGCGGACCCTCAGCTTTAATCAAACTATCTGGGTCGTGCTCAGGCGGGAGCAAAATAAAGCCCGCTTTTTGCATGTCGGTAATGACGGGAAGCGTTGCTTCTAGAGCGCGGCGAGCTGCTTTACGCCCAGCGCTATCCCCGTCAAAGGAGAAGTAGACGTTGTCAGCGAGCTTAAAGAGTTTATGCACGTGCTCGGTTGTGATTGACGTCCCCAGTGCCGCCACCGACTCCGTGAACCCCGCCTGCGAGAGCTGAATCACGTCCATATAGCCTTCGCAGACAATGGCGCGACCTTTCTGATGAATCGCGTCTCGTCCTTCGTAGAGACCATAGAGTTCACTCCCCTTGTGGTAAATCGGGGTTTCAGGGCTATTTAAATACTTAGGCTGCTCGTCGCCATTCATCGTACGCGCCCCAAACCCAATCACCAAGCCTTTGGAATTGCGAATCGGGTACATGATACGGCCGCGGAAGGCATCGTAACGGCGATCGTTTTTGACGTTCACGAGACCGCACTCTTCGAGCGCTTTGTCGCCATAACGGTCTCCAAAGAGGCCTTTTAAGGAGTGCCACTCATCGGGCGAATAGCCGAGCGCAAAGCGCTGAGCAGTTTCAGAAAGAATGGCGCGGTTTTTGAGGTAATCAATAGCGCGAGGCGATTGGGCGAGAGACTTCGTGTAGAACGCTGCTGCTTCGCTCATATAGTCTGTGAGCGTGCGTGCTTTTTCGCGTTGACGCACCTTGGCGGGCGACTGATCTTCTGGGACCTGCATCCCATAGAACCCAGCGAGCTTACGCACGGCATCGGGGAATTCCACGCCTTCATAGGCCATGATAAAGCCAATGGCGTTACCCGAAGCGCCACAACCAAAGCACTTATAGATCTGCTTATTGGGACTCACTGAAAAGGACGGCGTTTTTTCCTTATGAAAGGGGCAACATGCCATCAGATTACGGCCAGCCTTCTTGAGCGGAACATAGCGGCCAACAACATCGGCAATATCCGCTCGGTCTAGCAAATTCGTAATAAATCCCTCTGGAATCATGCCCTGGGTCCTTTTTAGTGAATCTCAAAAAAAGTGGAATTGTTTATTTTAGTGAAGATGGACGAGTTGGTCAAAGTTAAGGATAGTCGTGTGAGGAAATTCTCGCTAGACACAAAAACCCGATAGCTGCGTTTTGCTTCTCCCAAAAAGGAAGAAGCCGCTTTAGGAGTCATCCCAAAGCGGCATCTCTGCGTTACTTTGTGTCGTATTTTACGGCACCCGCGAACAGATATGCGATCGGCGTGACGCAGTTTAAGCCGTCAAGCGGGCTTTCACCAAGGCACTGACCTTACCTAAGTCTGCACGTCCGGCAACCTTAGCTTTGACCAAGCCCATGACTTTGCCCATAGCGGCCATCCCCGTCTGTCCGACTTCAGCGATCGCAGCATCAATCACTGCGTTCACTTCTTCGTCGCTCAAGCCCTTAGGCAAATAGCCTTCGAGAACCTTGATTTCAGCAGCTTCTTTGTCAGCGAGGTCCTGACGACCACCACTTACATACTGCTCAACGGAGTCACGACGTTGCTTCACCATTTTCGCAATTACTTGCAGCACGATAGCATCGTCGGCGTCAATTTGTTCGTCGACCTCACGCTGCTTAATCGCGGCAAGGAGCAAGCGAATCGTGCTCAGACTAGCCGCATCATGCGAACGCATGGCAGTTTTCATATCTTCGCGGATTCTGTCCTTAATCATCACCATCCTTCGTGAGGGTAAATTGTCTTAAATTCTTTGTTGAACTCAAACCCCACTTCTTTGTGGGAGAGTCAACCTTGAGCTAGCACGATATTTCTAGCTCGGGCTCTGTGATGCGTCCTCTTCTCTGAAGAGGGGCACTACTAAAAATTAGTAGAGCTTCTTCGGGAGCATCATGCTGCGCAAGCGCTTGTAGTGACGCTTAACAGCAGCAGCCTTCTTACGCTTACGTTCAGCGGTGGGCTTTTCGTAGAATTCGCGAGCGCGCAATTCGGTAAGAAGACCAGACTTTTCGATGGTGCGCTTGAAGCGGCGAAGAGCAACTTCAAACGGTTCGTTTTCTTTAACGCGGATAGTAGGCATTAGTCACCTAACCTCAGTAAAAACATGTGATGACCCGGAAAAACTAATCAACTCTCACGTCTGGTTCCGGGACAAGACCAATGAGAGCAAGCCTCGTCAGAGGTACTCTTGACGCAGTCTTCGAGTACTTTGCGAGGTAAGCAAAGAGCGCATTTTCTCACAAATTGGGTGCACTTATCAATAGAAAGGGGCAATTTTTTTCATTCTTCACCACTCCTTCTTTCCACTTTGCCTCATCTCCTCACTTTAACGCCGAACTTTTCGAGTGTTAAAATAGAGAGTTCCTTTTTTCTTTTTATTCCGAAAGCTTTTTTATGCTGGTCTTAGGTATTGAATCCTCTTGTGACGAAACAGGCGTAGCGCTCATCTCTGACACAGAGGGGCTCCTCGCTGACGCACTTCACTCTCAAATCGACATGCACCGTGCTTATGGTGGTGTGGTGCCGGAGTTAGCCAGTCGCGACCATATTCGTCGCACGATTGTGCTTTTGGACGAAGTGCTCTCCAAAGTCAATAAGCGCCGTGAAGACATCGACGCCATTGCCGTTACCGAGGGTCCTGGACTCGCTGGGGCTCTTTTGGTAGGTAACTGCGTGGCGCATGCTCTGGGCTGGGCACTTGACGTGCCAGTCCTTGGGATTCATCACTTAGAGGGTCACCTCTTAGCCGCTCGCTTAGCTACCCCTGCGCCAGAATTTCCCTTCTTAGCCGTGCTCGTCTCGGGTGGACACACGCAGTTGATGCGTGTTGATCACTTTGGCTCCTACGAAATTTTGGGGCAAACGTTGGACGATGCCGCAGGCGAAGCGTTTGATAAGACCGCACAGCTTTTAGGCATCCCCTACCCTGGTGGTCCAGGGGTTTCTGCCTTGGCAGAAGAAGGTCGCCCTGGTGCGATTGAACTTGCTCGCCCCATGATTCATTCGCCCAACCTTGATATGAGTTTTTCTGGGCTCAAGACAAGCGTCTTAACCGCGGTGCACCAAGCAGAAGATGTTAACGATGAGCAATTCCGTCGCGACTTAGCGCGCGGGTTTGTGGATGCCGTCACGGATGTGCTTGCTACTAAGGTCGTGAAAGCGATGAAGCAAACAGGGCTTAAAAACGTGGTGGTCGCAGGTGGCGTTTCCGCCAACAAACAGCTTCGTGCTCGCTTGACGCAAGAAGTCGAGCGCCGTCGTGGCACGATTTTCTTCCCGCCAATGCGCCTTTGTACCGATAATGGCGCGATGATTGCCGCCGCTGGCCTTGCTCGCTACGAAGCGATGAGTGAAGAAGAGCGTGAGGCCTTGCGAAAGAACCGCTCCTTTGGCGTTCGTCCTCGCTGGGGACTTGAAACGCTCTAAAACTAGACGCCAAAATGAGAAAAGCCCGTACTCATGAAGTACGGGCTTTTGCGTTTTTTGCGCCTTTAAGTGGCCTAGGACTTCGCGATGGCGCATTCCACGGGCTTGGCGCCCAGGATGTCGACCAACACTTTCGGATCAATCCCTACCTGGTAGCCTCGACGCCCGCCATTAATAATGATGTGGTCAAAGTCGAGAATCGTCTTTTCCACATAAATGGGCATCTGCTTGCGCGTCCCAAAGGGGCTTGTGCCTCCGACCATATAGCCAGAGTTGCGCTGGGCCTGTTCAGGCTTACAAGGCGAAATCGACTTCACCCCAATCTGGCGCGCCAAGTTTTTGGTCGACACATCGCAGTCCCCATGCATCAAAATAACCAAGGGTTTGGCGTGCTCATCTTCCATGATGAGGGTTTTGACAACCTGATGCAGATCCATATTGCATTCGCGGGCAGCCTGCAGCGCGCCACCGTGCTCTTCATATTCATAAGAATGTTCATCAAACGTCACTTTGTGCTGTTTGAGCCACTGCGTGGCGGGCGTTAAACTTTGATGTTTTTCTTTTGCCATCTTTGTGCATTCCTTCTGTCTATTAGTGCTTAAAAAAGAAGAAAGCGCCATGTCAATTCCTCCCGACATGACGCCTTCAAAAGTTTCTCGCGAGAGTTTTTGAATGTCTTTTAGTCTACTCTCATCAAAGAAAAACGTTTTTAACCGTGCTGTTTACTTTCTTCTAAATCACTTTCCCAAAGTCCCTTAGGTAGCGGGAAAGCCACATTCTCTTCTACCCCTTCGAGTGCAACAGCAGGTTCTGCGCCAAATTTCTCAACGAGGTAGCTCACCACGCCTTGCACGAGTTCTTCGGGAGCGGAAGCGCCAGCGGTGACGCCGATGCTCTTCACGCCTTCAAACCAGGCAGGATCCACGTGCTCAGCGGTATCAACCAAATAAGCGCGCGTGCCTTCACGTTCAGCGACTTCACGCAAGCGGTTCGAGTTCGAGCTCGTGACAGACCCAATCACCAGCACTAAATCCACCCCAGCGCGCACCAACTGCTTCACCGCTTCTTGGCGGTTTTGCGTGGCGTAGCAAATATCTTGCTGCTTAGGTTCATGAATGAGCGGGAAGCGCTTACGAAGCGCATCAATCATCCCTTGACTGTCGTCCGCACTAATTGTGGTTTGCGTCACATAAGCCAAGCTGTCCTGATCGTTATAAGGAAGACTATTAATATCGTCCACCGTTTCGATCAATTCAATCCCGTCTTTCACTTGCCCCATCGTGCCTTCGACTTCTGGGTGACCAGCGTGACCGATCATCAGAATGCGACGGCCCTGCTCACGCATACGACCCACTTCGCGGTGCACCTTCGTCACCAGCGGACACGTGGCATCAAAAACGCGCAATCCGCGTTGAGCAGCTTCTTCCGAGACAGCACGAGGCACACCGTGCGCAGAAAAGACCACGGTCGAGCCGGCAGGCACTTCCGAGAGATCTTCCACAAAAACGGCACCGCGTTCACGCAAATTGTTCACCACCGTACGGTTATGCACGATTTCATGGCGCACGTAAATCGGGGCACCATAAATGAGGAGCGCGCGCTCCACAATCGCAATCGCACGGGTCACACCCGCGCAGAAACCGCGGGGCTGAGCAAGCAAAATCTTCATAAGGGTCTTGTTTATTTGTTATCTAGAGATGCAATAAGAATGCAGGAAGATTGTACCTGAGAACGTTTAGCTTGTCCTTAGGATCAAGGGCAGGCTCTTTTTTCTTGATGTATCAGACGCGTCAAATCCCCAAACGAGAAGGCTTTCCGAGGAATGAAGGTGAGAATTTTTGAAAAAAAGTTGCGCCGAACCTACACATTGAGCGAAAAAATCGGTACAATGCGCTCCACGCTTCAAATTTTCTATGTTCGCGATTCCCTGTACTGACACTGTGGGGAAATCAGCTCGAAGGCATTTTTTTGTCCTTTCGAGTGGAAATAGAGAACCTTTTTAGCGTATAATTTTTTTCTTTCTGTGCTCGCGTGGCTTCCTTAAACCTAGTTTGAGGTACTGGCCAGCGAGATGTTTTATTCAAATTTTGACTGGAGTTAGAGATGGCACGAGTGTGTCAAGTCACCGGTAAGGCGCCGATGGTCGGCCATCACGTCTCGCACGCGAACAATAAAACAAAGCGTCGTTTTATGCCCAATCTGCAGTATCGCCGTTTCTGGGTTGAAAGCGAAAATCGTTGGGTTCGTCTGCGTTTGACGACGGCTGGCCTTCGTACGGTTGATAAGATTGGTATTGATGCTGTGTTAGCGGACCTTCGCGCCCGCGGCGAAATCTAATAGGAGTTCACCATGGCGAAAGGCGCACGTGAAAAGATTAAGCTCGAATCTACGGCCGGCACTGGTCACTTCTACACCACGACGAAGAACAAGAAGACTTCTACTGGTAAGATGGAAATCTCGAAGTTTGACCCTGTGGCTCGTAAGCATGTGGTTTACAAAGAAACCAAGCTCAAATAAATCGAGTGACTGTTTCAAGGCGAAAAAGCTCGGCATAGATGCAGCCGGGCTTTTTGCTTTTATAGGGTGTTGTCACCTCTCTTCTAGAGAACGTGACGGCGCCCTATTTCTTTTTCACCCAAAGAAAACTCCCAACCAGGCAAACCCAGTTGGGAGCAGAGGATAAAGCTAGGACAAGGCTAGATTGCCCTTAACTCGTGAGACCATTCATTAGAACTTCCAGTTGGCCTGAACCTGGCCAGAGACACCCTGACGAGTGCCAATGTAGCCATTCACACCAACTTCAAATTCAAAGGTCTGCGCTTCGTTGAGGTAGGTCCAACCCGCTGAGATAATCCCAGTCGAACCTTCCATATCGCTCGAGCGAAGTTTCACCGTACCGTTCTTATCGGTAGCCGTCCCTTCAGCCTTCGCGCTCAAGATCTGCTCAAACGTGAGACCAAAGTATGGGCGAAGCGTTGGTGAGTGGTCATACTCAAAGAGATTCCCAATCTGCACACGATGCCCGTGGAGCGCATCAAACTTAAAGGAAGCGCCTGCGAGTTTGTCGGTACCATCCACCTTGTGCGACGAACCTTCAAGACCATCATAGAAGTACGAGAAGAACGTACGGCTACGCAACTTCTTCATCTGATAGTCGTAGTGCGTCCCCAGGTGCACGCCCCAGTATGCGCCCGTGTTGTTAAATTTCGCCTTCTGGCCAACTAAGCGAGTGTTGAAGTGGTTGGAGAATGCCCCACCTTTCAAGTAACCCGTGAGTTTCCAGCCTTCCACAGAAGTGGCGTAATCAGCGTAAAGCCCCAGACCCACATAATTGTGGCGACCGTGACCTAAGACGTCACCGATCTTCGCATAGGCGACCGTGTCGTAAGACGCGTGGCCCATTTCAAGGAAGCCACCATATTCAGCGTTGTCATTGCGCTTGGCGTAACCCACCAAACCCGTCACGATATCCATATCGAGGTTCGTGCGCGTATCGATGTCCCAACGACCGTAGCGAGCGGCTGCAAAGAGCCCTTCTGGGTGCTGGCCGCGGCGAGAACGCAAGACGCTATCCACAAACAAATCGTCTGCGGCAAAGAGCGTCCCGTAGGCCGACACCAAGGATTCCATCACGATATCCGTTTGCGGATTAATGATGGGGGTGGGCTCAGGCTTCGGTTCTGGGTCTGGTTTTGGCTCAGGATCGGGTTTCGGTTCTGGATCGGGTTTCGGTTCCGGATCAGGCTTGGGCTCAGGATCGGGCTTAGGTTCTGGTTCGGGCGGCGTCTTCTTTTCCACAATAGTGGCAATCAAACGATTGTCCGTATCAAGGAGAAGGTCGTAGCCGTCCTTCTTCAGTTCCTTTTCCTGCATCGAAATCAAGCTTTGGATCTGAGTCACGCTCAAGTCCATCAAGTCTTTCTTCAGGTCTTCAAGCTTGGTACCCGCAGCAATCGTGCTACCGTTCAACGTGAAGCCTTTATCACTATTGATC
The DNA here is from genome assembly GCA_905197905.1 of uncultured Sutterella sp. Lineage (GTDB taxonomy): Bacteria > Pseudomonadota > Gammaproteobacteria > Burkholderiales > Burkholderiaceae_F > Sutterella. The sequence continues at coordinate 57,181 of CAJKAP010000011.1, read as the reverse complement.
AAACCAATCTTGTCGTTGACTGCGAATGTAATATCGTCGCCCACCTTCACAATCGAAATACCAGTATTGTCACCCGACATCAGCGCCACAGGGGTTTCCCCCTGAACATGAATCATGTCGAGAGCGCTATTAATGAAGGTATTGTCCTCAACGAAGAAATTCAGGCGAGCGTTCTTGCCGAGAGTGAGCTTACTCAGCGTAGAGACCTTCCCTTCTGGGGTGTCAGAAGACGGAGCAACCACATTCCAGTAGGACTGCGTCGTTGGCGCAGAGGCTGTGCCGCCCAAGGTCATTTCTAGGGTAGAGTTGTCCGTTTTTGCAGTTGCTCCAGTAAATTCAACTGCTCCTGTGCCTTTACTATTCACTTTCGCTACGCCAGTATCAGAAGTGAGAATAAAGGTTTCACCAAGACTCTTGAAACTCTGCTCTACATCGACCGTTGAAGTTCCTCCTGCATCAATAGCTCCTTCTGCCTTTGTCGTCAGGCTATCTCTAACTGTCACTTGCGCGCTATTTCTGGTCACGATCCCATAATTATTCTTACCAGTGACATCGTTATTTTGTAGATTTGCTTCCTTTGCAGTAAGGCTTCCTCCGTTCAAATAAACGGAGTAGACGTTCCCAGGAGCATTCGCTGTGATGCTTAGTTTCTCAATATCCGCTTTGAACTCACTATTTACAGTGTAAATCCCTATAGCTTGAGTTGTGGCGTTATTAATCGTCATCGTGGTCTGCTTGGAGTTTAGAGACCCTTTACCATTTCCGTGCACCCCTGTGACTGTCTTTGAAGAGTTGGTCGTAAGCGTAAGCTCATCGATATTTGTCGCAAAAGTGCTGGTAGAAGCAGTTTCCAATCCTTTAGCTTTATTAGAATTATCAAGCGTCAATGTGGCCTTTTTAGCATTCAAAAAACCACTCCCTGAGGAGTAAATCCCGTAAGCGGTCGTTGTTGCAGAAGATTGGAGTTGCCAATCGTTCATTGTCACTTCACTAATACCACTACCAGCAACAATCCCATAGACACTATTTAGCTTCGGTCCCGATGCCGACATGTTTACGTTATTCAGATTCAGAATGACTCTGTTGGGCTTATCATTTGTCGGTTTATTTGTCACTAAACGGAAACCTTGCAAACTTTCAGCGTTAGTTGCTACTAGCCCAAATTCTTCCTTGACGGTAATTTTGGTATCTTGTGCTACCTGAGGAAATAAACCGAAAACAGTTTGAGTTCTTTCAGTTTTCATTGAAAAATTATCAAAGGTTAGATCCCCGCTGATGCCGAAGAACCCTCGTGCTGTCCCAGTATCCTCCGTAGTAAATGTGAAATTTTTTGCTGTGAACAGGCGCGATTGGTCTTGCCCAGTTCTGATAGCCGAAATATCTTCTGTATTCTTCGCAGTGATATTTACGTCATCTAACGTAACAACAGAGGAAGTCCCTGCCAACATCTGGATAACTTCAATTTGTTTCCCAGAATCCAGCGTGTAGCTAAAATCGCCCTTTACTTTCAGATTTGGGGTGCCGTTGATTCCACCGATCGTTTCGAGTCCAGTACCTCGATCAATACCACTAGCTATGACAGTGAGGCCTTTTTCAAAAGTCATACTTCGGTTACTACGTACAGCACGCCCATTACCCTTTTTGGCAAGCCCATTCATGGTAACTTTGACAGGTCCAGAAAAAACAATTTCTTTTGCGTTCTCCTCGGCATAACCGTTAAGGCGTTCGGACTCAATTCCTACCATTCCCGGAGACTGAGAGTTCGCGTGGTGGGACATATCAATTTGTAGACTATTCTGAATTTTCCCATTACTACCATCCCAGAATCTCAATGCTGTCATGGCTCCGTCTCCTGCAGCACCTTTGATCACAATAAACGATTCTCCACCACTTCCCAAATCTAGCCAAGATGTCTTATAGAGTTCAACCCCCATTAGATTAACCCCTGGCCCCCCCTATCTGCGATCGATCGAGATTAATCACCAAACCATTCTTGGCCGTGAGACCAACGTCTTGGTCGAGTCTAATCCCGTAAGGTGTCGTACCTTCTAGCTTTGTACTAGCGTTATTGAAGGTCAAACTTCCGCCACTGCTCCCGTCTAACCCATTAATGATCGACTGGTTTTGAGCATCTATACTCACGTTATTGGGAAATCTTTTTCTAAAATCATCTCTTGAAAGAACTAAATTTCCACCAGTGACGGTCAAACTGCCTTTTCTTACATCAATTACCGTACCAGTTTGAAGATAGGGCGAGCTGAGATCACTCACTTTGCCGACAAGCGTCAAAGTTTCGCCATCAGCAATATTGAGAGTCTGCGTTTCTCCTGCACCAGGCTTCAGCACAGCTGGACCATCGACTTCAATTGTTTGGGTACCGTAAGTGCCTTGTGGAACAATAGGATCAGCTGCGTAAGCTGCTGCGCTTAGTGCGAGCGTGATGGCGAGGAAGAGGGGAGTTTTTGTGAAAGCTGGAGTCTTTCTCATGATAAGTCTCTTTAGCGAATAGAAAATCGGAGCGTCAAAGACACGAAGCTCAAGAACGGTGGAACTTGATTAGGAGGGATTGGTCTTTGTTGCAATATTTATGGTCAAGTAGAAATTTTCATGATACATTAGCCATTGTCATATTTCCAGTATAGAGCGTTTTTTCCTTTATAAATCACTAACTAATTTTTCTTCTGTACTGCAAAAATAAGACCAAAAAGAGATCAACTTATGAAAATTTACTCTTAGAGAAGCAATTGACACGGTTTTGATTTGACGCAGATTTTACTTTCTTTTTTGTTGGTCTTCAAAAGTGTTGCTATTTCACCACTTATCTCCTCAGACAAAGAAAAACTCCCGCACCTTTTGGTCTATAAGTGACCAAAGAGTACGGGAGTACACTCCTAGCGTGTTAGGTGAAAAGTTCGTTTAGAACTTCCAGTTAGCCTGAACCTGACCCGAGGCACCCTGGCGGGCACCTACATAGCCATTCACACCAACTTCAAATTCAAACGTTTGCGCTTCGTTGAGGTACGTCCAACCCGCCGAGATAATCCCCGTCGAGCCTTCCATATCGCTAGAGCGCAGTGTCATCGTGCCAGTCTTATCCGTCGCCGTTCCCTTAGCCTCAGCGCTCAAGACCTGCTCAAACGTGAGACCAAAGTATGGACGCAATGTGGCGGAATGGTCATACTCAAAGAGGTTACCAATCTGCACACGGTGTGCGTTGAGCGAATCGAACTTAAAGCTCGCGCCCACAATTGCTTCTGTGCCAGCGACGTCATAGGAGGAAGACTGCAGCCCATCGTAAAAGTAAGAGAGGAATGTACGGCTACGGAGCTTACTCAACTGGAAGTCATAGTGCGTCCCAAGATGCACGCCCCAATAAGCGCCCGTGTTGTCAAATTTCACCTTCTGGCCCACCAATTGAGTATTCAAGTGGTTCGAGAAGGCGCCGCCCTTCAGGTAGCCAGTAAGTTTCAAGCCTTCAACCGACGTGCCATAGTCGGCATAAAGACCGATACCCGCGTAGTTGTGGCGACCGTGACCCAGCACGTCGCCAATCTTCGCATAGGCCATCGTGTCGTAAGAAGCATGGCCCATTTCAAGGAAGCCACCGTACTCAGCGTTATCAAAGCACTTAGCGTAGCCCACAAGCCCCGTCACGATATCCACGTCAATATCCGTGTTGGTATCAATAGACCAGCGACCGTAGCGCGCAGCCGCGAAGAGTCCTTCAGGGTGCTGACCGCGACGAGAGCGCAAGACGCTATCCACAAACAAATCGTCCGCCGCAAAAAGCGTGCCATAGGAAGAAGCAGAAGCTTCCATCAACACATCCGTTTGCGGATTGAGGATGCGTTCGGGATCTGGTTTAGGCTCGGGTTTTGGCTCGGGCTCGGGCTCGGGTTCTGGCTTTGGCGGCTCTTTAATCGTCGCCACCAAGCGTTTGTCCGTATCGAGAAGCAGATCATATTGATCCTTCTTCAATTCTGAATCTTTCCAAGCAATCAAACTATCAACCTGAGTGACGCTCAAGTCCATCAAATCTTGTTTGAGTTTTTCAAGGTTCGCGCCCGCAGCAAGCGTGCTACCATCCAAAGTAAATCCCTTCTCACTACCGATCAAGCCGATCTTGTCGTTGGGCTTGAACTCAATCTCACCCGCTTTCACAATCGAAATACCCGTCTTATCACCCGACAAGAAAGCGACTGGCGTGTCGCCCTCGACTTTAATCATGTCGTGCGTGCCATTGACGAAGTCGGCGTCTGAGACAAAGAAGTTGAGGCGAGCATACTTCCCGAGCGTGAGTTTACTGAGCGTAGAAACCTTGCCTTCAGGAGTTGCCGCATTTGGCGACAAAACATTCCAATACGATTGCGTCCCTGGTGCGGCACTGAGGCCGCCCAAAGTCATTTCAAGAGTACTGCCGGCCTCTTTTAAAGTCACCCCACTGAATAACACAGCCTCCGTTCCTTGGCTATTAATTTTCAACGTACTGGTGTCTGTTGCGCTAAGCACGCTCGTCCCCAGTGCCATGAAGCCTTGCTCAACATCAACTGTGGAAGTCTCTTGAGTTTCAATCGCAACAGGAGCCTTAGTGACCAAACCCTGCTTAATGATCACTTTCCCAGTCTTTCTCGTCACGATGCCATAGTTCGCTTCGCCTGCTGCCACGCCATTGTTTTCAATGTAGGCTGAGTTTGCAACTACCGTACCGTTTGAGAGATAAATGCCATAAGCACTACCCGCGTTATTCGTCGTGATAGAGAGATCATCGACATCCAACGTCATGGTGGTATTGCTCTGGAACATAATCCCGCGAGCTTGTCTTGTCGCATTATCAAGCGTTACCTTTAAATCTTTTATTTTGAGCGTGCCACCACCGTCGACTCGCATCCCATAGCCATTTCGAGAGGCTTCACTCTTGACGGTCAACTCATCCATCTCGGTCGTATAGTTACTGTCCTTCGCCACGTTGAGGCCCATGACATTGTTGGAGCCGTCCACTTTGACGGTGGCTTTTTTCGCTTTAAAGGAACCGTTTCCTTTACCTAAATCGATAGCAGCTGTAGTGGTTGTCCCACCTTCGACCGTGATACCTAAATCTCCTTCAAAGGTTGCCTTACTATCTGCGTAGAGCCTCACCCCTGCCACATTTTTGTCCTTGGGAGCGCCTTTTATTTCAATAGAAGATGCCCCACCACTCCCGAAAGTCAGCGTTGCCGTATCTCTCAAGTCAATTCCAATTGCCTCATCGTCAACCGTTGGAATTTGGGTACGGTCGAGCTTAATCGTCATGCCGTTAGTTGCGCTCAAGGCAATATCTTTATTGAGGCGAATCCCTTGTGGCGTCGACCCAGTTAACGTGGTACTCGCGTTAGAGAAAACTAGTTGAGTCCCCGCACTGGCGTTATAGCCATTGATGATGGATTGCTTTTTCGTGGAGAGATTGCTATCGGGAGCAAACTCCTTCAAATCCGCTCTTGAGAGGACTAAATTGCCACCCGTGACGGTCAAATTGCCTTTGGTCCCATCAATGACCGTCCCTTCTTCTGACTTCTTGAGCGTTGTCTGGCTCACTTTCCCGACAAGCGTCAGTGTTTCACCTTCCGTGATATTAAGTGTGACGGTTTCACCAGCACGCGTTGCCAAAACAACAGGACCATCAACTTCGATGGTTTCGGTGCCGTAATCACGATCGGGAACGATAGGATTCGCCGCATAAGCCACTGAGCAAAGCGCAAAAGTGAGTGCTAAGGCAAGAGGTGTTTTGCTGAATTGAAGAGTCGATCTCATAGTAGGTCTCGCTAGGCAATAAGAAATCGAATAAACAAAGACTCTTTCATGGAGAGAAGCTGTCGAGAGATCTACAGAATGGGTCTTTGTTGGAGGTTGTTGGTCAGAGAAAACTTCATGACAAAAAAGTCTTCGGTATCCCTACAGTATAAGGCGACTCCCTCTTATAAATCACGACTTTATTTTTAATTTAACGCTTCACTTTTTGCTCACAAAAGGCTTATTCTCCCTAAACTCTTCTTAGAGAAGCTTTTACGCGATTTTGACTCTCCTCCCAACCCTTGTTAAAGAGCGCTTTTTTGTTGCGTATTTGCAACTTCTCTCTTTCACAGAAAAGAAAAACTCCCGCACTTATTGGTCTATCAGTGACCAACGAGTACGGGAGCCCTCTCCTAGCGTGTTTTTTAGAGTTGCTTAGAACTTCCAGTTCGCCTGAACTTGTCCAGAGACACCTTGACGAGTGCCAACATAGCCATTGACACCTACTTCAAACTCAAAGGTATCCGCAGGATTGGTGTAGTTCCAACCCGCTGAGAGAATACCCGTAGTGCCTGCCATATCGCTCGAGGTAAGTTTCAGCGTGCCATCCTTATCGGTAGCAGTGCCCTTAGCCTTAGCGCTAATCGTTTGTTCAAGCGTCAGACCAAAGTATGGGCGCTGCGTTGGCGTGTACTGGTATTCAAAAAGGTTACCCACTTGGACACGATGAGCTTGGAGGGTGTCGTAGTTAAACGTTGCGCCTTCCAGCTTTTCAGTGCCAGCGATGTCGTAAGCGCTCGACTTCATCCCGTCGTAGAAGTAGGAGAAGAAAGTGCGACTACGAAGTTTTGCTACGTCAAAGTCATAATGCGCCCCAAGATGCACACCCCAATAAGCGTTCGTGCGATCAAAGGTGACCTTCTGACCAATGAGCTCGGCGTTAAAGTGGTTGGAGAACGCCCCACCCTTCACATAACCCGTGAGTTTCAAGCCGTCCACTGGCGTGGCATAGTCCACATAAAGACCAACGCCCGCGTAGTTGTGGCGACCTTTGCCCTCAACGTTGCCGATCTTGGCGTAGGTCATCGTGTCGTAAGAAGAGTGACCTATTTCAAGGAAGCCACCGATCTCCGAAGCCCCGTTACGCTTCGCGTAGCCAACGAGCCCCGTGACGATATCCATATCAAGATCCGTTCGCGTATCGATCGCCCACTTGCCAGCACGCGCTGCCGCAAAGAGACCTTCTCGATGCTGACCATTGTGAGAGCGCAAAACACTGTCAACAAACAAATCGTCTGCGGCAAAGAGCGTTCCATAGGCCGAAACGGAGGATTCCATCATCGCATCCGTCTGCGGGTTGATCACCGAAGGTTTCGGTTCAGGCTTGGGCTCTGGTTTTGGCTCAGGCTTAGGTTCCGGCTTCGGTTCGGGTTTGGGTTCTGGCTTGGGCGGCTCTTTAATTTTGGCAATTAAGCGGTTATCCGTTTCCAGAAGCAAATCGTAGCTGTCTTTTCCAACCGCCGTTTCTTGCAACTGCACTAAAGAGCGGGGAGTGACCACACTCAACTCCTGCTTGAGATCAGCGAGATCTTCTTTAGCCTTAATCGCCGTTGCGTCCAACGTGAAGCCGTTAGTGCTGGAAATGAGTCCAATCACATCGCCCACGGTAAAGTCGGCGCCCATATTGTTGATGAGAACAATCCCCGACTTCTCGTGCTTTTTCAGAGCGACAGGTGCGTCACCCAAGACGTTCACCATTGAGGTACCACTTTCGCTATTCACAAACGACGCATCACTCACAAAGAAGTGCATTTGTGCGTTCTCTCCTAGCGTCAAGTGGCTAAGCGTAGAAGGCGTGCCTGCGACCAACGTGAGAACTTTCCAGAAAGAGGGCTTTTCTTGACAGGAACCTAGCGTTATATCAAGCGTTGCATTGCCGACTCTCTCAGTACCCCCAGTAAATTGCACAGCACCAGCGCCTTCTTTGTTGATCAAGACCTTGGCATCGTTGGTCGCCACGATCATACTGGTGGAGTTGGAGATGAAGTTTTTCTTCACATCGACGAGAGCGGTATTGCTCGCGCTAATAGGGTTCTGTGCCGCAACAGTAAAATCATCCGCTACCGTCACATTGGCAGTGCCGGTGGCTCTGATCCCGTAGTTATTCTTATTCGCTCCATTATCAACCATCAGTTTTTTCAAACTAACAGAACCATCTCCTGCGAAAATAGCCCAAGCATCGGTAACATCTTGCGTTTTAAAGTTGTAGCTACCTATATCAACAACACCGGGGATGCCTTTAAGAATGTAGATACCAATCGCCTGTCCTGCATTTTCGCTCGTAAAGCTATAGTCGGTTCCAGAAATCTTTGTTGGTGTGGTTTTATCGGTCTTTGAATCGAGTAAAAAACCATAGGCAGACTTGGCATCATTGGCTGCAATGCCTAACTTATTAAAGGCAATATCTCTATAGGTTTTGATGCCATAAACATAAGTTTTTTCTTTGAAACCGCCATGCAAATTAAACTGCAAGGTTCCCTTGGACTCTATGAGTTTTTCTTGGGGCGTATAAGTGGGTTCATTTTCCAGTTTATAGGTGAAGATGCCGTATTGATGCGCTGAACTACCATGTGCATCAAGGTCATAAGTGACAACCCCATCAAATAACGCATTACCTCCTGAACCCAGCTGAAGTCCTTGAGTAAAGTTATCATTCTTCCCTGCAATTAGAGAAATCTTCGCCCCTTTCTTGATTTCAAAAAGAGCCCCTCCTTGAACCAGTCCTCCTATCACAGAACTCGCCTTAGACAAACTTTCCCCTCTATCAAGGGTTATTTCGGTCTCTCCATTAAAAATCAAAGCAACGTTACCGATCAGCATAGAGCCATACGGAAGCGCTCCCTTCATCACGGTTTTCTTATTGTCGAATCGTATCTCTTTATGCTCAGCCTGGTAGAAATCAGAAGAGCGAATGAAGGTTTGTTGCTCTGCGGAAACATTTTCCCTTGCTGCGTAGTAGTCTGTTTTATTCAGTCTAAGCTCTCCCCCACTAAAAATAACGCTATCGCGCGTTGCATCAATAATGCGCCCCATCATTGCTGCACTTGAACCAGATTGCGCCACTCTCTCTGGAGTAACGTTGGAATTGATAGTTAGCACCGCATCATCGGCAATATGGATGTGAGTGGGGGCGTAATGATCAGCGTATATCACCATGTCGCCATCGTAATCAATGGTGGTATCAGTTTCGAACTGTTGATCAGTTTTAATGGGAAGAATCAAACTTGCTTGTAGAGGAGCACAAAAAGTAAGAAGCAAGGCTAAAGCAAGAGGCGTTTTAGCGAAAGTGACTTTTTTCGTCATGATATATCTCTTCATTGAGTCTGGTCGCCACGGCAAATGAAGAAAGTGACAGGAAGGTCCAGTAAGAAAACAAGGAAAAGATCGGTCCGAAACTCTAATCTCTCTTCATCGGTGGTCATGGAGGTGGCGTCGCGGTCAACGGCGCGTAAGAATCTGGTCTTTCAGATTCTATCCTAACACAGAATTTTTAAAGGAAACATTTTACTATATGGAAGAAATCAATAACTAAATAAAGATTTATTGACTAGCTACTCTCACAGCGATACAGAATCAACCAGTTGATTCACTTGATATTTTTATATTAGTAATCTCCCTATAGAAGTTAGAAAACTCCTGGTTAAATCAAATTAAACAGTCCACATCTTTAAAATATGTATTGTCAATAAATCAATTAATTAAATAGACTCTTAGAGAGACGATTCCCCATTATTCTTTTTCCAGATAAAACAAAACCCGTGAAAGAAGCACTTTCCTTCACGGGTTTCTTGTTATGTCGTTCGTAGAGAGCTTAGTCTCTCACGAGCACCGCGGCAAAGAAGCCATCGGTGTTGTGCACGTGTGGGAGCATCTGGAAGTAGTCACCAAAGCGCTTAGCCGCTTCAGGGTCAAAAGTGATGCCCTGCTGCGCCAACACTTCAAGCGCTGGCACAAGATGCCATTCGGGGTGAGCCGCTAAGAAAGCTTCCACCACATCCTGGTTTTCACGGCGAATCATCGAGCACGTAGCATAGACGAGGCGACCGCCTGCTTTCACAAGCTTTGAGGCCTCTTCCAAAATGTTCTTCTGAATCTCGTTGATGCGATCCATTTCCGCAGGAGAAAGGCGCCACTTCAAGTCAGGATTGCGACGGAAGGTGCCCGTCCCAGAGCAAGGCGCATCGATTAAGACGCGATCAAACTTCCCTTGGAGGCGCTTGACGCGATTATCTTTTTCGTTGCGAATCGCAATCGGGTGCACGTTACTCAAGCCCGCGCGACGCATACGCGGAAGCATCCCGTTCAGACGCTTTTCGTTCACATCAAAGGCGTAGAGGCGCCCCGTCGAGCGCATCAAAGCGCCCATCGCCAAGGTCTTACCACCAGCGCCAGCGCAGAAGTCGCAAATCATTTCACGACGATGCGGATGCACTAAGCGCGCAATCAGCTGGCTTCCTTCGTCCTGCACATCGACTAAACCGTCTTTGTAGATTGGCCACTGCGTGAGACCAGGTTTTGTCGGCAGGCGAATCCCATCGGGACTATAAGGCGTTGCAAAGGCTTGCACGCCGTTCTTTTCGAGTTCAGCTAAGACTTCTTCACGGTTAGCCTTCAAAAGGTTCACGCGCAAGTCAAGCGGAGCGCCTTCGAGCATCGCTGGGTAAAGCACAGCTGTGTCGTCATACTGCGCTTCAATCAAGTCAAAAAGCCACTGCGGAAGTTCAGCTCGTACATGAGCGGGCGCGTCTTCAATTTTCGCGGCCAAAATGTTCTTCAAAGGACCTTCTTCGCGACCAATCGAGTTGGGCGGAAGGGCTTCAATCCCGTGCTGACGAGCGAGCGTCACCAAAGCAGCCAAGCGTGGCGCACGATCGGGATGCACAGGACGCATTGCCCAGCGAAGGGATGCATAGTGGCGAAGCGCGTAGTAGATCCCCTCAGCGATCAAACCACGGTCACGTACGCCAAGATGCGGGCTACTCTTAAAGAAGAGCTTCATCAAAACGTCTGCTGGCCCGTCGAGCTTCAAAATAACGCTCAAAGCGCGGGTAAGTTCATCCACGATCAAACTCGTGATGCGAACCTGACCAGGACGCAAGGGCGCCATACGCTTTTCAGGCGTCTGATCTCCCTTGGCAAAACCGTGACGCGCTTCTTCGCGCTGGCGCTTACTTGCGGCGCGTTGACGTTCGGTGCGCTTAGGTTCAAAGCGATCGGTGGGGCGACGCGTCTTTGGGCGGCCAAAGACATGACGCTTGGGGAAAGAATTTTCAGCCATAATTTTTTTCGTTCTCTTTTATTTGGGGTTGGGGAGACTCGCTCATTCGTGAGCGGTTTCACCCTCTCCAAAAATCGTTAATTCCAGTGCCGTCTTATCGTCGCAGACGCACTTACCGTTTTCTAAGCGAATGCGACCCTCAATCAAGGCACGCACACAGCGCGGATAGAGCTGATGTTCGTAGACGAGCCCTCGATGCGCAAGCGTGTCGGCGTCGTCAGAGGGCAAAATCGGCACAATCGCCTGACCAATAATCGCACCTCCGTCTAGCACCGGACTCACAAAGTGCACGGTTGAGCCATGTACGCGGCAACCCGCATCAATTGCGCGCTGATGAGTATCAAGCCCAGGGAAAAGGGGCAAAATCGCGGGGTGAATATTGAGGAGTCGACCTTCAAACTGGCGCACAAAGCCTTCTGTCAGAATGCGCATAAAGCCTGCCAAGACCACCACATCAGGGTTGTAAGAGGCCACTTTTTCTGCGAGCGCTTCATCAAAGGCTTCACGTGAGGGGAATGCTTTGTGATCAATCGCGACGGCTTCAATACCATTGTCACGTGCGGTTTCAAGGCCCTTGGCGTCAGGACGATTACTAATCACCGCTGCAATACGGGCGCCGCAGTTCGTGAGCCAATCTTCTTCGCGTGCCGTGCGCAGAATCGCCTCGAAATTGCTCCCTCGACCAGAGATCAAAATCACAATGTTTTTCACTCTTACCTTCCCCTTTTTTCTTGGTGGTGCTCACCGTCATCGCGATGAGCAAAGCATTGAAGCGGTTTCCTAGAAAAAAGAAAAACCGCCCACGATGAAGCGATTCCAGAGGAGAAAGAGGATTTTTTCACCCAATCGGCGAAAGTTTCACCTCTTTTTCCATCAATGAGGCGCTAAGTCCGCCTCATTCTATCGTTAATTTTACCTAGAGGTAGGGTTTTTCCCGTGAAATTCCGTATAATCAGAAATCTCACACTTCTGTTTTTTAACTTTTGTCGAACAAATGCGTGTTTTTCGCGGTTTACCTCCTGCGCTCTTAAAGCGCCCGTCTGCTATTGCCATTGGCAACTTTGACGGCGTCCATCTTGGGCATCAAAGCCTCCTACGCATGGTCTGTCAGGCAGCCCATGAACGTGGTCTTGTGCCTTCGGTTGTGACCTTTGAGCCCCACCCCAAAGATTTCTTTGGTCACGGTGGTGAGGTTGCTCGCATCTCCACGCTCTACGACAAAGTGTTGCGTATTCTCGCCACAGGGATTGAACGCATCTACATTCTCCCCTTTCGTCATTCTTTGGCGAGCCTCACCGCAGAAGCCTTTGTCAAAGACATTCTGATTGATGGGCTCGATACGTTCTGGATGACCGTCGGGGAAGACTTCCGCTTTGGGAGCGATCGCAAAGGGAGCGTGGAAACGCTCGAAGCGATGAGTAAAACGCATCCCTTTGAAGTCTTTGTGCAGCCGATGCTCTTTCATGAAACGGCTCGCATCAGTTCATCTCGCATTCGCCAAGTCTTAGCTGAAGGCAACCTCTACGAGGCAGCCCAAATGTTGGGTCGCCCCTACAGCATGACGGGGCGCGTCATTCATGGTGCAGAACTCGGTCGTACGCTTGGGTTCCCCACGCTTAATATGGCACCGATTCCGCCGGGATCGCATTCGCACCCCGCGGTGCATGGTGTTTTTGCTGTGCGCGTGAAGGGCTTAGGACACGCAACCTTAAACGGTGTGGCCTCCATTGGCAGAAAGCCGACCGTCGCCTCAGACGGGCGCTATTTGCTAGAGACGAACGTCTTTGACTGGAAGGGCGATGCGTATGGTCGCATCGTTGAGGTCGAATTCGTGGAACGCCTGCGTGGAGAGAAAAAGTTTTCTGGGCTCGAGGAACTTCGAGCCGCGATCGAATCCGATGCCTCTCGTGCTCGTCGGATTCTGGGCTGCCCCTTACCGGGCGACTCAGTCCAATAGTTAGGACGGTTTTAAAGAGCACGCCAACTACAATCAACTGAAGAGCCCGAGGGGGCCAGGAGATTACATCATGGCAAATGTCGCCAAAACGGCTAATGACGCCGATTCTAAAAAGTATCCTTTGAACTTACCGGATACCCCATTCCCCATGCGTGGTAACCTCGCTCAGCGCGAACCAGGCTGGATTAAGGCTTGGGAAGATCAGCATCTTTATGAACGCATCATTGATGCGCGCCGTGACGCCAAAAAATTCATCCTTCATGACGGTCCGCCGTATGCCAACGGCACGATTCACGTGGGTCACGCCGTCAACAAGATCTTGAAAGACATGATCTTGAAGGAAAAACTTCTTGAAGGTTATCTCGCACCGTACGTTCCTGGTTGGGACTGCCACGGGATGCCGATTGAAGTGCAAATCGAAAAAATGCACGGTAAGAATTTACCGGTCGACGAAACACAACGTTTGGCTCGCGCCTACGCCATGGAACAGAGTTTGCTTCAGTTAGCAGACTTCAAACGTTTGGGTGTGTTGGGTTTCTGGGACAATCCCTACCGCACGATGAACCACTCCAACGAAGCCGATGAAATCCGTGTTCTGAAAGACGTCATGGAAAAGGGCTACGTTTACCGTGGTCTGAAGCCGGTGAACTGGTGTTTTGACTGCCAGTCCGCCTTGGCTGAAGCGGAAGTGGAATATAAGGACGTTGAAAGCTATGTGATCGACGTCGCTTTTGAACTCGACGATGCCGATAAGGATCGTGTGGCAAAGAGCTTTGGTGCTGAACTCACCAAGCCCGTTGCTGTGGTGATTTGGACCACGACACCGTGGACCATCCCGAGCAATCAGGCCTTGAACGTCAATCCGGAGGTGGATTACGTTTTGGTCGATATTGGGGATCGTTTGCTCATTCTCGCAGAAAGCTTGATGGCTGACGCTCTGCAGCGCTATGGCAAGAAGGGGACTGTCGTTGGCAAGGCCAAGGGCGTGGAACTTGATCATGTGCGCTTCCACCACCCGCTCTGGAATTTGGATCCGTGGTATCAGCGCATCTCGCCTGTGTTCTTAGCCGACTACGTCGATACGACGACGGGTACGGGTATTGTGCACTCGGCACCGGCCTACGGTATGGACGACTTTATTTCGTGCAAGAACAATGGCTTCACGAATGAAGACATCTTGACGCCAGTCGAAGGTGACGGTCACTACGCCAAGGATATGCCGCTCTTTGGTGGCATGCTCATTTGGGATGCTCAGCCCAAGATCATCGAAGCGATGATCCTTGCTGGCAGCCTATTGGCTCACGGCCGTATGGGTCACAGCTACATGCACTGCTGGCGTCACAAGACGCCGCTCATCTATCGCGCAACGAATCAGTGGTTCATCCGCATGGATGCGCCTAACGCCGATACGAAGGGCGTCCTTAATACGCCGACTCCGGAACACACGCTTCGCGAAAAAGCCTTGGAAGGTGTGAAGAACACGAAGTTCTTCCCTGCCTGGGGTATCAATCGTCTCTACTCGATGATTGAAAACCGCCCTGACTGGTGTATTTCCCGTCAGCGTAACTGGGGTGTGCCGCTTCCCTTCTTCCTTCACAAGACGACGGGTGAATTGCACCCGAAGACCTTCGAGATGCTCGACAAGGTCATCGCCATGGTGGAAAAGGAAGGTATCGAAGTCTGGGCTCGCGCTAAGGTGGAAGATTTCTTGCCGGCTGACGAAGCTAAGGACTACGTGCGCTCTACCGACATTCTTGACGTGTGGTTTGACTCTGGTGTCACGCACTACACAGTCTTGAAGGGTAGCCACAAGGATCTCTTGAGCTGGCCAGCTGACCTCTACTTGGAAGGATCCGACCAGCACCGCGGTTGGTTCCACTCCTCGCTCTTGACGAGCACGATGATGTATGGCCGTGCGCCGTACAACCAGTTGCTCACCCACGGCTTTGTCGTGGACGAAAAGGGCGAAAAGATGTCGAAGTCGAAGGGCAACATCGTCCGTCCGCAGGAAATCAGCGAAAAATTCGGTGCTGAAATCTTGCGTCTTTGGGTGGGTTCGACTGACTACTCTGGCGAACTTCGCTTAGGTCAGACGATTTTGAAGCGTGTGGTGGAAAGCTATCGTCGTTTGCGTAACACGTTGCGCTTCTTGCTCGCCAATACCTCTGACTTCGATCCGAAGAAGGATGCGCTTCCTGTGGAAGAG
Source organism: uncultured Sutterella sp. (assembly GCA_905197905.1). Taxonomy (GTDB): domain Bacteria; phylum Pseudomonadota; class Gammaproteobacteria; order Burkholderiales; family Burkholderiaceae_F; genus Sutterella. The sequence continues at coordinate 41,914 of CAJKAP010000011.1, read as the reverse complement.
TTGGCCGAGTTGGATCGTTGGGCGCTCGCTTATGCCGAAGACTTCCAGAAGTCCGTTTTGGCTGAATACAAAGAGTTCCGCTTCCACAATGTGGTGAACTTGCTGCAGACCTTTGCCGCAACCGATTTGGGTGGCTTCTACCTTGACGTCTTGAAGGACCGTCTCTACACGACGGCTCCTGACTCCAAGGCTCGTCGCTCTGCCCAGACGGCGCTCTACTACATCACGAAGTCGTTCTTGCGCTTAATGGCTCCGATCCTCTCCTTCACGGCTGAAGAAGCTTTCGCGATCTTCTCCCCGAACGAAGTGGGTTCGATCTTTGCCGAAAAGTTTGAACCGCTCCCCGAAGTGAAGGGTGCTGATGCGCTCCTCGCTAAGTGGGCTCGTATTCGTGCCGTTCGCGCTGATTTGCAAAAGACGATCGAAGAGCAGCGTGAAAAGAACGCCTTGGGTTCTTCCTTGCAGGCTAATGCTCGCATCGAAGCCGCAGGCGAACTCTATGACGATCTCGCAAGCTTGGGCGACGAGCTCCGCTTTGTGATGATTGTGAGCGCTGTGGAACTCGTCAAGAGTGCAGACGCTGAAACGCACTTGACGGTCTCCGTCTCTTCCGAACAGAAGTGCGCTCGTTGCTGGCACTATGTGCCGGGCGTTGGCAGCAATGCCGAACACCCGACGCTTTGCCCGCGTTGCGTGAGTAACCTCTTCGGTAGTGGTGAAAAGCGTCTCTTTGCTTAATGTTTAACTTTGGATGAAGAACCAAATGTCGTCAACCCTTCGCCCAGCTGCCCAAGTGAATGTGGGGAAATTTCTGCTCTGGATGGGGATTGCCTTTGTGCTCCTCGTGCTAGACCAGTGGAGTAAGTGGTACGTGGCCAAAATCTTTGCCCCGGGCCAAGTGCTCCCTGTGTTCCCTGGCTTTAACCTCGTGTTAGCTTTTAACCGTGGTGCAGCCTTCTCCTTCTTGGCACAAGCTGGCGGTTGGCAAGTTGGGTTCTTCGGAATTCTCGCTGCCATTGTGATTGTCGTCATGGTGCGACTCCTCTGGCGCTATAGCACTTATAACCTCTTTAGTTTGTCGCTTGCCTTTATCGTCTCGGGCGCGGCGGGAAATTTGATCGACCGCGTGATGCGTGGCTATGTGATCGACTTTCTCGACTTTTATGTCAATGGAATGCATTGGCCTGCCTTTAATGTGGCAGATACGGTGATTTGCATTGGCGCGGCACTTCTCGTGCTCGATGAGATCCGAGGGGTGAGATCAAGAGGCACGAAGGCTCGTAAGCGCTAAAAGCCCGAAGTTAGACTGAAAAAGTCACTCCCGTGCGCCATTTCTCCTCGGTGAGAGATGGCGCACTTTTTTGTCTACAAAATCCAACAAAAAATTCTTTTGGTCTAAGCAGTTTTTCAACCCTCTCGTTTCCCCTTAGAAAACCAATTTTTGACATAATAAAAAGACCTACCTTTTTTATCCAAGTAGGAGATTTTTTCCACTCTCTCACCCTAAGAAAAAAATACCCCTATGGAACACTCCTTACCCCTTATTTCCACTCTCGTTATTGCGTTCTCGCTCGCCCTCATTTTTGGCTTTATCGCAGAACGTTTTTTCCGTGCTCCTCCGCTTGTCGGGTACTTGCTCGCCGGGATTGCGGCGGGTAAATACACGCCTGGCGTTTATGCCGACCCAGCCCTTGCAGGACAGCTCTCCGAAATCGGGGTGATGCTCTTGATGTTCGGGGTGGGCTTGCATTTCTCGTTTAAAGACCTCTTAAAAGTCAAAGGCATTGCCGTACCTGGGGCTGTGCTCCAGATGTTCTTTGCGACTCTCCTTGGGGGTCTTGCCGCTCACTTTATTTGGGATTGGAAATGGGGTGAAGCGTTAGTCTTAGGGATGTGTTTATCTTGCGCGTCGACTGTGGTGCTGATTAAAGCTCTTGAAGTGCGTGGGATCTTGAATTCCATGGACGGTCAGATCGCCGTGGGCTGGCTCGTTGTCGAAGATATCGCAACGGTGTTGATCTTGGTGCTCTTGCCTGTCGTTGCTGGCCTTGTGGGTGGCAGTGGTGGTCCCGCTAGCGCCAAGGAAATCTTCTGGCAAATTGGGGTCACGGTCTTTAACGTGAGTGCCTTTGCCGCCGTGATGTTGATCGTTGGGAAGCGTCTCCTTCCGTGGGCTTTGAGTGAAGTCGCACGTACGGGCTCGCGAGAACTCTTCACCCTCTTTATTTTGGCCATTGCCGTGGGCGTGGCTTATGGTGCTGCGAACATCTTCCACGTAAGTTTCGCCTTGGGTGCATTCTTCGCTGGCGCTGTGATGCGTGAGTCGAGTTTCTCTCACCGTGCTGCAACAGAAACCCTCCCCTTCCAGGACGCCTTCTCGGTGCTCTTCTTCGTCGGTGTGGGGATGCTCTTTGACTGGCACATTTTGATTGACGCGCCCTTCAAGGTGCTCACCGTGCTCCTTATTATCATGCTCGGTAAGGCCGCTGTGGCGTTCGCTCTGGTGCACTTACTGCGCTACCCGCTTCACACCTCCTTCACCGTCTCGGCCGCCTTGGCGCAGATCGGGGAATTCTCGTTCATTTTGGTGGTGCAAGCCCAGCAGCTCGACTTGGCGGATGACTATGCGGTGAATTTGATTGTGGGCGCGGCCATTTTGTCCATTGCCTTGAACCCAGTGGCCTTCTCGCTCATCCCGAAGATGAAAGCCTTGATGATGAAGCGTTGGGAGTGGGTACGCCAAGCCAATTTGCGTGAAGGTCCCTTCAAGGTGCTCTCTGAAGAAACCGCGGAAGCGCATAAAGAACCTGTGGTGGTTATTGGCGAATCGCCCTCTGCTGTCTACTTGATCGAACAGTTGCACGCTGCAGAAGTGCCGCTCGTGGCAATCATGCAGCACCACGATATCGCTGATAAGCTCACGAGCGAAGGCTATGGCATCATTGTGGGCGAACCCACTGATCCGCAAACCTTGATCAATGCTCGTTTGCTCCACGCACGTCAATTGGTGCTCTTTGATAACACGACGGATGCGTTGCGTATGGTAGAAATCGCGCATACGCTCAATCGCGATTTGCCGATTACGCTTGTCTGTAAGGATCCTGGCATTTGGGAAGAACTCCCGCAGCAGCCAAACCTTACCTTCATCAACAGCCGCGAAGCCGCTATGCGCTCGGCTGCTGAATCGATCCGTGTGTCGCTCACCTCTGGTAAGCCCGCTGGCGTCCCTGTGGGGAAACCAGTGCCAACGGAAAAGCCAGCTGAAGCAACGCCTGCTTCCTAAAAAGAAGGACTGTTCCTTTCGAGGTCACGATGTCAGCATCGTGGCCTCATTTCTTTTGGGAAAGTCCATTAACGTTTCCTAACGGGAAAACCGATCGGGAGAGAAGTGTGGCGGTTTTCTCAGCAGAAACCACAGTACAATGGTGAGACTAGATTCTTTTCAAGAAGAAAAACGCTTTATGACTAAGCCCATTGAAAACATTACGCTCGCGCTCACTGGCGGGATCGCGGTTTATAAAGCCTGCGAACTCGTTCGTGCCCTTCGTAAAGAAGGCTACACCGTACGCGTAGCGATGACAGCGCACGCCACCGAATTTGTGACGCCACTCACCTTTGAGACGCTCTCAGGGAATCCTGTTGCGCTCACTGAGTGGCATCACGATGGTCAGGGTGGAATGCCGCACATCGACATTAATCAGCAAACCGACCTCTTAGTCGTGATGCCAGCCACTGCGAATATCATCGCCAAGGCAGCACACGGTATTGCCGATGATTTGGTCTCGACCTTGATTCTTGCGCGTCGCTCCCCTATTCTCATCGTCCCCGCCATGAACCGCTATATGTGGAGTAACCCTGCTACGCAACGCAACGTGGCGCAACTCAAGGCTGACGGCGTGGCATTTGCGGGTCCTGTTGAGGGCGAGCAAGCCTGTGGTGACGTGGGTGCAGGACGTATGATGGCGCTCCCTGACATTCTCACGCGTATTCGTCATTGGGGCACGCCTCAAGTGCTCGCTGGGCGTCACGTTGTGGTAACGGCCGGTCCCACCTATGAAGCGATTGACGATGTGCGTGGTATCACGAACCGCTCGTCAGGCAAACAAGGTTTTGCCATTGCGGAAGCAGCACGCGCCGCTGGAGCTCGTGTCACGCTTATTTCCGGTCCCGTCTCCCTTCGCACGCCTGAAGGCGTCACACGCCACGATGTGGCAAGCGCCGCACAGATGCTAGAAGCGGTGGAATCGGTTTTAGATAGCGATCCTGCGGACGCCTTTATTGGCGTTGCTGCTGTTGCAGACTGGCACGTTGAAAATGCGATTCAGGGTAAGTGGAAAAAGGTGGACGGCAAAGCGCCAGAACTACACTTTGCTGAAAATGCCGACATTCTTGCCACGGTAGCCAAGCGCGAAAAGGCGCCCTTTTGCGTGGGTTTTGCCGCAGAAGCCACGGATATTGAAAACTATGCGCGCGAGAAATGCCTCAAAAAGGGTTGCGCCTTTGTGGTTGCTAACCTTGCTCGTGAAGCGCTCGGTAACGACTATAATACGGTGCTCTTGGTTGATGCCAATAGCGCAGAAAGCGTCGGTCCTGCCGACAAATTGACCATTGCGCGCGCCGTTGTCGCCCGACTCGGTCAGGCACTCACCTCACACAACTCCTAAAGAGAACACCATGAAAGTTGATTTAAAAGTCTTGGACGAACGCGTCCGCGAATATTTGCCTCACTACGCCACCACGGGCTCTGCCGGGTTGGATTTGCGTGCCTTGCTTGATGAACCGCTTGAAATTAAGCCTGGTGAAACGAAGTTAGTGCATACGGGGCTTGCCATTCATTTGGCCGATCCTAACTACGCCGCTGTGATTCTCCCGCGCTCTGGTTTGGGTCACAAAAAAGGGATCGTGCTTGGCAACTTGGTGGGCTTAATTGATAGCGACTACCAGGGCGAATTGATGATTTCCACCTGGAATCGTGGCACGGAAACGTTTGTGCTCGAACCCTTTGAACGCTTGGCTCAATTGGTCGTTATTCCTGTGAAGCAAGTGGAATTTAATGAGGTCGATGACTTTGCCACATCCGATCGTGGTGCGGGTGGCTTTGGTTCCACTGGGAAAAAATAACTCTTTCTAGATAAGCAAACGGTCACAGACTTTGAAGGTCGTGACCGTTTTTTGTGTCTTCAGAAAAGCGCTTTAGCGAGCGTTTTCTTCAAACTCTTCATCCTCTTCGTCGTCGTAGTCTTCATCCTCATCGCCAAAGAGAATATTGTCGAGCGTATGGTGGTCTTCTTCGGTGAGACCATGCTGCTGATCGTCCGCTAAGCTGTTGCCTGGTTCGAGCACGAAAATAGGACGGCGCTCGGACGAAAACGTAATTCTCACCGCGGCCTTTTCCGCATCTTCATAGCCAGGAATACTATTAGCCAAAAGCCCCGTGCCACTTAAGCGATCTGCGCCTTCCGTTTGGAAGTCTTCGAGATAAGCGTCGTGCAAATTACGGTTCACTTCCACCCAGCAGCCCCAGGTGAAACTCCCCTCCGTATAGGCGAGCGGCACTTCAATCACGCCAAAGACGTAAGTGCTCCCATCCATCGTGGCGAAGTCTTCCGTGTAGCGAGCACCATGACGGTAGCGCTCAAGCGCGTCTAACATCCAAATGGCATCAGGGAGTTTCATTTGAATGTCACGACAAAGTTCAGCTGTATCGGTCATGGGCTTTACTCCAGAAAGGAAGGGGGGAAGGGTCTAGGAGAAAGGCGAGGTTGGCCCGCCTTTCTATCCTTTGAGTATAGCCGAAAGCGAGGTAAGAGGAAACACTTCTTTCTCGCACTAGGAAATTATGGTTTCCTCATCTCTTTTCAGGCATTTCCTGCGTTTTCTTCACTTTCCTCATTTTTCTCATCATAGAGGAAAGTGACTTCGTCCGCTTCATTGAGATCCACGGTGACGGCGCCACCGTTCACCAGCGACCCAAAGAGCAGCTCATCGGCGAGCGGGCGACGCAGTTTGTCGTCAATTAAACGACGCATTGGGCGAGCCCCCATCGCAGGCACGTAGCCGTGCTTCACCAAATAGGCCTTCAAGCGATCGGTGTACGTGACGCTCACTCCGCGCTCAGTTAAGCGCGCGGTGAGTTCACCTAAGAACTTATCGACCACACGGTAAAGGCTAGACGTATCAAGTGGCAAGAAGCGAATAATCGCATCAAAGCGGTTACGGAATTCCGGCGTAAACACTTGCTTTAAAGCTTGCGTAATATCGCCCATATTGCTCGAACTGCCAAAGCCAATCGATTGACGTTCCCCTTCGCGTGCCCCAACGTTACTCGTCATAATGAGCACAACGTTACGGAAGTCCGCTTCGCGGCCCGAGGCGTCCGTGAGCTTGCCATGGTCCATCACCTGAAGGAGCAAATTAAAGAGCACTGGATGGGCTTTTTCAATTTCGTCCAAAAGAACCACGGAATACGGGTGCTTATTCACTCTTTCCGTTAAAAGTCCACCGTCCCCATAGCCGACATAACCCGCTGGAGAGCCAATAAAGCGACTAATCGTGTGCGACTCGGCATATTCCGACATGTCAAAGCGCAGTAGTGGCACATTGAGTGCTTTGGCTAACTGACGAGCAGCCTCAGTCTTACCGACCCCCGTGGGACCCGTAAAGAGGAAGGAGCCCATAGGACGCTCCATCTGGTTTAACCCAGAGCGTGCCACCTTAATGGCGGAGACAATCGCGCCCACCGCTTCGTCCTGACCGTAGACCTTTTCCTTAATGATCTTTTCCAGGTCTCGCACCGAGCTCTTGTCGTCTGCTTTTACTTGGTCCGCTGGCAGGCGAGCAATTGTCGCAATCACTTCAGGAACTAAGCTCGTATCCACATCAAGCGTCAATTTGCTCAAATCTTCTTCTGGGTGCGCCTTTTCGTAATTAAGGCGTGCTCGTGCAGCCAACTGGTCAAGCACGTCCACGGCTTTCTCCGGCAACACACGGTCCACAATAAAGCGATCAGAGAGCTTCACAATTTCTTCAACGACTCCCTCTGCGTAGCGCACCTTGTGAAACGCTTCGTACTGCGGGACCAAGCCCTTTAAGACCTTCACCGACTCTTCTTGCGTCAAGGGAGAGAGCTCAACGGTGGAAAGTCGTTGATTCACTACCGCGTTCTTTCTAAAGGCTGTACGCCACGCATCAAAGGTCGACGAGAGAATAATCGGGAGGCCAGACTGCGAAACCATATTTTCAATCGCATTCATCTGCTCTTTAGAGCTATCTTCAGGCGAATCAATTAAGGTGTGCGCGTTGTCCACAAAGAGAATCACGCGTGAAGCTTCCTGAAGAGAACGCACCACACGAGCCAATTTTTCCGCAAAAGCCCCCTTATAGCGAGAGGCCATCGACTCGGTGTGCAAACTCAAAATCCGATAGTCGCGCAAAAACTGTGGTGTTTTACCTTCCACAATACGTTGCGCTAAGCCTTCTACGAGTGCCGTTTTCCCAATGCCAGGTTCGCCTAAAATGAGGGGCTTATTCTTGCGGCGGCAGCTCATGATAAAGAAGAGCTGTTCGAGCTCTTTCTCGCGCCCGATGAGCGGATCCAAGTGCCCAGACTTCGCCTCTGCCGTCAAATTCGTCGTTAGCGCAATCACCTCTTCTGGAATCGGTTTTCCTTTTACGCGCTTACCGTGCCCAGCTGTCGAGGATTCTTCATCTTCATCCTGGCTGTCATCGTCATCGTCATCCTCAACATCTTCATCTTCATCATCGTCATCGGCGAAGAAGTAGTCGTCATCTTCCTCGTCCTCCTTAATTTCTTCAGGGGTACGTTTGTCAATCTTATACTCCTCTGGAAGAAACTCGGGAGCAGGATCCGTATCCATGATTTTCCAGAAAATCTTGTAGCATCCCTGCAAGACATAAGCAGTAAAACGCCATTCTTCTGGCGCTGGTTCACGATGCACAAAATTTTGTGGCTCATCCACCAAAGGCTTGAGCCTACGGGCAAACCCCTCGGGCATGGTAATCCCTGAAAAGTCCATCGGTCTCACCCGAGTAAAGCGTGGGAAACCAATAATACCCAGAGATTTATAGTAGCTACGTTGCACGCAAAGCGAGACCATATAAAGTGTGGCGAAATCTTGATCAGTGTATGGGCGCTCCATGCTGACCTCGCGATGGCGATCAGGTTGAATGTCGCGGTTTTGCTCAGCCACCTTTTCGACGAACTCATAGGGAGTGAGAATTTTCTCCTCATTCAGGATGTCCATACAAATGACCGCAGCCTTATTAATGCGTTGCATCTGAGGGTTCATATCTGAGAGTGACGGATTTTTGCCAGTGGAGTCCCCACCTTCATCGTCTTCGTCTTCATCGTCCTCATCGTCTTTGTCTTCGTCCTCATCATCTTCGTTTTCATCCCCGGTCGTGACAAGTAAATGCTCGAGCGTCCCAGGCGTGAAGATGGTATCGACGGGGATTTCTTCCTCAGGCTTAAAGTCGAGAATTTTTTCCGTATGTATGCGCTTATCTTTCATCATCACGGCAAGGGAATTAAGACCAAGCGGATCAAGCACATTCTCATCGTCATAGGCTTCATAGAACATCAAAAGTGGAATAATCAAATCCACCACGTCCACCACTGGATAGTCGCGGTTAGAGCTTCCTGCCACATGGCGTACCGCCATCGCAATCGTATGCAAGTTGCTGTTATGAAGATGCTCTAAGCGTGAGGCCATCGGAGCCGTTTCATTAGGAAGGTTGGCAAGCCCTGGATAGCGCTTTACCATCGCAGTGCGCAGCGCCTTCGCGCAGGCCTTCCAATTCCAACCTGCATCGCTTCCCAGCTCTTTGTTTATTTTCTTCCACGAACTCACATGGGTGAAAATGGCATCGAGCCAAATTAAGGGGTCAATCACCTTTTTTCCCACACTCTGGGCTCGCTGATAGGCGATCGCCGTCGCGTGATGGAGTTCTCGTTCAAAATACGTGGTTTGTTCTATCGACATGAAAATCTCTTTCGCAAAAATCAATCAATCTTTCGTTTATTCTTCGCCCGTATAAGGCCTTACCTGACACATAAGAGGAAAGTGGTTTTGTCGCGAGAGTTGCATCGCAAGTTTCGCGAGCATTTCCGCGTGTCCTCGATCATCGTAAATGCCAGCAATCCCTTCGCCCGTCTGGTGCACAGAGAGCGTGGTTTCATAAGCCTTATCGGTTGATTGGTGGAAAATTCTGACAAGGAGCGCTTGAACCCATTCAAAAGCCGTGTAGTCATCGTTGATGAGATACACCGCCCAGCGCTCTTCTAGTTGCAGTTGTGCTTGCTCGGTCTGATAACTGCCTGCACTCTGTGCCATAGGACCTCCTCGAGTCTCATTTGTTTAGCCGCTTCACTCTAGCAAATTCTCAAGCCTTTTGGTCCAACATTTGCAATAAAAAAACGAAACCCCGCTGAAAATCTGCCCTTTTGAGACATTTCAACGGGGTTTGTTGGCGCGCAGGTAGCGTTTCGAGCCGCTACCTGCGCGAGGTGTTTGGCGCTTGAGATTATTCAGCAGCGAGCTGTTCCGTCACAAACTTCCAGTTCACCAACTTGTCAAAGAAGGTGTCGATGAACTTCGGACGAGCGTTACGGTAGTCAACGTAGTAGGCGTGTTCCCAAACATCAAGCACGAGCAAGGGCTTGTAGCCTTCCGTCAACGGGTTAGCAGCGTTGCTGGTGTTGACGATGTCGAGCGTGCCATCGGGCTTCTTCACCAACCAGGTCCAGCCGGAACCGAAGTTACCAGCGGCGGAAGCGGTAAAGGCCTTACGGAATTCTTCAAAGGAACCCCACTTGGCGTTGATAGCAGCCTTCAAGAATTCGCAACGCGGTTCACCACCGCCATTGGGCTTCAAGCACTGCCAGAAGAAGTTGTGGTTGAAGACCTGAGCGGCGTTGTTGAACACACCACCCTTAGCGGTCTTGATGATTTCTTCAAGGCTTTTGCCTTCGAATTCGGTGCCTTCGATCAACTTGTTCAAGTTGGTGACGTAAGACTGATGATGCTTGCCCCAGTGGTATTCAAGCGTTTCACGGCTCATAGCCGGTGCGAGATCGTCCAAGCCGAAGGGGAGCTCAGGTAAAGTAAATTGAGACATGGGTTTTATCTCCATAAATATGTTTTGATTGAAAGATTGTATCACATGAGGAAAGTTGATTGTATTTAACTAAAAGAAGTATTTGTGTCTCCTTCTTTCTAAGTAGCTTTCCTTTCTGGTGCGCGTATTTTAAAGCCTAAACGCTTTTGTTAAGCTTAAGAGCATCCACCGTCGCGTTTACACTTCCATCAGAGAACTGAACCTCAATAGAATCCCCGACAGACAAGGCTTTTGCCTCACTCACAGGGGTCCCCTCTGCCTTCACGAGTGCAAAACCTTTTAACAAAATAGTATCGGGATTGAAGGCTTCCAAGGTTTGCGAAAACTGCAGGAGTTTTTGCTCAATCGGGCGCATCATGCTGCTGCCTGCTTGGGTGAGTCTCAACGACTCGCGGGTAAGTGCTCGCTCCCAGCTTTCCCATTGTGGGAGAGGGGTTGCGAGTTGCAAACTTCCTTTTTCTAGGAGTCGAGACTTCTGATCGAGCGTCTGGATCATCCCGCGCTCAAGCGCTAAGAACCCTTTCTCTAGAGCAGATTGTTTTCCTGAGAGCATCGCCGTGGGACTCGCGACCCAGCGCTGTGCGCTCGCGATTCTTTCTTGGAATTGGTTGAGCTTTCCTTCAATAACGCGATGAATATAGTGCTCTTTATCCGTTAAATACTGCTCGAGTCGACCGTAGTGCTGATGCACGCCTTCTAAGCGCTCCGTGACGCGGTCAAGATACATATCCCACTCGTCAACGATGCGCTCCATCGTGCCCGTCAAGCGGTCACTTTTCTCATCGAGCTTTCGCTGCCAGTAAATGAGATCGTAACCCACCTGCTCTGCGGCAGCGGTTGGTGTGGAAGCACAAATGTCTGCCGCGAGACTCGCCAGAGTTTCATCCGTTTCGTGGCCAATCCCCGCGACAACGAGTTTTTTCATGGTGCGAATCGTACGCACCAAGTTTTCATCATTAAAGCAGTACAAATCTTCAAAGGAGCCGCCACCACGCACCAGCAGTACCGCATCAACCTCTAACTGATCGGCTCTTTTGAGCGCTTTGATAATCTGCGTGGGCGCTTCTATCCCCTGCACCATCGTGGGCACTAAGGTAATTTTCACCCAGGGCATACGGCGAGAGAGCGTACGGCGCACGTCTTGAAGCGCCGCCGCACCCTCACTCGTCACCACAGCAAGGTGCCGAACAAAGATGGGCATGGGCTTCATCTTGGAGGCAAAGAGCCCTTCTGCGCGCAATTTTTCTTTGAGTTTTAAGTAGGCCTCGTAAAGCGCCCCCATCCCAGCGGGACGCCAATCCGAAAGACGAATCTGTAGTTGCCCTTGCTGAGGATAAACATCCGCCTCACCATAGACTTCAATACGGTCGCCGTTTTGGAACGTGACGGGGTGCGCCATCTGAGCGCGGGCAAAAAAGACGCAACTAATTTGCGCGTCATCATCTTTGAGACTGAAGTAGACGTGTCCCGAGCGAGGACGAGAAAAGTTACTCACCTCGCCCGACACCCACCAACCGTGAAGTTCTTGAGAGACTGCTGCGCGCAGTCGGTTAACGGCATCGCCCACCGAAAAAACGGCGCTCTCTTTCTTAATAGAAGGGGGAGGTGTTGTCGGAAGCGGTAGCGAAGACGCCGCGTGGCTCTCTTCCATGGGTTTTCGAGGAGAAGTGAGTGGTTGCTCTGCTTTTACTGGAGCCACCACTGTCGCCTTTTTCTTGCGCTTTGGCAAAGCGTATTCGCTCAGGTCATATTGATGGCGCACTGTGCGAGGATCTACGCGCAAGGCATAACTCTTTTCTTTGAGTTTGTCGGCATTCGCACCTTTAGCCGAAGAGAAAAGGCGCGCCATATTCACTGGCAACTCCTCGCCCACATCTTCTAAAAAAGGCCAATCGTCATCCCAACGCGTATTCGCCATAGTGTCCTCTTTATCGTTTTCTTCTTTGGCGGAAAGAAAACTCCGGTTGATCAATCTTTAAAGTGTATCGCAAAGCACTCGGTCAAAAGCGAGAAAAAGCGCTTTCTCGAACGCTTCTTTTTGCTCGCTTTGGGTGACTTTTTTCACGACCACTAGATATCTATCCAAAAACCCGAACACCACAATATTTGGTGGAATATGCTCTTTTTGAGGTCAAAATACCTTGTGAATAACTTTCTTTGAGTTATTCACAGACGAGGGGCGTTTTAGCGACTTTTTTGAGAGAAGTGAAAAACCGCTTTGCCTTTTCTATCGGGCATTTTCTGGCAAAATGTTATCCTAATTGCACAAAAAATAGGCAATTCTCAAAAAAATCAAGCAGATTAAGGACTTAGGTTTCTTATCCCGGAGTTATCCACATAGCTACCCACATTTTTTGGGGAAATCCACAAGTTATCCCCAAGATAAAAAAGTTCCATAGGCATATTTGTGAGCATTTGTCAAGACCCAAAAGAGCAAAAAACCAAAATTATTCACAAACAACGAACAAACAAGGTTTTTTCATCTTATCCACAAATTCAGGATCATTAAAAGGAATCGTAAAATCTTGAATCCCTTCTCCTGACTGGCTTACAGAGCATTTTCCGATTTGTGGAATTTGACCCTCTTTTCTTAATTTTTCTTCGAGAAATCACAGTCTTCAAAAGTTATTCACTAAGTTATCCACAACTCTGTGGAGAACTCGGGAGAACTCTGTGCAGTCTTGACACAACAAAAGACCGATCAACACACTCACGTCTCATCAAATCTCGCTATGATTAGAAGACATCCTTTACTCAGGATGTCTGGTTAGTCATTTTTTTCATGGATATGTCAGATAAACCACCTCGACCTACGCACTCGTTAGAGTGCCCCCTTTTCCATACTCTCTGGGTGAACACCTCTTGTGGAGGTCACCTATGAGCATCAGACCAAAGATAGAAAACTGGCTTCATCAAGAGTGGGCGCGTTTTGGCTTGCTCTCTGCCCTGCTGTCTCCGCTTTCCCTCATCTTTTATGGAATCGCTCGTACGCGCAAACGCCGTACCGTGGAGCATCGCCTCCCTGTACCCGTTGTTGTCGTGGGCAATATTTACGTGGGCGGCACAGGTAAGACGCCTGTCACGATTACGATCGTGAAAGAACTTCAACGACGTGGTTGGAAACCTGGCATTATCTCGCGCGGTTTTGGTCGTAGCGCAGAGGAAGTCTCTCTCGTGACAGAGGAGAGCACCGCTGCTCAAGTGGGTGACGAACCGCTTCTGATTTCTCGCGAAACTGGCGTTCCCATTGCTGTGGGTCGTCAACGCTATGAAGCTGGTCTTGCCCTTCTCAAAGCACATCCTGAAATTGATGTGATTGTGAGCGACGATGGGCTGCAGCACCACGCACTTGCTCGCGACTTTGAAATTGCCGTGGTTGGCACGCGTGGCCTTGGTAACGGATTAGTTCTCCCCGCGGGGCCCTTACGTGAACCACCCTCTCGCTTAGACACGGTCGATGCGATTGTGCTCAACACCAATAATGAAGTGATTGTGAAGTCGCGCACGCCGCGCTACGCCGCTTCGAGCTGCTTTGGTCAGTGCACGCAGCTTGCCACTGGCAAGACCGCCACGATTGATGAGCTCGCAGAACGCATTCATGAACACAACTGGAAGCCTCTTTCCGCCGCGGGTATCGCCGCACCTCAACGCTTTTTTGCGATGATTCGTGCCCACGATATTGATGGGGAAACGATTGAATTGGGCGACCATTTCGACTTTGCGACGAATCCCTTTGCTGGGCGCACGGAAGACATCATCTTCATTACGGGTAAGGACGCGGTGAAATGCTACTCCGACCCCGTACTCTCCAAGGATGAACGTCTCTGGGTGGTTAGTTTGGATATGCACTTAGATCCATACTTGATCGACTCTATTGAAACAGTTTTGAACAATTTTAATCGTACCGTTTCTATGGCCGATCATCACAACCATCCTCAAGCGGCAGTATAGTTTGAAAGCATATAAATTATGTGGTTTAATAGAGAGGATATCTGAAAGGAGATATCCTCTTTTTTCAGTCAAAAAGTCCCACTAGTCAACGTCAAAAATATGTAGTATAGTATCGACACTTGATCTCAAAAAACTCGATTGAGGTGTCTATGTCGTCTATGTCAGTTGACCAGTCTTTAACGCATATTCAACTCGTGCTTGCTACCATTAAGGCATACACGACGTTACCTTTCCAGCCACGGAAACTCAATCTGCACATCCATCTTTCCGATAGCAATACGCTCTCGGGAGATCTTCACTGCGTGCTTTCCCGCGAAGCGATTGATATCTTCTCCTCGAAGTACGAGGCAGACGCTCGTCGTCAATCTCTACTGCGAAATGCGTCAGAAGACACCAAGATTCCGTATTTTTCGGTACCGTCCCTGCGCGAAGCACTTCATACCTTTGGGATTAAGTTAGACGCCCCACAAGGCAATACCACGTTTTATTGCCTCGTGAAGGGAAAGAGTCGAGGCATTTTCACCTCTCAAGAAGAAGCGAAGCGTTTTGCGCCGAAGTCTTTCCAGCGCATTTGTGAAACGCACCAATTGCCGCGCGAACTTCTGCGCCTCACGAAAGAGGAGGCTCCTCAAGGACTGAGCGCTTCTGAGCCCTCCTACTATGTTATTGAGGCACACGGAGAAACCATCACCACAGATGAGCTCTCTGCCGACGCGCTTATACTGCTTGAGGCGGATCCCAGCATCAAAATCACGCCCTGCGCTAGCAAGGAAGTGGCCGAGGACTATGTAAATCTCAAGAATGGGCTTCCTGACTTGAAGCTTTTCCCGAACCTCTCGGAAACGGTTGAAGTCGTTAACGGCTCTTTTTGCCTCACGAGAATTCAACCCCGGGAAGAAGTCCATATCGACGATATCGATGAAGTGGTCAAAAAGGAGCTCTACCGCTTAGACGATCGTACTTTGTGGTGCTTTGCGAATGCTAGCTACCAAGGCGAACGGATGGCCTTCACCGAACTCATCTATACCAGCACCAGCTATCAAGCACTAAGCCAGTCTTTTGCTCAGTACGACGAACAAAACGTCGAACTGCACTCTGGTGTAGTGGCAACAAGGATTGGTCTCACTGACTCGCTTGTACACCATAAGCCCGTCATTCGGCTATTTTTCAATAGCCCAAGTGTTTTCGAGCTCATTAAGGGCAATATGCGCCCCAATAGCTCCAATGCACACGTTTATCGAAGCCAACAACTCCTTTTGCAAAGGCTCAAGGAGATGGCCCAAATACATTGCTACTGCATCATGACGTACGTAGAGCCTGAAGCGATGGCGCAAATGCAACAAGCAGCCATGTTGGGAGAGTTGGTTAGAAATGACTCTGCCGAGCGTATTGAAAGCGTTTATTGGAAAAGAGAAGCGACTGGTCTTTTATCCTAACAACGCGTTTTAGGAATAAGGCTCTCAGAAACGAGAGCCTTACTTTTTACACGACCGACCAAACTTGGAACATTTTATGACCGCCACCACTTCTCCTACTGCTATCACTGAAATAACGCTTCACCTTCATCGAAAAAGCCCGCGATCGCAAACGACAGTCTATTGTGTGACCTCTTCCGAGAAGGCCTTTTTGCTGAGTTCTGTTGGCGAGGCCCGACATTACTCTGCCATGCTTAAACAAGACCATAAGACAAAAGGTCCTGTTCACGAGCAAATGTTCTCATCGCCCAGAGACGCCTTTCGTGCCTTAGGAATTAATCTCAGAAACTCTTTTCATGGCACTAAGTTCTATTGCTTCTCTCTGGATAAACAAAAGTATGTTTTCTCAGACAAAAAGAGCGCAAAGAATTTTCGAGAAAAGAGTCCCAGCGCGCAATTTAAAACCGTGCAAGCCCCTCAGAAACTCATTGCGTTTTTCGGGCCCGCTGGAAAGTGGCATTCAACATCCAAGAACAAAACCAATAAAGGCAACACTCAAATGGAAACACCACCTAGCGAAGCAACGATTGAACAGAATAGCGTGGTTTCCAATTCTGAAAGCACGCCTATTTTTGAATTAAAGAAGGACAATTCACCTGCGCTTTATTTTTCCCATAAAGCTCTCGCCCAAGAATGCTCTCCAGAGCAGCTTTCGCTTTTAGAGGAGTCCTTACTTCCTCAAGGCATTGAAATCATTCAAAGCGTAGCGCCTTCTCTTTATACGACGAAGGTTCAATCTGAAGATATTGCTTTAATTAACCAGTGCATCACTTATGGCCTCGCTAACTTAGATTTCAAATCAATGTGGGCTTTCACCGACGGAAGCTATAAACCTGGAACTTGTTATCGCGTCATTGTTGCCGCTGCTAGACTTCACGTGAAAAAAGTGTTTGCCAACGGACTGAGCGAATTTGTCATACATTGCGAAACCAATAATGGTCCGCAAGGCTCGCTTGATGCGGAAAGCCGAGCGGCCATTGGAGCGCTATTTGAAGCAATGCTCTACAAGAAAACGACACTCCACATCTTTACCGACTGCTTGGCTCTTCTTTCGCTCGTTCTCAAGAAGACTCATCCTCAGACGCCTATTCAAGTCCGATTGGTAGATATGGTGGAAGAGTTTTGCCGTAGCGGATCCTTGATCATCACGCATTTGAGGGGGCATGCTGGCATCACAGAAAATGAAGAAGTCGACCGTCTAGCCCAAGAGCATTGGACCACGATTGAAACGTCACCAAGGCACGATCATCACACTGTTTAATGCTCAAGTTAGACGGTAAGGTTATGAGTGTCTAGATATGAATAATCTCTCAATATGATCTTTTAATTTTCTCAAAACTAGTCCTTTGAATCTTTCCAAGTCATTAACCAATATATGGTATATTACTCTAATAAACAACATAACCACAAAAACCAATTAACTCTATCAAATACTATGATTTATATGCTTTTATTGAAATTAACTCGAACTTTAGTAGATCTTTCTAGTATCTACTAAAGTTTATCTCATCTTCACATGATCTTTGCTATACTCTCTACATACGATCCTTAACTGTTGAGAGAAAATCATGGCGACTAAGAACCTCCTCCAAACCATCCTTCCCCCGCCTTCCCGCCGAAAGATCGAATTTTTGATCGTTCTACCTTTAAAGGGAGCTTCTCAAGCGCCGTTATATGGCGTTTTTACGCCAGAAAAAATCTACATTTTCTCCATCGAAGAGATGGCCGTTAAACACTTCAAAGAATTCTCTCTCGAGGCTTCTGATGAGCAGAAGGAGGAGGTTTCTTTTATGGATTTCACGTCCTTAAAGGACTGCTTTGACTTTCTCGAGATTGACCTTGATCGTCCTTATGAAAATCAAATCTTCTTTTGCGCAACTGGAAACGGTTTGTGCCTTATCGTCGATGGTCCTTCTTACGCCTCGGAACTCGCCACGATTCCTGGGATGGAAATTTTTTCTTGCCGATTGCCTGGAGAAGTTCTTCAGTTTTTGGAGAATCCAACGTTCAGTGGCGCAAATTTGCCAAAAACCTTCGCTCCTCTTTGCTATGTGCATAAGAGCGATGACGTGTGGGAGGTTCGCAATATTTTTCGCCGCAAAGAGCCTCGTAACTTCCAGACAAAGGCGGGTTTCTCGAAGCGAGGCTTCCTTAGTCTGCTCGGTGCTAGCAACTACTTGCGAGCACACACAAAATCGCTGCCAGGCCCTCTGTTTGCTTACGAACCTGAAATGGTCATCAGCGTTGGGAAATCGA
Source organism: uncultured Sutterella sp. (assembly GCA_905197905.1). GTDB lineage: Bacteria > Pseudomonadota > Gammaproteobacteria > Burkholderiales > Burkholderiaceae_F > Sutterella. The sequence continues at coordinate 24,095 of CAJKAP010000011.1, read as the reverse complement.
TGCTCGTGACCAGTCTCTATCTCTCGGAGTCAAATATCGAGGAACGTATCAATGTGTTTTCAGAGCCCTTGCCGCAACTCTATAAAAACGAGATGTGGGCCTTTTGCGATGGTGCTCATCAGCCAATCGCTGAAGGTCGAGAATCCTTGGGCGCTATGGTTTCTATATACACAAACGGCGGCTCAATGGACTTCTTTGACTCTCCACGTTGTCTGCAAACAACTCAACACGCTCTTCTTGACGCTAAATGTTGGAGCATGGCCCTGGCTCTCAATTTAGCCATATTGAAAAAAATCACCTGGCTTCGTTTGTTTACCGACAGTGAAGAAGCGGTCAAGATTCTTCGAGGCAAAGTTGCGCCGAAAACAGCTTTTCAAAAGAGACTCGTTTTCCTCAAAGACCTTTATTGCCGCCATGGGCACCTCACCGTGACGCTACAGAGAGGTAAATTGCGGTTGTATCAGTTCTTCATCCTGACTTGCTTCGTGGGCACACACCTCAAGGACAGCAATGCCGCACGAAAGAATCGAGGTGAATTGCCTTACAAAGACAAGGCTTATGCCATCGCAGAAAGCTCTCTCAAAATCTTGGAAAAGAGCTACGCAACAGAAAACACTGAGAAAGAGCAGCCATAAGAAAAAAGGTCGGTCTTCCCATTGTGGAATGACCGACCATTTTCTTTGAAAGAACTCGCGACGCGAAGACTATTTCGCGTTCAAGTCATACTTACTCTCGTAGGTACTGCCTTTGACACCTAACAAGCCCATCATAGTGTGATAGAGATTGTCGTGCGAAACCTTGTCGTTTTGCGCTTTCGCTTTGATTTCATCTACGTTGACCGAATAGGTCTTGATGAATTCTGGCGAGAACCACATCACCATCGGGACTTCCTTTTGCACAGAGGGGGCCACCAAGTACGGCATCCCGTGCAAATAAAGTCCGTCTTCACCCAAACTTTCACCATGGTCCGATACGTAATAGAGCGCTGTATTCATGTCTTTCGCGGCACTCAAACGCTCAATCAAACCTGCCAGTACACGATCCGTGTTGCGCACCGAATTGTCGTACGCATTCACAATACTTTCCTTGGAGCAGCTGCTCAAGTCCGCATCATGGCATTCAGGCTTAAAGAGCTTGTCACTCTCAGGCGAGCGAGCATAGTAAGCGGGACCATGAGCACCCATCATGTGGAGCACTAACACGGTGGGTTTATCCGCTGTGGCATTCTTGATCGCGGTATCGACTTCGTTAAAGAACGCATCGTCAAAACAACGATCATTGGGGCAATCTTCTGGAACCTTGATCACTTTACGTTCTGGTACGTTGTAGCACGCCCCCTTGCAGCCCGACTGGTTATCAATCCATTCGACCTGGAATCCCGCACGGGCGAGAAGCGAGGGTAAGGGTTCTTCACTCAAAATACGTTCACGATCATAGTCGTGACGTCCCACTCGGCTAAACATGCAAGGGACTGAGACGTCCGTACTGGTGCCGCAGGAAACCGCGTTTTGGAAATTAATGAGTTCCGGGATCTTCTTTAAGTTAGGCGTTGTTTCGCGCTTATAGCCATTTAATTCCCAGTTCGCAGCGCGCGTGGTTTCCCCCACCACTAATAAGAAGAGCGTGGGGCGATCAGACTTCACCGTCATCTCTGGGTGCTGATCCACAATGTCGCGCACCGTACGCGCTTCGGGATCCTCATCTTCAAAGAAGGTGCGGTACGTCGAAGCAATCACGTTGAATGGCGCAATGTAGTAGCGCGCAATCTTATTGGTGCGAATAAAGCCCGCGCCCAACTGGAAGTTGATCGCGGCAAATCCCAGCGCTAAGACAATCGAGGCCACAATCAGACCAATCCCCTTCAGAGCGCGCCAACGCATTTTCGGAATGGGACGCGCCAAGAAAAGCGTGGCTAACACAGGCGGCAGCGACGCAAAGAGGAACATCCCGATCGTCTTCAAGGAGAAGTAGCCCGAGGCTTCATGCATATCCGTGACAAACACGTTTCGCATCATGTCTGGGGTAATGGGCACGCCGTAGAGCAAGGTGCCACAATAGGCGCCCGCCCCGCAGAGCGTGAGCAGAATCATGATGACTTGGAAGACGCGGAACGGCAAAAAGGCAAGGAGCCGTACAAAAGCCACCGTCAAAAGACCGAGTACAACGCCTAAGCCCACAATAAAGCCCCAGTTGGGCTCTCCATGGAAGAAGGCAACAGCACTTTGCCAGAAGGGCCAATCAAAGACGATCGTCCACCAAAGCGCAATAAAAAGAAGATATTTTTTCATCTAGGCCAATTAGAAAAAGAAATATGGCGGATATGCTCTAAAAATTTATTGGTAGCAATAAGAGGCTACATAAAAAGTAATTATTATTTGGACAAAACTAGAGCACTTATTGTGTCGTTTCATGCCGTTGAGGCTCGACGAGTCGCCGTTAAATCTAGCAAAAGGCGAGACTCTTTGCGTGAAAGTTAGGACTTTGGTTGTGTAAGTTGACGCTACAAGCGCAACTTTTTCACAAAAAGTCCTCTTTTTGAGGGTCACTTTTGAGACCGTTTTATCTTATTTATTCATAGTGTCTCTTGTTGCTACTAACAATTTTCATCATGCTTATTGCCGATTTTCCCCTTTTTCTCTTTCTCGCTTTCTCTATTTGATGACTTTTCCTTCGAGGAAAAGCACTCTATCTTTCTCAGAAAAGCCTCGTTCGCGCTATACTGTGCAGACTTACAATAATGCGCACTTCTTATGGAGCCTTTTCACCCGCTCCCGATCCCAGAAGTGGCTTTACTTTGACTTTATTTCATTATTCTCTTTATGAAACCATCTTTCTTTGATGTGCTGGTGTGCCCGGTCTGTAAGGGCAGTTTGCAGAAAAACGAAACGCCTCGCACAGAACTCATCTGTCACCGCTGCGCTTTGGCCTTTGAGGTTCGTAACGATATTGCTGTCATGATCAAGGATCGTGCTCGCGTTCTCACGGCTGAAGAAGTTGAAGCCTGGCGCGGCAAAGTCACGCCTTTGACGCAACCCGAATAAAGAGCACATCATGTCTTTTAGTGTTTTAATCCCTGCACGTTTAAAGTCTAGCCGTCTGCCGAATAAACCGCTGGCGGATATTGGCGGCAAGCCCATGGTCGTGCGTGTCGCTGAGCGCGCTGCTCTGGCGGGTGCCGAGCGCGTTGTGGTGGCGCTTGACGATCCTCGCGTTGAAGAGGCTTGCCAAAAGCATGGCGTTAACACCATCATGACCAAAGCCGATCACCCCACAGGAACCGATCGCTTGGCAGAAGCTGTGACGCGTTTAGGACTCTCGGACGACGATATTGTCGTGAACGTTCAGGGTGATGAACCCTTGATGCCCATTGAAGTGATTCAGCAAGTGGCGAAACTTCTTGAAGATTCGCCAGACTGCGCAATCGCAACCGCTGCGCACCCGATTACCTCGGTCGAATCCTTCTTAAACCCCAATGTGGTGAAGGTGACGATTGATGCGAAGGGTCGTGCCCTCACCTTCTCTCGCGCCCCCATGCCTTGGCCTCGTGACTACTTGAAGTCTTCTGAAGTAGGACTTCCCGCAGGACTTCCTGCTTACCATCACTTGGGGCTCTACGCTTATCGCGTGGGTTTCTTAAAGGAATTCCCGACACTTGCTCAAGCACCGATTGAAAAGTTTGAAAGCTTAGAGCAACTCCGCGCGCTCTACTATGGCAAGAAGATTGTGGTCGCCATTCTCGACTCGGATCTTCCGGCTGGTGTCGACACGCAAGAGGATTTAGATCGTGTGCGAGCCGTGCTCGCAGAAGAAAAAGCCTAAGAAGGAAACTTTTAATTCTCCTCAAGAACTAGGCAAAAAACACGGAAAGGCGGACTCTGTTCCGCCTTTTTAATTGTGTCAACTCTAGGCAATTAGGGTGAATACGTATAAAATGAAGGAATTCAGGTCCATATCGCGCCTGTCTCTTCTCTCGGGAGAGCGCTTGAGGTAATGGATTTTGTGGTGCCCGGAAGAAAAAACGATCCCCTCTTCCGAAACACCGCCTCGCTCAGCGTTGAGCGAACCCTTTTTTCATTCTGTTTTTATCGTCATTGGAGTAATCACGATGCGTCTTATTTTGATTGGGCCACCCGGTGCTGGGAAAGGTACGCAAGCCAAGTTTATCTGCGAAAAGTTCGGTATTCCCCAGATTTCGACTGGCGACATGTTGCGTGCCGCTGTTAAGGCTGGTACCCCTCTCGGTTTGGCTGCTAAGGCCATTATGGAAAAAGGCCAGTTGGTCTCTGACGATATCATCATTGGTTTGGTCAAGGATCGCTTGAGCCAGCCTGATGCCGCTCAGGGTGCTCTCTTTGACGGCTTCCCCCGTACGATTCCTCAGGCTCAGGCCTTGAAGGACGCAGGTATTCCGATCGACTACGTGCTCGAAATCCAGGTGCCCGACGAAGAAATCGTCGAACGCATGTCTGGTCGCCGTGTGGATCCAGTCTCTGGCCGCACCTATCACATCAAATACAATCCACCTAAAGTGGAAGGTAAGGACGACGTGACGGGCGACCCGCTCATCCAGCGTGATGACGACCGCGAAGAAGTCGTGATGAACCGCTTGAAGGTTTACCACAACCAGACCGAAGCCCTCGTGGGTTTCTATCGTGATTTGGCTGCTTCTGGCGACAAGAGTGCTCCGAAGTATGTCTCGATCTCTGGTTTGGGTAGCATCGAAACGATCACCGCTCGCGTCTTTGAAGCCTTGAAGTAATTCAGTCTTCACGTTAAAGCACACAAACAGCTTTTCTGCTCAGGTAGGAAAGCTGTTTTTTTGTGCAATTTTCCTCTATCTGGAAGAGGCAAAAAACACTAACAAAAATCTTTCACTCACCTTTGACGTAAGTCGACTTATCACTTGCACGGTTGGCTCTCACTGGTGTAAAAACTCAACATTGCTTTTCTATCTTGCACAGTCCTTTGTGCTTGTTGGGAAACATTTCAAAATTCTCTTTTCCAAAGGATTCGACAATGAATCGACTGCTCTCCCCGAAAATGGTTTGGGGTTCAATGACGGCGGTAAGTATCGCCCTTCTCTCAGGTTGCTCGAACTTGCAGTCTGCTGCTGCACCCGCAAACGCTAGTGAATTTACTAACGTCGGTGCCGCCGCTCCTTTAGCTCTTCCCGATGCCGCTCGCTTGCGCGTCTCCGCCACAGAAGCTCTCTCTGGTCAGGGGATGTACTACTTTGATGACGACAAGGCTGCTCGCCTCTATATTGCGCAGGATAAGAGCAGTAAGGATCGCTTCTTGGTGAAAGAAAGCTTTGATCATGGCGTCCCTCACGGTCTTCCCTGGGGCACCGGTGCTCAAGCCTTGGTCTATGATGGCGTTGCGGTGAAGCCAGAAAATATTCTTTCTGCGACGCCCAACCGTGATGGCTCTTTAACTGTCACCTATGGCGACCATCCCAGCATGAAGATCAACATGAAGCTCGAAGCCTTTGACGTTTCCGGGATGTTTGTGCGTGACTTCCTGCGCACCCGCGGCAATCAGCCAACGCTCTCGGCAAGCTTTGTCTCTCCCGAACGCAAATTCCCTGCTGGCTCCGTTGCTTACGCCATGACCCTTTGGGTTGATCAGGACGAAGTGTTGGTGCCTAATTTGAAGGGCTTCACGGGCGCAAACTCCATTGAAGACTTCAGTAAGCGTTTTGCGGGTAACACCCCCTACTGCTTACGCTTCTTGCCTGGCAACATCGTTCAGCCAATGGGCATGGGCTTTAAGGATCCCATCAAGGGTAAGATCACCAAGGTTAAAGGCAAGACGGTTGAAGAAGAACAGTCTGGTCGCGTCTCGCTTTATGCCGCTAAGAAGAATACCGTTTTCTGCAGCCGCGAACGTAACGACGAATTGGCGCTTGCCGATTGGCAGTTAAAGCGTGTGAACGGTACCCGCGTTTTGGAATTCAAATTCCCGGGTAATGTACCTGCCGCGAGCTTCGGGATGACCGAAAAGAACCGCAATCACCTCTCCACGGGTGTCGCGGAAGTGCTCGTTCAGGAAGGCAAGAAGACCGTCACCCGCGCGGTGCCAGTTTACGTTTGGCACAAGGGCGCTCCGGTGCGTGACAGCCAATATCGCTTTAACGAAACCGCCGCTAAGGTCGTTGAAGTCGCGCTTGCTGAAGCCGCTCCGCTTCGTCAGAAGTGGGAACTCGCTAACGAAAACGACGTGCTTCGTCGCGCTAAGGCCATCGATGCCGCTAACGCACCTAAGGTCGTTCCCACGAAGACCTTGCCTGCTAAAAACAGCAAGGCTCGTGCCGCTGTTCAAAAGAAAGTGAACAAGTCGACCAATACCAAAGCGAAGAAGAAGTAACAAGTTAGTTAATCTTCACTTACACGAAACCCCTAGTCTCCGAGAGGCCAGGGGTTTTTCTTTACTTAAAAAAGCAAAAATTTATTCTTCTGAGAGATGCTCCGCAAAGGTTTCCTTCCACGCGTACTGGAGCACATTAACGCCTTCATTTTTGAGCGTTGCAGGGTCAGAGAGCAATCGACGCCATTGACGTGCGCCAGGCATCCCCTGCATGAATCCCAGCATATGACGTGCCACCGCACGCACCGCCATGGGGTTATCTGCACAATAAGTTAGTAAGTATTCACTCATCTGATCTACCACGGCTTTGCGCGAAATTTCGCGGGAGGAATCGTTAAAGAGCACTTCATCCACCCCCGCTAAAAGCCAAGAATTGTGGTACGCTGCGCGCCCCACCATCACGCCATCCATCCCAGCGGCAATAAGCTCTTGAGCAAGAGACAAACTATCGATTTGCCCATTGATCACAAAGGTAGCATCGGGGAAGTCGCGCTTTAATTGATAAGCAACGTCACGGTTAAGGGGAGGAATCTCGCGGTTTTCTTTTGGCGAGAGACCCTTTAACCAAGCCGAGCGCGTATGCACGATAAAAACGCGGCAGCCCACGTCATAAACTTCACCCACAAAGTCACGCACAAAGCTATATTCCGAGTGATCATCAACGCCAATACGGTGCTTTACCGTGACCACCTTATCGGTCGCTTCTTGCATCGCTTTCACTGCGCTCGCCACGGTCTTGGGTTCGAGCATCAAGCAAGCCCCAAAACTGCCCTTTTGCACGCGATCCGAGGGGCAGCCACAGTTGAGGTTATATTCGTCGTAGCCAAAGCGCTCAGCAATACGAATCGATTCAGCTAAGTCCGCAGGATCCGAGCCACCTAACTGCAGAGCGACGGGGTGCTCAACTTCGTTAAAGCCCAAAAGACGCTCCTGGTCACCATGCAAAATCGCGCCCGTTGTGACCATTTCGGTATAAAGGCGTGCATGGCGGCTCAACGCACGATGAAACACTCGACAGTGACGATCCGTCCAGTCGAGCATCGGGGCCACCGTAAAGCGCCAAGGAGAATAGTTTGTTGCGGGTGTTGTGAGAGGTTCACTCATAGTCATAACACTCAAAAAGAAGAAGAAAGCCGGTCGAAAAAACGGCCGGCTCGCAGAAAAAATTAGTCGATCATGTCACCGTCGACATAGACCCAGGTTTCGCCATCGCGTCGGAAGCGACTCGCTTCGTGAATCGTGATCACGCCCATCGCCGTTCTCGCTTTCGCTAAGAAGGTGACGTAGCCTGTGTTGCCCTCCACCCTAGTGGATTCTACTTTTAGAGAGAACCACTTAGGGCGAGGCTCGCCTTCCACAAAGAGTTCTTCGGGGCGCGTTTTCTTGTCCCAAGAAGCTAAGACAAAGCCGTCAAGCCCCAAGGCATAAGCCGTATAGCGACTACGCATCAGGGCTTCGGGCGTTGGCGCTGGCTCCCCTTCGTGCAGGGGCTCACAGCATTTCCCATACGTGAGCCCACTTCCACAAAGACAGGGCTGGTCAGCGAGTGGCATGTTCGCCGCTTTTTTCTTACCCATTATTCTTCCGTTTCACCAAATTCGTTCTGAACAGCACGAGCTGCACGACGACGTTCGATGTCGGTCAAATAGCGCTTACGCAAGCGAATGGAATGCGGGGTGATTTCCACCAATTCATCGTCATTGATGAATTCCACAGCGCTTTCAAGCGTCAACTTCACGGGTGGGACCAAGCGAATCGCTTCATCGGTACCAGAAGCACGGATGTTCGTGAGCTGCTTACCGCGGATCGGGTTCACCACGATGTCGTTTTCGCGAGAGTGTTCACCGATGATCATCCCTTCGTAGAGCTTGTCGCCAGGGGAGACGAAGAGGCGACCACGTTCCTGAATCTTCCAGAGTGCGTAGGCTACGGCTTCACCGTCGTCCTGAGAAATGATCACGCCAGAGCGACGTTCACCCACGTCACCACGGCTAATAGGACCGTAGTCATCAAAGACGTGGCTCATGATACCCGTACCACGGCACATCGTCATAAAGAGGCTCTGGAAGCCGATCAAGCCACGAGCAGGAATACGGTATTCCAAGCGCACACGGCCTTTCCCATCGGGCTGCATATCCTGCAAATCACCCTTACGGCGACCCAATTCTTCCATCACGGCGCCCTGATGATCTTCTTCAACGTCAACCGTCAAGAGTTCGTACGGTTCCATCTTCACGCCGTCGATTTCCTTCAAGAGCACGCGCGGACGAGAAACGGCCAATTCAAAGCCTTCACGACGCATGTTTTCCAACAAAATCGTCAAGTGCAATTCACCGCGACCAGCAACTTCCCAAACGGTTTCATCCGACGTCGGACGCACGCGCATAGCCACGTTAGACTTCAATTCGCGCTCAAGACGTTCACGAATCTGACGCGAGGTCACAAACTTCCCTTCACGACCAGCGAGCGGGGAGGAGTTCACCTGGAAGTTCATCGTCAAGGTAGGTTCGTCCACCTTCAAGAGTGGGAGCGCTTCAGGGTTAGCCAAGTCAGTAATCGTCGTACCGATGTTGAGTTCTTCGATACCGTTCACCAACACGATGTCGCCAGCTTCAGCTTCATCCACCACCTTGCGATCCAAGCCTTCAAACTTCAAGATCTGGTTGATCTTGACGCGCTTAGGCGTATCATCTGGACCATTCATGATGGCCACTTCCTGATTGGGGTGCACACGACCACGGTGCACACGACCGATACCGATCTTACCCACGTAGCTCGAGTAGTCGAGCGAGCAGATCTGGAGCATCAAGTTGCCGTCCGGATCATCATCACGCACAGGCACGTACTTGATCACTGTGTCGAAAATGGCACGCATGTTGCCAATCTTCTTCAATTCTTCAACGTCAGTCGTTTCGCCAGCAAAACCATTCAAGGCAGAGGCGTAAATCACCGGGAAGTCCAACTGGTCTTCCGTGGCGCCCAACTTGTCAAAGAGGTCAAACGTCTGGTTCACAACCCAGTCAGGGCGAGCACCAGGACGGTCAATCTTATTGACGACCACGATAGGCTTCAAGCCCTGAGCCAAGGCCTTACGCGTCACAAAGCGCGTCTGCGGCATCGGACCTTCCACAGCGTCAACAAGGAGCAAAACACCGTCGACCATGGAGAGCACACGTTCCACTTCACCACCGAAGTCAGCGTGACCCGGGGTGTCAATGATGTTGATGTGCGTGCCTTCGTATTCCACAGCGCAGTTCTTGGACAAAATCGTAATGCCGCGTTCACGTTCCAAATCGTTAGAGTCCATCACGCGTTCAGCAACCTGCTGATTGTCGCGGAAGGTACCAGCGCATTGGAGCAAACGGTCAACCATCGTGGTTTTACCATGGTCAACGTGGGCAATAATGGCAATATTTCGAATCGCTCGAGTCATGAATTTTCTCGGTTAATGTGCAATAAGACGTTCTGGTTGAAGAACACCGCGGTCATTGACCTGGGCAATCCCCAACAAGTTTTCTTTTGGGCCATATACGCGGGCACAACCGCGAATAGTTAACCCCATTGCCAGTCGCTGGCCATGCATGAATCGCTCTGCTTCGGCGTGACTAAGTACCACCGCAGGTAACGATTGCAATAGCGTATCGACTGGCGCCAATTTCTGGCGTGCTTCGTCCACAGACTCACACGCCTCCAAACTCTCTAGCGTCACCGCATTCTCAATAGTTAACCCCCCAACCATTGTTCTGCGTAACGCAATGAGATGTGCGCCGCATCCTAAGGCCTCGCCAATGTCTTCAGCCAGGACGCGAATATAGGTGCCTTTGCTCACACGGGCAATCATGGTAAAGCTTTCACCGTCAAAATCTTTCACGACCAGTTCATGAATCGTGACCTGACGGGCTTCACGCTCTACCACCTCGCCTCGACGAGCAATTTCATAGAGTTTTTCCCCGTTTCGCTTCAAAGCGGAATACATCGGGGGAATTTGTGCAATAGGACCACGGAAACGCTGGGCCACTTCTTCAATATCAGCCAACGTGACGTTCACAGCGCGGGTAACCAAGGGGGTTCCTTCTGCATCACCCGTATCGGTTGTGACGCCCAACTTCACACGTGCTTCATAAGCTTTATCCGCGTGGAGCAAGTCGGCAGAAAATTTACTGGCGTTGCCAAAGCAAAGCGGCAAAAGACCAGTTGCCATCGGATCGAGCGTACCCGTATGTCCCACCTTCTGAGCATTGAGCAAACGGCGCGCTTTTTGCATAGCGCCGTTCGAGCTCATGCCCTGCGGTTTATCCAGGAGCAGGACGCCATCGATCAAATCTCCGCGTTTTCCCACGCTTAGCGCTCCTCTGGCGTATCAGCCATCGCTTCGCGAATGAGCTGATCCATTTCAAAGCCACGACGCACGCTGTCGTCATGGACGAAATGCAATGTGGGCACTGTGTGAATGCTGTACTGCTTAAAGAGATGGTTACGGAGCATCCCAGCGGCAGCATTGAGCCCTTCTTCGCAACGTTCACTATCCGAGCCCAACACGGTAAAGTACACGCGGGCATGCGCATAGTCAGGCGTGATATCACACCCAGTAATCGTCACGAGGCCAACACGAGGATCACGCACTTCTTTCGGGATCAACATCGCCAAATCCTTGGCGATTTGATCAGCCACTCGCAAAGAGCGACCATTTTTCTTCTGTGCCATGATGTCTGTTATTCCTAAATATCAATGCCTTTACCTAAAAAGGCGAACTCAGTGCCCTCTCACGAAAGCACTGAGTCAATTCTTCTCAACGCGCTAATTAATCAAGCGTACGAGCGATTTCCGTCACCTCGAAGACTTCGAGCTGATCGTTGACACGAATGTCATCGTAGCCCTTCAACGAGAGACCGCATTCCTGACCAGCCTTCACTTCGCGGACGTCATCCTTGAAGTGCTTCAAGCTAGCCAGTTCGCCCGTCCAAATCACCACGTTGTCACGCAACAAGCGCACAGAGGCGTTGCGGCGCACAAGACCTTCGGTCACACGGCAACCAGCAATATTGCCAACCTTCGGCACGCGGATGATCTGACGAATTTCCACAAGACCCAAATTGGTTTCGCGAAGTTCTGGCTTCAACATGCCGCTCAAAGCAGCCTTCACATCGTCCACAGCATCGTAGATGATGTTGTAGTAACGAATGTCGATGCCATCGGTTTCGGCAGCCTTACGGGCCTGAGCGTCAGCACGCACGTTAAAGCCGATAATCACAGCCTGAGAGGCTACAGCCAAGTTGACGTCGCTTTCAGAGATGCCACCCACAGCGGAGTGGACCACCTGCACGCGAACTTCGTCGTTACTCAACTGCGTCAAGGCGTGGATCAACGCTTCCTGAGAACCCTGAACGTCAGCCTTGATAATCAAGGAGAGCGTCTTCACGCTACCAGAGTTGGCTTCGCTAAAGAGGTTACTCAAGCTAGCGGCATGCTGCTTATCGAGCTTCTGGTCACGAGACTTGCTCTGACGGTAAGAAGCGATTTCGCGAGCCTTACGTTCGTCTTCGAGCACAATCATTTCTTCACCAGCGGCAGGCACCCCAGAGAGACCCTGAATTTCCACCGGAATAGAAGGACCAGCCGACTGCACAGCCTTACCCAATTCGTTAATCATGGCGCGCACACGGCCGAATTCATTACCGACCAAGACCACGTCGCCACGATGGAGCGTACCGGACTGCACCAAGAGCGAAGCCACAGGACCACGACCCTTGTCCAAACGCGATTCGATCACGATGCCGCGAGCCGGACCTTCCTTCGGGGCCTTCAATTCAAGCATTTCGGCCTGAAGCAACACGTTTTCGAGCAATTCGTCAATACCCTGACCGCTCTTAGCCGAAACTGGGCAGAACGGAACGTCTCCACCCCAATCTTCAGGCATCACGTTGTTGGCCACCAATTCCTGCTTAACGCGTTCGGGATTGGCTTCGGGCTTATCGATCTTGTTGATCGCCACGACGAGCGGCACGTTAGCGGCGCGGGCGTGAGCGATAGCTTCCTTCGTCTGCGGCATCACGCCGTCGTCAGCTGCCACCACCAAAATCACGATGTCGGTCGACTGAGCACCACGAGCACGCATAGCCGTAAAGGCTTCGTGACCCGGGGTATCCAAGAAGGTCACAATACCGCGCGGAGTCTTGACGTGATAAGCACCGATATGCTGGGTAATCCCACCGGCTTCGCCAGCGGCAACCTTAGCGCGACGGATGTAGTCAAGAAGAGACGTCTTACCATGGTCAACGTGACCCATGATCGTCACCACTGGCGGACGCGGGAGTGCTTCATGATTATTTTCATGGAGTTCATTCAACTCAGCTTCCGGATCAGCCGGCTTAGCGGCGATAGCATGGTGCCCCATTTCTTCCACGACGAGCATCGCGGTTTCCTGGTCCAACATCTGGTTAATCGTCACCATCAAACCCTGCTTCATCAAGGTCTTGATCACTTCAGTGGCCTTAATGGCCATCTTGTGGGACAAATCGGCCACGCTGATGTTTTCAGGCACTTCCACATCGCGCACCACGGGTTCCTGGACCTGCTGCGGTGCGGGTTCGTTATGACGGTTGCGATCCTGACTGCGACGACCGCGGGCAGTACGCCACACGTTTTCTCCGCTGTCATCCTCGCCACGCGTCTTAATCGTACGACGATGCTGTTGGTTATCGTCGCCCCAACGATCACGATTGCCACCCTTCTTCTTGTCGGAAGGATGACCCTTCTTTTCGCTAGGCGAATCCATCATCGGATCGAACTGCTGAGACTGGTTCTGGCGCTGGGGCTTGTTACCCTTGTTGCCACCCTTCTTCTCATTGTTGCGATCGTTGGCGTTGTTGCGATCGTTGTTGCGATCGTTCTTACGATCGTTATGGCGTTCGTTATTGTTGCCAGAGCGATCATTCTTACGATCATTGTTGCGATCATTACGCTTCGCATCACGATTGCCGTCACGGTTAGCATTGTTGCCATCGCGACGCTGATTGTTGTTTTCGCCCTTAGAAGCGTTCTGATTGGCTTCAGGCTTTTTCTGTTCCTGAGGCTTCGCTTTCTTCGCGGTCATCACATTGGAGCGACGCGTCATCATTTCGCGAATGTTGCGAGCTTCTTCTTCAGCCTGACGACGAGCCGCATCGCGAGCGCGAGCTTCTTCCGCTTCGGCTTCAGCCTGATCCTGCATACGCTTAGCCGTTGCGGCAGCCACTTCTGCTTCGAGCTTGGCTTTTTCCGCTTCACGGCGAGCAGCCTTAATAGCAGCTTCGTTATCCGAGGCTTCCTGCTTTAAGGCTTCTTCGCGAGCACGAGCTTCCTCGGCTTCGCGGCGAGCAGCTTCAGCACGTTCCTTAGCAGCCTGACGTTCCGCTTCTTCACGAGCGCGAGCTTCTTCTTCACGCACACGAGCTTCTTCAGCGGCGCGGCGTTCAGCCTCTTCACGAGCAGCCTTTTCGGCGGCTTCGCGCTGAGCGCGTTCTTCTGCTTCGCGACGCGTAGCTTCTTCAGCGGCAGCGCGAGCTTCCTGCTGCAACTTCGCAGCTTCTTCAGCCATCAGCTGGGGATTCTTTACAAACACACGAGTACGGCGGACTTCCACAGGGATCGAACGAGCGCGACCCTGGCCGTCATGCTGCTGCACCACGGTGTTTTCCTTGCGAGTGACCAAAATCTTGCGGTGGGGCTGGTCTGTGCGTTCCTGACGAAGACTATTCAATAAGCGAGTCTTATCGCTTTCGCTCAATTCGTCGGTTTCACTGTGCTTCGTGACCCCAGCTGCCTTCAATTGGGCCAGGAGGGTCTTAGCCGCCACTTTAAGTTCTTGGGCAAATTCGCTGACTGTTTTGCTAGCCATAAATATTCTTACTCCTTCGCACCCTTCACGAGTATCCCTCAGAGAGTGCTGTTTTGTTGCCGTTGGGCAAGTTTTAGGGGAAAGAGAGGAGAAATCCTCAGTGGGACTCCATCAACTCTGTTTCAACTTTCCCCCAAACCGGCCCAGAGGCCGGCTAGATTATTCTCACGAGCGAAGATAGGTATTCCTTCGCTCACGTGTTCACAGAGCTTTCTGAAAAGGTTTTACTTTTCTTCGTCCGGTTCGTTTTCAAACCAGTGTTCGCGAGCGGCCATGATGAGTTTCGAGGCGCGTTCAGCGTCGATACCCGTCATTTCCACCACGTCGTCTGTGGCCAATTCGGCCAAATCGTCAAGCGTCTTGACATCGTGGCTCACCAACTTGCTAGCCAAATCGTTGTCCATGCCCTCTAAGGTCAACAACGGTTCGTCTGCCTTGCGCAAGTTTTCTTCGCGAGTAATCGCATCGGCGAGCAATCGATTGCGTGCACGGTTACGCAACTCGTCAATCGTTTCCTTATCGAAGGCTTCGATGGCATAGAGTTCTTTTTCCGGCACGTAAGCGATTTCTTCAATCGAGGAGAAGCCTTCGTTGATGAGCACATCAGCGGCGTCTTCATCGATATCCAACTTCGACATGAATTCAACGCGGATCTTGGCAACTTCTTCATCACGCTTTTCGTTAGCTTCCGCTTCCGTCATGATGTTGATCTGCCAACCGGTCAAGTCAGAGGCCAAACGCACGTTCTGGCCACCGCGACCGATTGCCACGGCGAGGTTATCTTCACCCACCACGACTTCCATCGTGTGCTGTTCTTCGATCATCACGATCGACTGCACCTTCGCGGGTTCCAAAGCGCCCACCACAAACTGAGCAGGATCTTCGTTCCAAGGCACGATGTCAACGCGTTCGCCAGCCAATTCATTCGTCACAGCGTTCACGCGAGAGCCACGCATCCCCACACAGGTACCGATCGGATCAATACGGCGGTCCTTAGCGTAGACAGCGATCTTGGCGCGCATGCCAGGGTCACGAGCGGCGGACTTGATTTCAAGGAGACCTTCTTCGATTTCAGGCACTTCCAACTCAAAGAGCTTCTTCAAGAATTCAGGCGACGTACGGGAGAGAATCACCTGACGGCCCTTATTCAATTCAGCCACATGATCCACATAGGCGCGCACACGGTCGCCGTTGCGGAAGTTTTCACGCGGAATCATCTGGCTACGCGGCAAGCGAGCTTCCAAGCGGCCGATTTCCACGATGGCTTCGTTCTTGTCGATACGCTTAATGGTCCCCGTCACGATGCTTTCGTTACGAGCCAAGAATTCCTTCAAAATCTGATCACGTTCCGCGTCGCGCAAACGCTGGAGGATAACCTGCTTAGCGTCCTGAGCGAAACGGCGACCCGTCGTGTCCACATCGATCACTTCGATTTCGCGTTCGATGTAGTCACCCGGTTCAATGCCAGGATTGTCGTCAATCACGTCAGAGAAAATTTCCTGACGGTCCGGTTCCTGAAGACCCGCATCATCGGGCACCACCAACCAACGGCGATGGGCTTTGAATTCGCCCGTCATGCGGTCAACGTGCACCACAACATCAGCGTCTTCACCTGGGAACTGGGACTTCTTCAAGGCGCTAGCCAAGGCCTGTTCCAAGACACCAAAGACGACATCTTTTTCAACGTTTTTTTCGCTCGCCAACACTTCGACGAGGTCAAGCATCTCACGACTATTCATTTGTGGGTTACCCCTTAAAATTCAATTCAGCAATAAGGTTCGCATGGTCCACAGCGCTCAAGGCGAAGGTCACACGAATCGGATCCGCAGGCGCTACCTTTTTCTTGCGATTGCGCAGTGCAGCCACACCCGGCGTACGAGCAATATTGACTTCAAAGTAGTCAAAGGTGATTTGCTCTTCTCCAGGCTCTCCTTCAATACCAACAATGCGACCATCGAGTTTACGACGGCCTGCCTCTGGGAAACCTTCGGCCATCATCGGCGCGTAGAGTTCCACGTGGGCCAAGCTATCGGCAAAACGCTTCCAGTCTTGGGCACGCTTTAAAGGGCGTTCCACACCAGGGGAAGACACTTCCAAGCGTTCATAGGCAACTTCTTCCACCGTGAAGAGATGCGAGAGCTGATCACTCACTCGTTCGCAATCTTCCAGTGAAATACCACCTTCGGCGAGAGTGTCAATCGTGACACGCACCAGCCCGCGGGCGAGGCGTTCACAATCCACAAATTCGTATCCCATACCGGTGACGGTAGGTTCGACGAGCTCATTTAAGGCTCCAGAATAGGACATTGGGCAGTTTCCTTTTAGTAGAAGCTGTTTTTCTTAGGGATTGGCATTGTCGGTGTTAGGGCGTTCTGTCGCTCTAAAGGTGTGACTCGAAGTTGAGTTCCTGTCTCTTGAGGAGAACCCCAAAACCAAAAAAAAAATGGGCAAACGCCCATTCATGAACCCTCTATCGTCGATGTGCTCTATGGCTGGTCTTCAAAGGCCAACGAGGGAGAGCAACACCCACAGGGTAACAACAGAGCGTTTCTCTTTAAAGAAGAGGCAACGCTTTTATTTCTGTTGCTTGAACTTCATTCCACCTCGTGCCCTTTACTCAGTTTGCCACTCTCGTAAAGCGCATAACCTCTTTGCGTGGGTTACCTCAGACGATTAGGAATGCCGTGATTGTATGGAAAAAAGCACTGAAATGCAAGTGAAATCAGTGCTTTTTCTTCTTTTTCCCTTTGATTTTTAAAGAGAAATGTCACATTTGATGTACTCGAAATGTTTCGAGCTTATTCGCGCGGGTTACGCTTGCGAGCGGGCGATTCAGAGCGAGCGCCATCAGCCTTCGTGGCGGGCTTGGTACGACGGCGCTGCGTTGGACGATCACTCATATCGCGCGCATCCCACATAGGCACACCCGTGCGGTCACTGCGACCCTCAGCAAAGCGCTTTCCAGAGCGACGTGGTTTTTCTTCCGTCCCCTCTTCCGTGCGATCATTGCGACGACCATAAGCCGGGCGTTCAAACGCATCACGGTTCGTTGCGGCAAAGCGCTGACGAGCAATCGCTTTTTCCGCTTTCTTCGCAGCCGCTTTCTTTTCCGCCTGAGGAGCCAAAGCCTTTTCTTGGCTCTTTAAGTCTGCCATCCAAGCGCGAACCTGTTCGGGTTCCAATTCCATACGCTGACCACGAGCCAAGCTCTTCGGGAGCGAAATCGCACCATAGCGAATACGGATCAAACGGCTCACCGTCTTGTTGACCGCTTCAAAGAGGCGACGCACTTCACGGTTACGCCCTTCTTTAATCTGCACGCGATACCAGTGGTTCATCCCCGTACCACCTTCGTCGGTTAAGAGGTCAAATTTGGCCATGCCGTCTTCGAGCTCAACGCCATTTTGCAACTTCAAAATATCTTCTGCTTCGAGTTCGCCCACAACGCGCACTGCGTATTCACGTTCGATTTCGTAGCGCGGGTGCATTAAGCGGTTAGCCAAAGCGCCCGAGGTGGTAAAGAGCAACAAGCCTTCGGTGTTAAAGTCCAAACGACCCACAGCAACCCAACGGCTACCATGCACACGCGGGAGCTGAGCGAACACGCTCGGACGACCTTCTGGGTCATCACGAGAAACGATTTCGCCAACGGGCTTATGGTAGAGAATGACGCGCGGCGTACCGCCTTCGACTTCTGCACGGCGGCGCACCAAGCGACCTTCCACACGAATCATGTCAGCTGCGCTCACACGATCCCCTAACGTAGCGGTACGACCATTAATCGTCACCACACCCGTCTGAATCAATTCTTCCATCGCGCGGCGAGACCCCATGCCAGCTTCAGCCAAGACTTTCTGCAACTTTTCAGTGGGCAGATCAGCCTGTTTGGCATTACGGGCACGGTCGATAATTTCGAGCGCTAAGGGACGATCAGAAAAACCAGCAAAGTTTTCATCGTCAGCCATTTCTTCAAACGCTTCGCGCGGCGTGCTCAAACGGGCACGTTCACTCGCGTAAGTGCTCTCCACACGCTTTTGTGGACGGCGAAATGGGGTACGTTTCTTTTCCGTGGCATAGCGATCACGACCACGGCCATTATTATTTGTCTTCAACGTCTGTCTCCTTCGGGAGCATCAAATTGTCACTAGTCCTTTCTTCCTCTTCTGAGGCTTCATCATCTTCGGGCGCATCTTCTGTGAAGAGTGTCCCCATACTAGTGAGCGGAAAATCCGGTTCTGGGCTCTCTGGCATTGCTGGCAACTCATCCAAACTTTTGATACCCAGATCATTTAAAAATTGTCGAGTCGTCCCTAAAAGAGCAGGACGACCTGGCGTTTCGCGATACCCTAGCGTTTCCACCCAACCACGCTCTTCAAACTGGCGCAGTACATTGGTGTTCACAGTCACACCGCGAATTTCTTCAATATCACCGCGCGTCACTGGCTGTCGGTAAGCAATAATCGCGAGCACTTCAAGCGCAGCGCGCGAATAGCGCACGGGACGCTCTTCTTCTAAGCGGCTTAAATAGCGCCCCATTTCTGGAGCGGTCTGAAAGCGCCACCCTGTTCCCAATTCCACAAGGCGCAAACCGCGCTCTTGCCATTCGGTCTGAATTTCGCCCAGCGCCTCTTTGACTTCTTTGGCGCTATAGCGGTCATCAAAAAGACGACGCAACTCGCGCACAGCTAATGGCTTTTTCGCGCTCAAAAGAGCAGTCTCCAAAACCAAATGAATGAAATCAGGCATAAGGATTAGGCTACCCAATGTGAAATGGAAAGGAAGAAGTCCTGTGTATTGTACGAGAAGTTGTCGGTCTATCAGGACAATCTAAGCGACACAAATGCAATGCCAATTGTGACGAGTGCGCGAAGAAGCGCTTTGGGAGGACTTCTTTTAAAAGAAGAGGCTCGATTCTCGCACAGCTAGGTGGAAAGTGCAAGTGAGAACGGAGATTCTACACCTCCTTATTTTCCCTCTTACAGTCCTTGAAAAAATTGCGCTAGACTCAAAAGCGTGGCATCAAATGACTGAAAGGAGGATAAGTGATGTTTGATCTACTTTTGCGCGGCGCTCATGTGGTCGATCCTTTAAACGGCATTAATCAAGTCGCCGACGTGGCGATTGCCGAGGGCAAGATTGCCGCACTTGGCGCTTCGCTTGACGTGCCTGCGCACGAAACTGTGGATTTCACGGGCTACGTGCTTCAACCAGGCATCATTGATAGCCACGTGCATTTGGGCTCAATGTGGGGCTCGCCTTTTGGACCCAGAATGCTTGCCATGAATGGCGTAACCACCTGCCTTGATATGGCAGGTCCCTTGGACGACATTCTCGACAACGTCCCAGAGTATGGCGTTGGGATCAATATGGCGATTTTGCAATTTGCCTCCCCACCTTTCACCTTTAAAACGGATACGCCAAGCAAAGCCGAGATGGTGGAACTCATTGACCGCTCGCTCGACGGTGGGGCGCTTGGTGTGAAGCTCTTGGGTGGTCACTACCCGCTCACGCCAGAAGTCTCGGCCACCTTGATTGAAACCGCGCTTGAGCGTCGAGCCTATATTGCTTGGCACGCAGGCACGAGCGCTCATGGCTCCAACATTGAAGGCATGCAAGAGGCCGTTGAAATGGCCAACGGCTATCCCCTTCACTTAGCGCACATTAACGCTTACTGCCGTGGCGCAATTAAAGACGAAATTGAAGAAGCACAACTCGCCATTGACCTTCTCAAGAAGAACCCGAATATTTTCTCTGAAAGCTACATCTCCCCCATGAATGGCACACGCTTGACGTGCGACGAAAATGGGCAAATTCAATCCAAGGTTACAGGCAACTGTTTGCGTCGCTTTGGCTATACGCCAGACCGAGAAGGCGTCAAGGCAGCGATTCTCGCTGGCAAAGCCTTTGTCGTTTATGACGCAGGCGGGTATTCCAACCTCATGACGGGTCAAAAAGCTTACGAATATTGGGAAGCGAACAATACGAACGTGGGTGGCAGCTTTAACGTGAACCCGCCAATTCCCCGTATTTTGATCGCTCAAGCTAAGCGTGACGATGGCAGTTTTGTCGTGGATGCCATCTCTACGGACGGCGGTTGTATTCCGCGCAATGTCATCTTGTCGCTTGGGCTTTCGCTCGTGAAGTTAGGGGTCTTGACGCTTCCTGAATTTGTGCAGAAAACTTCGCTCAATCCCGCCCGTATGCTGCGACTCCAGCAAAAAGGTCACCTCTCGATGGGGGCGGATGCGGACATTACGATTTACGACCTCGCCACACAAACGCCTAAAGCCACACTTGTTGGTGGTCAAAAAGTCCTTTGGGATGGAGAGGTTCGCTCGAAAGGGGCAACGGTAATTTGTACTGAGCGCGGCGTGAAAAGTATTGAAGCGCGTGGCATGAAAGCGATCGTCGTGGATCCTTCTTTGCCTGTTGAGCGCATTCGCGTAGCCTAAGAAGAGAAAAAAGGGAAGAGCAGAAAACAAAAAAGTGAACAATTGTTCACTTTCCTATTCCCTTTCTAACAGGGCTAATGGCGGAAGGAGTGGGATTTGAACCCACGATACGGTATAACCGTATACCGGATTTCGAGTCCGGCGCATTCGACCTCTCTGCCATCCTTCCGACAGAATGTAGACAAAGAATCTTACCGAAGCTTGGCGATTTTGTCAAACTCGTCAAGCTTCTTCTCTGTCTAGTTTTCGTGTGTTTTTAGTGGGCGAATAAACCGTCTTCAGAAGGAACGAGTTTTTCCACGCCATCCATGAACGGACGCAACACTTCAGGCACCGTCACGGAACCATCAGCATTCTGATAGTTTTCAAGCACAGCCACCAACGTACGACCCACGGCCAAGCCAGAACCGTTCAAGGTGTGCACGTAGTGCGACTTACCGTTGGCGTCCTTGTAACGCGTACCCATACGGCGAGCCTGGAAGTCTTCGCAGTTGGAGCAGGACGAAATTTCGCGATACGTATCCTGTGCCGGGAGCCACACTTCCAAGTCATAGGTCTTCGTTGCGCCAAAGCCCATGTCGCCCGTGCTCAAAGCCATCACGCGATAGGGAAGGCCCAACTTCTGGAGAATCATTTCCGCGTTGTGCGTCATTTCTTCCAATTCACGATAGGAATCTTCAGGACGCGTGATACGGACCATTTCCACCTTGTCAAACTGATGCTGACGGATCATACCGCGCGTGTCACGACCATAAGCACCAGCTTCAGAACGGAAGCAAGGCGTATGAGCGGTCACGTGAATCGGAAGGTCCTTGTCTTTTAACATCATGCCAGCGACCTGGTTCGTCAACGTGACTTCAGCGGTCGGCACCAAGTACATCTGTTCGCCTTCACCCGTAGCGCCACCCTTCTTCGCCGCGAAGAGGTCTTCTTCAAACTTCGGCAACTGACCCGTACCCTGCATGGTCGAGGCGGTCACGATGTAAGGCGTGTAGCATTCGATGTAGCCATGTTCATGCGTGTGCGTGTAGAGCATGAACTGTGCCAAAGAACGATGCAAGCGAGCGATCTGACCACGCATAAAGCAGAAGCGCGAGCCCGATTCCTTAGCAGCCGTATCAAAGTCCATACCGAGTGGAGAACCAACGTCCACGTGATCTTTGATTTCAAAATCAAAGGAGCGCGGCGTACCCCAACGACGAACTTCTACGTTTTCCGTTTCGTCTTTACCAACAGGCACGCTTTCGTGCGGCAAATTCGGAATACGAAGCATCAAGTTGTTGAGCTTACCGAGGATTTCGTTCAAATCGCCTTCAAGAGCGGAGAGCTTTTCAGGGAGCTGAGCGGCTTCTTCCATCAAAGCCGTCGCATCTTCGCCATTCTTCTTGGCCATACCAATCTGCTTAGAGAGCGCATTGCGGCGTGCTTGGAGCTCTTCGGTCTTTACCTGGATACCCTTACGAGCGGTTTCCAAGGTATTGAATTCTTCTTCAGGGAAAACAAAACCGCGAGTAGCCAAACGAGCCACCACTTCAGGGAGTTGCTTTCTTAACATGTTGGGATCGAGCATAACGAACTTAACCTTTATTGTTAGCGCTCAGAGCTAGGCATCATCACCCGCCTTGAGTTTGTCATAAATGAGGGGACCAAGCGTTTTTGGTCCTAATTTTTAAATTATATCAACCTAAAGAGAGCGCCCTCCAGCTCTCGCGAGAACTTTCCATGTCCAATATCAGAAAGAGCGCGGATTTCAGAGGGCGAACTCGATAAAAAACCGATTAAACCTGTTTACCTTGACCGCGTTTGCGACCTTTACCCTGACGAATCGCCTCTTCATTGAGTTCTTTCAAATGCTGAAGCTTTTCACCAATCTTGATCTCTAACCCACGATCGGTTGGGTGGTACCAACTCTTGCCTTCAAGGCCTTCAGGGAGATAAGTTTCGCCAGCCGCAAAAGCTTCAGGCTCATCGTGCGCGTAGCGGTAGCCCTGACTATAGCCCAACTCTTTCATGAGCTTTGTCGGGGCGTTACGCAGGTGCATTGGTACTGGACGCGTCTGATCCTTCTTCACGAAGCTTCTCACCTCGTTATAGGCGTTATAAACCGCATTACTCTTCGGCGCACAGGCGAGGTACACCACGGCCTGAGCAAGCGCTAATTCGCCTTCTGGAGAGCCCAAACGTTCAAAGACTGTCGCGGCATCCACAGCAATCTGCAAAGCACGAGGATCTGCGAGCGAAATATCTTCAATCGCCATGCGCTGAATACGACGAGCGATATAAAGGGGATCCGCCCCGCCGTCCAACATACGCACCATCCAATAGAGCGCCGCATCGGGGTCAGAGCCACGAACCGACTTGTGCATTGCACTAATCTGGTCGTAGAAGTTGTCTCCCCCTTTATCAAATCGGCGAAGCGTAGCGGGCGTTGTTTTGCGTAAAAACTCTGCATCGATCGCGTCGATCTGACGTTCTTTAGCCATCGTGCAGGTGACATCTAAAGCGTTCAAAAGACGACGAGCATCCCCGTCCGCCAACTGAATCAAGATTTCCTTCGCTTCATCGTTCATGATGATTGTGGGGAATTCTTTCATCATCGTGCGCTCAAGAAGCGTCTTCGCTTCGTCAGCTGACAAGCTCTGAAGCTGGTAGACGGTTGCACGGCTCAAGAGCGCACTCACGCATTCAAAGGAGGGGTTCTCTGTGGTTGCGCCCACAAAGATAAAGAGACCCGATTCAACGTGAGGCAAGAACGCATCCTGTTGGCTCTTATTAAAGCGGTGAACTTCGTCCACAAAGAGAAGCGTAGATTTGCCCGTGAGCTGCATTGTGTGCTGTGCCTGTTCAACGGCATCACGAATGTCTTTCACGCCGCTCAGCACTGCGGAGATCGCTAAGAAAGGCATATCAAAGGCACTAGCCATCAAACGCGCTAATGTGGTTTTACCAACGCCAGGAGGTCCCCAGAGAATCATCGAGTGTGGGCGATGATTTTCAAAGGCCACACGCAAAGGAGCGCCTGGTCCCAAGAGATGCGTCTGCCCAATGACTTCATCGAGTGTCTGCGGGCGCATGCGCTCCGCTAGAGGCTGAGTCGTTGGGGTCACCACTGTCTGTTTTGCAGTGGGAGTCGCCTTCTGGGGCGACAGGACGTCATCATCACCAAAAAGAGAATCTGCCATAGTTTTGTGGTAATTGAAATCAATTTTTTAAACTGTTCTCACCATTGTAGAACGTTTAAGCGAAAAGCTTCGTGAGAGGGAGGAGGAAAATGGTGAGGAATTTCTAGAAAAGTTCTACGCCAGAAAAGACGAAACCCCTGCTACCGTCAAGGTAACAGGGGTTCCTAATGGGAGAGCTCGGCAATGTCCTACTTTCACTGGAAATACAACCAACTATCA
>CAJKAP010000010.1 GCA_905197905.1 uncultured Sutterella sp. | reverse complement strand
GTGATTAGTGAATCCTAGGAGAGTGGCCTGCAGAAGATGCCGTGCGTTCGCCGTGGGTTGACCCAACGACCAAAGCGAGCATAAGGACCCGTACAGCCAATTTCTGGCCCCATACGACCAAAAGCGATGTGACCAAAAGCACCTTCCACAAAGAGACGTGCATCACGACCAAAGAGACGACCGCTCTTCATCGCACCCGTATCAGCATCAAAGCCATTTTCAAGCACAAAGCCCACTTTCAAGCCGTTGCCAAGTTCTTCCGTGCCACGGATGCCCCAGCGCGAGCCATTGTATTGACCAGACTTCAGCGCAGTCGTAGTCGTGCTATCTTGACCGACATAAGAGCGGTTTTGAATGGACATACCATAGTCAACAATGCCATAGAGCTCGACGTTTGTGGCAGACGCACACATCGATGCCGTTGCCATGAGCGCAGCCACGGCGGCAGAGAATAAGCGGATTTTCATTTGAGTTTTCCTTGGTTGAATCGGCTTTCCGGGAGTGACTTTTTCCCGTGCCACTCTCCAAAGCCGGGAGGTCTAAAAAAGAGGTTTGATTTTTGTTTAAAGCATTTCCAGAGGCATCGCACACTGTGACCTCTCGCCTTGTCACAGCGCGCGAGCCTCTAGAGGGGACTAAGCTTTTTTATGCTTTTGCCTTAGCGAGGGCGATACCCACGAGTCGACCAAAGGTAACCGTACGGCCGCAAGCCATACCTGTTGCCAAGTTGGGGTATTCGTTCGCGAAATAGCTGCCGCTATCGTTACCGATCACGTAAAGACCAGGAATGGGGTTACCTTCCGTGTCAATGGCGTTCATGTCGGTATTGATCTGAATACCGTCCATCGTGCAGAGCAACCAGCCAGTGTTCTTCGCGCCGTAGAACGGACCCTGATCAACTGGGGAGAGACGGTGCTTTTCTTTACCGTAGTCAACGTCTTCGCCCTTCTTATAGAGTTCGTTGTTACGAGCCACAGTCGCCTTTAAAGCGTCCACAGGAAGACCCAACTTCTTGGCTAACTCTTCAATCGTGTCAGCCTTCATCACGAAGCCCTTTTCCACTAAAGCTGGCAATTCCTTATCGAGAATGTTCTTCCAGAGTCGGTTGGGATCCGCACCGTTTTCAAACGGGAAGAGACGCGAGCAGCCGTGCATCTTGAATTGCTCTGCGTACTTGGGCCAATTGCTATCAAAGATCGAATAGTGGCAGTGATCCTTCTGGTATTCGTCCGCATGGAGAATGTTTTCATAGGTACCCGATTCATTCATGAAGCGCTTACCTTCGGCATTCACCTTGAGCCAAGGCTGAGAGCCCATCCAGAAAAAGCCCGTATCGCCACTCTTGATCGTATCCACACCAGGTTTCTGGTCAGGGCGAATCGCGCAGCGGTCAAACATCATCGCGGAGTGAGTTTCATCCATCTTGGCCCCTACCCAGAGGCAAGCGCGGATACCGTCACCCACAGCACCTGGCATAGCGCCAGTACGACCAATGATGCGCAAGTTCCAAGGCTGGAGCGCTTCCATCATTTTGTAGTTCTTAGCATAGCCACCCGTTGCTACAATCACGCCCTTCTTGGCGTTGTAGCGAACGTACTTGCCGTCACCATTTTGAGCAATACAGCCCGTGACGCGGCCATTCTTCTTTTCGAGCTTGACCATCTTCATGCCATAGTCAAAGCGCGCACCGTGCTTCACAGCGTAGTCATAGAGCACATTGTTGATGCTCGTGACTTTCTTACCATTAGCATCACGCGGAATGCGTGGAGAGTGACCAGTGGCAAAGTGTTCATAACGAGTATGGTCATCTTTGTCGCCCGATTCGTGCCAAAGTTCAATGCCACGTTCTTCCAAGCGATCACCTAGCCAATCAATCACGCCGCCAGACTTATCACACCAGAGCTTCACCAAG
Organism: uncultured Sutterella sp.; assembly: GCA_905197905.1. Lineage (GTDB taxonomy): Bacteria > Pseudomonadota > Gammaproteobacteria > Burkholderiales > Burkholderiaceae_F > Sutterella. The sequence goes on along the minus strand of CAJKAP010000010.1, from coordinate 102,101 downwards.
TCCTGCTGAATGTGACCGCCTGCGTAAAGCGTTGCCATCGTGATGAAATCGAACTTGTCGATCTTCGTGCCCCACTTCTTCTGGTAGCGCGAATCAATAGCACCCAAGTCTTCGCGCACACCAGTACCCACTGCAAAGCGATCAATCCCGATCACCTTGCCGCCGGCTTCAGCAGCGGAAGCAACAGCAAACATACCGCCCGTACCGCAGCCCACCACGAGAATATCGGTGTTGTGCGTGGCAACAATATCTTTTTCAGCAATTTCAGGGGCTTTACCCAACCAATCGCCGTCATCCTTTTCTTCACTCTTGGTGATCACTTCCACGGGGATTTCACCGCGGGCCTGAGCGATACACTTGGCAGCTGCCTGATGCACAGCGCGAGACGTGATCGTAGCGCCAGAGACACCGTCAATTTCAGCGCCCTGAAGACTCATCAACTGCTTCTTCAAGGTTTCTGCAGCAGCCTGACCAATAGAGGGCGTTTCGTTTGCGACGTCCAATACAACGTTTGTGATCTTATTTTCATCAAACGTCATCGTGACGGTCACGTCACCAATGCCAGATGCCTTGGCCGAATACGTGCCGGGCTTATAGATACCACCAGCAGCGTGAACAAGAGGAGATGCGGCCAAAGTCGCACCACTAACTAAACCCGTGCGTAAAAAGGCACGACGAGAAAGTTCTTTTGTCATTGTTGACCTCGATTGAGCGAAAAACGATTCGCGATGAATAAAAACAACGTAAGAAGAACTTTAAGACTGCATGTTGCCTTCAAGTCAACGGCAAAAGACCCTAGGATTTTCCCTAAATTTTTTCGTGTTTTTAGAAGGAAAAGTCGCGACAACTCCCCCTAATGGTGAATTTTGAATAGCTATAAGAACTAGATTACCTCATCTTCTAGCTTAGATATGACGGATATATAGAGAATTTCCTCAATAAAATCAATCACTTACCTCTCTTGAAGCTTCTTGCTACCTTCAAGTTGAAGGTAGCCTCCAACTTGGAGAAGTTTCTTACCAAAAAAGAAAAACCATTTTCGAGAAGTGAAGAATTTCTATAATGGAAAGTCTCGATTAACTCATTCCTTCACGCTTTGCTCATATGGATTTCTTGCCTAAATCGAAAAAATATCGCATTGGTGATTTCGCTAAATTCCTTGGCGTCTCCACTACCTATCTCAAGCACTACGAAAGCAATGGGCTTTTGAAGGCGCAACCTTCGGAAAGTGGATACCGCTACTACAATTTCCAACAAGCCGCCTTGGTGATGGAATTTTTGCGTCTTCGCAACTACGGGATGAGTGTGAAAGAAATGCAGGCACAGTTCGATCTCTCGCCCGAGGAAGCGATGGCAAATCTCTCTGAGCAAACCGAGGCACTCTCTAAAGAGCTCGTGCGTATTCAAAGTGTGATTGAAGAGCAAAAGCGTCTAGAGGCATGGTTTCAAAAGCGCGTAGAAAAGCCTGTGGACTGGGAAGTTACTGAAATTGAGCCTTACTATTTTCTGCCACACTCTCATATGACAGACTTTTTGCCTGATGAGCATATTTATGAGATTCTGAACGATTGGCTCTCTTGGCTCCCAGTCACTAAAATCGCGCTTCATGTTCCGCTTAACGAGAATCTCCAACCAGGAGAAACCTCTTGGGGAATCGCAGTGCCCGATAGTATGCTCAAGCGCTATGGGCTTCCACTCAACGAAGCCGTAATCAAACTCCCCTTTAAAAAGGCTTTTGTCTTTCATTTCGCTAATTTGCCAGAAGCCTTTGGTTCTCGCGCGATGATTACGGGACAAAACCCTGCGCTTTTACAGCTCAAGCGTCTTGGTCTGCGCCCAACGGGCGACTTCCTCATCCTGAGTGAAATGCGTCTTTCCTCAGCGGAAGGCAAAATCCAGCAACGTATCGGCCGCTCTCTTATTCCGATTGAAGATTGAAAAACCTCCCGCCTCGAAAGTCGAGGCGAGAGTTCAGGGCTTTTCTCAATGATGAGAACCTAAAGCTTCTCTTTTAGGCTTTGGTCTTCGCAAGGGTGCGTCCTGCGATACGACCAAACGTTGCCGTGCGACCCGCGGCCATACCCGTGGAGAGGTTCGGATATTCGTTGGCAAAATAACCACCGCTATCGTTACCCACCACATAAAGACCAGGGATGGGGTTACCTTCCGTGTCGATCGCGTTCATCTCGGTGTTGATCTGAATGCCGTCCATCGTGCAAAGTAACCAACCTGCGTTCTTTGCCCCATAGAAAGGCGCCTGGTCTACAGGAGAGAGGCGATGCTTTTCCTTGCCGTAATCAACGTCTTCTCCCTTCTTGTAGAGTTCGTTATTGCGAGCAACGGTGGCTTTCAACGCGTCAACTGGTAAGCCTAACTTCTGTGCCAACTCTTCAATCGTATCGGCCTTCACCACATAGCCCTTTTCAAGGTACTGTGGCAAATCTTTATTTTGCGTGCGATCAATAGAGCGGCTCGGCGGCACGCCATTAGCAAAGGGCGTTAAACGACCACAGCCGTGCGTTTTGAATTGTTCAACATACTTCGCCCAGTTGGCATCAAAAATCGTGTAGTGGCAATGCCCCTTCTGGTATTCGTCCGTATGGAGAATGTTTTCATAAGTGCCCGATTCGTTCATGAAACGCTTACCTTCTGCGTTCACCTTGAGCCAGGGCTGAGAACCCATCCAGAAAAGACCCGTGTCGCCCGTTTTCATCGTGGCAACACCAGGCTCCTGATTGGGACGCAATGCGCAGCGGTCAAACACCATGGCAGAGTGCGTTTCATCCATCTTCGCACCCACCCAAAGACAAGCACGAATCCCGTCGCCCAAGGCGCCAGGCATAGCACCATTGAGACCGCTGATACGCAAGTTCCACGGCTGCAGAGCTTCCATCATCTTCATGTTGTGTGCGTAACCGCCCGTCGCTACAATCACGCCCTTCTTAGCGTTATAGCGCACATACTTGCCGTCAGCGTCCTGTGCAATACAACCCGTCACTCGAGCACCTTTCTTTTCGAGCTTGACCATCTTCATACCGTAGTCAAAACGCGCGCCGTGCTTCACAGAGTACTCATGCAAGATGTTATAGGTTTCCATCTTGTTTTTAAGATTTTGCCCATCCTTTGTGACTGGCACATGACCAATCGGGAAAACGCCATAACGCGTATGAATATCAGGATCGTCTGGCTGGTAAGCGTAGTTAATGCCTTTTTCTGCTAAACGATCACCAATCCAGTCAATCGCTTCGCCAGACTGGTCGCACCAAAGTTTCACCAAGTCTTGCTGCAAGTGCCCTGCTGCATAAAGCGTTGCCATCGTGATGAAATCGAATTTATCAACTTTGACGCCATCTTTTTTCTGGTAACGCGAGCCGATAGCACCAAGGTGCTTACGCACACCTGCGCCCGTCGTGAAGCGTTCAATCGCAATCACTTTTGCGCCAGCTTCGGCAGCCGCAGCCACAGCAAACATCCCACCAGTGCCACAACCGACAACGAGAATATCAGTGTCGTGCGTCGCGCGAATCTCTTTTTCCGCGATTTCAGGCGGTTTACCCAACCAATCTCCGTCGTCTTTTTCTTCAGTCTTAGTGATCACTTCCACGGGGATTTCACCGCGGGCCTGAGCGATACACTTCGCGGCCGCCTTTTGCACAGCGCGGGAAGTGATCGTTGCGCCAGAAACGCCATCAATTTCTGCGCTCTGCGCCACCATTAAGTTGCGCTTCAAGGTTTCTGCTGCAGCTTGACCAATAGACGGCGTTTCGTTACCTACATCCAACACAACGTTCGTAATCTTATTGGCATCAAAGGTCATTGTGACTGTCACGTCACCGATCCCAGCAGCCTTGGCCGAATAGGTCCCAGGCTTATAGATTCCCGTTGCTGCCTGAGCAAGAGACGTGGTTGCGAGAGTCGCGCCACTGACTAAACCCGTGCGCAAAAAGGCACGACGCGAAAGTTCTTTTGTCATTGTTAACCTCGATTGAGCGAAAAACGCTTCGCAATAAATAAAAACGACGTAGGGCTAACTTTATGCTTGAAGGTTACCTGCAAGTCAACGGGGTTAACCCTGACGTTTTTCGGGAAGTTTTGGACAAAAATTGCTCTTTTTTGGGAGGCTAGCGACTGATCTATCCTTTTCCTAGTCACTTCCTTTCACTATTTCCTCAGTGAAATCAAGGTTTTGAGAGACTTTCTCGCTTTCCTAAGTATCCCGCACCCTACCTTCAACTTTAGGGTTCCAACCCCTCAAAAAACCGCCTCTAATCACTCTCTATTAGCGAAAAGTCCTTAGTTACTTTGTGTTTTCCTAAAGTTGCCTCTATTTCCTTCACACGGAAGGGAAATTTCTGGCAAAGTAAATAATGAAAGTTGGATAGAGGCGCGGTGCGAATGAGTAGCTCTGCCGAGGGGACACCCTAAGACGCAAGTGAAAGGTCAAACCGCCGAAACCGCAAGGACTTGTAATCCTTGTTGTAGTTGGGCATGAGGAAAACATCTTCATGACTCCCAGTGAGCCATCGGCCACTGGAGGAGCTATCGATGACACCTACGGATTGTCTGGCCACTCGTCTGGGGACGAAACGGACATCCGGCCCGCACCTTTTGAAGGGATGGGCGAATCATGGTTGCATCGATGGATGCAACTTTTTTTTCGCTTACAAAAAATCGATCCCTAAATTCTCGAAAAAAGGTGCACCATGACGCAAGTCACGCAAAACAATATTGAACGCCTGTCTTCTGAAGCCACAGAGCTTCGCCGTGAGATCGGCTTGGGCGGCGGGATGTCTATCCTCGCTGGCATTATGATTGGTTCCGGTATTTTTTATATCGGCGCTATCGTCCTTGAGCGCAGTGGCATGAGCCCTGGGCTCGCCCTCCTCGTTTGGCTCATCGGTGGCTTAGTCACTCTCTTGAGCGGCCTTTGCTACGCAGAGCTTGGCGCCATGATGCCAAAGGCTGGTGGCAACTACGTCTACCTTCGTGAAACCTATGGAGAACGCGTCGCGTTTATCTCTGGGTTTGCAAATTTCACCTTAGGTAACTCTGGCTCTATTGCAGCGTTGGGTGTGGCTTTCGCTTCAGCTCTTGCCACCTTTGTGCCGCTTGACTCTCTTGCGCAAAAAGCGATTGCTATTACCGCTGTCGTGGCTCTTTCCTGGATCAATATTCGCGGAGTGCGCAACGCTGCCTGGGTCAATAACCTCTTCATGATTTTGAAGCTCCTTCCGATCGCGCTCATTCTCTTCGCAGGTCTTTTCATGGGAACGGAACACCCTGACCTTCTCACGATGCCTGCAGAGATGCCTTCGATTGGCACGATTCTCTCCATGATTGGTTTTGCCGTGATCGCGACCCTCTGGGCCTATGAAGGGTGGACGAATTTGAACGTGATTGCCGAAGAAATCCGCAATCCGCACCGCAACATTCCGCTTGCGATGATGACCTCGATCATCGGTGTGACGATTCTCTACGTGCTCTTTAACTACGCTATCTTCCGCGTGTTGCCGTTCGATACGATCGCCCACATGATTCAGGGTGGTAACTACTACCTTGGCACGGCTGCTGCGGAATCCACCTTTGGTAGCACAGGGCTCGTTATTGTGGGTGCGGCCATGGTGCTCGCGATGTTCAGCTCGCTCTCTGGCTGCGTGATGGTCTTCCCGCGTATGTACTACGCCATGGCTCGTGACGGCGCTTTCTTCCAGTCTTGCGCCAAATTGCACCCCACTTATCGCACTCCTGTGAACGCCATTTTGGCTTCCTCCGGTGTGGCAATCCTTTTAATCTGCTTCCGTAACCTTTCTGAATTGACGAGTTTGGTTGCAGTCGTTGGGATGGTCTTTCACGGCATGACGTTCTACTCCGTCATCATGCTTCGCAGAAAATATCCGACGATGGAACGCCCCTATCGTGTGTGGTTCTACCCATTCTCTGTGTACTTCATCATCGCCATTATGATTGGGTTGACCATCAACACCATCATCAACGATCCGAAGACCGCTCTCTTGGGTGTGATCGTACCGATCATTGGTTGGTTCCTCTATGAAAAGTTCTTCCGCTCTTCTGTGGAAGCGCACGAAGCTCAGGAAACCGCTCAAGTTACGGCTTAATTAAGCAATACACTCCTTAGTCCTTTAAGCGGAGAAGCCCTAAAAAGCTTCCCCGCTTTTTTCTTTCCCGTTTCTCAGCTTTCCTCGCTCAAGAAGCGTCTCTTTGGGAAACTTCAATCCTAAAATGGGAAAAGGCCAGGAAATTTGTATTTCCCAGCCTTTTGTTGATGTCTCTAGAAAGACTCACATCTCTCTATCGCGCGTCAGGAATTAGAAGCGATGAACCACGCCCAAGCTAACCTGGTAGCCGTTCGGGGTAGCGGACTGTTTAGCCGTTTCAATCTTTTCCTGAGAGTAGCCAGCCATGGCGTAAACCGCCGTGCGCTTGCTCAACGGATAGTCATAAGCGCCAGCAACCGTCCAACGGGTAAAGTCGACGTTATCTTTGTTGTCCATGTCACGATAGTTGAACATGAACTTGGCAACGCCACCACCGATCGGATAGTGAGCGCCAATGCTAGCACCCCAACCGTCGACGAAGCCATAGCCCTTGCCACTTGTAATGTCAAGCAAACCAGCGCGCACCACGCCAGCACGACCAACAGCTAAGGACTGGTTGTCAAAGTACTGTGCGAAAGTGATCAACTTGAACCCGCCATCAAAGGTGTAGTTACCACCAATGGTCACGGTGTAGCCATCATCTTCCGTAGCAGCCACAGCCTTGTCGTTACCCCAATTGGTCGTATCGGCCACCAAAATGGCTTCTAATGCACCCTGCTTATACTGCATAGCCAAAGAGCCATAGCGGTCAGCGCTCGACTTTCCTTCCACGCCCTTGGAGGAGTCGTTCTGGAAGGAGTACATAGCGTAACCCGTGAAGCCACCGAAGGTCGGCGTACGATAAGCCAAAGCGTTGTCCACACGCGTCCACATCGAAGCGGTAGCAAAGCCAGAACCAAAGCCTTCAGTGTAGTTCGCAAAGAGCGGGTCGATAGCACGGAAGAGGCCGTTAGCACTCAAGGTGCTGCCGAAAATCGGGAGACGACCGGCCCAAACCGTACCAAAACTACCACCAACGCTCAAGCTTGCTTCGCGACCAAACAAACGGCCACCCTGCTTCGTATCGAGTTTACCCGTGTCGGATTCAAAACCAGATTCAAGTGTAAAGCCCACAGTTAAACCGTTGTCGAGCTTTTCAACACCACGAATACCCCAACGGGAACCGAATTCCTGGGCGTTTTCCATGGTGAATTTGTTCACACTCTTCTGACCAGCGATGTCAGAATCGGAATGCACATAAGACAAACCAACGTCAACGACGCCGTAAACGGTCACATCAGCTGCCCAAGCAGCCGGGGTCATTGCTAAAGCAAGGCTCAAGGACAATAGGGTCTTCTTCATAGTCTTTTCCTTTAAAGAGGGAAAGGCCACCCCCTCCGTAGTGAGAGAGTGACCTTATTTCTAGTCTAACTCTTACTTCTTAAGAGCTGTACGAGCAGCCTGACGACCGAAGATCATGCAGTCTGCCACAGCGAGGGTACCGAGGCGGACCATGCCGTGCACGCCACCGGTGGCTTCACCAGCTGCGTAGAGACCCGGGATCGGTTCACCGCGAACACTCATCACCTGAGCGTTGTCGTTGATTTCCAAACCACCCATGCAGTGGTGCACGCGCGGCCAGAGGCGAACAGCATAGAACGGGCCCTTGTCGTTAAGAGCGGAACCTTCGAAGAACATGGAATCAAATTCCGGATCCTTCTTGGCCTTCATGTATTCGTTGAACTTCTTGTTGGTTTCTTCTAAAGCATCGTATGGGATCTTGTAGAAGTCAGCCATTTCCTTCAACGTTTCAAACTTACGGACAACGTTCGTGTTGCGAGCATGTTCGTAGAGTTTTTCGGTCATGTTCTTGCCAACGATAGCGTTCTTCACGTTTTCTTCAGACGTGTAGATCAAGCAAGGATGGCCGATTGCGACGATAGCGTCAGCACGCACTTTACGGTTACCCGTTTCCTTAATGAAGCGCTTGCCGGTAGCCGGGTCAACCATAGGCCCTAAGCCAACGCAGGATTCAACGAAGAGCGGAGCCACGCCGAAACCTTCTTCGTCAGGCGAGGTCCACGGACCCAGCTGGATCCAGTCCATCTGGACGGTGTTAGCACCGATTTCCTGAGCGGACATGATGGCTTCACCGGTAGCACCACGATGGTTCGTGGAGGTGAATTTTTCATCAAGACGTGGGTCCTGAGACATACGATACTTCACGTTTTGAGCGAAACCGCCAGAAGCGAGCAACACACCCTTCGTAGCACGGATGTAAACAACCTTACCGGATTCTTCCTTGCCGAAGCGATAGTTCGTACGAGCCTTCACACCCAAGACGTTCTTCTTGTCGTCGATGATGATCTGGTCAACGATCACGCGAAGGCGCGGCTGAATGCCGAATTCTTTCAACTTGGCCAACATCGGGAGAATGAAGCCAGAGCCAGAGTTGTTTTCCACAGCGTGGGAGCGCTTGACGGAGTGGCCACCGTGATAGGTCACGGCCTTGAACTTCACACCGATGTCGTCACGGAGCCATTCATAGTTAGGAACGGATTCGTCAGCAATACGGCGAGCCAAGGACGGATGGCAGAGACCGCCACCAGCCTTCAAAATGTCTGCGTAGAGGAGGTCGGCAGAGTCTTTAATGCCTTCCTTCTTCTGCATGTCGGTACCAGCGGCAGCAATAGCGCCACCGTTAATAATGGAGTTACCACCAGCCGTGGGCATCTTTTCCAAAATCGTAATCTGGTCGCTCGGCAAACCGAGGTAGTGGGCTTCCAAGGCAGCAGCCAAGCCAGCAAAACCCGTACCGATGATCAAGAAACCAGTGGTTTCATCCCATTTCTGGGGAACATCGGTCGAAGCAAAGGCAGGAGCAGCCGAAGCGACGGTTGCAGCGCCAAAAAGAGCACCAGTCTTCAAAAATTGACGGCGGGATTGATTGGTCATTGTCGTCTCCTAAATGACGAGGTTTCTTCAACGTATTAAAGGAACCTCAAGTGTTGGTGCTTGTGATCATCCCCGATCTCAAGCACCGTCTGAAAATAATCTTGTTTCAGGTTTTCAACCGTTCGCTTGGCTTAAATTAGCGAACCTTGAAATTAAACTTGTGGCACTGTTCGCAGAAGTCTTCAGGCGTATCGTGCTGCAAGTGGCAGTTCGTGCACTCGAGCGTATCCTGATAGTGCGGGGACATGTGCGGATTCGTTGGTTTCACATCCTTGGTTTTTTCCACCAATTGTTTGGTGTTGTGGCAACCCGTACACGTTTCAATGGTCGGAATCTCAGGATTCTTCATATCCATGTTCTTACCGTGGCAGCTTTCGCAAGTCAAACCACGAGCAACGTGTCGATCGGCGCCAAAATGGCCATCAGCGGCAAACGTCGTGCCAGCGAGCAAACAAGCGCTAAGCGCGAGCGCTAATGCAGCAACAGGTTTCATCATTTTTTTCTTCTCCTAGAGATCCTCTGCCCAACTTATTTGGGATCTATCAAGCAGAGGCGTTGTTGCAGATATCGTTTCATCTGTCAGCCTCACTTTAAGACGACCTTAATGAGAAGAGTGTGCTCTTAAGCACACTTTAAGGGTAAATCCTAAGGAGGATATCACCTCACCCTTGATCTAAGACTCAAGGATTAGTTATAGGCAATCATTTCGATTAAGTTTTCCCTCTTCTCTACTGTAGCGCAGGGGAAAAATAAAACAATTCCTATTTCCCCTTAGAGCGCTCATCAAACGGCGGTTCCCCTCCTTAAGACGTAGAAGTGCGTTTTGGCTCTTTCTTTTTGCATTTTTCTCTTTTTCTTCACTTGAGAGGAAATTTCAAAGCATTTTCGCGAAACTTAATCTTTGCAATTTCCTTGATATTGCAAAAATTGACACTACGATAAATCTCCTAGGTAATAATTCTTTTCCCTTCTCTATCAAGGACTTATGTCAAAAATTCTTTTCTAAGCAATTTCTACCATTGACAGACTTTTCGCAAAAGCATAGAGTTTCAATAACGGTGTGTTTTGCGAAAGAAAGTGTTTCTTCGCCACCCGACCCCACTACTCTTAGCCAAACTGAAAATAGAAAGGATTTTTCCATCATGGCGACTGACGATAAGCGCATTATTATTTTCGACACCACCCTGCGCGATGGTGAACAAGCTCTTCCACAAAGTCTTTCGATGCGTCAAAAGTTGCAGATCGCCTTGTCTCTTGAACAGTTAGGCGTTGACGTGATTGAAGCGGGCTTCCCCGTCTCAAGCGAAGGGGACTTTGAAAGTGTTCGCACGATTGCGCAGACGCTTCGCACCGCAATTCCCTGTGGGCTCTCTCGTTGTGTGCCCAAGGATATTGATGCTTGCGGCGAAGCTCTGAAAGTGGCTGAACAATTCCGCATTCATACTTTTATTGCGACTTCTGACATTCACGTCAAAGACAAACTGCGTAAAGATTTCTCGCAGATTGAAGAAATGGCCATTGCTGCCATTAAGCATGCTCGTCAATACACGGACGACGTGGAATTCTCTTGCGAAGACGCGGGTCGCACCCCAATTGATCACCTCTGTCGCATGGTCGAGTCTGCCATTAAAGCCGGCGCTCGCACCATTAATATTCCCGACACCGTAGGCTATACGCTTCCAGAAGAATTTGGTGGCATTATCACGACGCTCTTTAATCGCGTCCCCAATATTGATCAAGCCATCATTTCGGTGCACTGCCACAACGACTTAGGCATGGCTACGGCCAACTCCCTCACCGCCATTAGCCACGGCGCTCGTCAGATTGAATGCTGTATGAATGGGCTCGGAGAGCGCGCTGGAAACTGTTCGCTCGAAGAAGTCGCGATGGCAATTAAACTGCGCCAAGCACAGCTGGGCGGTCTGCACACCAACATCGTGCATGAAAACATTGCTCGCACCTCGAGCTTAGTCGCCAAGGTCTGCAACGAACCCGTCCCTGCTCATAAAGCCATTGTGGGCTCCAACGCTTTTGCGCACAGCTCTGGCATTCATCAGGACGGCGTTCTCAAAAATCGCGCCACCTACGAAATTCTCACGCCCGAGAGCGTTGGCTTCTCTGGCAACACCATGCATATGACAGCGCGCTCTGGCCGCCATATGATTCAAGCTTGCCTGCGTAATCTGGGCTACGAAGAAGGCGACTACGACTTAAATGAAATCTATGCCCGCTTCTTAAAGCTCGCCGACAAGAAGGGCCAGGTCTTTGATTATGACCTCGAAGCGCTCCTCTTTTACGCCACCATCGACACCGAAGACGATGCTTTTAGCCTCGATACGATTAGTGTCACAAGCGGTGGTACGGATTCGATTCCAACCGCTTCCGTGCGTCTTCGCGTCGGCAAACGTACCCGTACCGATTGCTCGATTGGAAACGGCCCCGTTGACGCGATCTACAACTGCATTACGCGTTTAACGGGCATTCGCTGCAAATTGACGAGTTTCCAAATTGCCGCCAATGGCGCAGGGATGGATGCCCTGGGTCAGGTGAATGTCACCGTTGACTACGAAGGCCGTATCTTCCATGGTCTGGGGATGTCAACTGACATTCTTGAAGCGGCCGCACTCGCTCTCATTAACGCAAGTAACGTCATCATGCGCGCCAAGAAGATTAATAAGTCGCGCACCAAGGGCACCCATTTGAACCGCCCGTAACGAATTCGTTAATACCTCTTTTTTACGTGTAGCCCTCTTTTTCATGAGGGCTACCCTACCCCCAATTTTTTTGAAATTTTTCTTGAAGGTTTTTATGTCTAACAAGCATTACGACATTGCCGTCTTAGCCGGTGACGGTATTGGCCCCGAAGTGATGGCTGTTGCCAAAGATGTTCTCGCAACGGCTAGTCAAAAGTTTGGCTTCTCGCTCACCTTCCACGACGCACTCGTGGGTGGCGCTGCCATTGACGCTGTGGGTCAACCCCTTCCGCCTGAAACGGTCGAAGTTTGTGACAAAGCCGCCGCGATTCTCTTTGGCTCGGTGGGTGGTCCTAAGTGGGACCATCTCCCACACAAAGATCGCCCCGAAGTGGGCGCGCTACTCCCGCTTCGTAAACGTTATGCGCTTTTTGCCAACCTGCGCCCCGCTCGCTTTTATGAAGGTCTCTACGATCTCTCCCCGCTTCGTCGCGACATTGCCGAAAAGGGCTACGACTTAGTCTGCGTGCGAGAACTCACGGGTGGGATTTACTTCGGTACGCCGAAGGGCCGTGAAGGCGAAGGCGCTGACGAACGCGCGTTTGATACGGAAACCTACACGCGTCGCGAAATTGAACGCATCGCTCACCTCGCTTTCCGTACCGCGCAGGGCCGCCGTCGCCATGTCACCTCAGTTGATAAAGCCAATGTGCTCGCTACCTCTCGCCTCTGGCGAGAAGTGGTCACCGAAGTCGCTAAAGACTACCCTGATGTTGAGCTCGAGCATATGTATATCGACAACGCCACAATGCAGTTGATTAAAGCCCCATCTCACTTTGACGTGGTGCTTTGCTCCAATATGTTTGGCGACATTTTGTCTGACGAATGCGCCATGATCACGGGCTCCATGGGGATGCTCCCCTCCGCCTCGATTGGGGAAAGTGGCTTTGGTCTTTATGAACCCGCTGGCGGTTCTGCCCCCGATATTGCAGGGCAAAACATCGCTAACCCGATTGCGCAAGTGCTCTCCGCCGCGCTCATGCTTCGCTTCTCGTTAAAAGAAGAAGCTGCCGCACGTGCCATTGAAGAAGCTGTGGCTCGCACACTCCAAGAAGGCACCTTAACGGGCGATCTTGCTTGGGCAAAACCAGGTAGCACCGCGGTGAAAACGGACGAAATGGGACGCGCCATCATCGCTCAGCTCAATCGCATCTGACCCCTATAAAAGAAAGATTATTGAAAGGACATTTACCATGGGACGCACCCTTTACGAGAAGGTCTATGACGCACATGTGGTCACACAAGTGCCAGGCGAACTCCCCCTTCTCTATATTGATCGTCATCTGATTCATGAAGTCACGAGCCCTCAAGCGTTTGCGGGCTTGCGCGATGCAGGTCGCAAACTGCGTCGCCCGGATCTCACGCTCGCCACGATGGACCATGACATTTCCACGCAGGAGGCCACACTCGATGTGTGCTCCCCAATGGCGAAAAAGCAGGTCACCACACTCATCTCTAACTGTAAAGAGTTTGGGGTGACGCTTTTTGGTCTGGGTCACCCGGGTCAAGGGATCGTACATATTATTGGACCACAAACGGGCTTTACGCTCCCTGGCACAACGCTTGTCTGTGGGGACTCCCACACCGCAACGCACGGCGCCTTTGGTGCACTCGCCTTTGGGATTGGTACCTCTGAAGTGGAACATGTTTTCGCGACGCAAACCTTAAAGCAACAACGCTTTAAAACCATGCGTATCAACTGCGAAGGCGCTCTTCCGGCAGGCGTTTACTCCAAAGACTTGATTCTTGCTATCGCGAAGACAATTACCACTGCGGGTGGCACAGGTTACGCGATTGAATTTGCAGGCACGGGCGTCACCACGCTTTCCATGGACGCCCGTATGACGCTCTCCAACATGGCGATTGAAGTGGGCGCTAAAGTGGGGATGATTGCTCCTGACGAAACCACTTTCTCCTACCTCAAGGGTCGTCCCTTTGCGCCACAGGGTGAGGATTGGGAAGCCGCTGTTGCCTATTGGAAGACGCTCCCCTCTGATAGTGATGCGAAGTTTGATCGCGAAATCACGATCGACTCTGCTCACTTAGTGCCTCACGTCACTTGGGGGAATAACCCGGGCGAAGCCTGTGCCGTGACGGACCGCGTGCCAGATCCCACCACAATGACGGATCCTGCCGTACGCGCTAGCGCTGAAGCTGCTCTCAAATATATGGGACTCACCGCTGGGATGCCCATTACGGATGCCAAGATCGACATCGTCTTTATCGGTTCTTGCACCAATGGTCGCTTAGAAGACTTTATTGAAGCCGCTCGTGTGGTGAAAGGTCGTCACGTCGCCCCTGGTGTGCGTGCTCTCGCAGTGCCTGGGTCTATGACCGTACGCGCTGAAGCCGAAAAACTCGGTCTCGACAAAATCTTTATTGAAGCTGGCTTTGAATGGCGACTCCCTGGCTGCTCGATGTGCCTCGCGATGAATGATGACCGAGCCCCAGAAGGTGCGCGTGTCGCCTCGACCTCGAACCGCAACTTTGTGGGTCGTCAGGGTCGTGGTAGCCGTACCCACTTAATGAGCCCCGCGATGGCTGCCGCTGCTGCCATTGCTGGTCACATTACCGACGTTCGAGAATACCTCTAAGGAAAGCCCTCATCATGGAAAAATTTACAGCGCACACTGGTATTGCCGCTCCGCTTGATGTGGCGAACGTTGACACCGACCAGATTATTCCAAAGCAGTTTCTGCTCGCCGTGGACCGTAAAGGTTTTGGAAAGCATCTCTTTCATGAGCGCCGCTACTTAGACCCAGCGGAAAGCATGCCGAACCCTGACTTTGTGCTCAACAAACCCGCTTATAAGGGCGCATCGATCCTTGTCGCACGTGACAACTTTGGGAACGGCTCGAGCCGTGAACATGCTCCTTGGGCACTCTTAGACTTTGGGATTCGCGCCATTATTGCGCCGAGTTTTGCTGATATCTTTAGTAATAACGCGTTAGGTAATGGACTCGTGCTCGTGAAACTCACAGAAGATGAGGTTGATCGTATCTTTACGATTTTGAATGCTAATCCAGGCATGAGCGCGACAGTGGATCTTGAAGCGATGAAGGTCACTGTGGGGGAAGAATCGTGGCATTTCACGCTTGATCCCTTCCGTCGCAAATGCCTTTTAGAAGGGCTCGATGCCATTTCGCTCACCCTTCAACATCAAGCCGACATCAGTACTTTTGAAAATCGCACTCCCACTTGGCAGGCGCCTCGAGTTCGCAATATCGAGAGTACCAAAGCGTGATCTCCACTCTAAGTGGTCTTTTAAAATAGACTGACAAAGATTAGGCTCATTTTTCTATACCGTTTAAGAAAGATGAGCCTTTTTAATATCAAAATCGTGAAAATTCTCGTAAAATCCCATCAAGATAACTGATGTTTTTCAAAAAATTCACGCTTCTCCCTATTGCTTTTTTCTTCCTTTTGAGGCAAAATTCACACACAAACATGATGACAGAAAGTTGCCCCTCAGCTTTCATATAAGACCAACAGGCATCTGTTTTTTGATTGACCGTTCCTCTTCTAAAGGAGTCTTTATGCGAGCACTAGGTAATATCCTCTGGCATTTCCCTTTCTTTGGCTTTGTTAACGCCGCCATCTGTTTTCTCTTGGGTAGTCTTTTGGTGATTACCGTCATTGCCGCGCCAATTGGTCTTGGCCTAGTGCAATATTCCAAATTCTTGCTCCTTCCCTATTCTTACACGATGATCGTGAAGCCAGAAGGCGAGGTACCACCTAGTCCACTCTGGAAGACCTACAGCGCCATTTTGAAAATCATCTATGTGATTTTCATCGGCATTCCGCTTTTCTTGCTGACGTGCGTCCAAATCGTGGGGTTGTGCTGCACGATTATTGGGATTCCTGCCGCTATCATTTTGGCCAAGTCCGTGCGTACGTATTTGCAGCCTGTTGACAAGATTTGCGTGCCTTACCGTGTGGCCGATGCCATTGAAGACGATAAGGCCGCGAAAGAAGCCCAGAAGTTTGTTCGTTAATGGAGAATCTTATGATTACGCTTTCTCGTTTATTGGTGCTCAGCGCAAGCTGTCTTTTGCTCACAGCTTGCGGGCATATTCAGAAAAACATCACGAGTACGGAAACGTTGCTCGATAAAGCAGAATTTGCGACGGGCATTTCTGCTGAGAAATTGAAGATTGTCGACGGCAGTATCCGCTCTGAAATGGACTCTTTGCACTACAAAGTGAAAGCGCCTAACGGAACGGTTTACCGTTGCTACTTCACGACCGTCGTTGCTACTTCCTCAGACGCACTTTGCTCTGCAATTGACAGCACTGGCAAAGGTAAACAGAAGCAGAAAAAGCAAGACGCTGATGATGGGCGTTGCAACGCGTTGCTTCGTGCAGCAGGCAAATGCTAATCCATCGCTAAATTAGAAAAAGGGGTGAGCGTTCAGTTGAAAAACGCCTCACCCCTTTTCGTTCCCCTCTTCCCTCAGAGAGTTCGGTACTTTTTAAGCTTTAGAAGGCAGCCAGTACTGCGCCATCGTATTTCTTTTCAATAAATTCGCGCACCGAGGGCGAACGGTAGGCTTCCACCAACACACGGGCCCAGTCCTGATTCTTGTCGGGATCATTCACCACAATATTGCAGACGTAAGGACCATGGGCATCTTCAGAGAGAATGCCATCACGCTTCGGATTCAAATTTGCGACATAAGCATAGTTGCCGTTCACAGCTGCAATCGTTAAGTCATCCAAAGAGCGCGGCAATTGAGCCGCTTCCAATTCCACGAACTTCAACTTCTTCGGATTTTCTTCAATATCGAAGACGGACGGGAGAAGACCCACCCCCTTCTTCAACTTAATGACACCATTCTTGTCGAGAATAAGAAGTGCACGACCGCCCATGGCCTGGTCGTTCGGAATCCCAACGGTTGCCCCTTCAGGAGCATCTTTAAAGCTCTTCACTTTCTTCGAGTAAAAAGCCATCGGAAGCGTAAAGGCCTGACCCACCACAGCAAACTTGTAGCCATGGTCGCGACTCTGCGCTTCAATAAACGGGACAGTCTGATAGATGTTGGCATCTAAGTCGTGAGAGTGGAGCGCAACATTAGGTTGCACGTAGTCTTGGAATTCCACAATCTTGATATTGAGGCCACGCTCTTTGGCAATGGGGAGTGCCTGCTCTAACACTTCGGCAGCAATCCCAGCCGTCACCCCAACTTTGATCGTTTTGGGCGTAGCGAGTTTAAGGGGTTCCGCGGCAAATGCGTTGCTGAGCGGAAAAAGGGCGGCAAGTGCTGAAAGGGTAGCACCCGCTAATAATTGACGACGATCCATTCTAAATACCTCCACGGATGGATTTGAGACCCTTGAACGTTTATGCACCACTCGGGGGAAGGTGCTGGCCCTGCGCTCAAAAGAGCATTTGGTACGATCAATGGGGGTTTGTTTTTCACTGAGAATGGAAAAATTGTGGCATAAGTGAGAGGGGATCATCGCCCACATTTAACGAACGACTGACTTATCTCATGGTATTACTTAGATTTATCCTAGAAAAGGATCTTCTTAGAATGGACTGTGGGAAAAGGATTAAGGGAAAGTTAACTCAAATTCTACCTATTTTAAGAGCATAAAAAAGACCAACTCATCTTGTGGAGACTCTCTCGATGAGTTGGTCTATTTGAAACGTCCCGGAGGCACACTCCGAACCTTTCAACGTGGCTGAAGTAGGATTCAGGACTTCAGCCTTTCTCTCGATATCAATTACTTGGCGCTGCAGCCGCAGGAACCTTCCTTAGCGGCAGGGATTTCTTCCCCCATGGCCTTCAAGAACCAAATCTGCTTGTCGTAGCCTTCGATAAAGCCTTCAAACATGGACTGGACAGCAAAGTCGTCCTTTTCAGCGGCTTCGTTACGAATTTCAAGGGCCAAGGCACGCATAGCCTTCATGTCAGCTTCCACCATCTGAGCCACTTCCTTGCAGGAGAAGATGCGAGCAGGGGCTTCTTCCAAGGTGGCGACCTTCAAGTATTCGGACATCGTGGAGAGCGGGAACTGGTCACGCATCTTCAAGAGTTCTGCCACGGCGTCATAAGCTTCAAACGATTCGTCGTAGAGCTTTTCAGTGTACTGGTGCAAGGACATGAAGAGGCGACCCGTCACATTCCAGTGAAGCGAATGGAGCTTCACAGTCCAAACAGCCAAGTTAGCCAAGTAGGTGTTAATACGGTTTTCACAAACATAGTTACTCATAATTCTTACTCCTTGTCTTCGAGAGACGGTTTTAGTTAAAGGTTATCAAAAATCAACTTTCTATAGAATTAATATAACACAAACGACCCACTAATGCAATACCTCTATCAAAAATTATTTTTTGATTGAGTTTTTCTATTGAATGAGAATCGCTCTCTTTTGTCTCTTTAGTCGTCTCTGTTAGGCTCGTCAGAAGACTCCTCTCTCTTTTTGGTCGTATGACTTACCTCTTCAGGGATAGTCTTCCTCTCCTATCTGGGAGAGATATTCGTCCCCCACCTTCCCTCTCTACCCCTCCCCTCCGGGGACTAGCTGTAATAAAAACAACAACTTAGAATTTCTTTCCAGTTTGTACGAGGGTTAACCCCAATCCTTGCTACGTCTATCTGTCTTCATGACCAAATTCTTGCCTCGACCGAGGCATTTTTCCCCGATTAGGACATCTGAACCCATGACGAAAATTGTTCCTATCATTGATATTCAACGCCGTGATTTGTTGAAAGCCGGTTTGGCCGCCAGTGCTGCTAGCGTGGTTGGTATGCCGCTTTCCGCTCAGGCTGAAGAAGCTAAGGCTGCCGCTGACTCTGCTGTCACGTGGCATAAAGGCGTTTGTCGTTTCTGTGGTACCGGTTGCGGTATCTTAGTGGCCACCAAGGACGGCCGCGTTGTCGCCACCAAGGGCGACCCTGACGCGCCTGTGAACCGCGGTTTGAACTGTGTGAAGGGCTACTCCAACGCCAAGATCCTCTACGGTAAGGATCGTCTCACGCAGCCTCTGATGCGTAAAAAAGACGGCAAGTTTGACAAGAACGGCAACTTTGAACCTGTCTCCTGGGATGAAGCCTTTGAAGAAATGGCTCGCCAGTTTAAGCGCGCCTATAAGGCTAAGGGCCCGGAAGGCGTGGGTATTATTGGTTCTGGCCAGTACACCATCCCTGAATCCTATACCGCTTCTAAATTGATGAAAGCGGGCTTCCGTTCCAACAACATCGACCCCAATGCTCGTCTCTGTATGGCGAGCTCGGTAGCTGGCTTCTACCAGACCTTCGGGATGGACGAACCAGCTAACCACTACGGTGACATTGAACTCACCGACACGATGGTCCTTTGGGGCAACAACATGGCTGAAGTGCACCCTGTGCTTTGGTCTCGTGTGTTAGGTCGCAAGCAAGCTAACCCCAACACGAAAGTGATCTGCTTGACGACGTTCCGCCACAACACCGCTGCGCTCTCTGACGACGTGATCGTCTTTAAGCCGAGCACTGACTTGGCCATCATGAACTACCTCTTGCGTGAAATCATTGAACGCAATGCAGTCAACATGGACTTCGTCAACAAGCACTGCCTCTTCGCCGCTGGTGTGACCGATATCGGTTACGGCTTGCGCGATACGGATCGCTGGGCTCGCGAAAGCGAAAAGAGCACGCTCGCCAAACAGTTGAGCCGCGCTTTGAATAAGGACGAAGCCATCGCTCAAGGTCGTACCGAAGGTGAAGTAGTTGAACAGAAGAACCGTGGTGCCAGCGCTGGTAAGCACTGGGCAATCACGTTTGAAGAATTCAAGAAGGGCGTTGCCCCCTACACGCTCGACTTCGTGGCCGAGCTCGCTAAGGGTGACCCTGATGAAAGTCTCGCTTCCTTTAAGAAGCGCTTGAAGAATTTGGCCGACTTGGTGTGCGACAAGTCTCGCACGCTCTTGAGCTTCTGGTGCATGGGCTTTAACCAGCATCAGCGCGGCGTATGGGCTAACGAGCTCTGCTACTCCATTCACTTACTTTTAGGCAAGCATGGGTTGCCTGGTAGCGGAGCTTTCTCTCTCACTGGCCAGCCATCGGCTTGCGGCTCGACTCGCGAAGTGGGCTCCTTTGCTCACCGCTTGCCTGCCGACCGTTTGGTGGCCAATCCGAAGCATCGTGCTGAATCCGAAGAACTCTGGAACATTCCTCAGGGTACGTTGAACCCCAAAGTGGGCTACGACTTGATGAAGATGCTCCGCGGTTTGGAAGACGGCTCGTTGAACTTCCTCTGGACGCAGGTCGTCAATATTTTCCAGTCGACCCCGAACAACACGCACTGGATTCAGGCTGCTCGTAAGCCCGAAAACTTTGTGGTGGTCTCTGACGTCTACCCGACCTTCAGTGGCGCTTGCGCTGACTTGATTTTGCCGGCGGCTATGCACTTTGAAAAGTGGGGCTTCTACGGCAACGGCGAACGCCGCACGCAGGGCTGGCAGCAGATGGTCAAGCCCACGGGCGACAGCCGTACTGACGTCTGGATGATGATGGAATTTGCCAAGCACTTCACCGTTGATGAATGCTGGGGCCCGCAACACGTCGCTGGTGTTGAAGGCGACACGTTGCCTGACGTTCGCGCCACGGCTCACGCAATGGGTATCTCTGGCAATGCCACGCTCTTTGATGTGCTCTTTGCCCCGAGCGAAAAGCGTCAAGCTGTTTGGCCTGATCCGCTCTACAAGAACGGGTTGAATGCCACGGGCGAAGCCTTGGGTCTTCCTTATTTGCCCGAAAAGGCCCTCTGGAACGAATATCGTCAGTTCACCTTGGGTCATGGTCACGACTTAGCGGACTTTGACACCTACATGCGTGATGATGTGCACGGTCTTCTCTGGCCGGTTGTCAACGGTAAGGAAACGCTCTGGCGCTACAACACCGACACCGACCCCTATGCTAAGGCCGATAACCTCTACTATGGCCCCTTGATGAAGAGTATTCCGTCTGGCAACTTAGCTGGTGTGACGGATACGGAAGCCAAGGCTTACACGGGTCGCGCGAAGATTTTCTTCCGCCCCTATGCTGCTCCAGTGGAAGTACCTGATGCGGACTACGATATGTGGTTCACCACGGGTCGCGTGCTTGAACACTGGCACACGGGTTCGATGACCCGCCGCGTGCCTGAATTGCACCGCGCTGTGCCGCGTGCTTACCTCTATATGCACCCGGCTGACGCTGAAAAGCGTGGTCTTGCCAATGGCGACTTGGCTTTGGTTGAAAGCCGCTATGGTAAGTTCCAGGCCAAGGTGGAAACCCAGGGTCGAGATCTGCCCCCGCGTGGTCTTGTCTTCGCTCCCTTCTTTGATGAATCGGTGATGGTCAACCGTGCCTGTCTTGATGCGGCTGATCCGATCTCTCTTGAGCCCGATTACAAGAAGACTGCTGTTCGTGTGACCAAGGTCACCGCCTAATTCACGAGAGTAGAAGGAATACGCAAAATGAAAATGATCTCGATGACGAAAGCTGCGCTCTGTGTGTTAGGTCTTGGTGTGGGTATGACTGCTTTTGCAGCGGATGATCTCCCTAAGGGTCCTCATCCGATTCCCCACCCGATCGATGGCTATGTGCCGCTCACGCAGCAGATGAATATGTGTGCAATGTGCCACCGCGAAACGGGCAAAGCCTCTGCACCAGATCTCGCTCTTCCCGTGTGGAACGTGCCGAAGTCTCACTTCAATGCAGACGGGACGTTAAACGGTAAGCGTGATAACTGCGTGATGTGCCACGCCCCGATGAAAGAGTTCTCGAAGTTTAAACCTCGTGACCTCAATGATCGCCCAACTGAATAATCTTTCACGTTGATGCGTGTCTAGGCCAGAAAGTGCTCCACCCTTGCACTTTTTGGCCTAATTTATTTTGTGCTTGGCACTTTCTCCTAATCGCTTTTCCCGACCTCTCTTGAGTCGTGTGAAATAGGTGTGATTTTGCCTCTTCCCCTTCCCCAAAAGCCTTCTCGTGACTGGCATACTTATTCTGAAGCAAGCCAATGAGTACTTCTTACCCGATACTCATTGCACAGATTTTTTTGCCATGACGGAGTGACTCCAATGCTACGACTCACGCGAATTATTGTCGGTCTTCTGACCGCCCAACGAGCCGGCTCAGAATAGAGCAGGCACAAGGATTCGTATACGAGTAAAAGCATTCTCTTCACTCCATTTCCTGGGCGGCGTACTTCTAAGTACCTCGCCCTTTTTCTTTTTTAAGGACACCACCCATGGGCAATAGCAAGGCTATTACTTTCGGCGTTTCTCGCGCACCACACCGATCACTTCTCAAAGCATTGGGCTTTGTTGACGAAGAATTAGGCCGCCCCATCATCGGGATTGCGAATTCTTTCAATGAAATTATTCCTGGCCATGTACATCTCAAAAATTTGGTCCAGGCGGTGAAAGATGGGATTCGCAACGCTGGTGGTGTGCCGATTGAATTTAATACGATTGGGATTTGCGATGGTCTAGCGATGAATCACGTGGGCATGAAGTATTCGCTTGTGACGCGCCAAATCATTGCTGATTCGATTGAAGCCACAGCAATGGCAACGCCTTTTGATGCCATGGTCTTTATTCCAAACTGCGACAAAGTGGTGCCAGGCATGTTGATGGCCGCGGCGCGCTTAAACCTCCCCTCGATTTTTGTGAGCGGTGGGCCGATGCTCGCTGGCGTCCATAAAGGCAAAAAGATTGGTCTCTCAAATGTCTTTGAAGCCGTAGGTCAAGTTGAAGCGGGTCTAATTGATGAATGTGAGCTCTCTCAAATCGAAGATGAAGCGTGTCCTACCTGTGGCTCTTGCTCTGGCATGTACACAGCGAACACTATGAATTGCCTCACCGAAGCGCTAGGGATGGGCTTGCCAGGAAATGGCAGTATTCCTGCGGTCTACTCCGAGCGTCTGCGCTTGGCTAAACGCGCAGGCATGCAGATTTTGAACGTCTTAAAGGCCAATTTGCGTCCACGCGACATCATGACCGCAGAAGCGTTTGAGAATGCCGTGGCGCTGGATATGGCTTTGGGCGGTTCGTCTAACACCGCGCTTCACTTACCCGCCATTGCACACGAGGCAGGTGTTTCGCTCACGCTGGATGACTTTGAACGCCTTGCACAAAAAGTTCCGCAACTCTCGAAGCTCTCACCTTCTGGACAATACTTCATGGAAGACATCCATGCCGCAGGTGGCATTACCGCAGTGTTGAAGCGTTTGGCGGAAAATGGCGCACTACATAAAGATTGCGCCACCGTCACGCTTAAGACGCAAGGTGAGCTCGCTGAGTCTGCCCGTGTGCGTGATGAGGACGTGATCCATCCGTGGAACCAACCTGTTTATCCCACAGGTGGCATTGCTGTTCTCAAGGGCAATCTCGCCCCAGAAGGTTCTGTCGTGAAAGAAGGCGCTGTGACCCCTGAAATGCTTCGTCATCAGGGTCCCGCTAAAGTCTTTGATTCCGAAGAAGAGGCAGTTGCCGCCATTCTTGGGAAAAAAGTGGTCGAGGGCGACGTGGTCGTCATTCGCTATGAAGGCCCTAAAGGCGGACCTGGTATGCGCGAAATGTTGACGCCTACCTCAGTGATCACTGGGATGGGACTAGGCGGCAGTGTTGCGCTTATCACCGATGGTCGATTTAGTGGCGCAACGCGTGGAGCCTCGATTGGGCACGTCTCGCCCGAAGCCGCCGCAGGCGGTCCCTTGGCGCTCGTTGAAAATGGAGACTTGATTGACATTGATATTCCTGCACGTCGTCTGAATCTCCTGGTTGACGAGGAAGAGCTCGCAAAACGCCGTGCCGCTTGGCAACCTCCCGTGCGAGAGTTGCGTGGCTACTTAAAGAAATATGCCCGCACCGTTTCTTCTGCAGCGCAAGGCGCGATTGAACTCATTTAATTTTCCTACTTGAGGCTCGCCATACTTTCTGGCGCGCCTCTTCACTTGTCGAAAAACCGTTTCGCTGATACGATTAGGGCACTGCTTTTTTCAACCTTTTTTCTATGAATACGCCCCTTCCTGTCATCAAACCTCAGGACAGCCGTCTTTTTGCGCTCCTCATCGCCTTTATTAGCGGTGCTGTGGATGCGTTGAGTCACGTGCAGTTCCACTCTCTTGTGGCGACCCAGACTGGGAATATCGTCATGATGGTAGGCGACCTAGTGGAAGGCGATTGGGGTGACTTTCTCTCTAAAGCAGACTCCATCGCTTTCTTTTCACTCGGTTTCTTGGTTGGCATTGAACTCAAAACTCGCGCCAAAACCGCTTATTGGCGCAGTTACGCGATGCTTCCCTTTGCGATCGGATGCTTTATTTTGCCGTGGTTACTGGATTTACGCTTTTTAAGCGTTGGTATTCTAGCCTTTGGCACAGGGATTATCATGTCGGCCTTTAACGACAGTAAGATTGAGTCCGACTCCTACACCGTGATGATTGCCTCGGGGAACTATCGCAAGATGTTCACTGCTTGGCACGGCTACCTTGTGCTCAAACAAGGACCCGCGCAAAAGCACAAAGCCATGAACTACTTCTGGATCGTGCTGAGTTTTGTCGTGGGAGCAGCACTCTCCGCCCTTGCTAGCTACCTCTTCGATGGTTGGGCAGCTTGGCTCGTCTGTGCTGTAGCCGTTCTAGCCATTTTGCACTACAGCCGAGAAGTGGTACGACAAGATCTCAAATACACCAACCTTTAATTTTCGCTCTAGAAGAGAAACGGGCTCTGACACGACATCAGAGCCCGTTTTTAATGAGATTTAGAGGTGATTAAAGTGCGTTTTTGAGAATCGTCACCACTTCGTCACGCGTTAAGGCGCGATAGCCACCCTTGAGTAGCATCGTTCCATCAGCAATGGCCTCAATATCAGACTCTTTAGCGCCAAGCTCGGAGATATTGAGCGCAACGCCCAATTTTTCCATCCAAGCGCGCATACGAGCGAGCCCTTCGAGTGCGATTTCACGGTCTGTGCCAAAGTCAGGTGCGACGCCCCAGACGTTGATCGCAAAACGGCGGAATTTCGGCAGACCGTCATCCAAAATATAGCGATAGTACGGAATCGACACTGCCGCCAAGGTCATCCCGTGCGTGGCATTCGTCACACCACCAATCGATTGACCAATCATGTGCACCATCCAATCCTGACGCTTACCCATCCCCACTAGGGTGTTGAGCGCCCAGGTAGCGGCCCACATAATGTTCGAGCGTGCTTCATAATTCTGGGGATCCTCGACTGCGATGAGCCCGTCATGAATAACGTTACGCATGAGGCCCTCAGTTAAGTAGTCGCTCGTGTTGTTATCCGTGCCAGAGAAATACTGCTCGGAGAGGTGAGAGAAAATATCAAAGATCCCGGCCTTCAACTGATAGAGAGGCAACGTCATCGTGAATTCAGGATTCAAAATCGAAAAGATGGGCTTGGCATCTGGATGCGCAAACACTTTGCCAATCTTCAAGTGAGTCTTAGGATCCGTAATCACCGAGCCAGAATTCATTTCAGAGCCCGTTCCCGCCATCGTCAGCACACAGCCAAGTGGCACGACCTTAACGCCTGGCGCCACATCTTCATAGCGCAAGAAATAGCGCTCCCACGGATCTTCATCACAATTGACCGAAACGGCCACGGCTTTAGCATAGTCGCAACAAGAACCACCACCCACAGCAAGGAGAAAATCCACCTTATTTTCGCGGGCAATACGCACGCCGTCACGCAGTTTGTCAGTAGTAGGATTAGGCATCACACCGGCATCTTCCACAATCGTTTTGCCGTGCGCTTTCAGAAGTGCCACCACCTTGTCGTAAAGGCCACTCTTTTTGATCGAACCGCCACCATAAATGAGTTGAACAGTTTTGCCAATACGAGGAAGTTCTTCGTTTAATTTGTCTAGACTTTCACGACCAAAATGGAGTCGGGTCGGATTAAAGTAAGTAAAGTCGCCGAGCATCTAATATCTCCTAAAAATGAAGACGCAATAGCGTCTGTTAGCGCATATTTTATCGACTTTTAAACGATTTTAAGAAGCTTTTGCTAAACTCAGTTACACACTCTGGCGCTCAGAAAACGCTTTTTCTGCGTAGACTGAATGCACTTTCTTTTGTCCGAATGTACTGCCACTTTATTTTGAATTTTCCGCCTTTATGAAATTCGTTCGTTTAGTCTTGGAAATTCTCCTTTTCATCGGATTATTTCTTGCGGTGATGAAGCTCTTCCCGCCTGGAAGCGTCTTGGTGGCAGGACTCCTTTATGCGTTTTTGCGAAGAGTCCATCACTGGCCAATCAAATCAGCCCTGCTCTTTGCTGCCATCGCACTCGGATGCTCTGTTTTTATGACGATCTTGATCGTGAAAGGATTTTAGGTTTTATGCGTTTTACCGCTCTACTTTGCGCTACTGCTCTCGCCACTGTTCTCACAGGCTGTGGCGATCCTAAGCCCATTGATGTGGTCACCAAGGGCGTGCTCTCAATTGATAAATCTGTCACCTTGGGAGGCGCACTTAATCACTATCAGAACTGCGTGGATAAAACGGCGCAGTGGAAAGAGTCGACTTCTGAAAAGGGAGCCACCATTGTCACCTTCTCTTGCCAGTTGGGCGATGCCCCTGCGGTTTTCAGAAAACGTTACGCGGAAAGTATTGTCGCAATGACTTCTGAAGGGCTTGCCACGCTTTTTCGTGGACTCTCACTTCCGATGCCTGAAACGCAGGAAGATTTAGACGAAGCGGAAGTGTTGCTTGAAACGATGCTCGACAAAGTAGACGCGCCAGAAGCGATTCGCGAAACGATTCACTCAACGATTTATCCCTATAAAGTGCAGGACGCCACCGTTGAAATCGACTTTGCGATTGATCGCACTAACCGCTCGAAGTTCGACATTAAAGAAGCGCGCCTCGATCTTGCGTGGAAAGATCGTAAAGCAGTCATGCCACTTTATATCGATGGGACGCTTGCCGCACTTTATCACGATGAAACCATCTTTCAGCCTGATGCGCTTGGCAAACGTTTTGAGACACGTTTAACGGAGGCATGGAAAGAGGCAGCGCCTGAAAAGCCCAAAGAAACAACCTTGTAACCTTAAAAATAAACCTTCTTGAGAAAAGCACTTGCTAACACAATTTGTGTTGTTTGGCAAGTGCTTTTTTGATCTTGTCCCCCTATATGTGTTTTCCTATCATCAAAGTGTCCCTGTTGTGTGATGCGTTGCTTATACCAAGCCACACACTTCAGTTTTGCTTGTGGAGATAAAGCTTCGTTGACTTTATCTCTCTGCACATACGCTCTATCCACTTAGGAGAACACAACCATGACCAATCGTCGTGATTTTTTAAAAACTTCTTTGACAGGCGCTGTTGCGGGTCTCACTCTCCCAGCTGCCTTCTCTGCCTCTGCCGCACAAGCCAACAGTAGCCTCCCCAAGAAGTGGGATCTTGAAGCAGACGTCGTTGTATTGGGTTTTGGCGGCGCAGGTGCAACCACAGCAATCGTTGCTGCACAAAATGGTGCTAGTGTTGTCGTTCTTGAAAAAAATCCTGAAGACGCCCATATTTCTAACACGCGTATGTCTGGTGGTATTTTCCACTGCCCGTTCAAAGATGGAGATCCTAAAGCTCTTAAGGCTTATGCAAAAGCCATGTTCTCTGGGGAAAATATTCCTTGGAAAGAAGAAGGTGAAATTCCAGAATACTCTGATGGTCTCGCGCAACTTTGGGCTGATTTGAGCCCCAGTAACTTGGAATTCATGCAGAGCCTCGACCCTGAATTTATCGGTGGTAGTCAACCTGGTTTTGATAAAGCCTCCTTCCCCGACTTTCCTGGTGCAAAGGACTCTCGCTACAACGCCTACCGTGCTACGTATACGAAACGCATGAAAAACTTCAATCAAGTCTCCTACAAGCAACCAAAGGCTGAAACTAGCTCTGGTGAAGCTTTCTGGCTCTGCTTGGCTGAAGGTGTGAAAAAGCAAGGCGACAAGATTCGAGTCGTCTGGGAAGCTCCTGCTAACGAACTTCTCAAGAATGCCAAAGGTGAAATTGTTGGTGCTGTTGCACAACATAAAGGTAAGAAACTCTTTGTACGTGCTCGCAAAGCGGTAGTGCTCTGCACTGGGGGTTATGAATATAGCCCTGCAATGCGTTCTGCTTTCTTGGAAGGTCCTGGTAAGAATGGCTGGGCATTCTATGGCACAACCTCTAACACTGGTGACGGTATTGCCATGGGTATGGCCGTTGGAGCAGGCTTGCAAAAAGTCGGTAAATCTGCCGCTCGTGTGATTGTGCCGACCCAGGTGACCTTTAACGGTCTGCGTTTAGGGTCGATTACCCCGTCTGTTGGTTCTCCAAACTCCTTTGTGGTTGACAACTTTGGTAAACGCTATGAAGCGGAAACTAAAGTCACTGACAATCCAAGTCGCTATTTCTTCTATAAGGCTGCAGTCCAATTTGACATCACGTCACTTTCCTATCCTCGTACTCCTTCGTGGATGATTTTTGACGAAACCTTGCGTGCAAGCAAGCCTTTGGTTGGACTGGGTATTTCGGTTGTTGGCTACGGGCTTGTGGATTGGGATAAAGACAATCTCAAGGCCATTGAAAGTGGCTTAATCTTGAAAGCCGACACAATTGAAGAGTTGGCCGAAAAAATTCGCAACCACCCAGAAAATAAATCTCGTATGGTACCCGCCAACTTGGTTGAAACCGTGAAACGTTTCAATCAGTTCTGCGACGAAAAGAAGGACGCCGATTTCGGACGCCGCGCCGCAACCTTGGGTAAGGTTGAAAAGGGACCATTCTATGCGATGCCTTTGGTTGCTGGTGGTCCTAATACTAAGGGTGGCTTACTCGCCAACGCAGACCGTCAAGTTCTTACCTGGGAAGGCGAACCTATTCCTCATCTCTACTGCGTGGGTGAAATTGCCTCTGCTCTAAAGTTTGTTTATCAGGGTGGCGGTAACCTAACCGAATGCTTGGTGTATGGTCGCCATTGCGGTAAGTTAGTGGCGGGGTTACCCAATACGAAGCTCTAATCTTCTTGATGCATGGGTAGGAATGGGGCAAAAGTTCTTTTCCTACCCACTTGATGACGGTTTATTCTTTCGACCCCTACCAGACAAGGACATTCCTATGAGAGCCCCTCTCTCTTTATCTCTGTTGTTCACCATAGGTGCGATAACGTTATTGAGCTCACCAAGTTTTGCTGCAGAGCCCTCTCATTTCCTAGCTGATCGACATGTAGCCCGGGGAATGAAGTGCGCAGACTGTCATGCAGACAACCAATCTCTCAAAATGGTTGGCGATAATCAAATCTGTGTTAGTTGCCACGGCGACTACCCTGATATGGTCAAAAAAACGGATGGGCGTTACGAGGTTAATCCTCATGCCCAACATGATGGATTGCTACCTTGTACAGAATGCCATAAAGGTCACACTACCAGTGTGAATTACTGTGGACAATGCCATAACTATACGTACAAGGTACCCTAAAATTTAGGCCTCCATCAATGGAAGCCTAAACATAGAGTCTCTCTTAGGAACGAGAAGAAGCTTAATTACTTCTTCTCGTTTCTTTTTTACTCTTCAAAAGTGCCCTTAACTAAGAGCTCTTTGTCACGCATCATGATCTTGCCACGGCTCACCACCGTTTCAAGTTCAAGATCTTGATTGAGGATACAAACGTTAGCAACGCCGCCCACCTTCACGTGACCGTAGTCAGGGAGGACTAAAGCGTCCGCAACGCTACTCGTAATAGGACGCAAGGCGGTTGAAAGGTCAACGCCATATTCTTTGACCAAGCGCACCATTTCGACGTAGTTACCTTCCACGCCACAAACACCCATACCGATCATTTCGCCCTTATCGTTAAAGCGTGGCATCGAGCCGTGACCGTCGGTCGACATCGTGATGTGAGCAGGATCCACCCCCGCATCGAGCGCCTTTTTCACCGAGGCAGCACACGGGCCAAAGCACGTGCCACCACCCGAGGTGTAGTCGACATAACCGCCCTTCAAGGCAAATTCCACAGAGGAATTAAAGACGTGCTCAATACGCGAGCAGTGGGTCGGACGAATATGGCGAATCGGCATACCGCGCTTCACAATTTCGTCGTACATATCGAAGGCACCAGGCAAGTCACCAGAGTGCACATGAAGCACACCAAGTTTGCCAGAAATCATGCCACCAACACGCACTTCTGCCAAAAGGCTCAAGACGCTCTGCAGATCAGGGAAAGAAGAGCGATGGTCGCCCAAGGCAATCTTGCAACCCAAAATTTCAGGCACAAAATACATATCGCGAGAAACAGCCCCCGTCAGAGTCGTAGGCGGATAGCGATAGTTAGAGGTGTACATCCAAGCGGAAACGCCTTCTTCCTTTAAGCCACGAATCTTAGCGAGCAAATTTTCCACGGAACGAGACACAAAGTCTGTGCCCAAGACGCCCACCACACAGGTGGTCCCTACCTTGATCAACTCAGAGAGCATCAATTCTGGCGGACGAGAAACAGGACCCGCCTCGCCGCCACCGCCGGTGACGTGAATATGCTGGTCAAAGAACCCAGGCGTTAAGATCTTACCCGTGAGATCAATCACTTCCAAATCGGGCAACACGGCCACAATATCTTTATCCACCGCCACGATACGATCGTTGACGAGCAATACATCGCGCACCCCCAAATCTTCTGGGGCATAGACATGCGCGTTCTTCAATAATAGGGCCGACATAGGGGTCTCCTTCGTTTTGGAAAAAGGAAAAAAATGCCAAAGACAGGCATTTCTCAAAAATCGTCACGCATTTAGTGTACTCCTTCTGTCCCCGTCACTCTACTGCCTCTAAGGGAAGTTCCCAACATACGGAAAACGTGTTCTTCTCTCAGGAATTTCCCACCTTCCTTTCTGGGAGTCTTCTCGATAGAATCGATGTAATGCGGTGCGCTCTCGCTTTCCCTTTTTTCTTTAGCGGTGCGCTCGCTCACTTCAAACACTTTTTCGAGGAGTAATTAAGAGTGATTGATCTGAAAACCCTTCCTTTAAATGCAGACGTTCTGGCGACCACCACAGGACTTGTAGCCAACCCAAAAGTCAAAGCCGCGCTCGAGCAGTGCCTCGAAGAAGTGGAATTCGCCAAAGCCGAACAAATCCGAATTTCCGAAATCCCTTCTCCAACCTTTAAAGAGAGCGTGCGTGCAGAAGAAATTGCCCGCTTGATGCGCGTTTATGGTCTCACCGATGTGGTGATTGACCCGATTGGAAACGTTGTAGGACGTCGCCCAGGGCGCTTAAGTAAAGCAGGACAAAAGGCCCCCGTGCTCGCGATGGGTGCGCATATGGATACGGTGTTCCCCGAAGGGACGGACGTGACCGTGCACGAAAAGGATGGCGTTTACTATGGTCCAGGCTTAGGCGACAACGCCTCGAACTTGCGCTCCATGATGCAGATTCTGCGCTCGCTCAATCGCCACAACATTGAAACCGAAGGGGATCTCCTCTTTGTAGGGACCGTAGGCGAAGAAGGTAACGGCGATATTCGTGGCTCCAAGGCACTCTTTGATGGAAGCCGCCATATTGATGGCTTCTTAGCTTTGGATTCGAGCGATGTGACTCGTGTTTTGTGTGGCGCAACGGGCTCACATCGTTGGCGTGTCACCATTACGGGGCCTGGCGGCCACAGTTGGGCTGATTTTGGGAAAGTCCCCTCGGCTATTCATGCGATGGGTCGTGCAATTGCCTTAATTTCCGACCTACAAGTGCCTTCCGACCCTCGTACCACATTTTCTGTAGGAATGATCAGCGGGGGAACGAGCGTCAACACGATTGCGCCTCGCGTCTCCGTGGATATTGATATGCGCAGTATCAATAACCCCGAGCTACTCGCCATCGAAAAGGCGATTTTAGGCACCTTTGAAAAAGCCATCGCTGCAGAACATGCTCGCTGGGGCATTAACGATATTGAGAAGAGCCTACACGTGACGTTCGAGCAGATTGGCGACCGTCCCGCGGGGCTTCGTCCTGATGACTGCCCAGTGCTTCAGAGTGCACGCTCCGCACAAAAAGTCCTTGGCATTGAATTAAAAACCTATGTGTGCTCGTCAACGGATGCCAATAAACCCACCTCGATGGGGATTCCTGCGACTTGTATTTCTTCTGGTGGGATTGGCCGCGGCGCCCATACCCCAGAAGAGCACTTTATCTTCAAGGATATTCATCTGGGACCGCAGTTAGCCATTCTGACGGCTCTCACCTTAGTCGGTGCAGAAGGCACCAAACCTGTGCTCCCCGCGCTTGATGTGATGCCAGGTCTCGAATAATTCACCTCCTCTAATCCTTTCTCTTAGAGCCTTTGAGTAGCCTCTACTACTCGAAGGCTCTTTCCTTTGAAGTCGCTCTTACTCAGTGGAAACGGCTATTTCTCTGCGCTACACTATCCTTTCTCGATTTCCCCTTTGCCAGAGAGGATGCTCTCTGGCTAAAATTTTGCTTTTTTATGAAACAGTCCCTTTGGTCTTTAGCCGCCGCAGCCTCTTTCTCGATCATGGCGGCTTTTGTCAAGCTCTGCTCTGATCAGCTCGGACCCTTCGAGCTCGTCTTTTATCGCTCGCTCTTTGGCGTAGGGATGATGGCACTCTTTATGGCCAAAACCCATAAGCAATTTGCGACCAAAGTCTGGAAACTTCATCTCTCCCGAACGATCTGTAGCTTCACTGCAATTTGCTTGTGGTTCTATACGCTGGGGCAAATGGACTTCGGGACCAATATGACGCTCGTCTACACGACGCCACTCTTTATGGCGGGCTACTTTATCGTGCTCTCCTTCAAGCAACATACCACTGCGCCCTGGGGACTCATTGTGCCTACGCTAGCAGGGTTCTTGGGCGTCACTGTGATTTTGCAACCTTCGATTAGCGCTGAGCAATTGATCCCTGCCCTCATTACGCTCTTTACCGCCTTCATCGATTTGATTGTCTACTTGCAGATGAAAGAGATGGGCAACACCAAGGAGCCCTCTTGGCGTATCGTCTTTTACTTCACGCTCTTTAGCACGGTGTTGGCTTTCTTTGGGGTCTTCATCTTTGACGGAGGCTTTCATATGCCGCACGGCGAAGCACTCTGGGGTGTTCTAGGAATGGGCGTCTTTGCTACGCTGGGCCAGGTCGCCAATACGCGTAGCTTTGCCTACGGGAATTTGCTACTGAGTTCCCTCTTAGGCTTCTCCGCTATCCCCTTTTCGCTCATTATTGGCGTTGCACTCTTCGCGGACCATATCAGCTGGACCTCGCTCGCTGGGGTCTCCATGATTGTTATCGCTGGACTCTTTGCTACGGTACACACTAAGCGCACAGAAAAAGCGCTTGCCAATGCACAAAAAGAAGCTGAAAAAGCGGCGGCGCAGTAAAAATTCTCTCGCTATGCAAAACGGGATGGTGTTGAGCCATCCCGTTTGCATTTGAGCGTATTGCTCACAGACGATTATTTCGCCACTTTTCCTTCACGCCCTTTCTGAGCGCCGTAGTAGGCCGCCAAATCGGCAATTTCTTCATCCGTCAAGGCTTGCGCAAAAACGCGCATTTCCTTTAAGAGGTCAGAAGAACGCTCGCCACTACGATAAGCCTTGAGCGTTGCGGCTAGGTAAGCCGACTGCTGACCATGAAGGACTGGAACCTGACCGTTCGGGTTTCCTGCGGCGGTCGCTCCGTGACAAGCAGCACAAGGCGTAATCCCACGTGTGCGATCCCCTTTCTTAACCAAGGTAAGGGCAGGAAGCGAAGCTACGACGGTTTTTTCATCCTTTGCTTCAGGCTTCTTCTCTTCAGCCTTAGCAGCAGGTTTTGCGTCCGCCTTGGGTGCTACACCAGGACCACCCGGAAGCGTCTCATAGTAAGCGGCCAAATCC
The DNA here is from genome assembly GCA_905197905.1 of uncultured Sutterella sp. Classification (GTDB taxonomy): domain Bacteria; phylum Pseudomonadota; class Gammaproteobacteria; order Burkholderiales; family Burkholderiaceae_F; genus Sutterella. The sequence continues at coordinate 68,440 of CAJKAP010000010.1, read as the reverse complement.
GCAATCTGCTCAGGCGTCACCGAGGCAGCGGCCGCTGCCATCATCATGGCTTGCATCCCTTTAGCGCGGCGCTTGGTCTGATAGTCGAGCATCGACTTCTTCGTCACATCCGCAGGCTGTCCCGCCAAATGCGGGAAAGCGGGCATCGGGGCCAAGCCCTGAGGGCCGTGGCAACCCCCACAAGAGAGCTTACCGAGCGTTTCTTTTCCGCGTGCGGCGTCGCCAGCAGGCAGCGATTTGAGCGCTTCAGAGAGACTCTGAGGCGTCCAAGGTTCGGGCGTCGCGGCGCTTACACTTGAGGCGCCTCCCAACATCGCAAGGGCAAGAAGACCAAGCGACAAAGATTTCATTGTTTTCATGCTTATCTCCCTACCTTAAATCGTTAAATAACCCACCACAAAGTAGCCGATAACCCACGCCACAAGCGAGAGTACCGCAGCGCTACCTAACTGGTTAATGGCAGGGCTAGGCGTATAAGTGCCTTGCTGCTGGCCACTCTTCCAGGCAAGCGTAATGAGATAGGAGATATTGAGCGCGCCAATCACCAAGAACGTCGTAAAGAAAACGATCGTCGTACCCCAGTCCATGTGGAAGGGATAGTTGAGCGCATCCCAGCTAAATTCGCGGAAAAGTGTCCCATAGCGGAGCACTTCGCGCATCGCCGCAAGTACCATCACCATCACAAGCGACATCAAGAAAGCCATATAGTTGCAGAAACTGCAAAGACGGCGCTTCTTCTGAATAGCGGCCATCGCTAAGAAGTAAAGCAATGGGATAGCGGCAATCGCAGCCCAAATGGAGGTGCGGAACCACTGCATGCTCTCAGGCAGGGCAATCATCCACCAAATGGCAAAAAGTGCCACCAAAATGCCACCTACCAAAGCGATACGCGTGGCTAGTCCTTCCACAAAAGTGATGTAGCCCATATCGGTTTCACCGCTATTTAAAAGATAGCGACGAAGACCATAGAGCCAACCCGCTGTCACAGGGAGCGAGAGCGAGAGGAAGAACCCTAAACGCGGAAGAAGCGCGTAGTGAAGGCTACGACCTTCTGGCGAAACCACACCATTGGGCGCATACCAAGCCATCCACTCGTTCGGGAAAAGCGCTTGGTTGGAGAGCGCGTGCATGATGAGCCCGCAAAGCAACAACAACACGAAGGAAATAAGCAACCAGCCACAACCCTTCACTGCGCCATGAAGTGGCAAGGGACGACCGTCTTCGGCGTAGATGTGGTTAGCGTCATAGGCGCGATAGAGTCCCAAATAGGCCACAATCAGCACCAACACAAAGATAATCAACCACCAGGCCGAGAGCACGTTCGAGACGTACCAGAAGCCGTCATAGACGACTTGTACGAAAAGAAGCGGTGCCACCCCCAACACAACAGCAAAACCCACTGCGACCTTAGCAGTCATGATGAGGCTATGTGTGAGGCGCTGAGCGTGCGGATTGCTACTGCGCGAACCCCAAAGAGCGGTCCCCAAGGTGCCAAGCATTAAATTCACGGCCACCATATGAAGAGCAAAGGTCACCACGCCCAACACTAAGAAGATGAGCGGATGAGAAGGAGCACCTGCGGCATCCATCAAACTATTTAAAACGTCTGTATTCATTTCACCTCCCCACTCTTACTTCTGTGCACGAGCTTTGACTAGCGTTTCAATGTACGCTGCCATGGCTTGGCGTTCATCTTCAGGCACAGGAAGCGGCGGCATATACATCGTATGTCCGCGATAGAGCCCAGCGCCTAAGTAATCCGCAATGCGTTCTTTATCCGCATCGACAGGGAAGAATTTGGCAAGAGGACGCATCCCCGTATTGGTGAGCGAGTGGCAGCTGCTGCAAAGCGAGAGCGTTAAAACGCGACCTGCTTCCACTTTATTTTCTTCTGTCACTGTACGGAGTCCTTCTGGCACAAACGGGTGTACTTTGAGAAGGCCTTTCTCAGCAACCACAGGCATTTCGTTCTTAATGCCCAAGGCAGGCACATCACGACCAATCAACTGGTTACTGTACATGTACTGGCCAGCAAGCCACGGTTTACGGAGAATTTCGCGAGACATTTCTTCTGGCGCAATCCCCAAGACCAGGATGACGAGCGTCATAATAGCGGCGCTCCAAGGCTTCAAAATCGAGGGCTTGGCCATCGTCACTAAGAACCACAACACCGTGACGCCCAATGCAACCAACATCATGTCGCCAAAGTGCGAGGGTAGACGCGTAAAGAGAAGTTCGTAAGCGTTGTTCGGCAACGTCTTCATGTACCACTGGAAGGCAATATAGCCCGCCACCGCGCCAATCAAACCGCAAATCGAGAGCACTCGAACAATCGCCTTTTTGTCTTCTGCGCGGCTAATACGCCCAGCAATAATCCCCCCTACTACAGCGGCAATCGTGAGCACAAAGGAAAGACGCACAAAAACTTGCGCAAAGGTATTGAGACCAAAGTAGGCTTTGAGCGTACCACCCTGGGTGTACCAATCGGCGCTCCCTGGCCACATCATAAAGCTCAAAATCCCCACGATCACGAGCAACGTACCCACCGAAGAGAGCCCGAAGATCGCCGCAATGCGGGTATGTGTTTTCGCATCCACTTTCCCTGCCAAATAAACAAGGAGGTAAACGCCAATAATTTCAATAATGAAGAAGACCCATTCCGTGGCCCACACCCATACAAAACTATGAATGAGCGCAGAGATCCCGCGGGGGCTTGCAATCGTCGCCGAGAACCAAATCCCAGGACCCGTAATGGACCCCAGCACATAGCTAAAGATCAAGAGGAAAAGACCATAACGACGAATAAAACTTAAATATTCGGGACGATTTTTGCGAACGGCAAAATTAGCGAGCCAAGCAAAGAGCATCGCGCCGCCCACAGAGGCGTGAGAAAACAACACGTGAATGGTTGCAATAATGGCAATGATCCATCCACTTCCCACACCTGGTTCTAGCCAGGTGGGATAAAGACCGAGCATACACCTATCTCCTTACACTACAGGTGATTGGATTTGAATTTGGGGAAAATGCGTTCCCTCTACATCGCTACCTCCCCTCCTCACCTAGGAATCGGGAGTAAAAGATTTATTTGGGGTTGACGTTCGCATTGCGCTAATAGCCAGAAATCTTTTTAAAAGCAAGATGTAAGTGAAACTTTGCTCATTTTAGCGGAAGTTTCCAAATTTATCCTAATAGATTTTCTCTCTCCAAATCTATTGAACTGTGAGTCAGTGTCTTTAGAGTCCTTTTTTAAAAACACTTTGTCGTTTTTGGAGTATTTGAATAAAAAGCAGAGCCTCACAGTTCATCACCATGAGACTCTGCTGAAATGAGCCCAAAACTCTTAGCTGTCTTTCCTTCTTGGAGGAGAAAGAAAAGCAACCTAGCAATTAAGACTTGAGCGATTTAACGTAGTTAGCTACTTCAATACCGTAAACAGCAGCACTAGTGAGTTGAGCACCGCCTACATAGTTGTCATAGAAGAGACCACCAGCGGCATTACCAATAGCAAACAAACCTTCAACTGGACGACCTTCAGTATCCAATACTTGAGCGTGAGTATTGATCAAAGGACCACCGAACGTTGCCGTCATACCACCTTGGAACGGGACAATATAGAACGGCGCCTTGGCAAGAACTGGAGCTTTCGGCAGGGTATTCACAGGAGTAAGAGAAGAGCCCTTGCCTTCCTGAATTGCTTTGTTGTAGCTATCGACCGTTGCTTTCAAAGCTGCTGGATCAATACCCGCGTTCTTTGCTGCTTCTTCGATGGTGTTTCCGGTATAAATTGGCGTCTTGGTGCGTGCATAAGAATCCCAATCGTTCTTCAAAATCGGAATATCATGCCCCGCCTGATCAACAACCATAAATGCCCAGTTATCTGGGGTCATAGCAGCTACATCACGAGACATTTGCACATAAGTTTGACCTTCATTTGTGAAGCGTTCACCCTTACGGTTCACACAAATACCGTTATTTACGATGTTAAGCGGATTGGCGCCTGTCGGTCCATAAATCGGACCACAGTGATATTGGTCTACATTGACAACACGCGGGAAGAAAGGTTGAACAAGAAGAATATTTTCGCCAGTAATCGCCTTAGATCCACGAATCGGCATTTTCGCACCAGCCGAACCGATATAACCAGTCACCAACTGCTGATTTGCAGAGAAACCACCCGTTGCAACCACAACACCGTGTTTGGAATAGACATCTGACAAACCTTCCTTAGTTTGCGTCTTCACACCGTTCACTCCGCCAGTCTTGGCGTCACGTAAAAGTTCAATCGCTTTAGTGTTGAAACGAACTTCAACGCCCAAGCTTTTGGCTTTCTCCAACAACTGACGTGCTAATTGGCCGCCACCAGGTTTAACTTCACCTTGCACCAAATGTGCACGGGAAAGCATTGGCCATACCAACTTCGAGCCTGCTGCAAATTGAATACCGCAGAAGCTATGGAGCCATTCCAACGTCTGAGTACATTCTTCAGCAACCTTGCGAGTAAGTTTCGGATCCGCTTTTTGCTGAGAGACCTTCATCATGTCTTCATAGAAGGCATCTACAGAATCTGGTGGCAAATCTTTCCCCTTCTGGAAAGAGGTATTAACACCAAGCATGAAGCCCGCTGCATAAACCGTGTTGCCAAAAGGCATACCCATCTTTTCAAGTAAGAGTACCTTGAGTCCCACTTCTGCTGCACGGACACTACAAACTAAACCACCACAGCCAGCGCCCAATACGATCAAATCGTATGGGGTCTTGGGGGATGCTTTTGAAGCTTCTGCGGCTTCTACTGCTCCAACGGAAGCGGCCATACCAACAGCACCGACTGTTGCGGCTTTCAAAAAGTTTCTACGAGAGTTCATTGTCATGTCTCCTAACTGTACTTGTCTGAGCAGATAGCGCGCGTATTACGATCTATCCAACTCGCCTTTACCTCCAGAGTACAAAGTGGAAGTATTTCCGACAACAACAATTGGATCTTGACAAATCTTCAATTTTGTGATCGAAGAATTTACTAGTAGAGCAAACTTATCTTGTATGCTTTATTTGCTGATATCTGTTGAAGACCGCTTGTCCTCAATCGTCTTGGAGGACAATGAAAGAATTCTTTGCCCTGCAATGCGCCCAAAGGTAATTGCATCTGCGATACCATTCCCCCCTAACCGATTTTCACCATGTACATTGCCTGTCACTTCACCAGCTGCAAAAAGCCCGGGAATGGGTAAATTTTGCTGATTCAATACTTCGCCAAATTCATTGATCTTCACACCACCTAAAGTAGAATGAATGCTCATCACTACTGGTGCCGCCCAAAATGGAGGAACCTCTATCGGATGACAAGGCAAACGCGCACATTTTCCTGTTTTTTCTTTCACTGACTGGTTAAAGTTATCTACCGCTTGTTGCAACTCTTCTTCATTCATTTTCATCCGACGCGCTAACTCCGACAAAGTCATTGCTCTTAATGCAGCTCCTGTCTCTAAGCCACGATATACATCACGTTTAGAAACAGCATCAAAGGTATTGACTGTGGCTTGATCTGTTAGCGTATAGACACCGCTTGCCTCTCGTTCCATAACGGCCTTTGCGAGCTGATTCCTGGGGGCGTCTTCATCAATCACATGTTTCCCCTCTCCATCCACAAGAATGGAACGAGAAATATCTAAATCTAACCTGACTTGAAAAGTTTGCCCCATAGGTCTCCCAGGCACAACCTGGACATTTTTAAGCCCTACCAATTGAGCTCCCACCCCTTGTGCTAGTGGCAATAAGTCTCCTGTATTCCCTGGATTGTTATCAGTTGTCAGATTGGCCCATTGTGGCGCATATTCTTTAATCATCGTGGGGTTGGAGGAAAAACCGCCAGCCGCAAGTACGACTGCCTCTTTAGCGCGTATCGTTGTTGATTGTTTGTCACCTCGCGTTGAAGTTGTCTCTACCCCTGTAACGCGCCCTTGAGAATTCGTCATCAACCCCACAACAGACTGACTTGTGAAAATTTGTCCCCCGCGCTTTAATAACTCTCCCGATAAGACTCGAATATACCCCTGACCTCGCGATTCTTTAGATTTATGTCCTCTGGGCCATTCCGCCCCCCAAACTGCTACAGTTGTTTCATGAAACTGCATCCCTAAACTTTCGAGCCATTGCATGGTGGGATACGCGTAATGTGCAAGTGCACGCACTACTTCGGGTGAATTTTCTCCTCCCCCCGAAGCCATCATTTGCTCAAAGTAACGCTCTTCACTATCTTTTGTGTCACTCAGTGGTTCATGGTCTGGGTCTACCGCGTTGAAGAAACCTCCCGCACGTAGTGTATTGCCACCAATTGAAGGCATTTTTTCTAAAACAACTACTGTCTTCCCTCCTTGAGCCAGAGTAGTCGCTGCTGAAAGCCCTGCTCCTCCCGCTCCCACAACAACTACGTCAACCTCTGTTGGAATAGTTTGAGCGAGCAGCATGAAACTACATGTGCTTAAAGAAACTAAGCACAACCAGAAACTGGGTTGTTTTATGGTCATGGTAGCGTCTCCTGATATGTCTGTCGCCAGCGGAATAAATCTCCAACTTCAACCGCATTGCGAGCATCCAATTTATCTCCAATATCCATACGACGACGTCTTACTGTTACCTCTGCTAATCCCATTAAAGAAGCAATTTCTGTATTGGAAAGTCCTTTAGCAATCAGTTGAGCTGTTTCAACTTCTGCTGGTGTCAGTTGCGATAACTGTGCCTCTATTTCCATGAGTTCTTTGCGCATTTTTTTGCGATCTTCATGAAGCGCTACTGCTTTTTGAATTTCCGCGAGAAGTAAATCTGTTTTCGGTGGTTTGGTCACAAACCCAGAAGCACCCTTTCGTACTGCTTCCACAGCCATACTAATGTCTGCATGGGCAGATAAAAACACTATGGGCAAATCTGTATGTCGCTCAATAAAGATATCTTGAAACTCAAGACCGCTCATTGTTGGCATGCGAACGTCTAAAAGCACACATCCTGTTTTATTCAGATCATCTCGTTCAAAAAAAACTTCTCCGCTTTCATAGGCTTGTACTTGAAATCCAGAGACTTCCAAGTAAAAGCGGAGAGAGTCTGCAACAACGGGATCATCATCAACTATACGGATCAATGGAGTAGAGATAGTCATTTATCAAGCTCCTTCAGAAGTATTCTGGGAAGGACTAGGAGATTCGCGTTCTTCAGCCAACGGAAATACCAACTGAGCAATCAGCCCTTGCGGTTTTTGGCGGGCAAACACCATATGACCACGGTGGGCTTCCATGATAGAGGACGCAATCGCTAACCCATATCCCATCCCATCTGGTTTACTACTGCGAGTCACTTTTCCTAATTGAGAAAAAACAGCATCTGAGATAGGTGGTCCATCATCTATAACGGTGAGCCAGATTTCTCTATCATCTTTCTCTAGTTTTAGCTGTACATTTCTACCGCCACCCGGAGAGTTAGCGGCCACCTTAGCATTCCTCAATAAATTAAGCACGACTAACTCAATCTCCAAGGCATTCCCCACAATCCAAGCTTCGTTAGGCAACGAGATCTTCTCAAGAGGTAATTTGGCATACTCTAAAACTCGGCCTACCAGAGCAACCAAATCTAGTCGACTTCTACTTGCCCAATCTCGACGATTTACCTCACGTACGCGCTCGATAATATCGCTTGCACGATACGCTTCCTTCACCACTTGCCCCATCGTACGACTAAACAGCGGGATATCCACTTTCCCCTGGTCTAAAAGCAGTTTCAATCCATTCAGATAATTCACCACAATCGTGAGCGGTTGTTTAATATCGTGCGCGATCATCGTCGATAGTTGGCTAACCATACTTGCACGTTCTAAAAGCGCTAGCCTATTTTGGCTCGCTTCAAGCGCATCAGATGCTCGCTGACGTGCTTGGCTTTCTTCCTCTAATTCCTCTGTCCGTCGCTTAACGATACGGTTCACTCGCACAATGTCTAGCACTAAAAAGACCACTACCGCTAATGCAAGTAACACCCATGATTGATACCTCTTCCATAAGGCACGTAGCGAAAACTCTTTGAGGTATGCATATGGACCTATGTGTAAATTCTCCATTAATTGCATCACTCGTGATGTATCGTTATTAGGTAGCCATTTAGCTCCACCTTCTTGATTGGGCATAGAAAACAACGACAACATTACGTTTTTTACTACGTCTGGAGACACATGGGGTAGCGCGACTAACTGCATTCCAGGAAAAAGTTCGGTCGAGCGCTGGCACTTATCTTTACCTGGTTCAGTTTGATCGTTCACTACACGCAAAATATTGGGAAGTAAAGCTCCTTGAGATATTGCTCGTTCTAAGGTACAGGTTGGAAGAACACCTACATCAACCATTCCTACTTCTACCAACGTTAATACATCTGGATACTGCCAGTGTGTGAAGGTTTTAGCAGAGAAAAAGTTTTCCCACTGAAACCCAGCTTTGGCGATGGTATTCATGGCTATCAACCAACCTTCAAAAGATTGTGAATCAGTCGCCGCGACACTTTTACTCTTCATATCCACCAGTTTATGGATGGGAGAATCTTTTTTGACAACAAATACCGAGCCTATCGACTGATTTATCTCCTTTGACCCCGCAGATTGCCAGGTAGCAACTGGAAAGAAGGTGGTCTCATCAAAAATTCTCGCCTCAGCCCCCGAAAGTAAAAGGAAGTCCATCTTGGAAATTTCTTGCGCAGTTGTTTCTCCTGATGGCAATTCTTGAGTACGCACTAAAGTAGTGGGAAATTTTTGTTGTAGCGCGTCAATCAAAGGAGTTACAACGTCGATATATACGTTTGGATCCATTGAACTAGAGTATCCAATGCGTAATTCTTGCGGTGCTAGGCGCTCCATTTCACGGTCAGACTCGTTTGCTTTCCCGTCCAAACAGACGAACAGACTCAAAATACTAAACAGGCAGACAGCAAAAATCTTTCCACAGAGCGCATTCCGACTCTGAGTCAATGTTTTATTGTGGGAATTCAAAAAATGTTGAAGCATCATGCGAGCCATCGAAATGAAGCGGTCAAATCAGTCTTTTCTCATCTATGAATGAAGTTTTTATTGTACTGCCTTGCTCATTCTGTAGCTCTTAGGAAAAAAGCCTAAACGGACTAACTTCCTCCAAAAAAGATTGGATCCGGAATCGATAAATCATCTGGCGGTACGCGATCGATCCAATCGTAGACTTGGCTCAACAACTTCCCATGCACGATAATTCGGCGTCCATCACGGCGTACAAGATCGGCTTGCGCCCACTCAGAAATAAGTAAACTCACAGAAGAACGATTGGCGGCAACGGTTTCACTAATTTCCGTCACAGAGAGTTTGATGGGGAGAGGATTCCAATCTTGCTCTTTCACTGGGTAATAAGCCTCAATCACAGCGCGTAGCAGTGCACGCACACGAGAACTCAAATCCATCGTGAAATTCGCAATCATCCCTTCCATCTGAGATTCCTGCTTTTGCATTGCATTTTTCGCGTAAAGCATTAGGAGTTCAGGTGACTCAGAGAGAGCCTTCTCCCAGCGGTCGCGTTCAAGCAAAATGACACTCGAAGCGCGAATCACCTCGCCCTTCAAATTGAGATGCGCCCGTGTCAGACCATCAAGATCCCCAAAGACACGTCCAGGAATAATGATCGCAAAAATATGGCGTTTCCCTAATTGGTCTTCAAAGGTGAAAGCGCCTAGCCCTTTCTCTAAGAGTCCAACATAGCTATGTCCCTCACCGTGAGGGAGTGCCGTTCCCGTTTGTACCGAGACACGACGACCATGCTTTTCAATAATTTCTCGCAGAGGGCCGGGCTCTGCAGGGTGAATCCACGGGCTTTGCAAAAAGACTTGTCTCATGGTGTTTGGTCTCTAGAAAAAACAAAATTGGTCCTGATGTTTTTGTTATTCATCATGCTAATCGAAGCATTTGTTGTCTGTCCAACACTTTTCTCTACTCCCTCTCCTAGTGTTGTCTAGCCAACAGACGTCAGAAAAATCTCCCTTTAGATTAAAGGCATACCTCAGAGCGCGATAAGTGCTCAACTCACAAAGGTATGTCCAAGCTTAGAGCCGCACCCAAAGACTGTCTCCGTATTCCTCGGTGTCCGCTCTTTTTACCTAAAGGAAAACGCAAAATGCAAAAGAAAACCAAACTCCTCCTCGCGATGTCAGCGATGCTCTCTGCACCACTCGCTATGGCAGAAGACCAAACGATGGAAGCAGACCTTGTGGTCGTCGGCGCTGGTGCCGCTGGTATGCCAGCCGCAGTGCAAGCCGCTGAAAAAGGGGCCAAAGTGATCGTTCTCGAAAAGAACGGCCTCGTTGGTGGTGGTGCTAACGCGGCTGAAGGCCTTTTTGCCGTAGAAAGCCGTTGGCAACGCGGTAAGAGCATTGGTCTTACCAAAGAAGAAATGTGGAAGTACACGATGGAATACTCCCACTTCAAGGCCGACCCAGAACTCACGCACCGCTACTACTGGGGTTCTGCTGAAAACCTCGACTGGTTGGCCGCTCACGGTATGCAGTTTGAACCAATCGCAATGACGCCGAAAGACGCCCCGACGTGGCACGTGGTGGGTGACTATAAAGGCATTGTGCACGGTGAAGCTTATATCAAACTCCTTTTTGATAAGGCAAAAGAAGCTGGTGCCACGATTCTTACCTCCACTCCGGCCCAGTCCTTAATTCAAGAAAATGGTCGTGTTGTGGGCGTCAAAGCTAAGAACCGAAAGGGCGATACGATCACGATTAAGAGTAAAGCCACGATTATTGCCACGGGTGGTTTTGGTAATAGTCCCGAAAAGATTAAGGAATGGTTAGGGCTCGATCCTGCTGTCTTCAAGGCCTCTGTGCAGTTTAATAAGACAGGCGATGGGATTTCCATGGCTTGGGCGGCAGGTGGCGCGAAAACGCCGATGACCTTAATGCTTCACACGGGTGTGGAAGGTAAAGGTATCCAGTTCCCAGGCGCGATCTATTGCATGAGCTGGCAGCCCTTTAACTTGTGGGTGAACTCTCAGGGCAAGCGCTTTGTGGATGAAACCGAAGCCTTCAGCTTCCCGAACGCGGGTAACGCAATTGCCTCTCAGACGGGCAATACGGCTTGGGCCATCTGGAACGATAAATCGGTCGACTATGTACAGCGTGAAGGGATTGACAACGGTATTGGCGTAATTGTCCCTGTGCTCGACAAGTTGCCGAAGTTGCGCGACGAAATGAAGACCGCCTTGGAAGCCAATGGTTCCACCTTTGTGAGCGCAAAGTCGCTCTCTGATTTAGCCAAGAAGATGGGTGTGCCTGCTAAGAACTTGGAAGCCACGGTGAAAACCTATAACGGCTACGCCAAGACTGGGTTTGACCTTCAGATGCAAAAGTCCCGCAAGTATTTGCGTGAAATCGATGGTGGTACGTACTACGCCATTAAGCTCTTCCCGTTCCACTACACCTCTTTGGGTGGCATTCGTATCGACCCGGAATTCCATGTCGTGGATAAGAACGATGCGCCGATCCCAGGTCTCTACGCTGCTGGTGTTGACGTGGGTGGTCTCTATGGAGATACCTACGGTGTGTGGACCTCTGGTCACGCCTTTGGCTGGTCCTCCTTCTCTGGTCGCAATGCCGCTCTTCAGGCTTTGAAAGATATCGGCATTCACTAAGCATTGACCTGATTAGACTCTTCTCACTTCTCGTCCTTTGTGTTCCTCTGGCGAGAAGTGGGAGGTATCGAGGAGATTCACCATGCGAAATACTCTACTCTCAGTCGCTCTAGCAAGCATTTTTAGCTCTGCTCTGGCAAGCGAAGTCAGCGTCTACGGCGTTGCTGACATGTATGTGGCCATCAATAACGATTCTGGTCATATCAGCACAGGCGTGCAAAGCGGAGGCGCTAACGCCTCGCTCATTGGTCTAGAAGGCAAAGAGACGCTTTCTTCAGACCTTGCGGCTATTTTCCGCCTTGAAGCGGGTGTTCTGATGGACGACGGCACTTCTGCGCCTCCAGGTGGCGGGAATAACTACCTCTTTCAGCGCGAATCTTGGGTGGGACTTGATAGCCAAACTTGGGGGCGTCTCACCTTTGGGCGTCAATACACGCCACACTTCATGACCTTTATCCTTTCGGATCCAGGCTACATGAGTATGGGAAGCGCTATTGGGAGCTATTGCTGGCCTGGTACCGACAGTCTTTTAGGTGGTGTCTACACGATGTCTGACAATGCGCGACGCGACAACAGCATCCTCTACACTAGCCCCTCTTTTGGCGGTTGGAAGATCGAACTCTTTGGCGCATTCGGAGAAAGCAAAACTGCAACAGGCTACGCGAGTAGCACGATGGGTAACGCTTATAACATCGCTCTTGAATACCGCTCTTCTCAGTGGATGGTGAGAACCTCAGTTTTCACTGAACAGCTTTCCAAATCGCCTGAGGTTCGCGAAAAGGATACCTATTGGGCAACTGGGCTTCGTTGGAATGGCACTTGGACGCAACCGTCTCTTCTTTTCGTGAAGAAATTCTCTCGCGACACCGCCACTTCTCCTGATGTGTGGGCACTGCAACTTGCCACGAGCACGCCTTTAGGCGGTGGGACTTTGCTCACCAGTGTTGCGATGTTCAAGAACGAATCGGTCTCTCATGCCGATGCCGTCTCGTATGGCATTCGCTATGACTATCCGTTAAGTCAACGCACCAAGGTCTATGTAGGTCTTGCAGGCGTGCAAAATGAAAGCGCCTCAAGCAAAGTCGTAGTGCCTGGCGCTGGAAGCTCCGCGCCCTTTGCAATCGATGCCGCTGGAAACGATCAGCAGCAGCTTTTCATGGGGATCTCGCACCGCTTCTAACTATCCCCTTTTTGGTCCACCCAGTGTAGTGAAGTCGCCGAGCCGGGTGGTGCTCGCTCTCCCTTCAGCTTCCTACACTGGGCTCTTTTCCCTTCTCCCAAAACTCTTTTTTCTTCTCCGAATAAGCGAAAAACCTCACAGTTTTTCACCATGAGGTTTCTCAAAAGAATCGCTTTCTCTCTTCCTCCTCTCTCGAAGAGGAAGAGTTGACTCGCGATTAGAAGGCGCGACGCAATTCCAACTTCAACGCTTGATCAAGACCGCCGTGTTCGCTACGGATCACGCGGTAGCTCAAACCAACCGTCGAGGGACCATAGTCACCCTGCACACCAACCTTGAGGCTCGTTGCGTACTTACTCAAGTATTCGGCAGAAAGACCGTCCGTCACAGCATTACCATTTTTCACGGTGCTACTGTAATCACGATCCCCGAAGGTCGGGATAAACGCCAAGTCAGCATGCGGACGAACCACCCAGCCACTTGCCGTCTGGAAGTCAGAACGCAAAGCGACACCTACTGGCGTCTGGAAGGCGTTCACGCCTTCAGAAGACGTATTCCAAATCGTCTGACCATCAACCTTCGTTGCGAAGTCAGACATCTTGGCGTGGATATAGCGAGCGCCAATATGCGGAATCACAATGAAGTCACCATACTTCAAGTGCGTTTCAGCACGAAGGCTGGCTGCAAAGAGGCGCGTGCCCACATTGGCTTCGGCCTTGCTGAAGTAGGAGCCTTCCAACGTCTGATCAATATCAGCCGAGTTGTGCATGTAGGAGAGATTCCCCACCAAGTTCAACGCAGGAGACGGCGTCCAGAGGCCATAGGCATGGATACCGTACGAGTCATACTGACTCGTCGTCGGGAGAAGTTCGCCAGAGCGAGACTTCAAGTCACCACGCAACACGCTAAAGGCACCACCCAAGAGGATGGGCTTGTTGGACAACTTCTGGTCGTACCCAGCAATGAAGCCATAGGAGTCGGTCTTAAAGCCTTCCTTAGAATAACCCGTCGCAGACAAGGACTTGTAGGACTGCTTACCGCCGATCATATCGATCCAAAGGTTGCTACCAAAGCCAATGTCACGGAGATACCCTTCAGGCGTGAAAACTTCATCCTTAAAGGACAAACGGCCTTCCAAGGAGTCAATTGCCGTACTCATGTCGTTAGCCGACGTGGCCATTGCGCCGCCAGCAAAAGCAATCTGAGCAACCGAATTGATCACACGGGTCTTACCAGCCACATCAAGTTTCGGATCCTTCAACACTTTACAGATGAAGTTCGCGCCAGCATTGCCAGAGTTGCAATTGAGCAAGCTATCGTCAGCAATCTTCGGGACAATCAAATCCTTATAGATGCTCGTGGCTTCTTCAGGCGTTGCATCGATCCAAATGGTATTGGCGTCGTGCTGGAGCACCAACTTCCAACCCAATCCAGTGTCTTCTGCAGACAAGGCATAAAGATGCGCGGCATCATTCCAGCCACCGACAACATCGTTGGTGAGATAGCCTTCGGTAATGGTGTATTTACCAGGATCCTTGATGTTCCCAAGAATCAACGTAGCACCATTTTCCACGGTCACCTTACCGCCTTCTGCACTACGAGTAAAGGCGCTCACGTCACCCTTGTTGCCAACCGTAGCCACATCGATCAATGTGGTGGAATCCTTAGCAAAGTAGAGGCTACCCAAGCCGTTAGCCGTGTCGGTCGTACCGACCACAACGCCACCGGTTTCAGCCGTCTTCACCTGAGAGGTCAAGACCACACGGCTAGCCGTACCAGTGCCAACCTTTGGAGCACCGAGGGAATCTGCCACGGAGAAGGCGTTCTCACCAAAGGCCAAGTCACCATTGTTCTTGGCATGCAACACGGTGTTGATCGGATCGGTAGACGTGACGGTGTAGCTAATCACATCGCCAGAATCGTTACCGATGACGAAGTTACCCTTGTCCCAGGTCACGTTGTCAATCTTGAAGTTCTTGTCTTCAAGTTTCAAGGTACCGTTACCCACGAAGGCGAGATCAGCAATATTCAACTGGCCGCTCTTATGCGTCAAGACGCCACCTTCTTCTAAGGTTGTCTTCTGGCCAGTCCAGGTGCCCGTATTGGTAGCCTGACCGGATAATGTTGTGTCTCCATCAGCCTTAAATGTACCAGAGTTAGCTAAAGTCCCAGAAACCTCAACGGTTTCTTTGCCCAAAAATTCGCCAGAATTATCAACCGTCCCCATAAAGTAAGTAGATCCATCAACTGTCATAGTGCCAGTATTGGTCAACTTGCCACCAGACACTGCTGACAATTGAACATTAAGAGTCCCTGCATTAGTGATTTCGGTGTCGGGAGACGCTGCGTCAAGACGGCTTACATTAAATGTCGCTATTTCATCGACATTCAACTTCGAGGCAGAATTCAAGGTTACGTTACCGCTTGCAGTATATTTGCCTGCATCAACATGTACTTCAGCCGTATCGGTAGCGTTGATATCCTTCAGCACCCCTTGATAAGGATTGGAGCTGTCCTCACCTAAGCCTTTCGAGCCCAAAGCCAACACGCTTTTTTCGCCTTCTAGACTAATCTTGACATCATCGCCAACCAACTGAGTGTTTTCTTCGGTAGAACCAACCAACGTGAGTTGCTTGCCATCTTTAATCACGATAGACGAAGCGTCTTTGATCGAGGTAAAACCAGAGGTCACCAATTCACCGTCGCCATTTCCAAGCACGACGTCTTTGCCTTCCCCTTCCAGAGCCATCGTCACATAGACGGCATCCTTGAGCTTAGGAATACCTAAACCTGCCAATTCATTCACTTTAGCAACGTTCAGAATATCTTTATCTTTAGGCGTACCCGTTTCATCAAAGGCAAGGACTGCTTCCCCTTTACCGGCACCAAAGGCTTCATCAAAAGCTTTGATAAGTGTTGCTTTTAACTCTTCAGAAACAGCACCTTTAAGAGTAATTTTCTTGAGATTATCAAAATTCCAATTCTTAGTGCCATCGGTCTCTTTCAAAAGCTCTGCGGAAACATCCCCTGTGTAACCAAAGAAGAAATGCTCTGTTTCTGGAGCGGCGCGATCAGCCTCTGCCACAAACTTCTGGGCATTAGTGTCAATGGTTTGGAGTCGATCATCCTTCGTACCAAAGACCGAGGTTGTCAGCGTATCGAGCTGACCATTCATCGTCACTTTGTTGTCTGTGCCCAAGTTATCGGCTTTGAGCGTCACCCCATCGGCCACGGTATAAGTGTTGCCTTCTCCCATACCGCCAACATTATTGAGATCAAGCTCGCCAGCTTCCAAGTTGATCGTGGAATTCTTGAACCATTCGCCACTTTCAACCGTCAAGGAACCAGCATTTCTTTGGTTGTAAGTAACGCCTTCGCCTTTCGGAATAAGGTTTTTGACTTCGAAGGTGCTGTTGTTGTCAATGGTCGCACCAGCTTCGACTTCAAGCTGATCGATATGAACTTGAACACCTTCCTTCAGGGCATCATTGGAAACGCCAAGATTAGTGACATCGTCTTTGCGATAACCATTAACAAAATGAGCCCCTTCCTTCAAAATCAATTTTGCAGTATGAGGCGTATCGTCACCTTCCTCTACACGAATAATCCCGTTGTTATAAATCTCACGAGACACCGTCAGAGTTTTTCTGAAAGTAAGTTGATTCCCAACCTTATCAGCAATTCTACTGTCGTTAGCGATATAGTCCGTCGTGACATCCCCAAGAAAGGTTGTCAACCCAGGCTCATTTCCATAAGCACTTGCGCCAATAATCAGCGATGCATCCACAGAACCTTTAAAAAGGTCTCCCAGATTCTTTTCTGGTCCCGTCACGCCTTCTCGATCTAAGTTCACGCACCCTCTACCAGTATTGCATCCAGTATAGAGAACGCCCTCATACGTATAACTTGTATTCCACCAATCGGCATTATTTCAGCTCTGAGTTCCTGTTCTCCATCCTGTAAGCCCAGCACCAACGTCATCCACAATAGTGGTATCTGGTTTTACATCAACATCGCCTTCTGCAGTGACCGAAACGTTGAAAAACAGGGCTGACCTAGCCGTAATATTGCCTTTATAAATTTTGTGTACATCTCGCTGCTCTCTCTGATAAACGTCTTGAGTTGGCGTATTGATGTCTTCTTCAATATATTGCACTGTCGCTGCATAAGCACCTAACGGAAGTGTGCAAATGAGAGTCGCTGCCATCAATTTCGTACCACGGCTTTGCGCTGTAGACGTCGCTTCATTAGCTACCACATAGCATTGGCGAGCGGCGTTCCAGAGAGTACGGAAAACCTTATTCATGAGAGAGTCTCCAAAGAACCTTTTACTGGTGTCCAGAGTGAACAAAATCCAATAAAAGCAATGTGAATAAAAAATGAGAGTGAGTGCGTTTCGAGGCCAGATAGTCTTTAGTGAAAATACTTCAGCAAAGAGCGCCTAAAAAAATCAGATAAAAGTCAGGGGGATGTTTTGGCATCCTGTCGTTTCCACGACTATCTCACACTACTTTGTGCAAGGTACGTGGATTCAATAAGCCCAAAAAGAGAGAAGACTTATCGTGGTCGGGGAACGCGCTACATGTAGCAAAACATTTTACAAGAAATTCACTACAAGTGAAAGTATTTTCCTTTCTCAACTTAGCCTCTCGCAGAAAGCGTTCAATCAAAATTCCTTTTACAAAGTATGGTTTTGATGTCAGTTAACGACTTTTGAGCTATTTTTCATTTCTTTTAACGTGAAAAAATAGACACAAGTATTTACCGAGTCCAACCCTCGAATCACCTTTCTTCTCCCAATTGAATTTGTTAACCTAACGGCACACTTATTTTTTGGGAGATCTTTTTGATATGTCTTCTATCGCAGATGTTTTAAACGTGGCGCAAACCCGCTACACCACCAAGCACTACGACGCAAGTCGTGATCTCTCTGAAGAGCAGGTCAACGCTGTGCTTGAAATCCTTCGTTTAACCCCGAGTTCGATGAACGCGCAACCTTGGCACTTTTTCGTTTTTGATCGTGCCGCCGTGCGCCAGCAGGTGCTCCCTTATATCAAAGACTTCAATATTGGTCGTGCCGATACAGCAAGTCATTTGATCATCATGGCCGCCCGCACAACGCTCTCAGACGAATTCTTGCAGCGCATTTTGGAAAACGAACAAGAAGTCGGTCGTTTCCCGGAGGGCTTCAATGTGGAGCAGTTCGGTGCCTTCCGTAAGATGGGCAAAGACGCTTACTTCTCTGGCTACGATCATGGAGAAATTTGGGTGCGCGAACAAGTCCATATCGCCTTAGGGTTCTTGCTTTTCGCGGCTCCACAGTTGGGCATTGATGCGACGGCCTTGGGTGGCATTAAGTTCGATGAATTTGATAAGGCCTTTGGTCTTGCTGAAAAAGGCTTAAAAGCCACTGTCGGTATTTCGCTTGGTCTCCGTGCCCCGGACGATAGCAACGCCTCTCGCCCGAAAGCCCGCCTCTCCCGTGAAGAACTCTTCACGATTGTGAAAGGCTAATTCGTTTCCAAGTTCTACGAAAAGCGCTGAAAGCAAAATCTCAGCGCTTTTTTCTTCTTCCAGTGAACTTTAGCGGAAAGTTTGAATGTTGGTGACGTAGTTAATCCCCAGCAAAGCAGAGAGTTGCTTCGGGGGTAATCCTGGACCAAAATCTGCTGTTTTCTTTGCCCAAATTGTTAGGTCTTTGCTGATACGCCATCTTGCGCTCCTGAGTGCTGATTCCCCAAAAAGCTTCACAAAACGCTCAGCGGTCATCAGTTCCAAAAGCCCAATTTGGTAGTCAATATCGTACTCTTTACCACCAATCGCGAGCCCTTGCGTGTAACCCAAACAGCGCACCTCACGATTTTTCATCTCGTGCTTAGCCCAGCCAAAGCTTCGGGCTGTATTGAGCCCCACTTCTTTGGTGGGGTAATCGCGCGTAGCAGCCACTTCTTCAATCGTAAAAAACTTGGGCAAAATCCCTTCGGGGAGTTGCACCGTAAAGGTAGGCAGCTTGGCACGATGAAATTGCACACCTTGCTGGCTAGCCTTTTCTGTCACATCAGCAAACCATTGCCCCAGTTCATTACGCAGTGTGCGCTTCACGGAGTCCGCAACACCCCAGGTTGACAATCGATTCGCACGGTAAGCTAAGGGACCCCCTTCATAGGATTGCAGTAATTTCGCGTCTTTGGCCTGAAGAAAAGATCGACGCATCGCCTCTGGGTTATCGGTAAAAAGCGTCAGCGGGACCAACACAGATTCCACCGTGCTATTGAGATGGGTACGAAACCAATCAGCGAGCTCAGCTGGAGAATAAAGAAAACGCGCATTGCGTGCCGTATTAGGCCAACCCGCCATCGTGTCGACAAAATGATCACGAATCCATTGAGTAGAGAGAAGGTAGGAGAGGTCTTTTTTCGCCGTACGGGAAAAGCTCAGTCGAGACCACGGAAAAGCGGCAACACATTGCTCCCCACCCCAGCAGTAATCATGTAGAGCGGTTTCAACGTCGGCCGGTTCCTGCACAAAAACACAGTTTGGATGCGCTTTGCGAATACGTGCGACTTTCTGCCAATAGGATCGCGCACGCATATAGTGGCTTGCGCCCGTCTCGTTTAAGGTTCCTTCAATGTCATCTACCATGAGTGCGTATCCTTGCGGGTTTAAGTGGAAGTATTCACTTCCACTCAGAGAACAGTATATAGACCCTCTTTTTTTAATAGGTTCTAAGATCATCATTAGAACCTATTCTAGTCTATTACTCCTCATCTTGCCAGTGTTTTTCTTCACGAAAATCACTTAATGGGCCAATATGGCGGATAATTTCTCCATCTTTAATTCCCACGAAGTCACCAAAGCTGTTGAGCAGTAACTGTTGTAACTCTTCTTCTTTTTGTGAAGCTAGATCTGGAAGCTCACCCAAGACCACATCGTGTCCTGCCACACTCAGTCGCACAAGCGCATTGTTTCCCTCTTCTGGGGCTCTATCGAGCGGAATTTCAATCGCGAGAATAATACTGGGGGCGTGTTGTGGTCCTTCGGAGCGCAAAAAGCCCATCAAGACAAAGGGGAAGCGTTTAGTCGGTGTAAAGGGACGTTCTAGCAACTCTGCGGCTCGTTCCTGCAACGTCTTAGGATTGCGTTGCCAAGTGATGATAAAGTCCCCACAGCGCCACATTGCGCCCTCCCCTTCGGTGGAAAGTGGGAGTGGGTAATCCTTCTCTGACGTCATAAAGTTGATGCGCGGCCAAGTTTTCTTTAGGTTCTGAGAGTCCGTCATCGTGAGTCCTCAACGATTTATTCTTGGTTTTTAGAGTTTACAGCCTTTTCACGCAGCACTCAACTTGCCTCTTTTCACCTTGAGAAACACCTTTCAACAGATTTGAACCGCTTTTTTACAGTTGTTCCACGCTTCCCTCTCTATTCTCTAATCAAGACCTCGCGGCTAGAACACCCTGTACTTAATTTTGATGACGCTATGAGTTTAGATCTCATTATTTGTATTGGCACTGGACTCTTACTGCTTGCTTTTCTCGCCTACGCTGTTGTTTTGTATCGTGAGAAAAAGGCGCAATCTTCTGAAAAAGTTGGCCTCTTGAATCGTGGGCATCTTGAAGAAGCGGATACGTTATCCGAAAAGCAAAAGCGCTTATTAACCTTTTGCTTGCTCCCGTCCTATATTCGCCAAGAATCTTTGCTAACACCTACGATTGGGAACGCCTCCTCGGAGGAGATCCAGGCTCAGTTGCGCGCGGAAGAAATGACCGGCCGCGATGAAGTTCTTGCACAGCTTGACTTTTTGTTAAGCGGCATGCGTAGCACGTCGCTTGATAATGAACTCATTGTCCCCTCAGAAAAGATTCTTGCCTTACGCGAGAAAATCACTACCGCATTACATCTTTGCAACACGAGCTTAGATAACCTTCAGTCGACTTACGCCTGGGACCTTGCGGAAGCTGCGGAACTCGCTAAACGTGGGTTCGCTGCACAGTACCTTACTGAAAATGAATTTTGGTGCTACTTAGAACAAGTCTCTGAAAGCGCCCAGCGTTTGGGCTCTGACTGGTACGAGTACACCCTCTCCTATATTCTTGGTCGCACCATGGAAAAAGGCGACTTCGATGCCATCAAGGAAGCCGCCTCAGTTGTGTTGCCCCTGCCGAGTTCTGTCGTAAAGGAAACACCTGAACTCGATGCCTACACGCGTTATCGCTTTATCGTGAATAAAGATGCCACTGGAATGAATCTTTGCAATTCACGTTGCCACTGCTAAGCGCGCTTGTTATCTGACGTAATAGAGTTGTCCATCAATGAGCGCTTTGCGATCCTCTCCTTTATCAAAAATAAAAATATCGGGATTCATCGCCATGCCAAGCGTTTCTTCACGACAAGCCACCACATACTTTTCATCAACAAAAAGTTCTCGATCATAGGCGCAACCTTCAAATTCTTTGGATTGCGCCTTATCGCTGGGATGCGCTTTATCCTTGTAGCCTGTGATCTTACCAACGTGGCTTAACGTATAGCCCGCGAGTCCTTTGAGAACTTTGTCGTCAATTAAATAAGCCTGAGCGCTCATTGTGAAGCCCAAAAGTGCAACGATCAATACCTTTTTCAACATGCTCTTAAACTCCTAAAAAAGATGGCGAGGGGAGTTGGTACCAACAACTCCCACGGCTCTACTCGTTAATTGAATTTAAACAAGTTGGCGAATGGATTTTCTCCGTGAGCCTCACGGTAGCGTGATTCAATGAAGTTTGCTTCCTCGTAGTACTGCGTGACGTCTCCTCCTTTAATCTCAAGCAAGGCTATTGTGACGACCTGACCAGGAATCTGCTTCTTAAAGACCGTCTTATCCTGCCAAACCATTTCAAGGTAGGCATCGACAATTTCCATTTGACCATCGAGTTTGGCAAATTTGACCGTGAAGCCCGACTTCGTCAAGTGAGCCCAAGGTCCCACCTTGGGATCCAACTCCTCAGCATCCTTCAGAGCACGCTGATAGTTTTCTGGAGCAGGATCGGTTTTCGCCTTTTCCATGAGTTCAGCTTTCTCTTTAGCCTCTTTTTCTTTGGCTTCTTTGGTGTACTGCTCAACTAACTTCGGCGCCACTTCCATTGTTTCTTTCAGCACTGCTAGTTGTGCTTCACGATCCTTGATCTGCTCGGTCCAGTGTTTCACCTCACTCTCTGGAATGCCTTTACGAGCGAGGAAGCCTTTATACAGAGCGACCTGCTTGGCAATAAAATCGTACGAACTCTGTAGCGAATTGTGCTGCCATTCAACCGAAGCTAGCTTGCGATTAAAAAGTTCGTTCAAGACTCGACGATGCACGCCCGCGGGCTCTCCAGACTGCTCGAAATAACGGCTAAGTTCAGACTCTGGCCGATTTTTAAAGTAGTAGTCCGCGTCCGTGAAAATACCTTGTTCTGCACGTTTAATACGCTCCGCAATGTACTCTTCAATATCGAGTTTAGCCTTTTCAATTCGCTCCGCCTTTTGCTTTTCACGCTCTGCTTCAATCGTCTTGGCTAAATCCGCCTTAACGGGAAAGGCGATGGTCGCAACAGCGACCTCACCCAGCTTCGCATCCTTTTCTTGCTTCCAGGTGAGTGCCTTTTCGCCCATTGCTTCCGAAAGCATCTGTCCATAGGTCATTCCTTCGGGTACGCCAAATCCTTGCGCACGCATTTTTTTAGCGTCTTCTACCAACGCATCGCCACAAGCAGTCAGCATTAGCGCCATTCCTGCTGCCACTAAGAAAGAACCGACCTTTCGCTCGACGGGATTCATCCACATACTCTCAACTCCACAAAAAGTGAAAAAAAAGGCGCTTCTCGAGTGCCAATGAGCAACCGACCAATAGGTCTTCAAGAAAGCGTCTGTTTTGCATGGAATTTCATGCATATTTGGATTATAGAAGATCAATTTAGTACCGTCAAATTGATAAAAATCATATGATAATCATTCTTAATATTTCAATTTTCCCTAATTTACTGCTAGAGAATCGGTTCAATGGAAAGATCCTTATCGTCATAAATGATCTTGTAATTTTATTAGGGAAAATCCCAATAAGACGAAAATTTTTCTTATATTTCATCAACTTATATAGTTTCTTACCTCTAACTTAAGGGTTTTCTCTAATGCGTCAGACCTAACTAAAACCGACTATTTGGTCGGTTTTTTGACTAGAATTTTCGGGTGATAACTACCAACCAACCTTTTTTTATTTTTGGGGACACTTGAATGAAAAAAGTTTCTATGCTGACAGCTGCCACATTGATGGCTTTTGCTGCTTTCTCCACCTCTGCCGCTCCTGTGACTCAGGAAGGTACGGGTATTGGCAAACACGGTGACGTGACCGTTGCTGTGACCTTTGATGCTGGCAAAATCCAGTCCATCAAAGTTGTGAAAGAACAGGAAAACCCTGTTTTGAGCAAAGAAGTCTTCACCACCTTGAAAGACCGCATTATTGAAACGAATTCCGCTGACGTTGACGTCATCTCTGGCGCGACCTTCTCCTCTAAGGGGCTCTTAGATGCTGTGAAAGACGCTGCTAAGAAAGCTGGCGTGACGCTCAGCAAAGCGGACAAAAAGGCCGTTAAGAAGGCGGCTGCTGACCTTCCGAAAGTCAACAATTACGACGTCGTCGTGATCGGTGCGGGCGGCGCTGGTTTCTCTGCCGCTATTACGGCTAAGAATGCTGGTGCCAACGTGGTGTTGCTCGAAAAGATGCCTGCCGTGGGCGGCAACTCCCTGATTTCTGGCGCTGAAATGAACGTTGCCCAGAACTGGGTGCAACCCAAACTCGGTATCACGGACGACTCACCTGAACTCCACGCTCAAGACACCTTTAAGGGTGGTGACGGCAAGGGTGACATGAAAGTGATCGAAGTGATGACCCACGGGGCACTTGATGCTGCTAAGTGGTGCCGCGACTACCTCGGTGTTCGCTTCGAACCTGATAACCTCTTCTTCTTTGGTGGTCACAGCCGTAAGCGTGCCCTGATTCCGTTTGGTCATACGGGTACGGAATTCATCTCGAAGTTCCAAGCCAAGGCTGATGAATTGGGTATCCCGGTTATCCGCAACATGAAGGCTGAAGAGCTTATTAAAGATAAGAGCGGTCGTGTAGTGGGTGTGAAGGCCACGATGAACGGCGACACTTACACCTTCAACGCTAAGGGCGGTATTGTTTTGGCCACGGGCGGTTTCGGCGCTAATCCAGCAATGGTGAAGAAGTACAATCCGAAGATTGACGAACGCTTCATGACCACTGACGCTCCGGGTACCACGGGTGAAGCTCTCTACATGGCTGAACGCGCTGGCGCAGAATTGGTCAACATGGGCTACATTCAGACCTATCCGATTTGCGACCCGATCTCTGGTGTGATCGAATTGATTGCTGACGCCCGCTTTGACGGCGCCATTATGCTTAACCAAGAAGGTAAGCGCTTTGTGGAAGAATTGGGCCGTCGTGACGTCCTCTCGGAAGCCATCTTGAATCAGCCTGGTGGTTACACCTGGGTGCTCTGGAACGATAAGATCGGTGCGATCAGTAACACCGTGAAAGAACATCCGACGGAATACGATGCCTTCACGAAGCAGGGCATTATGGCTACATGCGACGATTTGAAGTGCGTCTCTGACTTCACAAAGATGCCTTACGAACAGTTGCAAGCCACTGTGAAGCGTGTTTCTTCGATGACTGGTAAAGGCAACGACAAGGACTTCAATCACCGTGCTGGCTTGGTGGATCTCTCCCAAGGGAAGTACTACGTGATTAAGGCCGTGCCGTCCACTCACCACACGATGGGTGGTGTGCGCATCAATGAACGCGCTCAGGCCCTTACCAAGGAAGGCAAGGTGATCCCGGGTCTCTGGGCTGCTGGTGAAGTCACTGGTGTGACGCACGGCACAAACCGTTTGGGCGGTAACGCTTACACCGATATCATCGTCTTCGGTCGTATCGCTGGCGAAGCTGCTGCCAAAGCGGCCAAGTAACTAAGTGTCTTTTCCCGAGTGGGGGTAAGTGTACAATAACTCCTACCCCACTCAAAGAACTTCTTTGAGAATCCTCGATTCTTTTTCTTCTCGAGAAAAGGCGGTCGAGGATTTTTCTTTTCATTGATTCGTCGTTGTAGGAATACTCTCCTACACGACCTGGAGAACTCCCAATGCTGAGCGATAAAGGCCGCAAAACACAAGAATTTTTAGTCAAAACCGCTTTTGACCTCATTGTCGAAAAAGGGATTGAGGCTTTGAGTCTTGACCGTATTGTGGAGCGTGCTGGGATTAGCAAAGGGGCACTTACCTACCACTTCAAAAATAAACGCGAACTCTATAAGGCACTCATTGAGTACTACATCATTCACATGGACGAAGAGATGCAAAAGTACACGTTGCTTTTCGAGGGCGATCCCGCAGATTGCCTCATTGCAGGCTATGTGATGTGGTTCAGAGCATTTGAGCAAAATAATCGTGGTTGGGCTAAGGTGGGGCACACACTGCTCTCAAACTTTTCTCATGATCCAGAATTAATGGAGCCTGTTCGCGCCTGGTATCGTGCGCTCTACGAACGCATTGAAGCACTTCCTAAAGAAAAACAAGCTCCTGCACTCACCTGCATCATGACGCTCGAAGGCTTTTTCTACGTACACAAGTTTGGGCTCAATTCGTTAAGTCCCGAACTCAAAGAAAACCTCTGGGTATTCCTACAGACTCAAGTCGCTCACGTTAAAGCTAAGCGCCTTCCTGTGGCGGTGGAGTATTAAAAGGAAAAGTCTCGCGAGAGTTCTCTTTCTCCGACTTTCAAAAAACAAAAAAACGGATAGCGATGCCTTCTTCTTTAAAGAAAAAGGCAGAACTATCCGTTTTGCTCATCAACCAGAAGCTGGCCGACTTAGCTTTCTTTGTCCATCCCGTGTTCGATCGCGTAGACCGCAGCCTGCACACGGCTCGTCACACCGAGCTTACGCAAAATGCTCTGCACATGGACTTTAACGGTACTTTCCGCCAAACCAAGCGCACGGGCAATTTCCTTGTTCGAGACACCGCGAGCAAGCCAAGCAAGCGTCTGACGTTCGCGACGCGTGAGAGACGAGGGATCGCTAAAGGTCTGCGGACGTTCTTCCTGATTGGCAATACGCGTCACAAACTTCGCCACCATCTGCGGCGAGATGACACTTTCACCCACGTAGACGCTACGAATCGCACGAAGCAAGTATTCTTGATCAATGTTCTTATTCAAGTAGCCACGAGCGCCTAAACGCAAGCATTCACCCAAGGTGTCGTAGTCTTCACTCACGGTGAGCATCAACACGTTGAGGTTGGGGTGAGAATCACGGATCTGAGCGAGAACTTCATAGCCCTTCATGCTCGGGAGGTCCACGTCCAAAAGCAACACATCGGCTGGAACGTGTTCGACGAGTTTCACGCCTTCCAATCCGTCGCCAGCTTCACCCACTACTTCAAAGTCACTTTGACGCTGAAGGAGTGCTTTGATGCCACTACGAAAGAGTTCGTGGTCGTCAACGAGTAAAATCCTAATCTTCTGCATATCTTTACTACTTTATTCCGAGGTGGAAGTAGAAGGTCTTCACCTAGAGGTGAACCCTCTCCTTGAGGAGTATATCTAGGCTTAATTGTATAATTTTACACTCCCTCGTGCCAATAGTCCTCAATAGGACTCTAAAAAGGACTAGCTGTGCCTTGCCTCTCTACCTCAAAAGATTATTCTTTTTGCTAAAGTCCTTCTTTTTTACTCGGGTAAATCCTCTCCTCTTTTCGCCCTAATCCCTACCCTCACAAGTCCTTGATTCAATTAAGATTTTCTTAATCTGACTACTCCTTTCGAGTTATCTCTTTTGCGCTCTTTTCGGAAGGGGTTCTCAGTGTTACCATGTTCATAAAAAAATGATTGCTTTTAAATACAACTTTTCTTCTGGAGATCACATCATGGCTCAAACCCCTTATGACCATCTCAGCGTGGGCGAAATTGCCGCTAAAAGTCCCAGTGCGGCAGCCTTGTTGGATCGTTTCAACGTCGACTTTTGCTGCCACGGGAAAACAGCCTTTCCCGTTGCCTGTGCCTTGGCTGGCCATACTCCCGAGGAAGTTGCTGCTGAGCTCGACAAAATTCACGATACCGCTGAACCTGGTAAACCCGATTTCTTAAGTTGGCCAACGGACTTGTTGGCGGACTACGTCTTGAAGATTCATCATCGTGGAATTCGCCGTGAAGGACCTGCCATCATTGCACTTCTCAACAAAGTGAAGTCTGTTCACGGCGAACACCACCCTGAACTCTTTGAGGTGGCAAACCTCTTTGAAGCGAGCTTTAATGCGCTATCTCAGCACTTGATGAAAGAAGAGCGTGTTCTCTTCCCCTACATCTATCAGCTCTGTGCGGCGGACCTTAATAACACTTCGGCTCCCGCCTTCCACTGCGCTGGAAGCGTCACTGCCCCAGTGCATATGATGGAAATGGAGCACGCGGATGAGGGCGAGCGTCAAGCACGTATTGAAGAGCTCACAGGAGGCTTCACCACTCCAGCCGATGGCTGTGCTTCGTACAAACTCTTGATGGAAAAATTGAAAGCTTTCCG
This sequence comes from uncultured Sutterella sp., assembly GCA_905197905.1. Classification (GTDB taxonomy): domain Bacteria; phylum Pseudomonadota; class Gammaproteobacteria; order Burkholderiales; family Burkholderiaceae_F; genus Sutterella. The sequence goes on along the minus strand of CAJKAP010000010.1, from coordinate 40,973 downwards.
CGACGCGCTGCACGAACACATCCACTTAGAAAACAACATTATTTTCCCGCGTGCGATCGATATCGAAGCTCGCCGCGTTGAACAGTAAACTTTACGTGTAAGAGAGAGGCTTTTTTGTGGTCTCTCTCTTTTCACCTCTCTCAAAGGCGGAACACAAAAATGACATTAACCACTTCCTCCACCTCTTTTGGTCAACAGCATCCCGATCCGGAGCGCATGAAAAAGTTGGCCGACATTACGGAACGTTACGACCAAAAGGCGATTACGCTCGAAGAAGCCCGTGCTGAAATGAAAACTTTGGCACCAATCGCTCCTTGGGAAATTGCCTACTTGGAACAGGTCAATACCGATAACGATAAAGTTGGCGAGGAATGCCATCGCCGTCCATTGGGTGAGATGATTGCCATTTTTGCACCTTATTTGGACCGCTCGCGCCCCACTGGACTCGCCTTTGACCATCCGATCGCCGTTTACTATCGTGAAATCGATGCTTGGAAAGGGCTCATCAAAGAAATTGAAGACTTGGTGCAGTACCCCGTCATTCGCAATCAGTGGTATGGGCTCTATGACCGCTTGGCCGAACTTAAGATTCACTTTGCTCGTAAGCACAACCAGCTCTACTCTGAGCTCGAGCGTCGCGGCTTTAATCGCCCGTCAACGCATATGTGGCTCTTTGACGACTATATTCGCGATGAAATTCGTGATGCCCGTGCGGTGTTGGAACGCGAAACGCCCGCCTCTGACGACGAATTTATTGCGCGCCAGAAAAATATCATTGATAACTGCTTAGATTTGATCGCTAAAGAAGAAACCATTCTTCTGCCAACCTCGCTTGCCCTGATTCCGCCTGCCGCCTTTGAACATATGAAGTTGGGCGACCAGGAAATTGGCTTTGCTTGGGGAGCTGGCACGAAGGCTGCACCCGAGGTAAATGTCGCAGCCCCAAGTGCCGCTCCTCAACCTTCCGCGGATATGGCGAATTTTGCGAACGACTTTAACGCGTTGATGCAAAAGTATGGTCTGCAAGCTGGTGGCAAGACAGGAGACGCTGATGGTCTCCTGGAAGTGAAAACGGGTCGCTTGTCGCTCGATCAGATCAACTTGATCTTCCAGCACTTGCCAATCGATATCTCCTTTGTGGACGAAGAAGAAATCGTGCGCTTTTATACCGACACCAAGCATCGCATTTTCCCGCGCAGTCGCAATGTGATCGGCCGCAAGGTGACGAATTGCCACCCTGCGACGAGCGTGCATTTTGTGAAGGAAATCGTCAAGAAGTTTAAGAGCGGCGAAGAAGACAAAGTAGACTTCTGGATCAATAAACTGGGTAAGTTCATCTACATCCTCTTTGTGGCCATTCGCGACGAAGCAGGGAATTTCCGCGGGGTGATGGAAGTGATGCAGGACTGCACGCGTATCCGTGAGTTGCAGGACTCTCGCACGCTTCTCACGTGGAGCCAGGAAACAACGGAACCCGTCTACCTGCATGGCATTGCAGAACCAGGCGAAAACGTCCCCGTTGGAAAACGTGCAGGTCTCTCCTCTAAGCAAGAAGCGCCCTCTTCTGAAAGCGTCGAGAAAGCCCCTGTGAGCGCGGTAGAGCTTCCTGAGCTCACGCCTGAGACAAAGTTAAAGGACTTGATTGAGATTGCACCATGGCTTCGCCAGCGCTTGGGTGATGAGGTCATGGTCTTCAAGGCCTTACGTACCCCGTTGGGCGACATCATGATTCCTAAGGCAACACTTGCTCTTATGAGTGAACACGGTGGCGTGGAGATGGAAAAATTAAAAGACATCATCCGCCGTCTCGTGGCGTTAGGACCCAAAGAAGACTAATTGTTAAAGCTCAACTAAAAACGGGCGTTCCTCTTTCTGAGTGAACGCCCGTTTCTTTATGTGCTAATTTTTTTATTCGAATTAGCTGCGAATACGCCAACCAATCGAGAGAAGCCAGAGTGCGAGCCACATGCTCAGCGCGGTTGCTACGACAACAACACCTAAGCTTGCATAAGGATCCACCGCCCCCGTTCCCAAGAACCCAGCGCGGAAACCATCCACAAGGTAATAGAAAGGATTCCAGCGACTAATCGTCTGCCAGATGCCTGGGAGCGAGTTAATCGAATAAAAAACCCCAGAGAGGAAAGTGAGTGGCATGATGACAAAATTCTGCACTGCCCCCATCTGGTCATACTTTTCTGCCCAAAGCGCTGTAATAAGCCCATAAGAGGCCATCATCAGGGTGCCCGCTAGCCCAAAGAAAATGAGAAGGAGTGGCTCTTTTACGGGCGGCATGGACCAATAGATGCAAACCGCATAAAGCCCTACCCCCACAAGGACAGCACGCACTGAGGAAGAGAGCAAAAAGGCAATCCCCAACACAGCGCCAGGAATTTGCGGGGTGAGCAAAAAGACAAGGCTTCCGCCAATTTTGGCCTGAATAATTGAACTCGCGGTATTGGCAAAAGCGTTCTGCAACACACTCATCATAATGAGCCCCGGAATGATGAAGTCGATATAGCTCACGCCTTCATAAAGGGGCAAGTGCTTTGAGAGCGCTTCGCCAAAGATCACGAGGTAGAGAAACCCTGTCAAAATCGGGGCCAGAATGGTATGCATCCAAATACGCAGGAATCGACGCGTTTCTTTTGCAAAGACGGTCCAGAATGGAATCCACATTATGCTGCTCCTCCCGTCAAACGTAAGAACACATCTTCCAAATTCGCCTCACGAATAGTGAGTCCAGAAATCGTGCATCGTGCCGCTTCAAGCGCACCAAGAATTTCTTGCACCGTTTTCGCATCCGCTGCGTTGAAGGTGAGTTCTGGTCCCTGTCGATGGGTAAGAAGGGGAAGAAGCCCTTCAGGCAATTCACCGCGCTCAAGGCGGCACGTGAGACGACGCTCAGCGTGGCTTGCAAGCAATCGATCGGTATGGTCCACCGCAATAGGACGCCCGTCCTTCATGATCGCAACACGGCTACACATCGCCTGTGCCTCTTCAAGGTAGTGGGTCGTAAGGAGAATCGTGTGCCCGGCTCGATGAAGTTCTCCAATAAAGCGCCAGAGGTTGTCGCGCAATTCCACGTCGACCCCAGCTGTCGGCTCATCGAGCACAATCACACGAGGGCGGTGCACCAAGGCTTGCGCCACCAAGACGCGGCGCTTCATCCCGCCCGAGAGCTGGCGCACGAGTTTTTCTCCCTTGTCAGCGAGCCCCAGAGCAGACAAGATTTCATCAATCCACGCGTCATTATGGCGAATCCCCCAGTAGCCAGACTGGTAGTTGAGCGTTTCGCGTACCGTCAAAAATGGGTCGCACGTAATTTCTTGTGGCACCATCCCGAGGTTTAGCGCCGCTTGGCGCTTCTCGCGGCTCACATCGTGCCCCATGATGGAGATGCGGCCTTCGCTCATCTCCACAAGCCCTGCCATGCAATTAATGAGGGTACTCTTCCCTGCCCCATTGGGGCCCAGAAGACCAAAGAATTCGCCCTCTTCGATCGAGAGCGTAACGTCTCGCAGGGCAACCTGCCCCGAGGCATAAGTCTTAGAGACACCCTCGATAAATACGGCACTATTGGCTTGGTTTGGGGTCTGAACCATGTATTTAATCCGTCAAACTAAAAACAATCGGGATCACCACTTCGCGAGGACCACCTAATTTCGTGGACATCCCCACCAAGGGTGCAGCAGCTTTCAGGGCTGCCTGCTGCAAAAGGCGAGAAGGATGAGACGTATGAATATCCACTGCACTCACCGTTCCATTCGCATCAAGACGCACGCTTAACGCTAAGCGTCCTGACTCTCCATTTTGCCTTGCGCGTCTTGGATAAACCTTATGAGCCTCCACAACGGCTACTAAGCGAGAGAGTTCAAGTGAATCGTCACCAACTTTTTGACTGCCGCCACCAGAGCGCACACCTTGCGGATGTCCCACAGGAGCCGCTTCTTTCACGACACCCTCAGGGCTGCCGTCGCCAGGTTCAGCAGGCAGGGCTGGAGGCGTTTCTTCTACAACCTTAGGCACTTCCTTCACAACCTTGGGTGCTACGCGCTTGGGCTTTGGCTTCACCACTGGGGGTGGCGGAGGTGGTGTCTCTTTCACGATGGGAGGCGGCGGAGGCACGGGTTCAACCACGGGAGGAATAGGTTCTGGCTCGGGTTCAGGAGGGGGTGGCGGAATCACTACCGTCTCTGGGCTCTCTTCAGCCAAGTGTTTTTCAAGGCGAGGCGGTTCAGGAATCGGTTCTTCGCGCACCTGCACCACGGTCTCAAACACAATAGGGTTGGCAAAACGCACGAGCGGAATCGCAACTTGTGCTTTTGGGTAAAGCAACACTAAGGCGATGGTAAGGAGCATGAGGCTCGAAACCATCAACTGCGCTTTACGCTCTGCACTGCGATAGAGCTGTGTGTTTTTTAGAGTACTCTGCCAAGAGGTCATTCTTTCGCCCCTTTGGCTTCGGTACTGATGATAAAGCGACCTTCGCGCTTCGCCTTAGCCATATCTACGACATTAATGAACTGACGAAATGGCGCCTTTTCATCCATGAAAATGTTAAGCAGACGGTCTGGCTCTTTGTCAAGTAGAGCACCCACTTCGTCGAGCGTCACTTCTTTCTGATCCACCCAATAGGTGCCATCAGCCTTCACCGAGAGAAGAATTTCTTCTCGGCGAGTCGCTGGCGTCGAATTTTCTGCTTTCGGCAACACAATGTCGAGCACAGGCTTCGAGAAGCTCATCGTCAACACAAAGAAGATGATGAGCATGAAGAGGCAGTCGATTAACGGCGTTAAATCGATCTGGGGTTCTTCATCAAAATCTTCAAAAAGTTCTTTCATAACACAACCTCTTTCCTCCCTCTCTTAGAGAGATTCATGTACGGTGTTGTGTGGGTTTGCGCGCACGGGTTCAGCAGACTCACCCTTTTTCGGGATCACATTCAGGCGGCGCGTCACTTCAAGAGCGCGGTAGCTGTGTTCGATCGCTTCAATGTGGAAACCCTTAAATTTCATCATGAGCCAGTAGTAGGTCATCAAGGTCGGAATAGCAATCACCAAGCCTTCCACCGTGGTGATCAAGGCGGACCAAATCCCAGAGGCCAAGACACCCGACTGAGCAAGCGAAATATCAGAGAGCGACTGGAAAACGGTCAACATCCCCGTGACCGTTCCCAGCAGACCCAAAAGCGGAGAAATCACCGCTATGAGTTTCAACCAGCAGAGGCCGTTTGTGACACGCTTAAAGTTGCGGTAAAACAGATAGCCCACCTCTGCACGAATATCGTCCGAGTGCGCACTATGCGTCGTGACGATATCGTAAATAATCTGAATCAAGGGATTCGCACGCTTAGGATCACGTACTGCAAAGCAGCGGTCCTGACCACGCTCTAAATCGAGAAAATCTCGTCGGAAGCTCTTCCAAACAGAATTTAAATAAAGCGTTTCACGCAAAGCGATGTAAAGCGCAGCGATGGCGACAAAAATCAACACTACGCCCACAGGGCCAACTAACGAATAGATTTCTGCAATGCGTTCAGACCAGAGGTTATTCATCTTTGTTATTGCCTCACTTTAAGTTTCTTTATTTCGTACAACGACTTAGGCTTCAATCAAGCCTGCTTTAAAAAACGTTTCAATGCACTTGCGCGCATCTTCAGCGTCGGGATGAGACTCCGCACGCAGACGGCGTGCTTCTCGCTCTGGTGTCAAACCGCCCATCATTTCCGTCACACGACGGAACACTTCCGGGTCCACTCGACCCTGGCAGAGGAACGTAGCGCAAAGCGTGTTATTTTCCCCAGCAGCAGCTAAGGCTTCACTGGTTTTCTTCGCCCAGGCTAAAGAATTCGGTTCAGTCGGTTCTGCGCCCATCGTGGCAAAAGCCCCAATACGCTTACCCTTGAGTTTTGGAGCCACAGCCTTCATATCCTCTGGCGCCATTCCACGGTCACACCAAAAACCTAAGAAAACGGGGTTAAAGTCGGACAAGTCTTCTGGCAACTCATCTGCGCGCACCATTTTGGCGGTAGGAATTGCTCCATGAAGGGCGTCGGCAATTTTTTGAGTGTTCCCAGTGCGAGAACTCACCACGATAAGAGGAGTGGACATACAGGCAGCTCCAAGAAAAAAGGGTTGGGGATTGATGTCTTAAAAAGGAAGGAGGAGTGACTCACTCCTTCCTTTGAGTTCTAAAGGGAGTGTTGTTCAGGGCACCCCCTTCGTGGTCAAAGCTTACTTGGCAAAGCGAGCGCGGGCGGACTTCCAGGATTCCACCACTTCTTCAACCAACTTGTGGTTTTCACGACCCACGTAAACGGCAAAGCTCACAGCACCTTCCTTATTGATGAACTGCACGGCATAGGAGTCGCGGCCCATGAAGGGGAAGGAGGTAAACACAGCAGCCACAATGTTTTCAAAAGCGATGTGACCACCGATCGTGGCGCCATTGCTCAAAATGTTGTAGTAGCCCTGAGCGCGCTTACCGGTGAAGAGCTGACCTTCAATTTCGAAGACGTGCTGATCCTTCAAGATCATCAACGTCACTTTCTTCCACGTCGCCAATTCGGCCCAGAATTCATCAAAAGCTTCACCCGTAGCCAAAGGAGCGAAGGCGGCACGATCAGAAGGCAAAAGGCGAGCAGCTTCCAAGTCCGACAAGCCCAAGCGCTGAGCGATCGAGGAGAGCGTTACAGGGAATTTAGCCTGCATCATGGCTTCAATCTGCTGGGCCTGTTCTGGGGTCGGGGTGATGTGAGAAAGTTCTGTCATTGTTAGATTTCCTTTTGTTAGAGAGAAAAAAGAAAAAGTTATTGAGCGTTTTCCGTTTTCTCCACGATGGGAGAAACGGGTAACACCATATCGCGCATGTCTAACGCATAATCACACAAACGCAATAGTTCTAAGTCGTGGGTAATCAAGAAGATGGCACGCCCTTTATCGGCTTCGCGTTTTAAAACCGTTGCGATCGCCTGCATATTGGCACCATCAAGCCCACTTGTTGGTTCATCAAGAATCAAAATATCGGGTTGTTTAGCGAGCGCACTGGCAATCACCACGCGTTGTTTTTGCCCACCAGAGAGACTCTGCGGGTGACGACCTTCAAGCCCCACCAAGTTGAGCGCTTCAATCCACTCTTGAGCTTCACGAGCGTCTTCCTCTGTGAGCTTCGGGATCGCTCTTTTTTGCGCACGCAACATACGACCGACGGCAACCGACATCGAAATTTCTTCGGCAACGGTACGCATCTGTAGCTGGTGGTCGGCGTTCTGCAACACCAACCCGACTCGCTCAAGAAGCGCCTTAGCACTCACCACTTGGTCGCGGAACATAAAGCGACCTTGTTGCGCTTCGTTAAGCCCCGTGAGCACACGCGCAAGCGTCGTCTTCCCTGTGCCATTTGGCCCAATCAACGCGGTAATGCCTGGTTCAACATAAAAGGCACAACCGTCAAAAATGGGCGTCTGCCCTTTATAGGCAAACTGCAACTCTTGCACGCCAAAAAGCGTATTGGCTGGCGCACGATGCGAGAGCTTTTCTTCGGCAGTACTCTTTGCGTGAGAGACCGCAACACGCGGGAGCGTGGTGCGAGGATCTTCCACATCGGGTCGGCGAAGACCGTAGCGCTCTTCCCAATCACTTGTTTCAAGCGCCGTCCAGTCGCCTCGTGCGACAATTTCGCCAGCACTCATCACCAACACTTCATCAACCCAGTCTTTGAGCCAATAAAGACGATGGTCCACGACGAGAATTGCTGTGCCCTCAGACTTCAATTCACTCAAAATCTTGGCAAGTTCCAATGTAGCTTCGGGATCCAAGTTGGCACTCGGTTCATCCAAAACCAAAATCTTCGGGCGCATCACCAGAAGCGAGGCCAAGGCAACCTTCTGCTTTTGACCTTCTGAGAGCGTGTGAATATCCGCGTCCAAAATATGCGCAATGCCCAGGCGTTCTGCCACTTCGCCTATCACGCGAGCAATGTCTTCTTCTGCCCAACCACGACTCTTAGGCGCAAAGGCAATCTCATCCTTTACATTGAGTGCAAAAAACTGTTCTTCTGGATCCTGAAAGAGCGTCCCAATGGTGTCCGAGAGCTGTGCGAGTGGCGTCACACTGGGATTAGCCCCAGCGCAGCGAATTTCCCCTGTCACTTGCCCTTGATAAATCTGTGGAGAGAGACCGTTCACCAGACGCATCAAAGTGGTTTTCCCACAGCCAGAAGCTCCCGTCACTAGTTTTAATTCGCCAGGCTGTACCGTAAAGGAGAGGTTGCGCACTGCGTCCTCTTCCGTATTGGCATAGCGATAAGAAACGTTTTCCAACGTAATCACTCTTTATTGCTCCTCAAAGCTTATTAGGACATGGAACGACCAGCTTCTGGGAGGTAGGATCCCAGACTCATTTCACCCACTACAACCAAGGCAACGGTTGCAACGACACCTACCCAAACCCAGCGATCAATACGCGAAAAAATGGTTTTCTGGCGCGGAACGTTTAATTTTGGACCCGCCCCAATACCTTTGAGTTCAGCGGCAACCCCCAAGACTTCAGAGGTTTTTAACGCTCTAAAGAGCACAGGAATCATCAAAAGACGCGTCGTCAAAATCGGATGAAACGTCACCATCTTGAACCCCATCGGCCAACCACGAATCTTGAGCGTTTCCCAAACCTGCTGAATATCGCGGAAAAAGGTTGGAATAAAGCGCAACATCACCGAGATGGGGAAAAAGAGCCAAAAGGGCAAATGCCAGCCTTCCATCGTGGAGAGCATGTCTTCAACGCGCGTTGTCATCGCTAAGACAAGCACTACGTTCATCATGGAGACGCCACGCAAGAAAGGAATGATGAGGCCACCCGTTTTATTGCTTCCCATCGCAGGCATAATCGCACCCACACCCATGGCAAAGAGGAGTGCCAAAATCGACATCACCAGCATCATGAGGTAAAGACCAAGAAGCAACTTGGGGCGTCGGAGCATGAAGGCATAAATCGCCGTCATCACGCACAAAATCACCTGTCCAGCAAGACCCGAGGCGCAAAGCGCAACAATAGCAGTCACTACCGTGACGAGTAATTTTGTGCCTGCGCCCAGCTCCGCGAGAGGACCCGTGACGGGAACGCGCTTTTTAGCGAACAAATCCTGCATGTTTGAGTTCTCCCACAGTCTTCCAACCAATCCAAAGTCCCATCAAGGAACCGATATACCCCAAGAGCACAATCGGCAACACCATCATCATGATGGCTGGGGTTTCACGTAAAAAGAGGTACGAAACGCCAAGCGAAAACGCTTTGGCTGCAAAATCGTAGACGCCCGCTGCGACCCAGGGGGCATATTGGCTATTGCGCATCCCGAAGAGCAGCACAACACCTTCTGCCACAAACGCACCCAACAAGGCTGTTGGCAAAAGCGTGATACTGCCGCCCATCAGTAGGCACGAGACCACGGTACTCACCAAAGTAAAAAGAAGAAGCGTGCCTGGCTTTCTCACTTTGGTCAGTAAAACGATCAATAGCGTCGTAAAAACGATATTTTTGGCAATGAGAGACACGGGGTTCATCCCGCCACCAGCTAGCGCAATCAATAAGCTCGAAAGTTTCGTTGCGGCAGCAAAAACGCCAACCAAAACCAATTCTCTCGCAGACCAATACTGGTGCAACTTACTCATCATGCCGCCAGGGTGAGATGTCACCATCGAGTTTTGTTCTCGCAGGGTGTTTTCCATTTTGACTCCCATTGTGTCTTCTCAAAAGAGCGCGTCTTTAGAAGCGCCCGCCTATTCTTTCTCGCCAGTCTCATAAATAAGGAGTAACCACCCGAGTGCCGGCGAGGCGATGTGCGCCTTCTGCGAGACGCACACTCGGGTGGTCCTGCCTAAGAGGAGGGTGGTAAACGTTCTCCTCTTTGGCGTCCTGCTGTAGTCGGTTAGAAGCGAGCCACGAACTTCACTTCGCCGTAGCGTCCGGCTTCATAGAAGGAGAACTGCGTGACGTAATCCTTGTTGAGGATGTTGTAGAAGCCCGCATTGATGCTGTAACGGTTCTGAGGACCGAAGTCGAAACCACCCGTCAAATTGAGCGTGGTCCAACCGCTATAGCGATTAACGCTGTCTTCAGCCGAAGAGGAAGAGCGAGCGAAGAGGTCTGCACGAGCACGGCCCCAATTCACGTCCCCTGCCCACTTCACACCGTAAGTAGCGGTAAAGCCAGGACGACCCGTCTTGCTCGTGGATTCGCCATTTTCTTTGTACGTACGGTGCAACAGCGTGAAGACCAAATGCGGTTCAAAGCCAGAGTTTCCAAGGAGGTAAGAGCCCGTAAATTCCATACCGATGGTCTCAGACTTAGCCACATTCATCATCATGCTAGTCATTTGGTTGATACGCTTAGCCGTAATCAAATCCGTCACACGGTTGTAGAAGATTGCAGCATCAACAGTGGCTGGTCCCGAAACCCAACGAGCACCAATTTCAAAGTTGTTGCTCTTTTCCGGTTTCAAATCAGGATTTCCCTTTACAGAAGTAGAGGTCTGTCCCATAGTGGTGTCAATATAGCGTTCCTGAAGGAGCGGCACGCGGAAGCCCTGAGACCAAGCTGCACGCAAGGTCAAGTCATTGCGCGGATGCCACAACACACCAGCGTTGAAAACAAATTGGCCATCTGTTGTCTTCCCAGTGGCTTGTTGAATATTTTGTGTACCACGTTGACGAATAGCGTAACCATCGGCTCTATCCATGTCGGTACGCACATAGGTGTAACGCGTACCCAAATTCAACGTCACCGTATCGGTCACGTTGTAATCGGCAGATGCATAAAGGGCTTGCGTCAAAAGGTTGCCACGGTAGAAAAGATACTTATCGGTATGGATAGGCATGGGAACTGGTACCTTCATACCTGGTCTTACTTCCATCTCCATTTCCATCGTACCTCTGGTAAAGCTCGTTGATGTCGCATCAAGCTTTTCGTACGAAAGATCGTAGCCTGTGATCACATAAAGTTTGTCTGTAGGCGTCCAGTCCGCCTGAATAGAAGCACCAAACTGCTTGAGGGTATTGTCCGCTGCGTTGTCGTTAAGCATGTTGTTCGTAGGAGTTTCAAAAGCGTAGACATGGTTATCCATGTACTTTGTGCTCTTCTGGTAGAAAACATCCGTACGAATCTTGCTCAAATACTTGTTGACATAACGAATTTCGTCAAAAGCGCTCACCTTCAAGCGCTTCCACTTAGGCACATGCACGTAGAATTCTTCGAGCGTCATGTCAGGAGAAGACGTGTTGAAGTCCAAATCAAAGTAGTCAACACTCGCACCAAAAACGTGGTTATCGTTGACGTGGTAAGCCAAATAAGCATTGGCAGACTTCGTTTCAAAGTCAGTTCCTTCAGCCTTACCGTGAGCAAGCTTCAAATCGCGCCCACCTTCATAGGAAGCGCCGATACGATAATCCCAACCACCAGCACTACCGAAGATCTGCGCAGAGGCGTTGCCACCATCATTAGAAGAGTTGTACCCTGCAGTCACCGTCCCTTCCACGGCCTTCTTACCATTGCCCTTCTTCGTGATGATGTTGATAGCACCACCCAAGGCGTCAGAACCGTAAAGCACAGAGGCTGGTCCCTTGATCACTTCAATGCGTTCAACCTGAGACGGATCGATCAAAATCGGTGTACCCGACATCGATTTTTGTTCCGTCATGCGCTGACCGTCAATCATCACGAGCGTACTGAAGGTCTTTTCACCACGGATCACGATACGCTTCATCCCTTGACTACCGTCCGTAGCGATTTCCACGCCAGGAACATCTTTCAAGAGATCAGCGATGGTTTGAGCGCCGCTATCTTCAATTTCTTTCTGCGTGATGACTGACACGGACATATTCACGTCCATGAGTTCACGTTCTACACGAGAAGCCGTCACCAAGACGTCTTCTGTCGTTACCGATTCTTCGGCTTGAGTGAGGGGCGAAACGAAGGCCCCCGCAATAGCTACCACGAGTGGCAGTTTGGTCCAATGCTTATTAGCCATTTTTTAGTTTTCTCTTTTTAAGGATAGTAATGAGGGTGTAGAACGGTGACTCAATTTACTCGGAACGTTGAGTAATCTGACTTTCCAAGAAAGTCACCAAAAGTTGGGCCATCGTCACGTGCCAGTACTGGCCTGCCACGGTCTGATAGAACCAATCACCTCGACGCACCAACAACCCTGCATACACCCATTGAGCAAGGAGAGGTTCGGCGAGTTCAAAAAGCGGTAAGTTGAAGCGCTTTTCAATTCGTTTCAGGTTGATTGCGCCCGATTCCATTTCGGAAGAAACGGTACGCAAGAGGAACCAGTTGGGACCTGGCGTCATCAGCATGTTGATGGGTTTAATCCCACGAGCAACGTCCTGATGCCAGTCGTCTAACTTACGTTGGAGCATGAAGCTGTGACCGAAGAGTCGACCACCAGCGCCGGAGCCAAAGGCCAAACAGTCAGTGGCGCTCTTGCCTAACTGGTTATAAATATTTCTTTCGCGCGTGCCCTGTCCCCAGTGGTTATTGGAGAGGCGACGCCAATTCGCGTTCGTGAAGTGCTCCACGCTCACCTGGAACATGTCGGCCTTCATAGAGGTATCCGCAGGTGGCGGCATCTTTCCGTTGTTGATGAACTTGGCCATCGGAGCCTTTTCAAACACATTCAACTGGTAGCAGTCAACCCCATCGAGCGGCAAGGAAGAGGCAATTTCCAAGTCCTCTTTCCACACTTCCATAGTCTGTTTCGGGAAGCCATAGATCAAGTCGATCACCACAGCGGCTTCGTTGTAGCTCATCAATTTTTCCAAGCGCTTCAAAATGGTGTCGCGGTCATCAACACGACGCTGCATCTGACGCACTTCAGAGTTAAAGCTCTGCACGCCAAGCGAGAAACGATTCACACCGCCAGCCAAGGCAGCTTCAATCTTTTCGTCGCTAAAGTTGTGGATACGGCTTTCAAACGTGATTTCGCAATCGTTAGCAAGTGGCAAATACTTCTTGATAGCAGAGAGAATGCGCAAAATATCGGCAGGAGCCAAAGCAGAAGGCGTACCACCGCCAAAGTAGAGCGCATGAATGGGAGCGGAATCCTGTGCAGCACGACCGTGCCAAAGTTCCAACTCTTTAATTAACGTGTCCGCAAAACGGCGGCTCTGCTCTTCTTCATACGGATTTTGGTAAAAGAGGCAGTAGAGGCAACGCGTTTCGCAAAATGGCACATGAATATAGGCCAAGCTCTTGCCAGAGCGTTTCTGATAAGAGAGCTCTTCGAGTTTTGCCTGAGCGGCTTCGCCCAACAAGGGCATGCCACCAGGACCCGAGTGCACGGCAACCTTAGCCGTAAACGCGCGATGCAGAGGATCGTCCGTATTGGCATAGAAGGCTCTCACAGAATCGGCATCAGCCATCTGTGCCTTCATAGCACGAACGCCAGCGTCAAACGTGCCACTCATTGGCGGGCGAGAGCTGTGCGGATGGGGACGAGCTGGAGCAGCTTCAACCTTCGCAGGTTCAGGCTTAGCTGGTTCGGAATTAGTCGCTTCTGCCTTTTCCGCTTCTGGCTTATCTTCTTCAGATTTGAGAAGTCCCATGCTTTTCAATGCCGCGACCATAGCGGGAGGCATAGCCTCCACAGGCATGTCTTTCAGCGCTTCCAACATCGAAGGTGGAATATCATCTTTAGACATGTTTTTCATGGCCTGCATCATAGAGGCCGAATGCGGCATTCCTGCTGCCGGCTTTGCGCCAGCGGGCATGGCATGCGGGGCTTCACCAGCAGGGGTTGCGTGGTGAGCATGCGGATGTGCGCTAGCAGGTGTTTTGGGCTCTGAATTAATGGAAGCTTCCGAGGGGAAAGCTTCTTCTTTAGAATTCAACATATGAGATGTCCTGAGGTAAATGAGAATCGTTTTCAGTTGAAAAGTATTATAGGAAAAAAGCAACTAGGGTTGACACCATGTCTCAAAAAGTGAACACCTGTTTAGTCATTCCTCAGGAAATACTTAAGTTATTGATATATAAGGATTTTTTGTTTTCTCCTCTCCTTAATTATGTAGTCCTTTTGAGGGGTGAAAGAGAATAATTATCATTCCCAATACCAAAAAGATGGGATAGTAATATAGCTATAATCTATCGATTTTTAAAAATTGATAGTTGACTTACTTTGGTGTAAGAGACTTTTGTAGGAAAGATATAAATCCTTTACCACTTTAAGGATTATCAAAAACCCTGCGGAAGAACTAATCTCCCACAGGGTTTTTGTTATTTTTGCATTTTTGTAAGACGGAAAGTCTCTTTTGTGAATTATGGTGTATTGAGCTGATTGTTGATGAGGTTGACGACTTTTACGCTATCAAAGACACCTGTGTCTTCAAGCACGTAAGTCCCAATTCCACCATCAGCAGCGCGTTGGCTACGTTCAAAATGCAATTGCACACCATACTGCAAATTAAGTCGTTTAAAGTGACGGCGCAAAGTTTGCTTGGAACAACCGGTCTGTTTTTCTAACATTTGCAAAGAAGGATTCTTTAACGTCAGAAGGTAGTACAGCACGACTAAGATCACTTCAGATTTTGTGGCCTTCATGATCTACCCTCCTCACGCTTTCTTGGGCTTAGCGCCAGATTTATCCAGAATGACAGTCTCGTAGACTTTTACGTCACTCCAGGCGACTTCGTACACCTTCCCTTCGAATTCCACAACCGCTTTGGTGCGGTCTTTAGGAACGATGTTGGGGACCACTTGTCCGCCTCGAGTCGCTTTCCCCTTATTTAATGACGGGTGGGAGAATTCACAGAGAATCTTGAAGTTGGTCCCAGGGAAGTCATACTGCTCAAAACCTTTTTGGCGGCGCAAGTCAGAAGCATTCGTTACGGTAAGCGGAACATCTTTTAGAGGAATCGCTTTCGCGGCAGGCTTTTTCGCAGGCAGACTTAATCCTTCGACAATAGCGCGCGTAATCGTGAGACCACGAGAAACGACTTGTTCTAACTTTTGTGTAATCTTCTCTGGCGTTTGACTCGCTTTATAGAGTTTGGCAAGCGCTTCAATCGCAACAGTATCGGTTAAAAGTTTTTGAGAAATCCAACCTTGAACAACTTCAGGGAGTGCACCTACGGAAATCACTCGATAAACATACCGGGTCGATTTCCCTGTTTTTTGTGCTGCAACCTCTGCCGTCCATTTTTCCTTTTCCATCAACTTGCAATAAGCCAAGCCAATTTCAAGCGGGCCCATATCTTCACGTTGCAAGTTCTCAATTAACTGAGAAACGGTGATTTCGGAAGCCGTTTTAATGTTGTCCTGGACAATGGCTTTGATCGTTGCAAAACCCAAAGAGCGAACCGCACGTAACCGGCGCTCACCGGTAATTAAGGTGTAGCGCGTTCCTTCACGGCGAACCGTAATAGGAGAAATTTGCCCATGTTCTTTAATCGAAGCAGCTAACTCTTTAATGCTTTCTTCATCAAAAACAGTGCGGATCTGCGGCTCTACATCAATTTGGTCAACGATGATATCAAGAAGCCCTGTATCAGTCGCACCGGCGACTGGAGTTGCGTTATTGACTTTTTCGGCTTTAGCTTTAATAGCAGCGAAGTCGAGGTTATTGCGCGGGGGTTGTTTAGTGATAGCCATGGATTATTCAACCTTCAAGCCCAGTTTTTCATAAATGGCTTGGAATGCGATGTCAATTTCTTGAGCAGCGCGATAAGCACTCGGTACTTCCCAGATAGGAATCCCGTAAGTGTTTGCTCGGTCAAGTGGTGTGCGATGCTTAATCACGGTCGGTAATAAAACACCTTCCATTTGTGCCTGCATTTCGGCAAGCGTAGCTACGTGGGACGTAGAACGGTCAAAGGCATTAATGAGGGCACCCACTAATTGGAGATCAGGATTGTAAGTGTGCTTAATGTCATTGATGGTATCAATTAAACCAGACAATCCATCAACCGCAAAACCACACAAACGAATAGGACAGCAAACATGCGTCGACATTACAAGTGCTGAACGCAGTTTCAAACCTAAGTTTGGAGGGCAGTCAACCAAAATCACGTCGTACTGATCTCGCAACATTTTGAGTTGATCGCGAGGAACAGTAACGTATTCATCAGGAAGGCCTTCAAGGGCATAACTTAACCGACTATTACTTTCTGTCGGTAAAAGATCAATTCCACGAGAAGTGTGAGTAGGAATCAGTTCTTTACAGTCAACATCGAATAATGATGTTGCTTCGGTTCCTGTAATAGGTTCACCACGAAGAAGAACTGTACTCCCATTGCCTTGAGCATCCATGTCGACATAGAGCACTCGTTGGCCATGCTTGATAGCTAAGTCAAACGCAAATTGGGTGGCGATGGTTGTTTTTCCCACCCCACCCTTCTGGTTTGCAATCGACATGACGATGGCTGACATTCTTTAATTTCCTCAGTCCTGAGCTTAGATAAGAATCATTATGCCTATGATTAGATCAGTTTTCAACTCTTAGAGGGAAAACTTACCTAATCAGAAAATGGTATATATCTCAATGACTTAGCAAAATGAAATTTTATAAGTATTTGAAAAATAAGCATTTTTCTTATTCCTCTAAGGGATATCTCTAAGTAGATACCCTTTCAAAAAAAGAATAAAAGGACTGTAGTGAGTGAGTATCAGAAAAGGTATAGAGTTTAGCGAAGCGGAATGCTCATCGAATTGGTTGACCACTTTGGCTGCCAAGAAAGAAACTTGCAGAGTGAATAAAGAACCTAAAAAGAGAAAAAGAAGAAAAAAGTTTCTAAAAAGATGTTCTCTTCCTTTTGAGAAATTTTTCCTAAAAAAGGTGTGATGAGATTTTTGGGGTCAGAGAGTTTTGAAAAGTTAGAGGTCGAGATTCTTAAAAAAAGAGGTCGTGTAAAACGAAGAATTTGATGAACGAAAAAATTTAGAGAAGATAGGTGCTCAAAAAAAGTTAGTCGAAGGAGAGATTTTTGAAAGAAAGAATCAAAGGTTTGATAAGGATGCAAAAATGACAGAGATATGCCACCTGTCAAAGGGGTGAAATTTTCAAGAAAAAAGCCTCTTTTACGTGTATTAAGTATATTAAGTGTATTATAGGCATGCTCAAATTTTCAGCAATTTGAGTCTTAACTCGTTGATTTTTCTGCTCTTTACCCTGTGAATAACCTGTGAACAAATCCAAAAAAGTGCACGTAAAGTACAGAGATTTGCACGTAAAGTACAGGAAAGTGCATGTAAAGTACAGGCTCCCCCACTAAAGTTATCCACAATTGGATGTTACAATAAGTCACAACTAATTTAACTCATTACTCTAAGAGGAGAAAAGTGGTATGTGAATAACTTTTTTTAGAAATCGACGAGTTCTCTCGAACTAAACAAAGTCTTTGTTTTAATTGACTTTTTTCTTAACAATGTGCACGTAAAGTACACTGTAGAAATAAAAAGAAACTCAAAACCAAAGGCAATTTTGGACACTTTTTGACCCTTTTGACGATTTTTGAGGGTCAAAAATGAGAGGGGTATGTACTTTATGTGCAAAATTGACCCCTACTCTGAAGATCTCTTATGAGGGTCAATTTTACCTTACTGAAGTTTTTAGTTAAGCGACTTTTGAAGAGAAAATTTGTTTTTGCACATGTGCAAAAAAGCGAGTTGCTGAACAACTCGCTTGAAAGAAGCTCTTAGAAAAGAGGAAATTAGAAGTCTTCGTTTGCTGCGACTTTTTGACGAATCATCTCTGTCGTGAGCAACGTATCATAGAATTCTTGGAAGCCAGCATAAAGGAGGCTAGCTCGTGCAATATTGGCTGCCAATTGGTGTTTTCTAAAGAAGACAACTTCAGTATCTTTGAGGCGATGAGTATTTGTGAGCGCGATTTCAAAGAACCCAAAATCGACTTCTGCAATCGCTTTAATTAGGTCTTGCTTGAAGTTGCGCATTAAACGCGTATTGCCCATCAACATCGACAAATTAGAGAGCGATGTTTTCCAATAGAACATATCCATCTTCCGGCCGTTAATGAGCTTAACTTGGGGGACTGGAACTTGGTATTCTTCAATCTTATGCCCTTCCATACCGACTTCTGCGAACTTGAGATCCACGCGTGGGATGCCAAGGTAGCGACGGGCCACCAAATACACAGCTTTGGCAAAAGGTGCTAAGTCAAAGTATTCCACAGGAATCGTGAGTACATTCAAAGAAACCACATCTCGCACCAACCAATCGGCCAAACGCAAGCGCACAACTGCCATGGGATTGACTTGTTCATTAATCGTGGCCATGCTCATAGATGTATCTAAGAATCCAGGTGCAGTTTGTTCGAATTTCACGCGTTTTCCATTGACTTCACGCTCGGCAGAAATCGTAATGGTCGTCGTACTAAGGCGTTGAAGCGCAGCAAGAAAAGCTTGTTGTTGCTTGCCGCCGTAGGCCTTTTTGATTGCACGGAAGTAATCTTTGACAGAAAAAACGATATCAGAATGGTACTTGAGCATATCCGGTGTAATGGAATTGCCCTTTTCTTTAATGCGTGCAGCAATCTGCGACATCGCATAAATCAAAATATCTGCATCGTTATAAGTTGGAATGCCGTGGTTTGAAGGAGAAAGCGTAACAACGTAGCGCCCGCAGTCAATGACGCGTGGCATTGTTTCCTTTTTAGGGCGGAAAGCAAATAAAGGATGACTCATCATCGTGAGCGAATCCTTAAACGATGGCGTATTGACTTCCCCTAATGTGACCATGGAGTTACGCCAATCTTCAACCTGACGTCGCTCTTCTTCAGTTTCTACAACAGGCTCAACGACAAAGGGCACAAGTTCAGTGCCTTTCTTGGATCCCTTTTTATGTACAGGATCTACGTTAACGATGAAGGGAATATTCTCTTCGACCTCGGTATTAGTTTTGGCCATAGTTTCCAAAAGTTTAGTTAGCCGTCGTCTCGCCTATTTTGTGGTCAAACGATCCGACGATCGAGAGTGTTTGGAGTAAAGATTAATTTTACTCTATATAGTAAGGCTTTTCTTCAAAATAAATAATATCCCATGGCTAGGAGATTTTAACCTTCCCAAAGAACAAGATTTTTTCCTCTTTTGCACATGTGCACAAAGCCAGTATTGAGAGTTGGAAATGAGTAGAAAAATTAAGCAGATTCTCATATAACATGTTGAAATATAAGGGAATTATCTAATTTTCAAATAAGATGAAAGAAGAAAAAGTGCACGTAAAGTACATCCCTTTTATCCCCCCTATTCTTCAAAAATGCACATGTGCACTTTCCCTCAAAAGAGAAGGACGAATGAAGTAAATTTTGAAGATGTTTTCCTCTGGTGCTGTACTCAAGACGGAAGAGAGAATTAACCTTTTTTATCAATAAGCCTGTTTTCATCTTCAATTTTTTAGTTTTGCACATGTGCAATCCGTCATCCTTTAGCGAATTTTGTGTTATCCAAAGCTAATAAATCGTTAATAAAGATGGAAAGTCTTAGCGAAATATTCCTTCTTTTTTCAAAGTGCACATATATTTAAATTCTCCATTTTTTCTCAACTGAAAATGAGGAAAAGTCAACTTCCTGTCATGCCAAAACTTCTTTTTGCACATGTGCATTTTTCGAGGAAAGTCCCCTACTCATTCTCCAATACATGATTCTTAATGGTGAGAAGAACGATAAAAAAATGAACAACAAACAGAGAATTGCACATGTGCAATTCGTGTGTCTAGGATGAATTTTCTCTTCAAAAAATATAAAAAAATGATAAAAAATTAGTGAAGAAATACACGGGAAGTGCACGCAAAGTACATGGCTAAAATTTCTTATTTGAAGCTCTTTCTTTTCATGTGCACATGTGCAATCTTGAAAAAAAGTCAGAGGAAATATGTGAAAAGTGCACGTAAAGTACATCCCCTACTTTCCATTTTTAAACCAGATTTTTTCGTTATGCACATGTGCAATTTTCTAAAGAAAAAGGCTCTTGGCTTTCTTCATTGAATATTGAAAAGAAGGCAATTTCTGTCCATGTTTGCTCTCCAGGTGCGAAAGTGCACATGTGCAAAAGAGAGAAAGAGGGAAAAATAGGTGCATCGATTGGAGTAAAAAATGCACGTAAAGTACATAGCATTTTTCGATTTTTCTTTGGCTTATCTATGAAGTGCACATGTGCAATTTTTTAGAGTTAGGCTATTTTTTTCTTATTTAGCAGCGATGATAGACGGCGTATGTAGGTCAAAATTGGAGGAGAATTGATTATTTTGCACATGTGCAAAAGCCTCTCACCTAGAAGGAAAATTTCCTCTAGAGTTCTCACAGAAAACGTTTATTTTTTGAATAAGTAGACTTCATATTGTGCAAGTCAAATGTGCATTGTGCAGGAGATTGCCCATTTCTCTATTCCAAAATGCACGAAAAGTACATTCCCCAAAAATGAGTAATTTAAAGATGAAGTGCACATGTGCACAAGGAGCATCTATGTGTATGAAACATCAGGAAAACTCGAGTAGTCCAGAGAAGTTTCGGAATAGGTATTCTCTCCTCTCTTAAGATGAGTTTCAATTTCTTGTGTTTACGAAGAAAGAGAAAAGTGCACAAGTGCAAAAAAAGAATTGAATCTGTAAGAGATCAGAGCAGTTAGTCAGAGGATGCTTGTGAACATAACTTAGTTAGGAGCCGAATGTCTTGAAAAGTTTTACAGAGAAGACTCATTGCACATGTGCACAAACAATAAAAAAGAGGAAGAGTAACCCATGGAGGTAGAAAGAAAGTTAACAGGGAATATTCTTTAGTGTGTTTTCTATAAGAAGTCCAATTTTTGAGGAGAATTTTCTAAGAAGAAAAGTGTACGTGTGCAAAACCACAAAAAAGGGCTGGAAAATTGGAGAAGAAAGGGGACAATGAAAATCTCTATCCCTTGAAATATCAGGGGTTGAGGTGCATTTGCACGTAAAGTACATAGCTTTTGTTTTTCAAAGTTTCAAAGAAAAAATTGTTGGTTAAAAAAATGCACATGTGCATTTTTCTTCTTCCTTTTGAAAAGTGCACGTAAAGTACACAGTAAATTAAGAGCAATTTTAGATGATAATAGGGGGTCAAAAACCAAAAAATGAGAAGTTGCACATGTGCAAAATAGCTCAAAAGTGCACGCAAAGTACATACCCTATTCCATGATTTAGTTGGCAATCTACCGATTTGTGCACATGTGCAATTTTGCTCTTAGATGTTTAGTAAAAAAGAGAGAAGGAATAAGATGTAGTTGAACGAATATCAATAAAGAGTAGGGATTGAGAAGAAATGAATTCTTAGATAGTTAGTAGGAAAGTAGAGAAATTTTATTGGAGAAAGGCAATTTTAAGGCAGATTTTGCCTACAGAACATCATAGCGATGCCTATAAAAAAAAGAATTTTTGAGAAGAAAAAGCAAACTTTTTTTGAAAGGTTTTCTCTGGTCAAATCTTAGGGGTCCAAAATCAGAAGTAAGGAAAAGGGTAGGGGTCAAAAATAAAAAATGAGCAAAATTGCACATGTGCACATGTGCAAAAACGATATTTCTTCTTTCTGTAGTTTGCGCCATAATAGTGAAGACCAACCTTTCTTTCAAAAAGCCCTATGAATATCATTCTGATTGTGTTGCATCCATTTTTTCTCATCTTATTAGGATGGTGGCTTCGTTATAGAGGCTATTTTTCTAAATCCTGGTGGGATGGCTGCGAAAAACTCGTCTACTATGTTCTCTTTCCGCCGATGCTTTTTAATAGTGTGGCATCGACGTCCTTAACTTTAACGAGTGCGAGTCGATTTTTGCTTTGTGGAGTAGGGAGCATGTTGGTGGGCGTTTTCCTTGCTTACCTCGTTTCTAAATTCTTTCCTCAAGATGCAAGAACGGATGCTTCGGTTCGACAATGTGGCTACCGGTTTAATTCTTATATTGGTTTTGCTTTAGTGGCATCGTTATATGCAGATCTTGGAACAGCTCTTTATGTTCTTTTATTAGGAGTATGGGTTCCGATTTCCAATGCATTTGCTGTGGCAGATCTTTCTCAAGCCGCTAGGACGAAAGGTCAAACTATCTTTAGGCTGCTCAAAACTATCCTTACCAATCCACTCATCATGGCCACACTTTTAGGTCTTTGTTTTAATGTGATGGGCTGGACATTGCCGACGTTAATAAGCAGTTTGTTCAAGAGTTTGGGATCCGCTTCTTTAGTCTTGGCACTTTTAGCAATTGGAGCAGGAATGGAAAAGCTCTCGATTTCTCAGTACGGGAAATTGCTTTCTGCCGCGACAATTGAACGCCTTCTTGCGGTACCGTTGGTTTCGGTACTGGTCGGAATGTTAGCCGGATTGAATCCTGTGGAGTTAGGCGCATTGCTTTGTTTCACAGCGCTTCCCACAGCTAACTCTTGCTATATATTAGCGGTCCGTATGGGCGGAAATGGTCCTATCGTTGCTGACTTAACGACTTTGCAAACGGTAGCTTCACTAATCACCTTGCCTTTATGGCTGATGCTAGTTCAATATCTATAGTGCAATTTTGCACATGTGCACATGTGCAAAAAATCCTAAATTAGCTTTCTCTCTTCTATTATGGTCAGGATTTGTCTGACCATTTTTTTTGCTGAAGCATTGCTTATGTCATCTCAAAAAAGAAGGCTCAACACAAAGATAGTAAAGGGGTTGGCAAAAAAAATCGAAACCCAAAAATGAAATTTGTCGTTTTTGATGGAAATTTTTTAGGAAAATGATTTCATTTTCTCAAGAGATAGGGCGCAACTTTTTGGATGGGTACCAAAATTTTTAGGTTTAGATTTTTCGTTATAGCGAAATCTTCTACTCGTTATAAAAACGATTGAAGAAAATTGAAAGGAGGCTATGAATAAGAAGACAGCATGAAAATTTGCACATGTGCAAAAAGAGATTTTAGAGAATTGGGGGGAAGCTATAGCTTTGATCTGACTTAACGGCAATATCTATCCTTACAGACGATGTTTGACAAAGATCTGTTCTTATATAGAGTATATGAAGAAACTCAGACCACCTTTGATGTTAGTAAGTGATGTTCGTGGCCACTTCAGGAAAAGAACAACGTGTTTGTCAAGGATAGAATAGATCAACAAAGACGAAATTCTATATAAAACTCAGTATCTTCAATACTTATAGATAATTTTGTATTACACAAATAAATTTAATGAGAAAAGAACTCAATCGCATAGTACGCGGTTCTTAAAAAACACTACACGGCAGTCGGATAATAGGTGAAATGGATGAAATTCCCTCTCTAAGAGCAGATTCCAAGAGTTTTAGTAGTGTTTTTTGACAACTCGACCTAAGAAATAGATATGAAAGGACCGAAAAATGGAAATTTAAGTTGCCAGAATTTGGAGCTGCTTTTGAGAGGAGCATTCTCGAAAAATGAGTGCTCTCGAAGAAAAAAGCAAACTTTTTTGTATAGTTCTGGATAGATGGAAAGAAAGACGAAAAAGTAGAATTTTGAGGATAACTTAGGGAAAACCCTCTCTCCAAAGGGAGAGGTATTATCGTGACATAAGAGAGAGGCATGCCTTTTAAATAAAAACTATAACAAAATCGTTTTTAATAGAAAATTGGCAAAACCAAGGGAAAACACCTATAGGGTCTAAAAAATAATGAGAATTATTCCTATTCTTAAAATTGTAACAGATAAAAGGTACATTTTATGTGTACCTTTTATCGTTTTTACCCCTAAAAATGGGAATTTCATTAGAGAGAATAGCGAAATTAGCAAGATGACTAGGGGAGTAGGGTATAGGATCGATGTTCTTTTTTGGAATATCGATTTCTTTGGCCTAATCCTTTGGTCTAATTTTTAGTATCCCCTGAGGGCAATATCTAATCCCTTTAGATAAGTGTGTTTAGCCCCTTAGATCACTGTAAGAACACGCGTGAAATCTCCAAACTATGGGCGTGGCTAGTAGAAAAGCAATGCCATAGAAGCTCTTCGAAACAGAAACACTATAAGCGAAGCTTTTGGTTTCGTAGAAAACCCCACTCATTTTCAGGAGGATCCCCATGGAAGTTTCTCGTAGAAGTTTCCTTAAGCGTGGATTGTTACTTGGAAGCGGCACGATGCTCTCTGGCGTCGCTGGCACAGCCATGGCTGCTCCATCTAAGAAAACCCCTTATAAGTTACGTGACGTTCAGGAAACACTGAATATCTGTTGTTATTGCGCAGGTGGCTGCGGTTTGATTTGCTCTTCGCGCGGTGGCGAGTTGATCAACCTTGAAGGCGACCCAGAACATCCTGTCAACCTTGGTGGTCTTTGCCCGAAGGGCGCCGCCATGTGGGGCCTTCGCAATATCGTGACGAAAGAACGTCAGTCTCAGAATCACCCTGCACGCGTGTTGCACCCGATGGTGCGTCGTCCTGGTTCCAAGGAATGGACGCAGTTGACCTGGGAACAGGCCATCGATGAAATTGCTCGTCGCGTGAAGAAGACCCGTGATGCTACCTTCGTTGAAAAGGAAGATGGCGTGACGGTTAACCGTTGCGAAGGCATTGCCTCGTTCGGTGCTGCTCAGTTGAACACTGAAGAAGCCTGGATGGTCCAGAAGTTCATCCGCAACTTGGGCGTTATCGCTATCGATAACCAGGCCCGCGTTTGCCACTCCTCCACGGTGCCGGCTCTTGCTCGTACCTTCGGTCGTGGCTCCATGACTGGTCACTGGTGTGACTTGGCCAACGCCGACGTGCTCCTCACGATCGGTTCTAACAACGTGGAAAACCATCCGCTTTCGTCCCGTTGGGTCGAACGTGCCCAGGATAAGGGTGCGAAGTGGATTGTGGTTGACCCGCGTTACTCCCGCTCTGCCGCTCGTGCTGACTACTACGGCCGTATCCGTCCGGGTACTGACATCGCCTTCTACGGCGGTTTGATCAAGTACATCTTGGACAACGAACTCTATCAGCGCGAATACATCATCCATTACACCAATGCTGCCTGCTTGATTAAGCCGGGTTATGGTTTCGATCCGAAGACGGGTACGTTCTCTGGTTGGAATCCTGAAACGGGCAAGTATGACAATGAAGCTTGGGGCTATGACGTAGACCATAAGGAAATTTGGGATACCTCTGAAACTGGTCCTTACGCTTGGGTCAACAAGCCGGGTACGCCGAAGTTTAAGACCCCTGATTTGAAGGTCTTGAAGCGCGACGAAACCTTGCAGGATCCGCACTGCGTGTTGAACGTGATGAAGCGTCACTATGCTCGTTACACGCCTGAAATGGTGAGTAAGGTCACGGGTATGGACATGGAAGTCATGCTCAAGATCTGGGAAGTGTATGCGGCTTCCGGTCGTCCTGATCGCGCTGGCGCCTTGCTCTATGCATTGGGTCAGACTCAGCATACCTATGGTTGCCAGAACTGCCGTGCTATGTGTATGGTTCAGTTGCTCTTGGGTAACATCGGTGTTTCTGGCGGTGGTTTGAACGCTTTGCGTGGCGAACCGAACGTTCAGGGTTCTACCGACATTGCAGCTAACACGCCTGACATGGCTGGCTACCTCGCTTGGCCTCATGGTAAGACGCATCCGACCTTGGCTGATTACCTTGCCAAGGAAACGTATGCTGCTGGTTACTACAGCAACAAGCCGAAGTTCCTCGTGAGCTTGCTCCGTGAATGGTTCGGCGCTAATGCAACGGTCGAAAACGACTACTGCTATGACTTGTTGCCGAAGTGCTCGCCGAAGCTTGACTTTGGTAACTACTCCACGTTGATGACCTTTAACCACATGCGCGACAACCGCATTAAAGGTTACTTCTGCTGGGGTATGAACCCTGCCTCCTCTACGGCTAATGCTAAGCATGCTCGTAAGGCTATGGCTAACCTCGATTGGCTCGTTGTAGCTGACTGGTTCTTGACGGAAACCTCCACCTTCTGGCGTGCTCCTGACATGAAGCCTGAAGATGTGAAGACCGAAGTCTACTTCTTGCCTGCTGCCTTGATCTTTGAAAAGGTCGGTTCGATCCTTAACTCTGGCCGCTGGATGCAGTGGCGTCAGAAGGCTGTGGAACCGCTCGGTGAAGCCATTTCTGACTTTGAAATGATCATGAAGCTCCAGAAGCGCCTTGTTGAACTCTACAAGGAAGAAGGTGGTCCTGGTGCAGAAACGATCTTGAAGGCTAACTTCGATTATCACATCGATGGTAAGCCCGATCTCCGTGCTGTGGCTTGGGCCATGAACGGTTACGATGTCCGCACTGGTCGCTTGTTGAAGAGCTTCTCCGAACTCCAGGCTGACGGTACTACCGCTTCCGGTATCTGGATTTACGGTGGTTACTACAGCAACAACGAAGCCCGTATGGACCCGATGAAGCAGCCGATGACTCGTCGTGGTAAAGAAGACCCGACTGGCTTGGGCCTCTTCCCGAACTGGTCGTTTGCTTGGCCAGCCAACCGTCGTATTCTTTACAACCGCGCTTCTTGCGACGCCAAGGGTAAACCGTGGAATCCGAATCGCGTCTTGGTTGAATGGGACGGTACTAAGTGGATCCAAAATGACGTGGGTGACTTCCCGACGGCTCAGCCGCCACAGGATAACGCCTTCTTCATGACCTGGGAACAGAGAGCTCGTTTGTTCTCGTACCTCATGGTCGACGGTCCATTGCCTGAACACTTTGAACCGCAAGAATCGCCGACGAAGAATATCTTCAACGGCGCCGATAAGAACCCGCTCGCTCGCTTCACGAAGGATCCGTCCGTGCAATTGGGTGACCCCAAGGAATTCCCGATTGTTTGTACGACGTACTCCGTGACTGAACACTGGCAGACTGGTACGCAGACGCGTAACATTCCGTGGTTGAACGAATTGATCCCGGGCAACTTCATTGAAATCTCTGAAGAACTTGCTCAAGAAAAGGGTATCAAGAAGGGCGACAAGGTTCATATCTGGAACCGCCGCGGTAGCATCGTTGTCGATGCCATGATCACCATCCGTATGAAACCGATGATGATTAACGGTGTGAAGACCCACGTAGTTGGTTTGCCCCACCACTTCTCTTGGGAAGGTAAGTTTGCCACTGGCGATAACGTGAACGACTTGTCTCCGAACGTTGGCGACCCGAACTCCTTCATTCCTGAGTTCAAGGCATTCTTGGTTAATGTGGAAAAGGCAGCCTAACGGCGGTAAGGAGAAAAAATAATGCGTAATAGCAATGAAGTTGCCATCTTATATGATTCGTCCCATTGCACTGGCTGCAAGGGCTGTCAAGCGGCATGTAAACAATGGAACATGTTGCCGAGTTCGCTCGAATTGAACGCTATCAAGTTTAGCGGTACCTATCAGAATCCTATCGATCTCGATGGTGATACCCGCTTGGTGATGACGTTTGACGAAAAGCCTTCTGGCAATAAGTTCCAAGAAATCAACATGGCAATCGGTCGTAACGCCTGCATGCACTGCACGGACGCTGGTTGCGTGAATATCTGTTCCTCTGGCGCACTCTACCATCGTGAAGACGGTGTGGTCGCTTTCGATACGGAAAAGTGCAATGGCTGCACGTACTGCCAAAGCGCTTGCCCGTTCGATGTGCCTCGCTATCGTCCGCTCGACGGCATGATCGACAAGTGCACGCTCTGCTGGGACCGCTTAGAAGAAGGTGGTATTCCGGCTTGCGTGAAGACTTGCCAGCCAGAAGCTTTGAAGTTCGGCAAACGCGAAGAAATGCTCAAGATTGGGCACGAACGCGTGGCTGCACTTAAGGCTCGCGGTTTCGACAAGGCCGAACTCTACGGTGAAAATGAATGTGACGGCTTGCACGTCCTCCATGTTTGCCAGTACGGTCACGAAGCCTATGGCTTACCGACCGCTCCGAAGGTCGACAACAAGGTTGGTCTCATGAAGACGTTGAAGACGGTCACGGGTATTGGTACCGTGGCTGTGGTGGCCGGCTTGGCTGCCAGCTTCGTGGCTTCGCGTGGTTACTCTCGCAAGCCGACGACGCTCGAAGAGGCCAAGAAGCACTGGACGCCTGAACAGCGCGCCAAGGCTGATGCTGAAGTCAAAGAGCTTCTTGCTAAAGAAGCTGCGAAACAGGAATAAGGAGGCATAGGATGCGTTATATCCAGCGTCATTCCCTGCTTACGCGGGTTACTCACGGTACAGCTGCTATTAGTTGTATTTTGCTTGCCTTGACTGGGGTCTTCGTGTTTGTCCCCACGTTAGGTGGCGATATTATGGGCGGTGAATTCACCAAGGCTATGCGTATGTTGCATCGCATCTTGGCAATTCCCTTTATCTTGGTTCCGTTGTTTGCGCTCTTGCGCTCCCCGGGTGGCTTCTGGCATTTGATCACCGTTGACATCTTTGGGAAGTGGGACGCTGACGACTTCCGCTGGTCGGCCAAGTTCCCGTTCTACCTCTTTGCACCGAAGAAAGTGCATATGCCTCCGCAGCACCACGTGAAGGGTGCACAGCGTCTCGCTGACGGCGCCTTGCTCTTTAGCTGCGTGTTCTTAGCACTCTCTGGCATCGTGTTGTGGCTCAACACGGGTCTTCTCCCTGACGGTAGCATGCGTGTTGCTTTCTCGGCTGAAACCCTCTTGATCGCTCACTTGGTGCATGATGTGTTCTTCTTCATCTGTGTGTTCGTCGGATGCGCTCACATCTACTTGGGTGCCGGTATCTGGCAACCGTACCGCGGTACGATTCGCTTGATGTTCGGTGACGGTAAGGTTAGTGAATCTGATGCTGCTTACCACTGGGGCTACTGGGCTAACCAGGAACTCGCTCTCGGTAAGAACGTCACGGTCGAACCGGATCAGAAGTAATCTGTCCTCCTGATAGGCAGTGATAGGTCAAGTCGCTGCCACAAGAGCCTCTCTCCAGTCCTAAGGCTGGAGAGAGCATCTAGATGGGAAGGCAAATTTCCATCTAAATGCTCAAAAGGCATAGGACACAGTCGGACGTCGGCAGCCTTCGCCCCTGAAGGATTGCAAACGACAGTGGACCTTAACAACAAAAAGGAAAACACCATGCTCAATCGTAAATCCATTGAACGTTCTCTAGCTAAGTATGTGGCCTATAAGGACCCTGAAGTTTTAGCTCGTTTGACCGCTTTTGGTCCGATGATTCTTAAAGCGGCGGATTTATCTAAGCAAATGGCCGTGCCAGTTCCCGAAGTCCCAGAAGAAGACTATGAAGCGGCACGTGAAAGTCAGTTGCATCTTCTCAATAAGTATCCCATTGCGATCGATGGCGATCGTTTTGTGGGTGTCGCTCAAGAACTTTCGCATGATTTGTTGAAGGCTCTTTCGCTTGAAGGCGAATTGCTTGATACGTGCGAAGCCGTTGACTGGATCAAGTTTGCAACGCCTGAACTCCTTGAATTGGCAGGTCGTGAACCTCTAGCCTATTTTGAAAAAGTCGAAGCCATGATGGGCAACGACGATATTTTTGAATTCTTCATTTTGCCAGTTTTGGGTTATGCAGTACGTGTCTTCTTAGACGCTCCTGCCACGGCTTGGAGTCGTGATTTGGCGAACGTTTCTGACGATAGTAGCCATCATAACCGTCCAGTGACTTGCCCAGTTTGTGCTTCTGAAGGCGCTATCGCTTCCGTGACGGAAACGACCGCCAATGGTAACCGCAAGAAGTTGCACTGCACTTGCTGTGGCGCTTCTTGGATCTTTGAGCGCATTCGTTGCACGCATTGTGGTAACACGGCTGTGTCTGACTTCCAGTACTTGCACGATGAAGAAGACGATACCCATCGCTTACATGTTTGCAAGGCTTGTGGCACCGCTACGCCGACCGTTTTTGCTGGTGAAGAGTTGAACTTCAACGCCGACGTCGAACAGATCGTTATGACGGGGTTGGAACTCTATTACGACGAAACGCTCGAAGAAAAGAAAGCCGAATAAAGGCGAAGTAGCTTTCGCTACACAGGTAACCAAGCAAACTGTCACCCAGGGAGAAGATGATGGGCGTCAATAAAAAATTCGATGGAGCACCAGATATGGAAAAAGATGCTTTAAACGGCATGCCCAGTTCTGTGCAAATGAATCCTTTTGGCGCTCATTTGGTTGAAGTTCGTCACCTCAATGCTGTGGAAGCAGAAGAGGACTGGGTGGCTGAAGAAATTCCAGTGGCGTTGGTTTATAACGGTATTTCGCATGCCGTGATGATGACTACGCCGTCTTTGCTCGAAGAATTTGCTGTGGGCTTTTCCCTTTCTGAAGGAATTGTCCCCGACATGAGCCATATCTACGACATTAATATCACGCCTGCTTGTAAGGGGATGGAAGTTAATCTCGAGATTTCCTCGGAATGCTTCTGGCACCTCAAAGAACATCGTCGCTCAATGACGGGACGTACGGGTTGCGGGCTTTGTGGCGTAGAAAGCTTGGACGGAGCCATTCGTAAAAACCATCGTGTTGAAAATACACAATCTTTTGATATGCGTTTTTACGAACAGGGATTAGGTTACCTGGAAAAGGTTGAAGAATTAGGACAACTAACGGGATGTACTCATGCTGCCGTCTGGGTACATCCTGATGGGACTCTCGCAGGGGGCGCTGAAGACGTAGGCCGTCATGTGGCACTCGACAAACTCTTAGGGATGAGAGCGAAGAATCATTGGGAGAAGGGGGCACTTTTTGTCAGTTCCCGTGCTTCCTATGAAATGGTTCAGAAGGCTACAACTTGTGGCGTCGAGATTATGTTTGCGGTGTCTGCACCGACCGCCTTGGCGGTTCGTCTTGCGAAAGAGTCTGGGATGACGCTATCTGCTTTTTGTCGACGTCAGAAAGCAAATGTCTACGCGCATCCAGAGCGTCTTCTTGGCTTGTAATTTGTCGCTAAGAAGACTTTTACCCGGAATTGGGCTCTCCACCAGTTCCGGCTTTTTCTTCCTT
The DNA here is from genome assembly GCA_905197905.1 of uncultured Sutterella sp. GTDB lineage: Bacteria > Pseudomonadota > Gammaproteobacteria > Burkholderiales > Burkholderiaceae_F > Sutterella. The sequence goes on along the minus strand of CAJKAP010000010.1, from coordinate 10,091 downwards.
TCTTAAAACTGTTCTACGAGTGTATGTGAGTATATTTATCTAAACCCGGAAAGGATCCATAACCACTATTTTCGTTAGAAAGAGCTTAATTGACCAAACCCGATCTTCTATATTAAAGCGAGCCAAGTAGTGTGAGATCGGCCCCCTTGACTTGTTCAATCAATTCATTGAGATTGTGCACCCGCAATTTATGGTAGATGTTATTACGGTGCCCTTGAACAGTGCGCTCTGAAAGAGAGAAGCGAGAGGCAATTTCTTTATTTGAAACGCCTTCCAAAAGAAGTAGAGTAACCGTTTTTTCGCGCTCGCTCATTTCTTCAAAAATGAGGTTCACGCTCTCAGGTTGTAGTCGTCCTTGCGCATGGGCAAAGCTGATGCGAGTCGCCTCAATGATACTTGCTTCGAGTGCCTCAGCATCTACTGGTTTTTTCAGAAAATCAAGAGCGCCCATTTTAAGTGTATGAACAGCCGTATCGACATCAGCGTGGCCAGTGATGAAGATAATGGGAAGCCGTATGCGATTTTCTTTTAAGTGGCGCTGTAGTTCTACTCCAGACATACCAGGCATACGAATATCGAGTAACAATACACCAGGAACGCTGGGTGCATCATCACGCAGGTAATCAGAAGCGTTGCCATAGACTGCTACTTTCCAGCCACGGCATTGCAGCATAAAGCTCATTGAAGCTTGAATATCAGGATCATCGTCCACAATACGAATTAAAACTTCTTTTTTTAATGTTTGCATGGTCGATCTCCTTTTTAAGCTTCGTTGAGGGTCAGAAGAACGCGCAGTCCACCCGTATCACGTTTTTGGAAGTCCATATGCCCTCCAGAGGCTTCAGCAATCGCCATAGCGATAGAGACACCTAGCCCATGTCCCGGGGTTTTAGATGTCATAAAAGGCATTTGAAGACGTAAGACGTCCTCTTCAGTCAAGGTTTTCCCAGAGTTTTCGAGGGTGATGCGAATACGGCCATCGTGCCGTTCTGTCCGAATTGAGATTTCTGGTTTGGCGTCAAAGAGGCAGGCCTCTAACGCATTTTTTAAGAGATTGGTGAACAGGACTTCAATCTCGAGAGGGTCTGCCTCAATCGCGACATTGTGAAGCCCGCTGATTGAGATATGCACGTCATCTAGCTGCTCTGGATTAAGACCCACAATAGCGGTTTCCAAAACCTCATCTAGATTGACGGAGCTATCGCGACGTGAGGTGCCCCGGTTGTAAGAGAGAACCTTTTCGACAATTGCTCTAGTTCGCTCAAGAGCGCTTTCCATTCCATTGAGACTCGTAGACAGAAGTGTTTTATCCAGATTACCTGACGCAATCAAAGCCTTCTGTCCGTCGCAGTAGTATTTGATAGCCGCGAGAGGTTGCGAGAGTTCATGAGCGATCATATTGGAGAGTTGGCCCACTATTGTCGCTTTTTGGAGAGTTTCGGAGCGTTCACGAAAGGCATCGGCTCGCTTTTGAGCGATTTGTTTCTCTTTCATGGTGTCAACGAGCGTCTGAGTACGTTCACGCACCAAACGATCACTTCGCCAACTGTGGAAAAGCAAACCGACGATACACATCGCAATAAATACAAACCAGTACCAGTAGGTTTTAAGCCAACGGTTCACACTCCACTCCCTGAGATAGCTATATTGCTCGATTTTGAGTGTTCGATACAGTTGGTCAACAGCGCGCATATCAGTTGCCAAGCCCCAGTGATAGCCTCCTGTAAGTTTAGGCATGGCAAGAAGCGTTTTGGCAATAAGATGAGCAGCACCAGGTTCAGAGCCCTGAGTTACTCCAACTGTGATACCTGGGTAGGTACGCGTCGAGTGCGCGCAGCTCATGATGTCATTTTGCGCATTGATGACGCGATATTTGACCTGTTCTTGCGGAGGTAGAGTTTCTAGCCAACAAGCCGTCACGAGGGCAACATCGGCCACCCCTTTATCTAAAAGAGAAGTGATATAAAGGTGATCAACCCCACCGGTGTAGAAGACTTTCGAGAAAAAAGTATCAGGGTCGTAGCCGTTGTAGGCCAACTCAGCGAGACCCGTGCGTACGCTGATAAAAGCGGTAGGAAAGGAAGTACTTGCACGGCTGCCTTTTAGGTCTGAAAGTGTGCGAAGAGTGCTATCGGCGCGTACTAGAAAAGTACTAGCAGTGCTGTGGTTAGGATCTGGAGCAAAAACCGAGATTAATGTACCTACATTGACAACACCGTGTGGTCGCATGCGATTAAAAAAGCCAGAGCTTGCAATAAATGCATCAATTTGACCGTTGCGGATGTTTTCCTCAAGCACGTCCGAGCGCATAATCATCGTTTCAATAGGAATAGGGGAAAACGCTTTTTCGAGACGCTCGACTGTTTCCTTGAGGACATGTTCTGTGAACATGGAGTCTGGCAAAGTGATGACCCCGATACGAACAGGGCGACTAACATCGAAGCGTTGAGTAGCAGAACTGATTTGATCTAAATCGGTACTGTGTGCAGAGGCGACAGCAGGCGTGTCACTGGCAAAACTAGTGACAGGGAATGTGGATAAAACAAATAGCCAACAGGTAAAGATTATCCAAGTAGTCCAGAGGTTTTGGGGTCGTAACACAGCAGAACTCAACGTTAATTGTCGAAAATAGAAACGGTGACTTTATCTCCTGGGGCGATGCCTGCACCGACAAGCTTCACGATACCATTAGCGCTAGAGAAAATATAGCTATAACCACTACCTTTCTTGACAGGTTCAGCTTGATAAATACCATCGGTTTCGTAGAGCGAAACGCATAAATCTCCTACAACACCATCTTCAATAGGTTCTGTAATAAGTGCTTGAACTCGTCGACGAGGCGTCTCAGGCAACAAGAAAGCTTTACGCATCACCTGTAGTAAAGCACCTTGGGTGATCATGATGACACCAAGAGGATTCCCTGGTAGGCCTAAAATTGCGGTGTTTTGGATTTTAGCAACGACAAAAGGTTGGTGTTTTTCTTCTAGTGCAGGTTGTGGGATAAAAGTGGCACCAGCAAGATTAAGAGCTTGTCGAGTGAAATCACAGCTTCCACGTCCAGTACCCCCGATCGTAATGATGAGGTCGCTATGCTGAGCTTCATTGAGTAAAAGTTGTGCGAGCTCTGCTTTGTCATCTCGAATCGTCACAATCTTGGTGTCTTCTATACCGATACGACGCATCAGTGCAGAAAGGTAGATGGCATTTCCGCTGTGTTTTTGGATGTGGGAGCATTGGGTATGAAAGCCTGCTTGAATTTCAGAACCAGTGGCAACTATGGTGACACGAGGTTTAAGAATGGCATGAATATGGGTGATATTCGCCTCAGTCAAGAGTGCAAGCTCTCTTACGCCAACACGAATGCCCGCTGGCAAAATTTCTTCTCCTTTATGCCAATCACTAGCGCGAGGAACGATGTTTTCTCCTTGGGCAACTTCTGCAAGAAAAGCTGTACGGTCAGCGGGATTTAATGAGGCAATCACAGCATCCGCGCCTTGTGGGATTGCGGCGCCAGTATTAATCCGAACAGCAGTCCCTGGTACAAGCAAAGTTGGCGTATCACCAGCTTTACAACACCCCTCGACCGGGATCCGTGTTCCTAAAAGGTCTAAATCCGATGCGCATACCGCCCAGCCATCACGTTTAGCAAAAGAGACCGAAGGAATATCGGTTTCAGCCAAAGCGGACTTGGCTAGGACGAGTCCTAAAGACTCCTCAACGGGGAGTGTGGCTTCTCGGGCTTGAATCCATTCTTTAGGAATATGGAAAGGTTTCAGAACGAAATAGCGCATGACCATACAAAAAAGGAAGAAGGGATACGTCAGTCAGAAAGACTGCTTCTTCCTTAAGGAGATAAAAAACATAGTCTCATTGTGCCAGTATGCAATACCCTCATCGAACCCAATTTCCCCATCCATTGACCTCTCTCAGACTACTCGAGTAGTTCTCAGATTGGTGCGTTGATAAGTGTCAGGTTACTCGAGTAGTTGAATCTGGACAATGTCATTAAGGCAAAGAGACTCCAAGTGATCTTTGCTTTTCTCTGCGTTTTTGATTCCTGTTTACCTGACGCAGTGAAACCCCATAAGGACAAATTCAATCAAGTGAACAACCTCCAAGACGATGAATTTGTCCAGACCCCAAATAATCATCTGGAGAAAAACGATGAGAGTGAAAGAACTCCTCGAGAAACTCGATCTCCCAACCGACCTCACACGTCGTGGCTTTCTGAAAGTTGCGAGTGCGGGCGCTGTCCTTACAACAATGTCGCAGGTACGCGCCGCTCCTGGTCAACGCCCATACATTATTTTGGAAACGGCTGGCGGATTGATTCTCGGAGATCCCAACCTTTGTGTGAATTGCCAACGTTGTGAGTTGGCCTGTACAGAATTTAATGAAGGGAAGTCCGATCCCAAATTAGCTCGTATCAAAATTGCCCGAAATATGCCTTTTGGAGGAACTGGAAGTGGTGTTTTGCCTCCGTTCCAAGGCGTTTGGGGTAATGGCACTGTGCCTCAAGATACTTGCCGCCAGTGTCCTCATCCTGTTCCTTGTGCAAATGCTTGTCCCCAAGGTGCGATTAAACCAGATCCCAAAACTGGAGCTCGTGTTGTTGATGTCAACCTGTGTACTGGATGCCGCCTCTGCCAGAAGGCTTGTCCTTGGGCAATGATGACTTTTGACGAAGAAGAAAAGAAGGCGAGTAAGTGCCATCTTTGTAAAGGTCACCCAAAATGTGTCAAAGAATGCCCGGCTCAAGCCATTCGTTTTGTCAGCTGGATGGATCGTACGCAGGAATTGCCTAAAGCAACCCCTCACGGTTATTTACCAGAAGAAAACCGCAATCAGTGTGCAGCCTGCCACAGTTAATCGCTCTCTTCGGATAAGGAAAAAACACAATGCAAGCCAAAAAACGTTATGGGTACACGGGCAAAGGTCTTCGTGTCAATCTTTCAACTGGCGAAACTACGGAAGTGCCGACTTTCCCGACCTATGAAGCATTTGTCGGTGGTACGGGTTTAGGCTACAAAGTTTTGTGGGACGAAGTTCCTCCAGAAACTCACCCATTTGATGCAGCCAATAAACTTATTTTTGCTCCAGGTCCCCTTTCTGGTACAGCTGCTGTTTGCTCTGGCCGTACTGCGGTGACAACCATTTTCCCAACCTCTTGGCCAGTGCCTATGGTTTGCTCTGCTCATATGGGTGGAGACTTTGCTCATAAGTTGAAGTATGCAGGCTGGGACTTCTTGATTATTGAAGGCGCTAGTAACAAACCAGTGTACTTGTATATTCACAACCACAAAGTGGAAATTCGCGATGCCACTTTTATTTGGGGGCAGGGCACTCGACGTTCGAGTGAAATCTTAGTTCAGAATACAAGTCCTGAGGCAAGTGTTTCAGTGATTGGACCAGCTGGCGAAAACAAGGTGCCCATGTCGATTCTTCTTTCTGCGAAGAGTCACAGTGCTGGGGGGATTGGTGGTATTTTGGGTGCCAAGATGCTTAAAGGCATTGTTGTTCAGGGCAATCAAGCTATCCATATCCATGCCAAACCTGAAGATTGGGAAAAACTCTGCGATCGCAATCGTGCTCTCTTGGGGGCTGTGACGCAGACGGTAGTGCCAAAGTATCCCAACCCTCTTTTTGAATATTCCAATCCTGGTAGCCGTTGGTCGGGAATGCCTGGACGCGTATGGGGCGCTGCTAACCCTCCGATCACTTTGACAAGTGATATGCGTAACCTTAATCGTATTGCCTATCGTACTTGCGCGGCAGATCATTACTTAGGACCAGATTCTTGGAACTATGTAGTTCGCAATACGGGCTGCTATGCCTGCCCAATCCGCTGTTACTCTGTGATGCGTGACGATGAAACGGCCGCGAAATATCACGTTAATCCGATTACCGAACAAACGTGCATGGCCTTGTACTTTGGGCGTCGCTTCTTCCCGAAAATTGCTAATTCGAAGACCGATCCCCGTAGCCGTCCCGCGTCCTTAGTAGGCATCCAAATCATGGATGACTGGGGGATCTGGTGTAACTATGGTCAATTGCACCGCGATTGGTGCACCTTTATCAAGAAAGACTATTGGAAGAAGTTCCTCTCGAAGGAAGAGTACGAAGGCTTTGATTGGAAGGCTATTGATGATTGCGATCCCAATGTTCTGCACGATCTTTTACCTCGTATAGCTTATCGCAAAGGCGAAATGGGCTATTGGTTAGGTGAAGGAACGGGAGCAATGTTGAATCACTTTGGTATTCCAGAGTCGGAGTGGCAGCAGGATCATTCAACCGCTTACTGGAATCTTTCCCATCCGAAGCACCACGCTAACGAATCTGATGGTCAGGCGGGTTGCGTTCTGAATTCGCTCTATAACCGTGATCCGATGTGCCACGGCGGGGTGAATTTCACGAGTTCAGGTTTGCCGATTGACGTTCAAAAGAAAATCGCTGCCAAATTCTGGGGTAGTCCTGACTCCGTTGATGCGATTGGAGACTATAAACCTACGAATCGCTGGAAGATGCAACGCTTACGTTGGATTGTTGCTCGCAAAGAGCTCCATGATATGTTGGGGCTTTGTTCTTGGTCGGCACCTTGGTACACCTCTCCGAATAAGGAAGATGGTTATGTGGGTGATGTGGAAATTGAGAGCAAGCTCTACAACGCTGTCACAGGTCGTGGTTGGACGCAGGCTGATTTAGACAAAGCCGGGTTACGTGCTTTTGTGCTTGAACGTGCCTACACCATGCGTCAATTGAAAACGGCAGATATGCGCATGAAGCATGACCGCTATCCCGAATGGATTTTTGAAGACAAAAAGAACCGCGCTCCTTTCACGAAAGGAACGATTCGTATGGATCGTGATGATATTGAAAAGAGCTTTGATCTTTTCTACGACGTGATGGGCTTTAACGAAAAAACGGGTGCTGTCACCCGCAAGGCTTGCGAAGAGTTTGATTTGGGCTATGTCGCAGACACGTTAAAGAAAGAGGGTCTTTTAGGTTAAGCGGAAAAGGTGAAATTATGACTGAAGTAGTGCTTAGCCCTGCAGAAAACGCAGAAGAAGATCGTCTCCCAAGATTTCGCGCAGATGTGCTCTTGCTTATTGATCTTGTGGCCAAGGATAGCGATGAGGTGAAGCTCACGCTCGATACTGAATTGTTTGATCGATTCAAAGAGGCCGCGGCAAAAGCTCAGGCTCCAACGAGAGCTGCATTGCTAGCACAAATGCAGAAAAGTACAGATGAGTACTTTCGCGAAAAATTAGCAGCGAACCCGAATTTGTCTATTCCCATTCGTGAGAAAGGCAAAAAAGATGAAGCGCTACCCCCAACAACCAGAGAACAACGCAAGGTCCTTACCCGTCGTGAGTTATTGCGCTCTCTTTTGGAAGGGAACATTGCAGAGGTAGCGGCAGCGCAACCTGATGAAAGCGAAGAAACAGTGCGAGAAATCACCCCTGAATACTATGAAGCCGTGCTCGAGGCCGCTCTTTCAGGAGAGTTTGGTTTGGCTCGCTTTGAGGCCTGGGATCACGTGGTGTATTTGCACTACAAACCTTTGCTCTCCCAGTCATACGCTCGACTTTTAAGCGCACAGAACAACCCAATGGTGCAGGTGCGGGAGACGATTCGTGATAGTTCGCGTCTTTATCCGCGCCCTGCTTCGATTGCAATGTTTTCAGACCCTCCTTTCAACATGAGTCCCGAAGATATTGAGGCGGTATTGAAGGCAATGGCAGATGACCCTGAAAGTCAAGACATTCGTTTCACCCAAAGCTCACTCGGCAACGTTTTTCTTTACTCGTCCATGTATCTCGACGATGACTACGCTGACTTTTTGGCAGAGCACATCGATGTTGGTATTCCAGACAATCCCTAAAGAGAAGGGGTTACGGAATTCTCTTTTGAGAAGACTGAGTAATAAAAGGATTTGATATGACCAAGAATTTTTCTCTCAAAATCGGTGTGCTTATGGCTAGCACGGTTTTGACAAATATGGCTTTTGCAGCAACGGATCCCTATCCGCCTGTTGCTTTTGATATGCCTAACAAACCAGAGTTTATTGCTTCTCTTAACCTTACAGAAGGGCGCCATGAGGTGCCGCAAACGAGTGAAGAGAAGAAAAAAGCGCTGGCACCTGTCTATAACGAAAAGCTCACACAACACTCCCTCACCGTGCATTCGCAAAAGGGCGTAACTTGTGTGACTTGTCATGATCCGAAGTCGTTTAAAACACCGGATTGGATGCTTCCTGTAACGGCACCAGAGATGCGCAAAAACTGTGGAGATTGCCATACTACTCAGGCTGAAGTGTTTAAGAAAACGGACACACACGCCAAAATTCAGTGTACGGCATGCCACATGCCCAATATGCCTTCGCCGGGAAACTATAAGCCTGGCGATAAGAGCCCGCAGTACGACGCGGTACGTCGCGCTCATTTCTACAAAATCAATATTGATCCCAAAGCACTCTCTTATGTGCGTTTAGAAAATGCCAAGGCAACGCAAGACAAAGACAGCTGGCAGTGGGCGGTTGATAAGGACGGTTATGCCTACGTTGATGTGATGTGGTCTTGTTCTCGTGCGACGCCGGGCGATCATATGCTTTCTGGTGAAGGCCGTGGTTGTCACAGTCCAGCGACTTCTACTTTGGACGAAGGGTTGCACTATGCCACGCCAGAGGCAGTAGCTGAAGAAATCGCGAAGTGGCAAAAACCAGTGAAAGACTTTTGGCAGCAAATTGGCCTGGGGCTCGAACGCATTGCGCGCTTGCTCGAAGTCACGAAGTTGACGCCTTCCGAGCAGACAGAAGTACGTTTGATGCTCGATAAAGCACAAGAAATTCATGATCAGCTCAAAAAAGACGGTTCTTGGGGTGTGCATGCCCCCCGTTACCTCTTAGATCGCGCGACGACAGGCGTGGGTTACATCACCAAAGCTCAGTCGATCATTGATGCGGCAGGGTATCAAGACAAGAAACCCGCTCGTGCGCATTAAAAGTGCTGGAGGTAGAGGGCGGACCCCTTATAGCCCTTGCCTCCATTCTCGGAGACTGATAATGAATGAAAAGAAACTCTCTCGACGCGCCTTTGTGACGAACACAATGAGCCTAGCAGGCGGGTTGGTAGTGATATCTCTAGCAGGATGCTCCAACACTGGTCGTACTGGCGGAGGGAAAAAGCCACACTATGTGATGGTCTTTGACCAGAACAAGTGCGTAGGGTGTGGGGAATGCAAAATTGCTTGTAACCATACCCACCATTTACCGCCAGGACGCTCTCGTGTGATTCTGCAGCGTGCACCCACCAAAGAACGTCACTACATTCGCGTGTCATGCCAACAGTGCATTGATTCGCCTTGCGTCAAGGTTTGCCCAACGCAGGCCTGTCACCACGATCCTGAAACAGGCATCGTGACGATGAACACAAGTAGATGCGTGGGTTGCAAGTACTGCATTACGGCTTGCCCCTATAACGCTCGCTATATGAATGAAGAAACCGATGTAGCGGACAATTGCGACTTCTGTATGCATAAACGCAATCTCGCAGCAGGGGAAATTCCTGCTTGCGTAGAAAGCTGTCGTTTCCACGCGCTAGAGTTTGGTGACTTAAACGATCCCAATAGTTTTGTTTCTAAGTTGCTAGCTGTTAAAGACAGCGTGCGTATCCGTCCCTGGTTAGGGACAGAGCCGCAATTGCGTTATATCCCTATTGTTAAACAAGGAGTCTAAGAATGGATGGAAGTCTTGACTTTGCCATTGGGCTCACTCAGGGTGTAGCCTGGCCGTGGCCAATTGCGGTGTATCTCTTTTTAGCAGGCATTTCTGGTGGCGCAATGGGGGTGGTTCTCACGATGCGCAAACTGACTGGCGAGGAACGTGTGACGCCCCTTTTGCAGGCGGCAAGCGTTGTTGCTTTAGTCATGATTTTGCTAGGCATGATTTGTTTGGTAGCAGATTTAACCAATCCGCTCTTTTTTTGGCGAATTTTGGTTTATTACAATCCGACTTCAGTCATGAGCATTGGGGTGATGACACGGCGAACGCAGCCTGTTTCAAAATGTAACAGCCCGGTAAATCCGGGCTGTTC
>CAJKAP010000009.1 GCA_905197905.1 uncultured Sutterella sp. | reverse complement strand
CCAATGGAGATTTGGGAGGATTCAGATACTTTCATACATCTCTCCTAAGGCAGAATATACCTCCCATTCTCCTTATAATGTACAGGTTTGTACAGATTTTTGATAGCTAGCTATTAACCCTTGAGTTCCCATTCTGGCGGCAGTTTCTCGTGAACGATTACGGTTGCCATTTCTCGTCTCCTCAATAAAGTGGTCTGCTTCAAAGCCCGCATTTTTGCGAGCCAGAATGCGTTTATTCATCTTTCGCAGGCTCGTCCGTCTTCGGCTTCGCTTGCGCTTCCTCGACTTCGCTCACCTTATCCTGCGCAATCTCTGCTGGTTTTGGCTTTACTGGATTAGCGGGCTTGATCTTTGGACGAATGACGATGAGCGTCCCGTTGAGCTTCATATATGGTGGTGTTTCCTTGTGACGTATCACTGTCGCCATCTCTCGTCTCCTCAATAAAGTGGTGCGGTTTGACGTCTGCATTTCTACAAGCGACTTTAAATATCAAACCGTGATCTCAAAGTCTATCTTAACACACTTCTTCTCAGTATTAAAGCCTCTAGCGCCTTAATTTGAATAGTCTTTCGGATATCAGTAGTGGCAAGCGTTTGGGCAAAAAAACGGGCGATGCCCTTTTAAACGGCATCGCCCTATTGGTTACTTATGAGAGGAGTTTTTCTCTGTGAAGCCTTCTGGAACCTTCACGAGGTTTTCTTTTTCTTCGTCATAAACATAGAGTCCCTTCCCTGTGGAAATCACGTTCTTCAAGAGCTTATGCTCTGTTTTCCCAAAAGGTCGTGTACTCATCAGCCCCCCTTCTGCCTTATAGGGAGAAGGTTCTCGTGTGGTAAATTCCACATTCCAGACGTGCTCCGTCTCTTCTTTTTTCTTGGAGAAGATCTGCACGGTGGAGAGTTCGGCGAGAGAGAAAAGTGCGCCTGAGCCCCCTATCGTCAATTCAATCCCTAAGGCATCCAAGACTTGAAGGACTTTATCGAGCTGCACATTTTCTTTGCCTCCTTCTAAATCCACCAAGAAGCGACGACCCACCCCGCAGCATGCAGCGGCGTCCGTCTGGTTCATGGCTAAGCGTTGGCGAGCAAGACGCACCAAGGCGCCAATTTCCGCAGCAGAGCCCACGCGAATATGTTTGGAGCGCACCGCACGACGAATACGGGGCGAGAAAGCGAGTTCACTTTCTTCGGTTTCTGAGGCTAAAGTGCTGTTGTTATTTTCTGTCATCTTGTAGTCGCAGTTTTAAGGTTGCTAGTTATCGTTAAAGGAGCCGTAGTTTACCAGTTGCTCCCAAAAGCGCCACGGAAGAGTTCCACGGCCTTAGAGAGGTCTAAACGGTCTGGGTGCGTTTGGCTAGCCTTCTTGTTGGCTTCTGGGTCAGTGCCTGCACGGTACTGGCCTTCGAGCAACGCCGTCATCTGGCTAAACGTGGCCGGATCAATACGACCTTGGCAAAGGAAGGTGCGCACGAGCGTGTTGCCGCTCCCAGCTGCCACCAACTTCTGGCTCGTCTCTGCCATCCAGCGGCGAGCCTGCTCGGTTTCTGGATTTCCACCCATCGTGGCAAAGCAACCAATGTCTTTACCGTGGAGACGCTTGGCGACCGCCTTCATTTCTTCTGGCGCATCGTTATTGTCATTCCAAAAGCCTAAGAGCACGGGGTTAAAGCCGCTAATGTCTTCTGGCACTTCTTCGGGGCGCATCATCACGCAGCCAGGCAACCCATCGCAGATGGCGTGCCCGAGCGTCATCGTGTTGCCCGTACGAGAACTAATGATGATAAGGGGATGTGTTTTTTGCTCTTCCATAATCCTCTATCCTCTCTGTTAAGCCGTAGCTTTCTCTGTTGTGTTGTCTTCGGTGCTCTCACCTTTACGCCAAGCACAGGTGCTCTTCGCCTCTTTTTCAACGCGATCGAGCATCGCTTCGTGCTCACGAAGCTCCTCTTCGCTAGCGCGAATCACGGGAAGCGATTCGGGCGATGGGATTTCCCCAAAGAGTTCTGGGTGATCCAGGTCCCCCGTCAAATTAATTTTCGACTGACCACGCGTCATCCCAAGGTAAACTTGCGCCAAGAGTTCCGCGTCAAGGAGTGCCCCGTGACCTTCGATCTCGCGCTCCGTGAGGTCGATTTCCAAAATAAAGCACAAATTGTTTAAGGTCGCACGACGCCCAGGATAGTACTTGTGCGCGAGCGCCAACGTGTCGGTAATTTTGGCGCAGTAGTCTTCAAGCTTCCCTTTGCCTAAACGGGCAAGTTCAGCATTGAGAATCCCCACGTCGAACTCGGCGTTATGAATGAGAAGCTCTGCGTCTTTAATGAATTCGAGGAATTCGTCCACTACCTCAGCAAAGATCGGTTCGTTCGCCACACGCTCATTGGTGATATGGTGAATCGCAATCGCCTCTTCAGGAATTTCGCACTCTGGGTTAATAAGCTGGTGGTAGCGATCTTCACGCCGATCGGAATAGTTACGTCCATCAATACGTACGCAACCAATTTCAACGAGTCGATCAGTTTCAACATTTAGCCCTGTCGTTTCCGTATCCAAGGCAATCTGGGTACGGATTCTTTTCTCTGCCGCCATCGCTTCGTTCACTTATCTCAAATATTAAAAAAAATAGGTTCTCTTCTTTCGTTTAAAAGCGCAAAATCATGTCGTACCACACTGCGCCACCGTGCACCGAGGCCGAGACGCCTAGCGACTTGTAGCCAAACTTGCTGTAGTAAGGAATAAGGGCCTCTTTACACGTGAGAATGAGCCCCTTTCGCCCTTCTTGGCGTGCCTTCTCAATAAAGGCATTCATGAGCATCGCTGCCCCACCTTGACGGCGGTATTCAGGGAGCACACAAAGACCAAAGATCGACTGCCACGCCCCTTCTGGATTGTGGATCGTCGCATCCTCAAACATCTCATCGACAATCTTTTCGCTATCAGTCACCATCCCATCGATGAGTCCAATGGGTTTACCTGCATCTTCCAGAATAAGGAAATGCGCCCCAAAGGCTTTGAGGCGCTCCTCGAAGCGCTCACGGCTTGCCTTTTCTTCTGGGGGAAAGCCGCGTGCTTCAATTTCGGTGAGCACATCTAAGTCTGCCATCGTGGCGGGACGAATCGAAAAAGTCATGACTAGCGTTACCTAAGAGAGTCGTTCAAGGGAAAAAGAGTGTGTTGGCGTGTTTAGCCGAGATCGTCATCAGCGGGCAAAAATGCCGACTTCGGGTGACCACAGTCGGGGCAACCCCAAGTGTTCGGAATATCGGCAAAAGGCGTACCTGGATCGATCCCAGCTTCAGGACAACCCTCTTCTGGGTCGTAGATGTACCAGCAGACCTTACACTGCATACGCGTTTCAGGGTGAATACGAGAGCTCATCAAGCGATCAAACTCTTCACTCACATTGGCGCCCGAGAGCGTGGCGGGCAACTCTTTCTTGTTGTCAGATTCAGACATGATGTTTTCTATCTCCAAATGTCTCTCGTAGGAGCTCCGATCCAAAAGCTTGGAGAACTCAGACTACGATTGATTTCTTAACCACTAGGCACCTGCTTCTCTCGCAAGCGCCAAATACTATTCATTGTACCCGATTGCGCTCAGTCTAAAGATTTAAAGCTTTGATGAGCACTATAGGAAAACGAAAAATGCCTTCAAGCGACTGGTAGGCTCTCCTAACCCCGCTTGAAGGCATCATTATTTCACCAAAAAAGACGTTGCTTAGTTCTTCACGCCAATCGCGCCACGAGCTAAGTCGTCCTGCATCCACTGAATCAACTCTTGGCAACGCGTGTGAGCGTCTTCAAGAGCTTCCCAAGCAGAAGGCACTTCAGGCGGCAAGTAAGCCGTCACATAGCCTTCGAGAAGCTCTTTACCGGCGTTGTTAATCAAGCGGCTGTGCCAAACACCACGCACACGGGTGCGTTCAATACGGGACTCTGCAAAGCCCTGTAAGCGCACTTCAATGTTACCTGTGCCCAAGGTGGACAAAATCGCACGAGAGTCACCCGCAGAGAGCGGTTCGCCCGAGAATTCCACCATAAAGGCGGGCTCGTTACTTAAGCTCTCCCAGTTAATCTTTTCTTGTTCACTACGAAGCTGCTCCAAAATAGCAGGTGCAGCGAAAACATCAGTCCCGTTATTGACGATCTTACCGATCTCCGCATCGCCCTCGCGAGCAGCGTGGCGCACGCAAAGCGGCACGCGCGTCAAGATGAAGCTTTCCTGGTTGTCCATCTGCATACGCCAGAGGCAAGGAATACCGGTTTCTTCGATCTTCACCAAGCCGTCGTGCAAGATGATACGCACTTCCCCCACGCCAATCGTCGGGAGGATGAATTTCAACCAATCGGTCTTAAAGCGCGAAAATTCATAGATCTTATGGAGCGCATCAAAGGAAGCACCGCTTTCGTCTGCCAAGACCTGTTCAAACTCAGCATCAATTTCTTTTAAGAAGTCAATCAAGGCGTGTGCTGCCTCTTCTTCGACTTCAGGGGGTAACTGAGGGACACGAGCCCAAACGTCGGACCCGTCGATGGATAAATTGGCCATCTAAATCTCCAAATTAATGATAATTTTCTTCTTGATTGCTCGAAACGATCGTGATCGTACGGCGTGGGGTTTCTGCGTCCGTGCGAGAACCGATGACCCCAAGTTCTTCGAGGTATTCGTCCCAGTTCTTTAAGCCTTCGCTAGCGCCCAAGAATTTGGCGCCACGGAAAAAGGCGACGGCCGGGAGGCGCTTCACCCCAAAACGCGTACTCATCGCGCGTGCTTTTTTCACATCAGCCATCCAGCAAGAAGACAAGTAGTCCTTGAAGACTTTCTTCAATTCTGGGCCAATCACCACGATGTCGAGCGTTTCACGCACACGGTTTGGGTCATCAGCAAAGAGCACCAACTTTAAGCCCGTATCAGCGAGCATTTCATCGACGTTTTCTTCCGTCAACTTCTTAAAGCCCTCTTCGTTATAGAGGCGCTGAAAGAGCGGATGCTCATCGGGCTCGTAAGCCCCCACTTGTGTGTATTTACTCATTCGTTATCCTTTAGAGAATTTTCTTACCCACTTGCGCTTGCAAGTGAGGCGGGAGCTTCGGACCATCTAAGAGGTCCCCAAAGCCAGCACGAATCGTTTCTTCGGTGGCTTCTCCTGCGAGTACAGTACCAAGAGCGCCGAGGGCACTATCCACTTCAGCGGCTTCTTCAGGGGTGATACGACGAATCGCCTGATCGATGAAGACCATCACCATTTCGCCAGGCTTGACATCGTCGCCGATGAGGGCCGCGTTAACCACCTTGGTTTCTCCAGCGCGAGAGACGGTGAGGCTGTAGCCATCAACAGCTTCCACGAGCATGGGCAAGGCAACACACATAACGCACGCCCTCCTTATTCAAAGTCGAGGTTGGTACGCTGACCAGCCGCACGACGCATAAAACGCTCGTCGCCCACGCGGCAAGCTTCTTCTTCGGAAGGACGTTCATTTAAGTAACGATCTTCTTCCACGCACTCAGCCATCAAGGGTTCGACCTTGTCGCCATCGGGGCGCTTTTCAACAGGGAAGCCCCAGAGAACGAGCTCGTCAGCAGCCCACTGCACGGCCTCATCCACGCGAGCGGCAAGAGTCTGCGAGAGACCACCACCGTAGTCTTCCATGTTTTCAGGCTGAATACCGACCACGGTCAAGGCTTCGGGCTCATAGCCCATCAACATGGCGTTAAAGAGCAAGTCGTTAATCCCGGTCTGGTGCGGGGAAATCTTTGTCGACTGCCAAGCTTTCACTTCATCACCACGGAGCACAGCCATGTAGCCAGGTTCCTTTTTGAAGTCGCAGCAGTCAAGCACCAAAATGCGCTTGGCGTTCATGATGTCGTTCATCAAGTAGTTGCCGAGCGTACCGCCATCCATCACGATGACATCTTTGCGAGGAGAATAGGTGCGGTGGAAATGTTCCACAGCGCGAGGACCAAAGCCTTCGTCAGCATACAAAATATTGCCAATGCCTAAGACCAAGACTTCGTTTTGGGGGCCTTTCTTTTCTTCGAACACTTTTCTTACCAGCTAATGAGAGAGAAGCGCAGCTCTTCGTTAGAGGGCTTCCTATTATCAGGGGGATTCCTGAGAGAAAATGACAGATTTTCCACCAGGAGGAATGGAACACACTATAGCGAAGTTGTGCGCGCTTTTCTATCCTTCATCGGGTTATACCTCCACCGTCATAAGGAGTAATTGATTACCTAATTGGAGATAATTATTCGAGGGTTAACCCTTATATAAGAAGGGATTGCGGAAAATTAAAAATTTTCTATGCCAGAAATTGGAAAAGGCACCTTCTTTTTCAAGAAAGTGCCTTTTTCGGCTTTGTCCGAGCTCTGAGGGAATTTTCTTCCCTCAGAAACTCAGGTCGATACCTTTTTAGTGATGCTCTGCACCAGAGTGCTTGAACATACGTAAACCGGTCGACATAGAGCTCAACGTGGTAGCGCCGCCCATGACGTCTTCGCGGAAGCTCATGTAAACGTGAGCGATCGTGAAGAGGCAGAACGTGTACATCAACACGTGGTGCGTCGTACGGACTGCCTGAGCATCACCGAACAACTGGAAGACCCAACCAAAGTAAATCATCCAGCTGCTATCCCAACCCCAGTGCTGCGCGAAGAGCGCAAAACCGGTGATGATGATGCCGAACGAACCCAAAACGAAGAAGCCAAACATGGCCAACTGCGCCAAGGGGTTGTGGCCAGCGTATTCAGGAGCAGACTTACGTAAGAAAATATAGTAAGCGATCTGCGCGAACACGCCTTTCCACCACTTAAAGCTCCAGAGCGGCGGGAAGAAGATCATACGGGCATAGCGGTTACCTACGATCACCCAGTAGAGGCGGTAGATAAACAAGACCGTAAAGATCATTGCCGCGATGTAGTGCGTCATACGGATATAACCGAAGTCGTACGTCATCCACGTCAGTCCATGGTTGGACTTCAAGGGCATCCCAATCAAGAAGCCCGTGGGGATCATGACGAACATACACACTGCCATCAACCAGTGCCACACACGGATCGGAGCCTGCCACACATAAAGCGGGCTAAGACCACCCGAGGGGTCAACTTCAAAGGTGACGGGATCGATTTTCATATGAATCCCTCCTTAGCGAACCTGGATGTCGGCGAGTTCCTTGCCTTCCGGATCCATCAAGTGAGTCGAGCAAGCCAAGCACGGGTCGAAGCTGTGAATCGTACGCAAGATTTCGAGCGGACGCTTCTTATCAGCGATCGGGTTACCGATCAAGGAAGCTTCGTACGTACTGATCTGGCCTTCCGGACTACGCGGGGAAGCGTTCCAGGTGGTCGGCACAACAGCCTGCCAGTTCGTCAAGCGGGTGTCCTTAATAACACACCAGTGGCCCAAAGCACCACGCGGAGCTTCTGCCAAACCAGCACCACGGCATTCCTTCGGCCAGGTGTGCGGTTCCCAGAGTTCCATGTTAGCGGCAGCTTCGTCGCCAGCCTTGATGTTCGCTTCGAGAGCGTTCAAGTTCCAGATCAATTCGCCAACAGCCCAATCCGTTTCCAAAGCACGAGCAGCGTGACGACCCAAGGTCGACGTGATGGCTTCGAGCGGGAGGTTCAAGTCTTGCAAGAGCTTGAGAGCCGGTTCCTTGATGTGTTCGACGTTCTTGGCGACACCCATCAAGAGGCGAGCCAACGGGCCCACTTCCATCATGTGACCCTTCCAACGCGGGCTCTTGATCCAGGAGTACTTGCCATCCGGAGCGAGCCATTCGAACTTGGTCTTCGTACCGATGGAGTTCTTCGAGATTTCGTAGTTCTGTTCGGAAATACCTTCCCAAGGATGGAGACCCTTGTCGGCTTCCGGATACTTGTACCAGGAGTGATCCACGAATTCCTGAATCTGCGTCAAGTCCTTAGCGTCGACGTCATGGACTTCCTTGAAGTTACCGTTGATGATGGCACCACGCGGCAACTGGATGGAGGAGTCGGAGAAGTCGTTAGCAACGCGCGGGAAGTCGCCGTAGCAGAGAATGTTCTTGCCAGAGAGACCACCACCGTACGTGAACCATTCCGGATAGAAGCCACCGATGGCCTTGATGTCCGGGAGGTAAACGTTACGAACAATACGCTGAGCCTTCTGAGCCAAGTCTTTCATGAAGTTCATCGTGGTCTGGTTGACCATCGTGCCCTGAGCGCCCGTTTCGTGCATGTTGATCGGGCAGGCCATACCGCCGACCAAGTAGTTCGGGTGCGGGTTCTTACCGCCCAAAATCGTCTGAATCTTGACGATTTCGCGCTGGAATTCGAGAACTTCGAGGTAGTGGGTCACAGCCAACAAGTTGACGGCAGGCGGCAACTTCATGGCCGGGTGGCCCCAATAGCCCTTATTGAAGATGCCCAACTGGCCAGAAGCCACGAACTTCTTCAAACGGTTCTGCACATCGCGGAAGTAACCCACGCTAGCGAGCGGGTGTTCCGGAGAGATCTTAGCCTGAATGGCAGCGGTTTCGCGCGGATCAGCGTCCAAAGCACTCACAACGTCAACCCAGTCCAAAGCGGAGAGCTGATAGAAGTGAACGATATGGTCGTGGATGTAGAGCGTCAACGCCATGATGTTACGCATGTAGTTGGCGTTCTTCGGAATCTTGATGCCAATAGCATCTTCCACGGAACGAACAGCAGCGAGAGCGTGCACACCAGTACACACACCGCAAATACGTTCAACGAAGGCCCAAGCGTCACGAGGATCGCGGCCCTTCAAAATCACTTCAAGACCACGCCACATCGTGCCAGTGCTCATGGCGTCGGCAATCTTGCCATCATCGCCCAAAACAGCCTGAACGCGAAGGTGACCTTCAATACGGGTCAGCGGGTCAACAACAATTTGACGTTCACGATCGTTCATTACTTATCTCCTCCGATTTCCTTGTTGGTATTCTTGCTACGAGCCTGGGAAACAGCAGACATGGCGATATGCGCAGCTGCGGCAACACCAACGAGACCCAAGGTAGCCAAACCGACCTTGTCAGCCGTGGCTTCAATGCCGCCGAAGCCCGGAGGCAAGACGGTGGTTTCGTGTTCGTAGAACGAACCCTTGTCGAAGAAGTTAGGTTCAGAGCAACCGATACAGCCGTGACCAGACTGAACAGGCCACGAAATGCCTTCGTTCCAACGCATTGCAGAGCAAGAGTTGTAGCTCGTCGGACCCTTACAGCCAACCTTATAGAGGCAGTAACCCAACTTAGCGCCTTCGTCGTCGAATTTTTCAACGAACTGACCAGCGTCAAAGTGAGCGCGGCGATAGCACTTGTCGTGAATACGCTGACCGTAGAACATCTTCGGACGACCCATACGGTCGAGCGGAGGCAAGCGGTCATAGGTAAGGATGTAGGTAACCACACCAGACATCACATCAGGAATCGGTGGGCAGCCCGGAACGAGAACGATAGGCTTATCTTTGATGATTTCCGTGATAGGCACGGACTTCGTGGGATTCGGCTTAGCAGCCTGCACGCAACCCCAGGAAGCGCAGGAACCCCAGGCGATCACAGCCTTGGCATCCTTAGCCACGTGCTTGATCTTTTCCAAGAAGGTTTCGCCACCAGGGATACAGTTAATCCCATCTTCGTGCAACGGCACATTACCTTCAACAGCGAGGATGTAGTTGCCCTTGTACTTTTCCATGGTTTCAGCCAAGGCTTCTTCGGCCTGTTCACCAGCGGCAGCCATGATCGTATCGTCGTAGTCGAGCGAGATCATAGAGAGGACGAGGTCCTGAGCAACCGGGTGATAGGAACGAATGAAGGATTCAGTACAGCAGGTACATTCCAAACCGTGCAACCAGATGACAGGTGTACGCGGCTTGTTTTGCATAGCGTCAGCGATATCTTTTGCACCGGCGCTACCTAAACCGAGGCTGGCTGCAGTGAAGGAACAGAACTGAAGGAAGCTACGGCGGCTAATACCGCGACGGCGCAGCGCTTCATATTGTGTTTCGAGTTTCATTGTTTAATCTCCATCAAGGGGTAAAGGATCAGGGCAGTTTTTTCTGTTGTGTCGACGTGCCGTCCAACAAAAAAGAACGGGGAAACCCTAACCTCTTTATTTTCCCTGACACAGTTTATAAAGTTCTTTGCGATTTTCCATCAATAATTAGAGTAAAAAGCCCCTATCAAATATACCCACTAAGTACTACCTATATCTAAAAATTGATGTATTTTTCCATTTTTGGACATTTTTTGACCTTTGCCCTTTTTCAAACTTCAGAAAATTTTACCTCATTCGCTCTTGCCTTCTCCGAGTAGTTTAGTGGGTTATTTTTGGCGCACTTTTAACCCCATTTTTCCTCTCTTTTCGTAAAATATCCTAGGTTTAAACTCTTAAGAAATTCCCTCTCTTTCAGGGAATTTCAAATCGTTCTGATGGTAAATCCTTACTACTTTCGAAGAGATAAGGAGGCAGAGAGTGGGTAACTACTCTCTTGCCTTTTCAAAAATCTTCTGGCAGAGATTTTTCTCACCTTTCCCCTACTCTCCTTTTTGCGAATTTCACCAGATTTTTTTCGCCCGAGCTCTTGTATTTTTCCCAAAAATCAGTACAATAACTTCTTCTCCTCTCAGTCCTCCTGAGAGAGATGAAACCTTGATGGTGGGAATAGCTCAGTTGGTAGAGTCCCGGATTGTGATTCCGGTTGTCGTGGGTTCGAGTCCCATTTCCCACCCCACAGATTTCTGAAGGCAGTTCAATATGGACTGCCTTTTCTTTTTTCCCCTAGCCTCATTCAACGCATACGCCTTTCAGTCCGCTATACTGAAAAAAAACGTTCTCTCACTTCCGTCTTTTCATACCATGCTGCGTTTTGACCTCAACGACCTTCGTATCTTTCTGGCGCTCACCCGTACGCTTAATATTGCTCAAGCAGCGGAATTCATTGGGCTCACGCCTTCAGCCGTGAGTTTGCGCCTTAAAAAACTGGAAGAATCCTTTGGGGTGCAACTTTTTGTGCGCGAATCGCGTGGGCTCATTTTGACGCATGCAGGGATTGCGCTCCTCAAAGAAGCGCAGCGCTTAAGTGATGAGGCAGCGGCACTCGAGCAAACGATGTCAAAGTTTCACGACGATGAACGACGTGAGCTCGTGGTGGCCTCAAATTCTGCGGGCTTGCAGAATTTCTTTGCGCCCTATATCAGTCGTTTTTTAAAAGCTCACCCTGGACGCTGTCGCTTTATTGAGTGCTCGAGTAGCTATGCGGCTGACGCCGTAAGAGAAGGCTCCGCTGATGTGGGCTTTGGGTTGATCACCCCTGCCCTTCGTCGGGACCATACGCTGCAGTTACGTGAAGTGGCGCTTGACCACCATATTTTGATCACGCCGCTTGACCATCCGCTCGCAGGAAAAGCAGAAGTGAGCTACGCCGATACGCTCGCCTATCCACAAATTATTCCTTCTCACCAGTCGCCGATGTCGGTTGCGATGAAAGATCGTGCGAGTGCCTCTGGGATGCAACTTCTTCCAATGCTCCAACTCCCAAGCTTTGACCTCATCATTCAGGTTGTGAGTGAAGGCGTGGGTGTCGCGGTGGTTCCCGAAAGTGCACTCAGCGCCGAAAGTGAGGTTGCTCGCGTGAAGCTGACGGACGCTTGGGCCACACGTCCCTTAGGCTTTTTCCTTCCCGCACAGCGCCCTGCCACCAAGCGCGCCAAAGCTTTTGTGGATGAATTTCCGCACTAAAAGATTGGATGGAAAAGTTTTGTTACTCCTTGAGAGGGAAAACCCGACCTCAACACTCAAGTTTTTAGGAAAACGATAATAAGAGCCGACTTCTCTCTTTAACTCGTAAACCTTTTTTGAGAGCTATTCTCAAATCACTTTTTTGTGTGTAACATACCTCTCAACGTTCTTGCGGACGTTTCACTCGCTCCTATTGTTCGATACCGATCTATTTTTTCATTCTGAGTGTGTCCGCAAGACTTACCCGAACAATCCAATTTATGTTTTTTTGAGAGATACCTACTATGAAAACGACCGTTCTTGTTTTCCACGACAAAATTGAAACCACGTCCAAAGTCAATAAGCTCTATGCCAAGAAGTTGGCCGAAGCGGGCTTTGAAGTTCGTGACCTCTACGCTCAATATCCCGACTACGCTGTTGATACCGCTCGCGAACAGGCTCTTTTGAGCGGCGCCGACCGTATCGTGGTGCTCTTCCCGGTGCAGTGGTACAGCACGCCTGCTTTGATGAAGAAGTATGAAGACGATGTGCTCACCTATGGCTGGGCCTACGGCAGCCAGGGCAAGGCCCTCCAGGGTAAGGAATTCTTGGTCGTTGCTTCCACGGGTTCTCCCGCTAACGTTTACTCTCGCGAAGGCATCGGCTACACGATCACCGAACTTCTTCGCCCCTTGCAGCAGACCGCTCGCTTCACGGGCATGAAGTTCTTGACCCCGTACATCACGCACGGCACGCTCGGCATGTCTGATGAAGACCTCGCCGCCCACGCTGAAAAGGTCGTGGCCTACGTGAAGAACGCTGAACTCCCGGAATTGGCTCAGTTCGCCTAATTCCCGAAAAGATTTCCCAGTCCTTCATGTACTGAGAGCTTGAAGGACTAGAGAAAGCGAGAGGAACGCTCCTAATCGAGTGTTCCTCTTTTTTTTGTGCCTACCCAAAAAATGCGGGCAAAAAAAAGGAGTGGACCGACATTTCGTCAATCCACTCACTCTACTCTAAGAAGTTTCTAGAAACTTCTCACTGGATTACTTGATAACGCCGCAGGCCAAGCGAGCACCGCCACCACCCAAAGCCTTCGGATGGTCATGGAAGTTATCGCCACCAACGTGAACCATCAAAGCGTGACCGCGAATTTCATCCAAGGATTTCAACTTCGGAGCCAACACAGGATAGGTTGCGTTGCCGTCAGCGTCAACATACAAGCTCGGCAAGTCGCCAGCGTGACCAGCATCATCCCACGGGAAGGAGTGACGTTTGGCTTCCTTCGGATCCCAGTGGCCGCCAGCCTTCATTGCGAGACCCTTTTCGGTAGCGCCGCAGTCGCCGTTAGCATGCACATGGAAACCATGTAAACCCGGGGTCAAGCCCTTCAAGTTCGGGTAGAAAGCGATGCCATAGGGCGTCTTCACTGCAACAACATCACCCACAGCGGTATTGCCTTTTTCGCCGAGCAAATCGACAGCAATCACGACCTTTTCGGCTTCAGCCATCGGATCGTAGAGCTTCGTTGCATCGGTGTCAGCTGCCGTGGCCATGCCAGTCATCATGGCGGTCATTGCGGTAGCCAAAGCAAGAGTGCGGATAGTCTGCATAGGTATTCTCCTTGATATAGAGAGTTGCTTTGCTCCAGAGAGAGGAGCAAGTCAGAGAAAGTCAGCAGAATCTCCCCTTTTGGGGTCGTTCTGATAATGAGCCCATAATACCGTGTTTACCCCCCCCATCGTCATTGATTCCTTTTGATTAATCCTGAAAGCAAAGATTCTACCCCTTAAGCATAAGAGATCTTCAAGCCATTCTCTAAGAGCGATATTAAAAGATATAAAGTTTAGATAACTTTCTTTGCTTTTCTTTCCCTAAGTGAAAACCCTAGTCCTTTAGTCAGGCATTTTTTGCCACTAAATATGTCAAAAATCATTCAAAAAGGGACTCAAAACCCGATTTTTTCGCGTCCTTATAGCTTTCTTTTTTTCTAGTTTGAGACTCTTTCTATTAAAAAGCATTCTCCATAAAACGCGAAGAGCCTTCTCTCCCTTAGGATTGAAGGCTCTTCTCACTATGAAAAAATTAGGCTAGCGTTGGCTTTACGTCACCTGCACCCACCAAGGAGAGCGAAATGAGGACGGCTAACTGCGTACCCAACCAAATCTTATCGTTCACAAAGTACTCTTTTAAGGAGTGCTCGCCGCAGGTTTCCCCACCCGTCCCAATACAAACGGACGGAATTCCTAAGGACATCGGCATATTCGCATCGGTCGAGGACGGCCCAAAGCGGCGAATCGGCAAATCAAACGCCCCCATGGCTGCCATCGCGGACTGCACGGCTGGGCAATCGGCTGGGCGCATCCCGGCGGGGCGATTCCCAATCTGGGTTTTGACGAGCTTTAATTGGTGATCAGCATCTGCCTTTGGCCAATGGGCGTTCTCTAAGCGAAGCGCTTCTTCAAAAGCGCCCAAAATCTTCGCTTCAAGCGCTTCCAAGGTGGGCAAATCCACACTACGCATATCCACATCGACTTCACAACGCGCCGCAATCGTGTTAACCGTCGTCCCACCCTTAATGGTCCCAATCGTATAAGTGGTCTTCGGATTCGTCGGCAATTCCAAGTCAGCAATGAGCGCACCTGCACGGCACATGGCATGAATCGCGGAAGGCACTCGACCATAGTCGACATAGGAGTGACCGCCCTGCCCTTCAAAGGCTAAGCGCCAACGATGAGCCCCCGTCGCCCCCGACTGAATGGTGTAGACGTCTGCCATATCGAGTGCCATAAAGGCGTCGATCTTACGCGACCCATCAAAAAGTGCTTTGGAGCCACGAATGTCGCCGTTACCTTCTTCACCCACAGTGCCAACAAAAAGAATATCGCCTTCGGTTTCAATCTTCGCACTCTGAAGCGCGCGCAAAAGTTGCAACATAGAGCGTAACCCCGAGGCATTGTCGCCAATCCCCGGGCCATAGAGGCGATTGCCTTCACGGCGCACAGTCAAAGGAGTGCCAGCAGGAAAGACCGTATCTAGGTGCGCTGCCACAGCTAACACAGGGCCATTGCCGCGACCTGGGCGACGCGCGATGACGTTTCCGACTTTATCGGTTTCAATATCCGTAAGACCATATTCACGGAAAAGACGAGCCAATTCCTTCCCACGCGTTTCTTCAGCAAACGTGGGCGACTCAATCTCCGAGAGGTGAATCTGCTCTTCAATGGCGCGATCGGCTTCCGTTTCGCAGAGCGCCATCGCGGCTTTCACATCGTCTCGCGCCAAAAGCGCTTCGACGGTTTGCTGATACTTGGGTAAAAGGGCGGGAATATCCATTTTTCTCTGTCTCCAAAAGGTGAATAGGTTTGCACTGCGAGCAAAGTCCTCTCCTTTGCTTCGCAGGGGATGCTTTAGTTTAACAATGAATAGCAAAGGCCTGCGCAAGCGTCAAGGGATAACCCCTAGAAGAAATCGCTTAACCGCAGGCCTTACTGCTCGGAAAGTTTTTGAAGAAAGGATCGCTTTGGAAATTTGCTTAGCGATACCCGTCGAGCGCCATGGACCAACTGCTCTTCAAAGTACCTAATGTGTAGACCGCATTAGCAGCACTGGTTGAAGGCAACGGGCGCACACGTAAATCGGGACGTACACGACGTGCGGACTCATCGAGATAACGACGCCACATATCGGCACTCTTATTCCCGTTGAGCAACACTAAGCCAATACCGGGATGCTTTGCAAGAAAGCCCGCAATATCGTTGGGAACCGCGTCACGGATTGCCCCGTCATCGCTTCCCACACGAATACAGCTACCGATCGTATCCCACAAGGCAATTTTCAACTGTTTGAGCCCTTCATAGCGCTCATTGAAATCGCCGCTCGCAAAATACGTCTGGTGCTGCGGAAAAAGCAAACCCATCAGTGACCAAAAGCGATTGGTGGGATGCGCATAGTAGCGAGCGTTCGCAAGGGACACTTCGCTCGGCATGCTCCCTAGAATCAATATCCTGGCGTGTGTTGTCGCCACCGGATAAAGACCTACACGACGAGGTTGAACAATCGGTTCTGACATAGGCTTAGACAAATAGAAAGGAAGAGGCGTAAACACTTTGTGGCCAAATCCACAAGATTGACTGGCAATGGTATGGGGGTTCGAGCGGTGCTTCGACCGCCGTTGGTCTTTCAATGATGTTTGTCAGAGGAAGAAAAGTGCTTACTCTCATAGCTTAACCGATTATGAATCAGATTTCGAGTACTTTTTTCACTCTAGGCTACTAATTTGATCCTAATTAAGAAAATTTTTCTCTTTTTGCTTCAAGGACTTAGCTATTTCCTTGAGGAAATCCCTGCCTATGGCGCGAAATGCTAAACCTGTCAGGTCTTTTTTCTCTTTCTTTTTTCTAGGCGATTCCTTCTAAGGACTTTATCCATGCCTGACTTTTCGCACAAAGGGTAAGACAATCTCCTAATACGCAACGCGCAAAATCGCGCCATTATGTAAGAAACCCTTTTTGAACCAGAGGGAGTCTCTCTTTTCTAATCAGATGCTCCTTTTGAATCCTAGCGTTTGATGGATGATCACTTGGTCATTATTCCCTTTGGTCCATTTTCTCTTTCTTTTATTTTGGTGAGGAGCTTTTATTATGCAAGCCAATTACACCCTCAATCTGCCCCATTACTCAAGCGGTCCCCAGGCCTATGACTTGATTAGTGACGTTTTGCGCCCCTATGGCAAACGTGTTGCGGTGATTGGTGGTGAAACGGCGCTTGCGAAAGCCTCCCCCACGTTGATTCCGGCCTTGGAAGCCGCTGGTGCCACCATTACCACGACGCTCGTCTATGGTAAGGATGCCACCAACGCCAACATCGATGCGATCCGCAACAATCCTGATGTGCAAAGCGCTGATGTGATCTTTGGTGTGGGCGGTGGTCGTGCCTGCGATACGGTCAAAACCGCGGCTGACTTGATGGGTAAGCCTTGTATGACCTGTCCGACGGTCGCCTCTAACTGTGCGCCGATCACGGCTGTGGCAGTGATCTATAAGGACGACGGCTCGCTTGACCATTATCACTTCGGGAAGAGCTGCCCAGATCATTGCTTCGTGAACACGAGCGTCATTCTCGATAGCCCCAAGGAACTCTTCTGGGCTGGTTTGGGTGATGCGTTGAGTAAGCAGATCGAAGTGCTCTACGCCTCTCGCGGTAAAGAGCTCTTCCATACTCCGCTCCTTGGCGTGCATGTCGCTCAGGCTTGCCAGAAGCCCCTCCTTGACTTAGGCGTTCAGGCCTTGGAAGACATGAAGGCAGGTGAACTCACCAACGCTTTCACGGAATGCGTCTTGGATATTATTGTCTCCACGGGTGTGGTCTCCAACTTGGTGACTCACACTGAGTACTACTACAATTCGTCCCTTGCCCACTGCTTCTACAACGCTTCGATGTCGTTGCCGACCGCGCACAAGCACTTGCACGGCGAAGTGGTCTCCTTCGGGAACTTGGTTCTCCTGGCCTACGACGGTCAGGATGCGCTCCTTGACAAGTTCCTCGACTTCAACCAGAAGTTGGGTCTGCCGATCACGTTGAAGCAGCTCGATATCGATGCCGCTGGGCTCGAAAAACTCTTGGAAGTCGCTCCGAAAATTAAGGAATGGACTTGCACGCCCACGCCGACCACGGTTGAAAAATACCGCGAAGCCATCCTCGCCGTGGATAAGTTAGGTACGGCTCGCTTGGCTCGCTAATTAATCACGTTTCTTTACAAATGCCCGATAGAGAGCGTCTCATCGGGCATTTTGCTATTTAAAATAGACCTTATTCTATTTCCCACTCTAAGAATCGACCCCATGACTGAAACAACCAAATTGCCCGATTTTGACAAAACGATTGATGCGCTGATCGCAGGGACACCGCTCTCAACGGATACGCTCCAATACTTCTTAGAAACGGTACCGCTTGATCGCCTCATTGAAGGGGCACATCGCGTCACGGAAAGCTGTGCAAGCACCACGTTTAATACCTGCGCCATTATTAACGCGAAGGCCGATGGGTGCTCTTGCGACTGTGCCTGGTGTGCGCAGTCTCGCCACTGGAATAGTACGCCAGCGGAAACCTCGCTTGTCTCGGAAGAAATTGCCGAGCTCGGGGCCGACCGTGTACATCGTCATGGGATTCGTCGTTATTCACTTGTGACGGCAGGTCGTAAGCTCTCCCCTCGTGTAACGCGAGAAGCGACCGACCTACTCGTGTCACTGCACCGTAAGTTCCCCGATATGGAACTCTGCGCCTCTTTTGGTTTGATGAACGAAAAAGAACTCACGGCATTAAAAGACGCAGGGCTCATTCGCTATCACTGCAACTTGGAAACAAGCGATGCGCACTTTCGTAAGGTTTGCACTACGCACACTCGTGACGATAAGATCGCCACACTCAAAGCCGCGCGTGAAGCGGGGCTCGAGCTCTGCTCTGGGGGTCTTTTTGGAATTGGCGAAGCGGAAGCTGACCGTATTGAACTCGCTGAGACACTGCGCGACTTAGAGATCCCGTCGATTCCGCTTAATTTCCTCTCGCCCATTGCTGGGACGCCCTTAGCGGATCAACTGCCCCTTTCTGACGAAGAAATTTTGCGCACGGCGGTGATTTTCCGTCTTTTAAACCCGACCGCCTATCTGCGCCTGGCAGGCGGGCGCAATCGCCTCACGGAAGAAGTCGTTGAAAAACTCATGTTCGCAGGCGTTAACAGCGCCATTATGGGGGACTTCCTCACCACGCAAGGAAGCTCTCTTAAGGCTGACGTTGCCGCTGCGCAAGAAGCTGGTTGGGAATTGGAAGCCTCGATGCATGAAGCGCTTCGAGTCGGTTTCCCAGAAGTGGAGACGACCGACAACAAGACTTGCCGCCCCACGATGTGCGCCGTACCCAACACCAAGCCCGTGCCAATCAAAGTGGTAAGTAAGAAAGCGCAACTCTAAGAAAACTCGAGGAAAAATTTCCTCTAATATCTTGAGTTGCCTTCTCTCACATAGGAAAACCCTAGTATGTGAGCGCGCCAAATTTTGTCTAAAATGAGGCAATTTAGGCAAAAAGGCGCGCTTTTTTACGCCTTTTCCCATAAAAACTGCTCTCCCTCTCAAGCCCTTCTCCCCTTTTGGAAGGACACGTCATGGTTACCATTCCCGTCATTGAAGTACTCGACGGTATCGGCATGGTTGGCTTTGCCCTTGCCGGACTTCTCGCCACACAAGGTCGCAAGATGGACCCTGTGGGCGTTTTTGTGGCCACCTTTATTACGGCCTTTGGCGGTGGGATGGTGCGTGACATCATGTTGGACCTTCGTCCCTTCTACTGGGCCTCGCACCCACAGTACGTCTGGGTGGCGGTTTTCCTCACGCTTTTTGCTCCGAGCATTATCCGCCGTATGCGCGTGAAGTGGCGTAACGGACTTTATGTCGCCGCTGACGCGGTGGGGTTGGCGTTCTTTAGTGTGGGTAGCACGATCATGGCGCTCAACACAGGGGCTAATGCCACAACGAGTATTATTCTGGGCGTCACCACGGGCGTCTTTGGGGGCTTATTGCGTGACGTCTTTCTCAATCGCACCCCTGCGGTGCTCTCAGATAGAACGCCCTATGCAACCGCAGCGTTCTTGGGCTGCCTCATCTATGTGATCGTGATTCGCTTCTACCCAGATCCCACGATCCTTGGGTCCTTCTGCGGGATTTTGATTTTCTGTATTCGCGTCTTCACCTACTATCAGGGAAGCCGCCATATTTCCTACCATTGGCTAGGAAAACTGCTCACGCCGATTCGCTTTGTGCGTCGTCTTTATCGTCAAGCTGTGCATGCGCAAAATGCGGCAGCAAAAAGTGTTTATGGCACAAAGCCCAAAGTAGCGGGAAAAAAAGAGGTTGCCTCTGGAACGGAGTCGACTGATGCTGGGGAAGAAGCTGAAAAGCTTCCTCCTCGTCCCTCTTCTCGTCGCTACCACAAGCGACCAAGCCCTATGAAGTCTCGTGAGCAAGATCCTAAACGCCGCTCTCACCCGAGAGCCTTTGCACAGAAGAATTCACGCTCACCAACGGCGAACATGCCAAAGCGCTCACACGCGCATCGCTCTGCACAAAAAGATCAGTCGTGAGGTATTGTTCGAATTAGCCTCACTCTTTCATTGACTTTTTTCATCGCTGCTCTAGGATAGAAAAGAAATCTCTTTTCACCTTCTTTGCGAACAGATATGTCTTGTGAGCCTACAGAAATAACCGATTGTTTGTCGTTTGATGAGCGCGCCAACCCTATTGCATCGAGATTACGCAACGCACGAACCCGTGAAGATTTCAGTTAAACCAGACTGTATTGAGATCTTGAACTATAGAAGAAGCGATTGTAGCTCTCTCAACCCACTGTTAAAACGATTCTTAAACGAGCTAGGATTCACTCATGGAGAGGCAACGGGTATTTCAACCATTCAGCAAGAGCTAAAAAGATACGGAATGCGTCAAGCTAGTATTGAAACGGATGAAAATCAGTCATTATTTTTGATCACGATTCCTTGCCATCGGGACTTTATGAAACCATGACCAAGCGCAACGCCTCGACTTTCACAAACAGAAATCGAGGCGTTCTTTTTGCTCTTAGCTATTGAGGCGCCAATGCGGCTTTTCTTTGCACTTCTAGAGGCGTTTTTTGGTATTGCCGCTTAAAAGCCGTTGAGAAGTGCGAACGGTTGCGAAAGCCGACATTCCAACAGATATCACTCACGCTTTGCTCACCTTCTTCAAGGAGCGCATAAGCAGCTTCCAAGCGTCTAATCAAGAGCCAACGCTCTGGTGTGAGGTTAGAGAATTTCGCAAAGTCACGTTTAAAGGTGGCCAAAGAGCGACCCGTGTACAAAGCGAATTCTTTAATCGACATATCACTTGTGAAGTGCTCTTCCATGAAGTCACGCAAGTTAATCTTCCAAGAAAGCACAAAGTCAAAAAGCGTAGGGCAGAATCGCTCGTCTAAAAGTACCAAAGAGTCGATCGTTTGCTCCGCAATCTCCTCCAGGAAGTCTTCTGAGGGACGAAGTGATTTGTCCGCAAAGTACGGCAAAAGCGCTTCTTTAATCGAATCAACCTGAGGAATACGTGGCAGGAGAACGGCTGTTCCCACACGATTTTTCTCACGAACTTGCCGTATGGCTTTTTCATGCTCTCTCACATAGGGACGCAGTGACTTTTCCGTCAAGCACACATTAATGGCTGAGTATGGTTCACCGTCGGCTGAGGTTTTAAAGAGTTTGACCATGTGGTCACGGCGCAAGAAAACGCTCTGTCCTTTTCGGATAGAGAATTGCTTGTCGTCATATTCCACATGGACAACGCCAGAGCAAACGAAAACCACAGCATGAAAAGGAAGACGGAATTCTTTTAGCCAATCATCAATCAGAAAATGGCTAAAGACCACGTCACTCCAACGGCAAAGGCGATCTTCCAGCATTAAAGTGCCTCAAGAAGCTTGATGACGCGCTCAGCATGAGCGATAGAGACCTCTTTTTGTGCTTCAATCAATTCTGGCGTGGTACGGTTCCCGTAGCTCACGCCTCCCGTATAGACCTTACCAGCTAACTCCATCTGGCAGAGCTTCGCTGTCGCTTCAAAGCTAACGAGGAATTCATCGACCGTGTGGCCCATGAATCCTTCGTGGCTATACATGGTTTCAGGAGCGCCCGTTGTGAAAGAAAGAACGAGCTTTTTGCCTTTTAGTTTGTCGCCCGTGCTCCCGTGCGAGAAGCCATGAAGGAAGGTCTCTTCCATCCAGCGTTCTAAAATCGAAGGTGCTGAGTACCAGAAGACTGGGAACTGCAACACAACAATATCAGCTTCAAGTAAACGCGCTTGTTCTGCCTTCACATCAATCTTAAAGTCCGGATAGAGTTCGTCGAGTTTGACGACAGTAGCCCCAGGCAGGCGCGCTTCCAGCGTCTCCAAAATCGTTTTATTCGCAACCGAGGTCGCAAGGTCAGTGTGACCGCTAATAATCAAAACTTTTTTCATTTCCTTT
Organism: uncultured Sutterella sp.; assembly: GCA_905197905.1. Taxonomy (GTDB): domain Bacteria; phylum Pseudomonadota; class Gammaproteobacteria; order Burkholderiales; family Burkholderiaceae_F; genus Sutterella. Next base: position 82,498 of record CAJKAP010000009.1, on the reverse strand, counting down.
TCTCCTTTTCTTAACGCACGAGTTTGAACCCCCAGTTCATATTACCTGTCGCACCAAGCGCGGCGACCCAAAAGGTCCCTAACATCTCAGTGTAGCGAGAGCGAGAAATATCGCCTAAATCCATCGTGTCTTGCCAACCAAAATCGCGAAGGAGTTGAGCGACTGCCTTTTTCGCGCTTTCATCATTGCCACAATAAAAGCCGGTGATGGCCTCTGGCAGCTCACCTGGATGCGTCATGAAATGGTTTCCAATGTAGTTTAGCGTTTTCACCACTTTAGTTTCTGGCAAAAGCTTTTGCACTTCTTCGCCTAAACTCGTTTTCCCGCTCCAGCGCGGGTCAAGCGAAATATGCCCGTCCTCATAAAGATAAGGATTTGTTTGGTCCACGAGAATTTTGCCTCGCAAATGTTCTTTGCCTGCTGCCTCTAGCACCTCTAAAGCGTGAATGCCTTGGACAGAGTTGAACACACGTTCACCAAACGCTGCCGCTTGTGCAAAAGTACCACAATAAGCGCGCTCACCATGCGCCGACACCCAAAGCGCAGCCTTTTCATTGTCTGCGCTGCGAGCGCCTAACATGACTTCGTGACCAAGCTCAATCAATTTTGTGGCGATACGTTGAGCCACGTCGCCCGTTCCTAAAATACCGTATTTCATATTACTTCCGATTGGCGGGATTAAATTGCTTGTCGTAGTTCCAGAGGAACTTCACCAAGTCAGGATTGCGGTGAGAATGCGCGATATCCGCGGGCTTATCCAGAGGACAAATGCTTTCCATTTCCGCTTCAGTGAGCGCAAAGTCAAACACATCCAAATTTTGCTTCATGCGCTCAATATGCGTACTCTTCGGAATGGCAATGATGCCGCGTTGCACCAAATAGCGAAGCGCAATCTGCTGTTGCGTCTTCTGGTAGCGATCAGCCAAGCCTTTCAAGATGGGATTTGTCATCAAATCGGGATCGCCCTGCGTGAGCGGTGCCCAAGCCATGAGGCGAGTCCCATAAGAAACCGCTTCTTTTTCTGCGTCCCACTGTTGGCTAAAGACATTGGTCTTGAGTTGATTGATAGCTGGCTTAATCTCTGCGTAGTTCGCCATATCGACAAAACGGTCAGGATAAAAGTTAGAGAGTCCAATCGCGCGCACTTTCCCCGCTTTCACCGCCTTTTCCATCGCACGCCAAGTACCTGGATAGTCGCTAAAAGGCTGATGAATCAAGAGTAAATCAATGTAGTCAGTACGCAATTTGCGAAGCGACTCATCAATACTCTGTGCGGCTTTTTCTTCACCCGCGTTCGTGATCCACACTTTGGTGGTGAGAAAGAGTTCGTCACGAGGTACGCCCGACTTCACAATGGCGTTGCCTACACCCTCTTCGTTGTAATAGGCTTGTGCCGTATCAATTAGACGATAGCCCACGCTAATAGCATCCAACACACAACGCTCACACTCTTCGGGCGAGACCTGAAAAACACCGTATCCAAGAATCGGCATCTCAATGCCGTTATTTAATTTCACTCTCTGCATATTCTTTTTCTCTTCGTATTTTTAGTATTCAATCTGAGCTACATCCACGCTTTGCATATCAAAGACTTCGCCAGCCTTGGCCGCAAGCGTCAAATGCGTTTGGCTCTTCATGATGGCGGAAAAGTCGCTTTTATCGGTAAAGTCAATCACCATCATCACTGCATCAGCTCGACCCGCGTTTCCTCGCGTGCGACCCACCGTGATACTTTCAATGCCGGGCTCTTTGTCTTTCATGGCGCGAAGTTCTGCCATACGCGTTTCCACGGCTTCGTCAGAAACGCCTTCTTTGACGTTCACAATGAATACATGTTTCAACATAGTTTTCTTCCTATTTGGTTTTTCTTGCTGTTGCCTGCTCGAGGCGCCTCAATCGAGCGGCAACAAACTTAAAGTTCTTTTTTAGTATAGGAAGACTTTTTGAAAGACTTTTTGCTCAGAAGCTCAAAGTTTATTCTGAAAGGCTTGATTTCTTTTTCTGATGAGCTCTCAGTGACTTGGTATTTAAGGCAGGGGATGGGAGGAAAAGACTGGGAATTAAGCTATTGAAAAAATCAAAGAAAGAAAAACTCCTCGCCAATGCGCTTTAACCGCAATAACCAGCGAGGAGCGTTTACTTATCACTTCATTGATGTTTAGCAAGACAGTATCGAGTGCTTCGACCATCCCCCACTTTGACAAGAATTTCCTGTTCAACCAACTGCCTTAGCAATCTCCCTGATGTCGTTTGACTGATCGCTAAGGCTTTTTCAACTTCCATTCTGCTGATAAATCCTTGTTTTTGAGCTAGTGCTACAACTTGCCCAACTTGAGAGTCTTTCAAGCCTTTGTCAAAAAACCTTGTTATAACATCGCCAATAAAATTCGTATTTTCAAGTATTCCCTCTTTTGCTACGTTCAAATTAGGAAGAACAACTTTAAATGCGTTATCCGTTGTTTCAATAAGTGGTTTCCTCCCTGTTCCCTCATAGGCGCCAAAAATTTTCTTAATCCCTGTGCCATAAGCCTCAATAAGCTCTAACCTATAAAATACATTGGCTAATTTGACGTTTCGACAGACAGAGAGCCCCGTCTCTACGTCTTCCAAACTCATTCCACTCACAAGGCCGCCAATAGAGACAAACTCAATTCGATCTGAGTAAATACTGATAAATGCACTGGCACGAAACGCATATTCTCGGTGCACCAAAAGATTCAAGAGTGCTTCCCTAATAGCTATCTCTGGATAATCTCGCTTGTCTATACGGCGTAATTGTTTAAAAGATGAATGAAGCTGATTCCGAAAATCGATAAATGCATACGCTTCATCCATTTGTTGGAAAAGAGACCCTGTGCACTCTTTTCTATCTTTAAATTGAGCTGGTGTCGTTCCTTCAAAAACAGCTATCTTGATCGTATGTACACACTGATCCGAAAGCAGCAAACCCAAATTTGTGTAGACGCCATCTTGCGTCATGACTCCGAGAGTTTTCTTTTGGGAAAGACCAAATTCAAGATGATGAGCTGTAAACTCTTTCTCTGCTCTCTCGAAAGTTAAATGTTGTTCCAGAGAACGCATCTCTTCAAAATGATCGCCGTCTGTTTCCTTAATCATCTGCCGAATTGCTGTACTAGTAGCTGGAACTGTAGAACTCCCTTGACGAACATAAACACCTTCTGGACGTAACCCTTTTTTAGCAAGGTAATATGGCCTCTGCGTCCCTTTTTGCACATCAACAACAAGTACTTTCGCTCCATTATCTTCCAAGATCTCATAATGAAGAAACATGGTTAAATCTGGTTTAATGGCGTCTCGAACCATATTACTAATTTGTAGGGAAGCACTATCTGCATCATCCAGACCTATTACTGTTCCATCATCCTGGACTCCTACAAAGAGCTTTCCACCAGCGCAATTCGCAAAAGCGATGATTTCTTTTTTGATATCGTCCACCACAATTTCTTTTAGCTCAACGGTTTCACTCTCTCGAAATTTCATACTGTTTTCTCCTCATAAATCTAACCATATTCTAACTACATTCTAACCAAAATACTATCGACAAATAATGAAATCCACTAAAAACTTCATTTCTCCCTATAAAACTAATACTCTCTTAATCTTATCTTCTATTTTTCTTTCTAATCATTTTGGTTAGAATATGGTTAGAATGGTTAAAATCTCAAGCAAAACGCCTCGACTTCATCTTTCAAACTGAAAGGAAATCGAGGCGTTTCTCCAGTTAAACGTCAAGCTTTTGAGTCGAGAAAAACTCAGAAAACTTTCCCGCTTGGTTAGAACTGCCAACGTAGACCCGTATTGAGTGCCCAGCTGCTCTCGAGCGCGCTACCAAACTGGTATTCCGCATCGATGTAGCCATAAACACTCTTCCCGAAGAGCGTCTGCGCACCAAAGCCCACGTCGTACCAGCTACCGCGGTTGTTGAGCGAGGCGTCAGTCCCGTCCTTAGGCGTGGTCTTGTCATAAGCACGAATGCCCTGCTTACCTGCCCATTCATGGAGCCAATCAGCCTTCACATAGGCTTGCGTACTCTTCGCACCAAAGTCGCGACCCAAGCGGAAGCCAGCGCGCGAGACGAAGGACGAAATGTTGTCCATCTTCACACGGGTGCCCTGTGTCGTGGTGTAGTCAGCGCTACCCACCGACATAAACTGGATCTGACCTTGCGGTTCCACGAACCAAGCAGATTCACCCAAGGCAATCTTCTTTCCACCTTCAAACGACAATCCAAAGAGATTGTTGTGGTAATTACCCTTGACGGTTTCACCCAACGAATTCTGGATCTTGAAGTCGTTCTTCAAGCGACCAAAGCGCGCCACCAAGTCGGTATACCAACCATTGTCACCCAACCAGGTGTAGTAGCCAGTTAAGCCCACGCGGTTATTCGTCCCGTCGCCCGACAAGGCACGGTAGTCAATATCACCATCTCGGTAGTCGATGGCAATACCTGCCATGCGTTTACCTGTAGCGGTTGTCCACGTGTGTTCGTAACCCATCTGGTAAGTGGTATCCTTCGCGCGGAAGTCTGCCATCCCAGTGTTGGTACCGATACGATCGTGGCGTAAGCGGACCCAAAGGCCATTGTCGCCTTCTGCCATACGCCGATCACCCATACGCTTATTCAAGCGATCCAGATCAATCGACTGCCAGTACGTGCCTCGCGCCATGGAGATAATGGCTTCACCGCTCGAAGATGGCGTGTACGGCGTGTCTCCACCACCATTGTCACCGCCGCCGTTATCACCACCGCCGTTATCACCACCGCCGTTGTCGCCGCCACCGTTGTCATCGCCGCCGTTGTCATCGGGTTTCTTCTCTTCAACGCCGATATACCAGTTCGTGCCACCATTACCAAAATGCGTACTCAGTACCTCATTGTTTGGTTTCGGCGTATCCTCGTTACTCTCGTTATAGCGCGAATTATCAACGCTCGCTGTAACGTACGCTTCGTGTTTCACAACGTAGTTGAGGTTATTAAAGCCTTGTTCAGTTGACGTAACGGTGAAGAGATCAGACGAAGTCGCATCGCGCGAGAGCGCATCTGCCTCAGGCGTCGTGCCATTCGTTGTCGCAAAGCGACGACCATTCAAGCCTTCTACTGTGGCACCATCGGCGAGGATGATTTCCACCGTATTAGTTTGGGCGCCAGAAGCATCCGCCACATAGATCATGCTAGCGGGCTCACCAGAAACGCCCATCTTCATCTTAAAGGTCGCACCACCACCGATGAGCTTATCCACGTAAATCGACTGACCTAGCTTATCGCTCATATCGATCGTGCTACCTTCAGACACGCTCAAATTGGTCAGTGTGTTCCAACCTTTCGTCGTCCACGTGCCTTTGTTGAGAGTCAGACTGATAGCACCTGGCGTTGTCACTTCAACAGCCTCAGCCTTGTTTGCTTCATAGTGAGCAAAGCGATTTTCGTTCGCTGCGACGGCTAAATCGATCCAAGCGTCTACCACGCCCGAAAGCGTGCTACCTTCATCAAGCGTAATCGCGACCGCACCACTGTTGCCCGCGAGCACGTCGCCCACCATAGTGAATTTGCCACCAGATTCCACAACCACGGCCGAGCCTTCTCCGTCAGCGACGATAGCGCCTTCGAGGTTGGCGTTCTTGAGCGTTAACTTACCGCCATTTAAAGCACGGATTGCCGCAGCGCTCGTGCCTTCACGTTTTTGGTCAAACCCGGCGTACGCGTCCGCCACTTTGAGGTTCGCCGTTCCGTTAAGGTTGACCGTACTCTTAGAAACCAAAATCGCATCGCGAATCTGTGTGAGGTTCGTAGGCTCTGCACGGCCCACGTTGGTGATATTGAGCGTGGTGTCTTCATCAACCGTCAAGGTGCTTTGCACCGTTTCATCACCATAAACCCCCAAACCACCTTCAATGCTAAAGTCTGGTGTCTTTTCAAAGAAAACTTTAACCTGTGACCAAAAACCATTGCCATCCGCGGCAGAACTGAGAACGACATCGCCCTTAGCAGTGAATTTTTCAACAGCGCCATAACGCGATGTGCTTCTCCACGGGTGACCTTCCACGAGAAGCGCGAGACCGTCTGTCTTGCCACTATCGATGGTGACGTTCTTTGCTCTAATTTGATTGATCCAACCGTTATAGATCACTGGTAAGCGATAACCTTCCGCGTTGGTTTTCTTAATCGTGATACTTTCGGTATCCTCGTTACCCAATATCAAAGTGGTATCACCGCCCCCATAAACGCCCTCATCAATCGTGATCGTTTTTGCGAGAATATTCGCACTGGTCGAGCCTCCTAAATGCAAACCGTAAGTTGACGTGACGCTCTCGCCTACGGCTTCCTTGATCATCGGTTGTTCATAGTTAGCCACCACGGTCACTGGCAGGGGAGGAACAATCGAGTCTTGGATATGGACTGCCGCATTAGCCGCATCAATATCCAGATAATATGTCCCCGTTGCTCGTTTTTTCCCAGTGGAATAGACGCCACTTGTGAAAATAATGTCTTTCGTCGTCTCGACATTGTTGTTGATCACAAGTGAGGCATCCGGGCTCATCAAATAGGTGCGATCTAAGAGCATCTTTTCGGCTTTTTCGAGGTAGAGCTCTCCTCCCTCCACATGTGCGCCACCGAAGTTGATCTCTTTCGTCGCAATGAATTTCACTGGTGCCGTTGACACGTTAATCGCCCGTTTATCCCCTTCCTGTCCGCTCGAGGGGTCAATGCTGGCAAAAATCGAGCCACCCGCCTCAAAGGTCAACATGTCTCCATCTTTAGACAAGGTTGATTCCACTAGTGGTCGACCCTTCTTGCTGATCGAAGTGAGCGTGATGTCTTTGCCTGCTTTAATGAGACCCAGCCCACGAAAACCATTACCGTCTGCGGTTAAAGTGAGATTTTCATCAGCCACGATTTCGTAGTGACTATCGGCTGAATTGCTCGAAATGCCAGGATTCACTCGGTAGCCAAAAACAGGCGAAAGCGTCTCAATGTTGATGTTTTTAGCGTGGATTTTTAACTGCACCGCATCGCCGCCAGACTTCCCAGCCACAATGTTGCGCAGACTGAAATTCAGGTCTGACTCGGAAGTGATATTGGTATCGCCTTCCGCAATCAAATCATAACCATTAATCGTGGCCTCATCCGTGAACGTGATATCGCCGCCCTTAAAGTTGTAGTAGCCCGTATCATCGGGCTTAATTGCGTAGATACCGTGAACTTTGTACTCGCCCGCCGCTAGCGTGGCAGGTCCCTGTTCTGGAAAGTCAGTAGCCATCACTGGTGCCAACACGGAGCTCAAAATCAGAGCACAAATAGGATTGAGTGCAAAGCGATTGATTCTTGTGGAAGCTTTGCCATGAAGCGTTTTCCGAGCGCGATTGGTCATATGGCCACTCCTAAAAAATATAGAGAGCACCGCGACAACGCAAGGCCTAGTACGAGGAGGATGAGCAAAAAACCTATCCAGAAGTGAGAGCAGTCTTTTTTGCCAGTGTTGGGAAGCAAGGCAAAGTTACGTGGTCGTGGAACTCCTACGGTCTATAGACAAAATTGTCAAATGAGAGAGGAACCTGTCTTTCAAAAGCTCTAGGTTTACGGTCAATTTAAACCTTTTGAAAAATAGGCTTGTACTAACATTATCTGTTCCTTAAATTTTTAGGTCAATTAATCTACTTCTTATTTCGGTCATTAGGACTAGTTCTTTTTCTCCTGCTCTCTATAACATCCGCGAACAATGTATGCTTTCCAAGCCTCTCTCGCAGAGCTTAAAAGCAAAACGCCCCGCAAGAAAGATATTTCTCACGAGGCGAGGAGTTTTTATCTAAAGATAATGACGACTAAAAGAGTTCTTCCTAGAAAAAACTCAATTATTTCGCAGCAGGTGCTGCGGCAGGAATGTCTTTTCCGAGCGTTCCATCACGATACTTCGCGAGAAGCACATTGGTAACTTCCTGAGCGTAGCTCGCAATCTGGTTCAACTCAATCTTGTCATTTTCGACCTTCAAAGGACCTTGAGCCTGAAGCATCTTCTTGTTGTCTTTCACAACCAAGAAAACGATGTTTTCCGGAACCTGAACGGTCTTGGCTTTCTGACCCTTAGCAGCAGGCTGCTTCACTTCCTTAGCCTGGAGGCCATAGAGCATGATGTAGCCACTCTTACAAACTTCAGGCACGTCTGCCTTGGCATCCGTAAAGGTCTGCACATCTGGCATCACAGAGGCCACACCCGCCTTCACGGCTTCGTTGAGCACATCGGCGCCCTGGGCCTTCGTCAACATCAAGCAAAGAGCAGCGTCAAGCTTTTCAGGCGGCACAGCCTTCACGGCTTCAGCAGGAGCCTTAGCGGTCGTAGGCGGTTCTTGCATCGGCGTGTTTTTCGAGGCACAGCCCGTCACTGCCACCAAAGCGGCCATCATGGAGCCAATAAGAAGGGATTTTTTCATGTTCATTTCCTCTTGGATATCCAAGCCACGGTGGCTCAGATCACATTAAATAGTTTGTCCATTATACGAGAGCGGTTCTCGTTTAGGCTATTCGCGATTACGCAACCATCGTTTTACCGTTCCCATCGCGTAGCCCAATTGATAAAAACGCTCATGCATGGAGCGGATCACCCATTCGGGATCAGGAAGCGGAAGTTTATCTTCAATATAGCCACGAATTTCGTCACGAAGCGCTTCTTCTGGGCTTTGGTTACGCATCTTCCCGATCGCTCGAAGGGCTCGAAACGCCTCGGGCGAGAGGCGGCTCATCATCTGACGGGTCGCTTGTTGCGTCAAGCCTTCCATCGCACGACGTTCAAGCTCAGAGCGCATATGGCGTCCTGCCTCTTGGGCATCGCGTGCGCGTTCGCTGTCGTTATCAAAAGACATCATTAAAACTCCACAGGCGCACCCGTGAAAAGGTGAGCCCAAAGGGTAGCGATTTGAGTGCGAGCACGATCAGCTTCAGCCGAGCCCTGCGCATTCACAAATTGGTGCGCCACTTCGTTCGCATCGTCGCTAAAAAGTTCTGCAGCGCGCTCAAGAATGGCGCCGTCAGACTTCGAGGGATCAGCCAAGCGTTCCCGCAAAAAGTCGCACAGTCCCCCACCCTTATGCCATTCACTATCGGCTTCAAAGTGAGGATTGCGCCCTGCAAAAAGCGCAGCGAGCCACACGACGAGTTTACGCCGTGCGCTCTCGTAGTCTTCTAAACTCATCATCCCACTCTCAAGCGAAGCGGCACGCATGGTCATATTGCGAATCGCTTGCTCAAGAAGCCCTGAGACCACGTCAATGGCGAGCAAATTAGGGAGTCGTTCAGCTCGCGAACTAAAGTCGTGGCAACCGCCTCCGCAGTTAGGTTTACAGCCGCTCATCTCACCTCTCCTTTAAGCTTGATTACTTTAGTTGAGCCCTTTCTCAGCGCCAGGCTGCGTCAAGCGACGGCACCAGAGTGCGCAGAGCGCGGTACCTGCATCACGAATCGTTTCCGCCGTGCAATCGTCACGAGACCCCGCTGCCGTGATCGCAAAGTAGCATTCACGCACAAATTCACGACCAATAAAAATCATCATCGCGCGCGGATTACTCTGCTCGACGCCAGCCAAGGCGTCTTGGGTGAAGCGTTCTGGTTCGCTCGCCTTAAACATTTCAATCAGCGCGAGTCCATGGTAAGGAAGGCGCATGGCTAAGTGTGGATTTTCATTCATCAACGTGCGAGCCAAATGGCGCGCGAGCGCATCGTCAAGGTCAGCTGCCTGATCAGCGGTGAGCTCTTTGATCGCCACTTCGCGCATACGCTTTAAGATGTCCCAATAGCATCCAACGAGAAGTTGTTCAAGGACTTCTTCAGTGACCTCAACCACTTCCTCTTCAGCAGGGGCGGCCTCTTTCACGTCTTTTTCGTTTTCTTTTTCTGTCATAGTGATATTTCTCTTCTTTTTAGCTTTCCGCTCTCGCAGTGGAGGTTTGCGCATAGTCACCCAAAATCGTCACCGCCCAACTGCGATAGTGAGCTTCGTACATCGGGTCCTGTAGCACCCCCTTGAGAAGCTCTTCAGGGTTAGTCACATTATGCGTTTCTGCCCAAGCCTGTGCCCAATCAAGCGCTTCATTAAAGCAGGTGAGTACCGCAAGCGCGGGCATCGAAGCGTCGTCACTAAAGGTGGCACGGTCTTCTGGGGGCATCTCAGCAATGACATCTTTTAGGGCTTCACGCAAGTGAACCGCCACTTTGCTCAAATCCCAACCAGCAGGCAGCGCAATCGATTCGCTACCCATAAAAATCGAGACCACACCAAAAACCAAGTCCGAATAGGTTTCGGGATTCCCATCCGTCAACATCAAACGCAGTGCGTCATGCCCGGTGTAGAGCAAAATTTCGGTGAGAACCTCTGGGTCCGCAATGTTGGGGAGTTCCACCACGGCGTGGCTAGTTGGACTTTCACTCATCGCTTTCTATCTCCATTAGGAAAAGCGGAAATTAAATAGTATTTCGCCCCCCTAGTCTACACGACTAGAAGGGCGTTGAGATAGCAGTGTTTGCCTTAACGGCTCACCTTATTCTTTTTTCGCCTTCGTCGAATCAATAATCTTCATCGCCGAAGCGATCATCCCGGTCATATCACTCATATTGCCCGGCACGATCAAGGTGTTGTTGGTCTTCGCGAGGTTAGCAAAAGCGCTCACATACTGTTCAGCGACCTTCAAGTTCACAGCGGTCTGACCCCCGTCCACTTGAGAGGCTTCTGCCACACGGCGAATGGCTTCAGCCGTTGCCGTCGCAATCGCGAGCGTAGCGGCAGCTTGACCTTCAGCCTTGTTAATTTCGGCTTGCTTTTCCCCTTCAGACTGAGCGATCGCAGCTTCACGAGCACCGGTTGCCAAGTTAATCTGTTCGAGCTTACGACCTTCAGAAGCAGCCACCACAGCGCGCTTTTCACGCTCGGCGGTAATTTGCTGCTGCATGGCCTGCAAAATCACGGCGGGCGGCGTTAAGTCTTTAATTTCGTAGCGCAAGACTTTCACACCCCAGTTGAGCGCTGCTTCGTCAATCGCAGAGACAACGCTCTTATTGATCAAGTCGCGTTCTTCAAAGGTCTTATCCAATTCCATGCGACCCACCACGCTACGCAAGGTGGTCTGTGCCAACTGCGTAATAGCGACCACATAGTTCGAGGTCCCATAACTTGCGCGCTGAGGATCCGTCACCTGGAAAAAGAGCACGCCGTCCACAGAGAGCTGCGTGTTGTCGCGCGTAATACAGACTTGACTTGGTGTATCAAGCGGAATTTCTTTCAAAGAGTGGCGGTACGCCACACGATCAATGAAAGGAATAATGAAGTTCAACCCAGGGTTTAAGACCGCGTGGAATTTCCCTAAACGCTCTACCACCCAGGCGCTTTGCTGGGGAACAACCTTAATCCCCTGTGAAGCAAAAAGAAATGCAATGACCACTAAAATCACTGCCAAAATAAAGACACCATTGATCTCCATGGAGAATCCTCTTCAAATAAAAAAACTTTTGCGAAAAGACTTTTAAGACTCAGTCTGTGGTTTCAAAATAAGACGCGGACCATCTAAGGCATGGATTTGCCAGTACCCAGGACTCAAGCGCCCAGTCTGTGCCATCGCAGGCCATGTGGTCCCGCGATAGAACACCTCTGCGCTCCCGTCTTCTTTGACGTTCACCACTTCAACCGTACGTCCCACATCAGGCTGTGCGACGCCGTCGGTTTTCTCTTGCGCTTTACGTCTTTTGAGAACCCAAAGCGAGCCCACGACGGTGATGAGGGCTACGACGACCAACTGCCAAGTGAAAGTGCCTCCCAACCAAGCAGTTAATGCTCCAAAAACAAGAGCAAGGGCCACGACTAAAAGAAAGACGGTGCCCGTCATCATTTCCACCCCTCCAGCGACGAGAGCCAGAATGAGCCAAACGATTTCTGCAGAAATATGCATATCCTCTCCTTGAATACCTTAGAAAAAACTTCTCTTCTTAAGGCACAAGTGGAAGGCCATCTGCCTTCCGATACTTTCATTGTACCGAGAGAGCGCCACGGTCTGTGAATTTTTTGCTTTTTGCACCAAAGGTTTTTTGGAGCAGAAAAAACTCCGCTGACCTCAACGGTTGTCGCGGAGTTTGATCTTATGATCGCTAAGTGACGCCTCTCACTTTGGTCCCCATCCAGGAAAGCCGATTTTCGCGTTATATTCACGCACAAACGCATTGGCAAATTCTTGTGGGTAAAGCGTTTCCCAGTAGTCTTTGACCGCCATTTCCATGTGTACATAGAGGCGGTACGGGTCGTTGACGCGGAAAATCTCTCCATAGGAAAGAAGGAAGTATTCTCGATCCTGATCGGCATACTCTTCATTGAAATAAGTCGAGTTAACATCAGGCTTTTTGGGCGTGGCGACTTTCAACAGGTCTTCGAGCGAAGAGAAGATCTGCTTCGCAGGTTTTTCCTCTTCAAGCACCTTTGCGTTAAAGCGCTTCACGGCCTCAGCAACAACGTTAGGTAGCAAGCGTGCTTGTCCTGCAACGAGCGGTTGGACGCCTTCTGGTTTCATAGTCTTTCTCCAAATGAAGTATTGATGTACTACAGTCTAGCATATTTAGATCATTTTTTTATACTTTTATGCTAAAAAAGCCCACCGACCTTTTGGTACGCTTCATACTTCAGATCGGTGGACCCACTCTACTCTCAGGATGGAGAAACAGTTTTTAGGCTTCCCTCATCGCCGCCTTTAAAGTGCGGATATAGTCCGCGACGACTTCTGGAGCCCTCTCTCCACTCTCGTGAATCTTTTGCACCACTGCAGAACCCACAATCACGCCGTCAGCCACTTTAGCCACGGCACGAGCTTGCTCAGGAGTTGAAATCCCAAAACCCACCGCGGCAGGAATGGAGCCCGCTTTGCGAATCGCCGCAAGCGTATCAGGCAAGTCTGCTGGCAGATGGTCGCGCACGCCTGTGACGCCAAGGCTCGAAACCACATAGAGGAATCCTTTCGTCCCTTCGACCAACATTGGAATGCGAGTGCCTGAGGTGGGAGCGACTAAACGGATGAGCGCCACATCGTATTTGTCGCAGTACGTCTCAAACTCTTCTTTTTCCTCATAGGGAACGTCGGGCAAAATGATGCCATCAATGCCTAATTCATGGCAACGTGCAATAAAACGCTCCGATCCGTAGGAAAAGACCACATTGGCGTAAGTCATGAAGACAAAAGGAATCGTGACGTCAGCTCTCAAGCGCTCCACCATGGCAAAAATCTTGTCGGTGGTGGTGCCTGCCGCGAGAGCGCGCTTCGTAGCGGCTTGAATCACAGGTCCCTCTGCCGTGGGGTCCGAAAACGGAATTCCTAATTCCACAATATCAGCGCCCGCTTGGGCCATCGCACGCACCACGGCTTCTGTACGCTCAAGCGTTGGGTCACCGCAGGTGACAAACGGAATCAAAGCTTTGGTATTAACTTTGGTGTTAAAGGCATTAGCAATCTTATTCATCGATCTTCTCCCCACGATAGCGGGCAATAGCCGCGCAGTCTTTGTCACCACGACCAGACAAGGTGACCACAATGATTTTGTCTTTTGTTAAAGTTGGCGCATACTTGCAGGCATAAGCCACTGCGTGCGCCGACTCAATCGCCGGAATAATCCCTTCTGTGCGAGAGAGGTATTCAAAGGCGTTCACCGCCTCATCGTCCGTGATGCCCACATAGGTAGCCCGCTTAATGTCGTGCAGGTAGGAGTGTTCTGGTCCCACGCCAGGATAATCCAACCCCGCCGAGATGCAATAAACAGGCGCAATCTGACCGAAGTCATCCTGGCAGAAGTAGGACTTCATGCCGTGGAAAATGCCGACCTTCCCAGTGCAGATCGTTGCTGCGGTTTCTGCGGTATTAATCCCGCGTCCCGCACCTTCGCACCCAATCAAAGCCACTTCTTTATCATCGATAAAGTGGTAGAAGCTCCCAATGGCGTTGGAGCCACCACCCACGCAAGCAATCACAGCATCTGGCAGGCGGCCTTCTTTTTCGAGCATCTGCGCTTTGATTTCTTCGGAAATCACCGCTTGGAAGTCACGCACAATCATCGGGAAAGGATGCGGACCCACGGCCGAACCCAAACAGTAGTGCGTATCATCAATGCGAGTGGTCCATTCGCGCATTGCTTCATTGACCGCATCTTTAAGCGTTGCCGTCCCAGAAGTGACCGCCACCACTTTAGCGCCCAAAAGGCGCATACGGTAGACGTTTAAGGCTTGACGCTCGGTGTCTTCCTTACCCATGAAAATCACGCATTCCATGCCCATTAAGGCTGCTGCCGTGGCAGTCGCCACACCATGCTGCCCAGCGCCTGTTTCCGCAATTAAGCGCTTTTTACCCATGCGCTTAGCAAGGAGCGCTTGGCCCAAGACGTTATTAATCTTGTGCGCCCCAGTGTGATTTAAGTCTTCACGCTTTAAGTAAATCTTTGCGCCACCCAACTCTTCGGTGAGTTTTTGGGCGTAATACAAGCGCGAAGGACGTCCAGCATATTCGTTTAAGAGCGTTTTGAGCTCTTCTTGAAAAGCGGGATCCTTTTTGTAGAAGAGATAAGCCTCTTCGAGTTCTTTCATGGCATTCATCAAGGTTTCGGGAATATATTGCCCGCCGTGAATCCCGTAGCGACCCATTGGATTTGTCATTTTGAATTCTCCTTAGCATTCTTTTCGTCTTTGAGGGACTGGTTCTGGGCTTCCTTTAGCGCCCTATTCCCTCACCATCAAACATCCGAACCGCTTTCAAAAAAGCGATCATTTTGTCGCGATTTTTCTGGCCTGCGACTTCAATGCCACTGCTTACATCGACACCCCAGGGGCGCCATCGTTCAAGAAGCGGGGCAATGTTTTCTGGTGTGAGTCCTCCAGACAAAATATAGGGACGGGTAAAGCCCTCAAGGAGCGCATGGTCAAACGCTTCGCCACTGCCTCCTCTGGGGTTATCTAAAAGCACCAGATCAGCGCTCGTGCGCTCTGCCTCATGAAGGAGAGTAGTGTCACTCACGCCAAAGGCACGGATAATTTGGAGCTCTGTCCCTTTCGTCGCACGACGAAGCTCTGAGATCTGCGCTTCACTCACTTCAAAAGGGCATGGGGCATGGAGCTGCACAGTATCAATCACACCCGTCTTTACCATCTCGGCAATCTCAGGCATCTTCACTTCCATAAAAACGCCCACACGACGAATACTGGGTGCCAGCGCGCGACCAAGCTTCTGGGCCACCTCTCCTGTCACCGCTCGGCGAGAAGCGCGGGCAAAGACAAACCCCACCATGTCGGGGAGGAGTTCATTAGCGACCGCGATATCTTCAGGGCGACTAAGCCCACAGAATTTCACCATTGTCATCGCACAGCCTCCTCGCGGGTTTTCTTCGCAATCTCGCACAAGAATCCCACTTTGTCACTTGTGCGCATTAGCGCTTCGCCAATTAAGACCGCATCAGCCCCACTTTGGTATTGGTGCACTGCGTCTTCTACACTCGTGACGCCACTTTCTGCCACATAAACCACATCCGAAGGAACAAGCCCTCGAAATCGTTCGGCGAGAGTGGTATCCACGCTAAAGGTGCGCAGATTGCGATGATTCACGCCCACAATGCGAGCACGAGCGGCGAGTGCCACTTCCACTTCTTTTTCGTCATGCACTTCGACAAGCGCACTCATCCCAAGCGATTCGACGAGTTGCAAATAGTCCGCCAGTTGCGCGGGCGTCAAAATACTCACGATCAAAAGAACCGCTGAAGCCCCCATCGCCTTGGCGCCATAAATCATTGCTTCATGCACAATGAAATCTTTCCGCAACAAGGGCGTTGCGACCGCATGGCTAATCTCTTCAAGGTAACGGTCACTTCCTAAAAATTGCGTAGGCTCTGTGAGAACCGAAATCGCCGCTGCCCCACCCGCTTCATAGTCGCGCGCAATCTCCACATAAGGAAACTCAGGCGCAATCAAGCCTTTAGAGGGGGAGGCGCGTTTGCACTCAGCAATCACCGAGAGCCCTGGCGCACGCAGAGCACGCTCAAAAGCCCCAAGGCGCTCTGGCGTGCGAGTGCGCTCTTCTGCGAGGCGCTCGGTAGCCATAGCCCGCAGCGCTGTGAGCGAATGCTCATGCAAGCGCTTTTCAACGCGCACTTTCGCTGCCTTGGCAAGTGTGAGAAGGATGTCAGGGGTGCTCATAGAGCGCTCTCCTCGTCTTTTCTTTGGCTCAATTCCACGAGTGCATCGAGCGTTTTCACCACACGGCCCGAAGCAATGGTTTCGCGTGCGAGGGTGATCCCTTCGACCAACGTGTCGGCGAGCCCGCCAATCATGAGAAGCGCACCCGTATTGAGAAGCGCCGCATCGGTCTTGGGTCCCGTTGCCCCAGCAATAATCGCGCGCAAAATCTCCGCGTTTTGCGCAGGATCGCCCCCGACTAAATCCGCTTTCGAGCAACGCGTGAGGCCAAAGTCCTCTGGCGTAATGGTGTAGGACTTAATCCAGCCATTTTGGAATTCACAAACTTTGGTGGGCGCAGAGAGCGAAATCTCATCGAGCTTATCCTCTCCAAAGACAACCATCCCGCGCTTGACACCTAAATCCATCAAGACTTGTGCTAAGGGTTCCACGAGGTAGCCATCGTAGACGCCCAAAAGTTGCCCCGTGGGGCGAGCGGGATTGGTGAGTGGCCCCAAGATGTTGAAGACGGTACGGAACCCTAACTCACGGCGAATCGCTCCCACGTATTTCATGGAGCGGTGGTACTTTTGCGCAAAGAAAAAGCAAAAACCCACTTTGTCGAGCAACTCGCGCGCCTTCTCAGGGCTCTGTTCAATGTTGACGCCTAAGGCTTCCAAACAATCTGCAGTACCACAGTGAGACGAGGCGGCACGATTCCCGTGTTTAGCGACTTTCATGCCAGCAGCGGCGGCAATCAGGGCAGCAGTGGTGGAAATATTGAAGGACCCAGCGTTATCTCCTCCAGTCCCCACGATTTCATAGACGGGATACGGAATCTCAACGCGCTCAGCGTGCTCACGCATCGCGGCAGCAGAACCCGTGATTTCATCAATCGTTTCTGCGCGAGCGCTCTTCGTGGACATCGCCGCTAAAAAGGCGGCGTTTTGAGTGGGGGTAGTTTCCCCCGACATGATTTCATTCATCACGCCGTAGGCTTCTTCATAGGTCAAATCGCCTTTGTTGACCAACTTCACAATTGCTTCTTTAATCATGATCTCCCTCCTCGTGCGCTTTAAATACGAAGGAGAAAGTCATTGGGGAGCGCTGTAGGTTCGTCCGCCACGCTCACAAAGGAAGCGGCAAAGTAGCCGCCAACTCCGCCCACAAAAAAGGCAGGGACGCGAAGAGACGCGGGACGAGAGAAGAAGTGTTCGACTTCACGAACTAAAGAGATAAAAGACATTTGCATAGACTCCAGAAAACAAAAAAACTCCGCCGACTTAATTTCTGTCGAGGAGTTCGCTTCTTTTCTGGCGGTGACCACACAAGCAACGTCCTCACACGACAGCATCTTGTCGCTATTCGTATAAGGACGAATACCCATCATTGGGCTATCCGCGGTGCCACCTTATGTTCACAGACTGCATGTGCGAGTCTATGCGCTTTTTTGCCGGGGACCATCATCCCCTTAACCACTAACGTGGGTTCTGCACGTCGCAGAATACTAGGGGTTCGTGAACCCTTTTCCCTGCGCCCTCAGCGGCCCATTTGACGACGTGTTTCTTGTCCAACTCTCACCTACATGGACTCTCTCATAAGGCATCGTTCGCCGTTACTTCCGCTTCAACGGTGTAAGAACAATCCTACGCCTATGAATCTCGATTCGTCAAGGGCACCTCTGCTTTTTACGGGTTATTCCGTACTCGGTCGTTAGTCCACTGCAAGTCTTCTAAGACATGGTCCTTAGATTTTGGAGAATTTGAGGAGAATTATTTTTTTTGCTGACAACAAAAAAGGAGACCTCCAAAAATAGGAAGCCTCCTCTTATCGTGAGCCTAGCTCAGGTTAAGCTTAGTGCTTAGCCAAACGACGCCACGTATCGACGACCGTATCGGGGTTAAGCGAAATAGATTCAATCCCCTGGTCCATCAACCACTGAGCGAAGTCAGCGTGGTCAGATGGGCCCTGGCCGCAAATACCGACGTATTTGCCCTTTTCGCGGCAAGCCTTAATGGCCATCGCCAAGAGAGCCTTCACCGCATCGTTACGTTCGTCAAAGCTCGCGGCAATCAAGCCAGAGTCACGGTCAAGACCCAAAGCCAACTGGGTCATGTCGTTAGAACCAATGGAGAAGCCATCGAAGTATTCGAGGAACTGATCAGCGAGCACCGCGTTGGACGGGATTTCGCACATCATGTTCAAGCGAAGACCATTCACACCACGCTTCAAGCCGTGTTCAGCCATGATTTCGTTAACGCGACGAGCTTCAAAGACCGTACGCACGAACGGAATCATCAATTCCACGTTCGTCAAGCCCATTTCGTCACGCACAAACTTCATGGCACGGCATTCCATAGCGAAGCATTCTGCGAACTGGTTGGCAATGTAGCGGCTAGCACCACGGAAGCCCAACATCGGATTTTCTTCATCCGGTTCGTACTGAGCGCCACCGATCAACTTGCGGTATTCGTTGCTCTTGAAGTCAGAAAGACGCACGATCACTTTCTTCGGATAGAAAGCGGCAGCAATCGTTGCCACGCCTTCAGCGATCTTACGTTCGTAGAATTCCTTCGGAGAAGCGTAACCAGCGGAGAGACGTTCTGCGGCGTCACGCAATTCACCCGGCACATTCGGGTAGTCGAGCACCACCTTCGGGTGGATGCCGATATTGTTGTTGATGATGAATTCCAAACGAGCGAGGCCCACCCCCTTGTTCGGGATAGCCTGGAATTCAAAAGCGAGTTGCGGGTTGCCCACGTTCATCATGATCTTCACGGGGATTTCCGGCAACGCGCCACGCTGGACTTCTTCTACAGCCACTTCCAAGAGACCTTCGTAGATGTTACCCGTGTCGCCTTCAGCGCAGGAAACCGTCACGCTCGTGCCTTCGGTCAAGCGTTCCGTTGCGTCACCGCAACCCACCACAGCTGGAATGCCCAATTCGCGAGCAATAATAGCAGCGTGGCAAGTACGACCACCGCGGTTCGTCACGATGGCAGAGGCCTTCTTCATCACCGGTTCCCAGTTGGGGTCGGTCATGTCCGTGACGAGCACGTCGCCTGCCTGCACACGATCCATTTCAGCGGCGCTTTCCACCACACGCAC
Source organism: uncultured Sutterella sp. (assembly GCA_905197905.1). Lineage (GTDB taxonomy): Bacteria > Pseudomonadota > Gammaproteobacteria > Burkholderiales > Burkholderiaceae_F > Sutterella. Next base: position 63,197 of record CAJKAP010000009.1, on the reverse strand, counting down.
AGGACCCTGGCCAACCTTCTGACCAATAGCGCGACCCTGGCAAAGGAGGTTGCCCTTGCTCTTCAAAGAGTAGCGCAACTGCACGTCCACGCTCTTTTGCTGGGACTTCACAGTTTCAGGACGAGCCTGCAAGATATAGATCTTGCCATCAATCCCGTCTTTACCCCATTCGATGTCCATCGGACGGCCGTAGTGCTTTTCAATAATGCGAGCAAACTTCGCCAATTCGATCACATCGTCGTCCGTAATCGCAAAGCGGCGACGATCTTCATCTGCCACATCCAAGGTGCGCACCGTACGACCCGTGGAGCTATCGGGTTCAAACTCCATCTTGATCAACTTGCTACCCAAGTTCTTACGAATGATCGGGTACTTGCCAGCGTCCAAGATGGGCTTATGCACATAGAATTCGTCAGGGTTCACAGCACCCTGCACCACCGTTTCACCCAAGCCATAGCTAGCCGTGATGAAGACCACCTGGTCAAAGCCAGATTCCGTATCCAACGTGAACATCACGCCAGCAGCGCCCTTGTCGGAGCGGCACATACGCTGCACGCCAGCCGAAAGAGCCACTTCCGTATGGGTGAAGCCCTTATGGACACGGTAAGAAATAGCACGGTCGTTATAAAGAGAGGCAAACACTTCCTTCATGCGAGCGAGCACGGCATCGATGCCGACCACGTTCAACACGGTTTCTTGCTGACCAGCAAAAGAAGCATCCGGTAAGTCTTCAGCCGTGGCGGAAGAGCGCACAGCCACCGAGATTTCAGCCTGGCCGTCTTTGAGCCATTCATAGAAATCACGGATTTCTTTTTCCAATTCGGCAGGGAACGGAGCCGCTTCAATCCAACCACGGATTTCAGCACCGGCCTGAGCCAAAGCTTTCACATCATCGACGTCAAGCGTTGCGAGACGCTGGGCAATACGTTCTTCGAGACCACCTTCTTTAATGAAAAGGCGGAAGGCTTCAGCGGTGGTAGCAAAACCATCTGGCACACGAATGCCCGCAGAAGTCAATTGGCTCAACAATTCGCCCAAGGAAGCATTCTTGCCGCCGACGCGATCAACGTCATTCATGCGAAGTTGACTAAACGGGAAAACGTAACGACCTACTAGTTGCATGTCTGTCCTCTTTTAAGCTCGGAATGAGCGGTAAAACAATCTGGCCTGATTCTACCTTGTATCGCGTCAAATTTCAGCCATCCTTCTCGATTGATTCGTGACAATCGGCCATTTCCTAGGCTTAGATCAAAAAAGCGTTATAGGGTTTTCCCTAAAGTTTCTCAGGATTTCACCTTTTTTCATCGCATTAGCTCCTTTCGAGCACATTTTTCTTTTCACTCTTTTTGACTTGAAATGGATTCTTTCGAGTAGAATTCACGTGCATAGATATTCCATTTTGACGCATTGCAATGCGCTTTCATAAAGATGACAGATAACGAGAAAACTGAACCAGTTCGCCAGATTTTCATTGTGAGCGATGGGACCGCTATTACGGCCGAGACCCTGGCCCACTCCATCATGACGCAGTTTCCGAGCCTGAATTACCATCAGACTCGCCTTCCTTTTACCGATACGGTAGAAAAGGCTTTGGCAACGGCTCAGCAGATCAATAAGCAAGGTGAAATCGATGGGTTGCGCCCCATCATCTTCACCACGTTCGTTGATCCCAACATTATGCGAACCTTCAATGAAGCGGTCGAAGGGCACATCATTGACCTTTTCCGTAAATTCGTGGGTCCCTTGGAAACCGAATTAGGCATGAAGAGTGCGCATTCGATTGGTCAGAGCCATCGTATTCGCGACGACGAAAAATATAACCGTCGTATTGCCGCTATCGACTACACCCTCTTGCACGACGACGGGCAAACGAACCGTGGGCTCGATGAAGCCGATGTGATTTTGGTGGGGGTCTCTCGCTCTGGGAAAACGCCAACCTCGCTTTTCCTCGCGATGCAGTTTGGTCTCAAAGTGGCTAACTACCCCTTGATTCCGGAAGACTTTGACCGTGGTTCGCTCCCAGACGCGCTTTTACCTTTGCGCCACAAGCTCTTTGGGCTTTCGATTCGTCCAGAACGTTTGTCGGAAATTCGCAACGAACGTCTCCCGAACAGCCACTACGCCAGTCTTGAAAACTGCCGTCAGGAAATTCAGGACGCGGAAAACTTGATGGCTCGCGAAGGCATTCGTTGGCTTAATTCCACGACAAAGTCAATTGAAGAAATTTCCGCCACGATCATTGCTGATTTAGGCTTGGATCGTCGCTCTGCGAAATAACTTCACAGCACATAACACTAAAGGCTCAGAATTTTTGGTTCTGAGCCTTTTTCTCAATCAATATTACACAGACCTAGGTCTAGCCCGTAACGAAAACAGATATCGTGGTTGAAGTACACGTAGCCTTTCTTTTTCATGCAAGAAATCACTGCATTTTTTGAGTCTCGATTCAAGCCACAAGCCTCGACGTCTTCAGCGCGCTGCTTTGCATCCGTGTAGCTTTTGGTCATAGGCTTTTGGAAGCCTGGCACGTACACATAAGGCTCATCGCGAAGATACGATCGAACCACACAACCTGTTACTAGAGTTAAAGGGGCGATAAGGAATAAAAAACGTATTTTCATGGCTAATTGCAAATCCCGAGTTCTTCTCCATGATAAGTACACATATCGGGATAAAACATAATATAGCCTTTATCCGAGATGCATTGATTTATTCTGTCCACTCGATTTTTCAGGTCTTCTAAAGATTTGTCACTTGGATCAAAATAAAGATTAAAAAATTTACTATCCAAATTTTTTAAGCCACAAGCTTTCATATCATCAAGTCTTTTTATAGGATCTGTATATCCAATCGTTTTTTTGTATTGTATTGCTTGTATGGATTTATAGTTATTATTTCCATCCCAAATGTTTCCTGTAGAAACACAAGAAGTAACAAAAAAACAAGAAATATTAAATAAATGTACTTCATATTCACTCTATCAATTACACAGATGTAGATCTACCCCTTCTTTTGTACATTTTGTCGGAAGTATTCTTATATATCCTTTTTTTTCATACATTCTGAAAATTTATTAATTCTCTCGTCAAATTCTCTATCTGTCATAAACTTGTACATGACATTAACATCTAACCCTCCCGAATCTAAATTTATGACACCGCAATCTTTTACATCCTTAATTCTCTGAATATAGTTAGTTTTTCCTATTGAATCTTTTTTTTGATAAGTTTGGATTTTTTTAAAATCATTCTCAAAGTCAGGTGCATATGTTTGTACTACACAAGAAGAAATGCAGAATAAAATTAGTAGACAAAAAAATACTTTCATAATTATTTAGATAGTAAAAATATAAAATTCAACACATCGTTAGGGACATTATCGGAAAAAGCGAAAGGCATGGTTACAGGTATTGCCACAGTCGTTGTTATATTAGAAAAAATTCTTTGAGTTCTTGTTTTATGGATTGTATTGCCATCACTACCATAAAAACCTGGAAATTGCCCACCTAATGCGTCATGCATACCAGCAAACGCTTCGACTAAAAGATCGGATTCCCCTCCAGCTACGTAAGGAATAACGTAGTTTCCCAAAATCCAATCTCCCTCTACTGGCTGGAAACCTCCCGTCATTCCCCCAAGTATCTCTTTATTCTGAGATAAATATTCAGATAAACTTATTTTGTTATCGTCTTTATAAAGATAATTGTTTTTAAAATCTTTGATTAAATTATCATTTTCATCCTTTTTACACCACTTACCATCCTTCCCGCAAATATAATATACATCATTTCGAGTACCTCCTAACTTATACCCATCAAAACTACCTGAGCTATAAGAAAGATTGTTTATTGTTGTCGTGCCGTCTGTAATCCCTGGGGAGAGCTTGGAATTAGCTACGCTTTGCTGTCGCATATAGGTATTAGCTATGCGCAAAGTGTTTTGTGTGATGGGAAGCTTAGGATTGGCTGCAACTAAGTCCATGACTGCGTTGGCAAAGTGGCGCGAGTACTGCAACTCGTAAATATGATCATCAATTTGATCAATTTGTTTGCGCAATTGAGCCACTTCTTCTTTCGTTTGAGCACCTTTCAGAAGCTGGTCAATTCCTTCACGTTGAAGGCGCAAATCGGCCTGCTTCTTATCAAAGTATCTATCAACCTCTTTACTGATATTCTTACGAAAGTCTTTAGTTACTCGCACTTGGACGTTCAGATCTTCAAGGAGTTTTTCTTTCTCAAAATTCTTTTCCACAGCACCCATGCTATCGCGGTAGTTGTCCGTCGTCACAGAAGTTCTGAGTGAAGAATAGTCGCCCTCTGAATCTTCTCTTACCGTCAGATTCTTCGTGTTGATGCCACTCTTCGTCGTACCACTCTCGGATTCAGAGACTTTTCCGCTCCCAAAAGCGGGATCAAAGCCCCAACTGTCTTTCGTTTGCTGAATTTCAGCTTCCGTCGGTTTCTTGGTAAGAGATTCATCGCTAGCGACTTGTTGAGCGTTCTCTGAAGAACTGTTGGATTGCGAGGCGTCGTTTGTTTGTGCCGATTCACCAGAATTTTGAGTACTAGAAGGCTTGCCGCCATCAAACGATTCGTGCATAGCGACATCTAAACCAATAGCACTCCCTTTGACATCGTTGTGGTTTTCGATGTCAGTGCTCGTGAGTGTGCCTGTGGAGAAGCGGTTCTTCCCCTCGTCTTCGGCCTTCTGGGTTGAGGTCACTAGCCCTCCTTTGAGCGAGGTGTGGTTTTGAATATCCACATTATAGCCCTCATCACCCGCCAGAATTCCAGCTTGTTCTGCGACAGATGCGTAATCCGCTTTGAGCTTACTCTTATTAAAGCTTGCTGAAGCTGAAAAACCATAGCCTACCGTGACCTGCGCGCTCGCATTCATCTGCTTCGCGTCATACTTAAACGTATCTTGCACGCTCTCTATGGCTAAGTCTTTGACTTTGAGCTCAACGTGCTTGCCTTGGACTTGTGCGCCTTTGAGTGTTGTGGTTTCTCCACTTTCAAGGGTGGTATTTCCTTCCAAGGAGCCCACATGTGTGGCACGATAACTCGTCGTGTCGCCATTACCATGACCACGACCGTAGTTGCCACCCGCCGTCACCCCTAATGAGTAACCGTTGCTACCCACTGAAATCGCAACACCAGCATTCCAACCTGCAGATTTATTCTTGGTGCGCTCCGTTTCCGTGGTTTCCGCTGCTTCAAGATTAATTTCATGGTCCGCCTTTAAGTGCGTACCACCTTTCCCATAGACGTCAGAACCTGTGACGTTAATGTCAGAGGCTTCGCTCCCCTTGGCCAACATCACGACTTTTCCACCAGCTAAGACTTGGCTCGGTGTAGCATCAGTGCTACTTTGGTGCGATTCATTCGTGTTTTTCTGCTGACCGTAGGTAATTGACACACTGACGTTCTTTGCTGCATCACCTGGATTTTGCGCTAATTCGTTTAACGCTCTTCCTGTACGAACCGCTTTGAAGCCACTATTGGCTACCGCCATCGCATTGACGCGGTTATTTTGGCTGACTCCAACATCTTTCACGGAAGAAACGGTTGAGACCGCACCTTGAATCGCACTCAACACAGGAGCATTCAAGGCAACCGTCAAACCCTTTTGCTGATAACTATATTCAGTGTCCGTGGTTTGACGGCTCTTTGCGGCTTCTACACCAATGCGCTTTGCAGAAATAATGGTGTTCCCTTCAGGGGCTGAAACCGTGCTACCGACCTGTTGGTAGCTTTCGCCAGCAGTCACAAGCGTATCGCCATGAAGTGAACCGACATGGCTTTGTGAGACGCTTTCTTTCGCGCCTTGACTCTTGGTATCCACCTTCTGCATGCCAATCGTCACCCCAAAGCCACTTCCCATGAGACCAGACTTCTTATGATGCACTTCACTTTGTGAAAGGGAACTGATTTCGCCAACCGCTAATACGAGCAACATGCGTTTCCTCAGAATTTTCTTCATTAAAACGAATTGCGTGGATTCGTCCAGGGATAACGGTTAAAACTAGTTTGCGAGATTTGAGATTCTGAGCACCCGCCACAATACGCGTGGTACTGTAGCCTGCTTCTAAAAGCGCATTTTGGGCGGTAACCATCAAAGCGTTGACGGCTTTTGAGCCTAAGCACTGTCCAGGCTTAAAGGTCAATTGCGATTTTGCGGATTTAAGCGCAAATTGAAATCGGGAGGATTCTTCGCCAATTAGGAGGATGTCATCAATTGGAAAGCAAGATTCATCGAGAGCTTCGAGAGATTTGGGAGCTTGTTGAAGGGTTGGTGAGGGTAAACGTGTATCTGATTTTGGTGATATATCTTTTTGCCACTGTTGTTGACGTTGTTCTCCACGCTGAAGAGCTTCGTCGTGTAAATCAAGCGGTTGAGCAAACACACTTGTAGCTGTTAAGCCTTGAAAAAGTAAAGCAGAACACCCAAAAATGGTGCCTTGAAATAAATCATCCGAAGACATCTTGTTACCTTTCCAAACATTGATGTCAGCGAATCCTACTCCTGTTTTTTACAAAATGCAAGCGAGTAACTTCTCACCAAAAAATACAGAAAATCCTTCCCGTAGCAGGTACCTTTCTAATAGCACTCTCTTAGTTTTCATTAGAAGAAAACACGCTCTGCATCTGGGAGAGAATTTATTCTCTCTCCCAGTGCGTGCAAAAATTAAGCCAAGTGGCGCTTGACCCATTCGACAAACACGGCCGTGCCCATCGGGAGGTACTTTTCATCAAAGTCCATCGTAGCAGCGTGTAGGCCAGGCGCAGCACCCACGCCCACGCCAAAGTAAGCGGCGGGCAATTCAGGGCGAGCCAAACGATAGTGGTGGAAGTCTTCCCCGCCACCGCCGCAAGGACGAGCGAGCTTATCGGGTCCTACCACCGTGCGAATCACGTCAGCGATTTCTTCCTTCAACTTTTCATCGTAGTCAGCCGCCGGGCACTGTGTGCCAAAGCGCACTTCAGCGGTAGCACCCGCGGCTTCAGCCGTCAATTTGATGACGTGTTCCATCTTTTCAAGCAACTCTTTCATGCCTTCGTTCGTGCCTGCACGCACGTCAAAAGTGAGGCGAGCTTCTTCAGGAATGGAGTTCGTAGCGCCCTGATCAGCATGCAACTGCGTCGCCTTAGCGCTCCACGAAGCGGCAGGATTGAGCCAAATCGCCTGAACGCCCTGCACCACGGCGCAAGCAACGTCAATCGCGTTAATACCCAAGTGCGGACGCGCGGCGTGAGCGGAGCGACCTTTAATCGTGGCGTAAAGCGTAGTGCTGGCCGTATGGTTCACTGCAGCGCAGCAGGTACCAGGTTCCAAGTCCTGCACAGGGCGAATATGGGCGCCCACAATCATATCGACGTCATCAATGGCACCCGCCTTAATCATGGCAAGAGCCCCTTCGATCGTTTCTTCAGCAGGCTGGAAGAGAACCTTCAACGTACCGCGCTTTACCACGTCCTTTAATTCGCTCGCGGCAGCCAAAAGCATGGCTGTGTGTGCATCGTGCCCGCAAGCGTGAATCGCGCAGGGCTTACCATCAATTTCAAAGGGAAGCGCATCCATATCAGCGCGCAACATCAACGTGGGACCAGGCTCTGCACCTTTCACCACACCAATGACGCCCGTGGTGTTGCCCACGTTGCGGGTGACTTCGTAGCCCAATTTTTCCAATGTGTCAGCCACAAACTGAGAGGTGCGCACTTCTTGGAAAGCGAGCTCAGGCATGGTGTGGAGAGTACGGCGTAAGGCGATAGGATCTAATTTTTCGGTCATGGGGTTTTCGTCCTGCTAAAAATCGGTGAATAGTGACTTCTCCAAAAAGAAGTCCGTCTTCTCTTTTCGCACAAGAGTCTCTGAGGGGAGGTGTCTTTTTGCGAAGAGGTCAATTATTAATGATGAGCCTTTAACGCATACTCTGTCAAGGCAAGGAAACCCGAAGTTATGCAAAATATGACTACTTGTAAAAAATTATGTACCGCCTTGCTATTTGTCGACAATATACCTAAAATCTTGTCAATTTAGCCTACAGTTTGAGGGGCGACTTCAATACGCCTATCCTGTAGCGCCAATTCCTAACGACTGCAGCCCTTGGGAGGTTGCTGTGGTGGACTTTTCCCCACCTTGACGGTCGCGCGAATTTCGTGCTGATCTCGGTGGATCCCCGCAGCAAGGATAAAGAATTTTAGGTTCGTGCAATCAAGACCGTAGTGTTTCTATTGCATACCGTAAGTCACTGATTTTTCAGTGATTGAGCCTTATTGTTTTTTAAACCTTTTTGAAAGTTGTTATTGTTAAGGAGTTGCTCATATGTCCGCACCGACACATCCCCTCACCATCCGCGACATCATTGAACCGGCCATCAAGGCTGCGGGTGGTTGGGTCAATACTCACGCTCACGCTGACCGCGCTTACACCCTCTCCCCTGACGTTTTAGAAATGCGCCGCACCTGCACCTTGCAGCAAAAGTGGGACGCTCTCGACAGCTTAAAGCGCAATTCCACCGAAGAAGATTTCTACCGTCGCTTCTCCATTTTCTTTGAAAACCAGATCTCTCAGGGCGTGACCGCTTTGGCCACGTTCGTTGACATCGACCCGCAGTCTGAAGACCGCGCCATTAAGGCTGGCTTGCGCGCTCGTGAACACTACAAGGATCAACTCACTGTGAAGTTCGCTAACCAGACGCTCAAGGGCGTGATCAATCCTGAAGCCCGTCGTTGGTTTGACATTGGTGCAGAAATGGTCGATATCATCGGCGCACTCCCGAAGCGCGACGAACGCGACTACGGCAAGGGCGCAGAAGCCTTTGACATCATCTTGGGGACCGCTAAGTCCATGGGCAAGATGGTGCATGTGCACGTTGACCAATTTAACGAAAGTGTGGAATACGAAACCGAACAGCTCTGCGAAAAGACGATTGAACACGGCATGCAGGGTCGCGTGGTAGCCATTCACGGTATTTCCATCGCTGCTCACTCTCGCGCCTATCGTCAGCGCCTCTACAAGTTGATGAAAGAAGCCGATGTGATGATGATCGCCTGCCCGACGGCTTGGATCGATACGCCGCGCTCTGAAATGATTGGCCCGATGCACAATTCGCTCACCCCGGTGGACGAAATGGTGCCGGCTGGTATCACGGTCGCTCTTGGCACGGACAACGTCTCTGACGCCATGGTGCCTTGGAATGCTGGCGATATGTGGCACGAACTCACCACGCTCGCCACGGGTTGCCGCTTTGACTACTTTGACGAACTCGTGCAGATCGCCACGGTGAACGGCCGCCGCGCTCTTGGTATCGACTAATTGATCAGACTTTTGTAGAGAATATTGACATGTACAAATCTAAACTTGCTGAAAACATCCTCGCTGAACATCTCATCAATGTGGGCTCCGTCGTCTTCTTAACCGACCGCCCGATGCGCTTGAAGTCTGGTTTGGTCACCCCGATCTATGTGGACAACCGTACGATTACGTCCACCCCTGAAGCCTGGCGCGACGTGCTCGAAACGATGGCCACGAAAGTGATGGAATTGGGGCTTGAATTCGATATCGTCGCGGGTGTCGAAGGCGCTGGTGTCTCTCACGCTGCCGCGCTTGCCTACCGCTTGGATAAACCGCATATTTTCGTGCGTAATTCCGCCAAGACCTATGGCAATAAGAGCCGTGTGGAAGGGATGAGTGTCGCGGGTAAACGTGTCCTCTTGATTGAAGACCATATCTCCACGGGTATCTCTCTTCTCTCCGCCGTCGAAGGCTTAAAGGCTGAAGGCGCCATCGTCGAAGACTGCTTAGCGATTACGAGCTTTGGAATCGAAGAAACCAAGCACCTCTTTGAACGCTTGGGCGTTGATTGCCACGAAATGATCAGCTTCACGAAAGTGATCGATAAGGCTGTGGAAATGAATCGCTTGACCGCTGAAGAACGCGAAAAGTTAAACGACTGGCTCTCTAGCCCGTGGACTTGGGCGGCGCGCCACTCCTTGACCGCGATCGCTGTCGAAAACTAAAAGTCAGGTCAATCGACTTCTCAAAACGCCGCCCTCTTCATTGTGGGCGGCGTTTTTCGCGCTTGCGCCGCCCTCCTCTTTTCCTTCTCGCGAAAGGATTTGTGAGGTTTGCGCATTTTCGTTACATGTGGGATCGACTTTTGAGCGCAAGAATTTGCAAATCATGCTATCTTTACCGCATCTAACCCCCCACTTCTATGTGGCTAACCTTTTTTGCTTCATGGACTTGAAAAAGAAAATGTTTAAAAAGACTTTACTCTGCGCCTCCACCTTGGCTTTCACCCTTGCCATGACGGGCTGCGTCGTCGAAGACGGTAACCGCTATCGCTCCGACGTTTACTCTGCTAACGCCGTGAATCGTGTCCAGGCTGTGGAAACGGTGGAAATTGTTTATATCTCCCCGGCTCAGGTGGCTGTGCCCACCTCTGGCGACAAGGATCGTGCTCAGATGGCTGGCATGATCTTGGGTGCTATCGCTGGTGCCGCTATTGGTAACCACGGTCACCACTCCACCTCTTCTCGCGTGATGGGCGGTTTGGCTGGTGGCGCTTTGGGTAACCTCGCGGGGCAAGCTGTGGGCGATCGCACCTCGAACGACTTTGTCGACGGCGTGCAGCTCACCTTCCGTGGCAAAGATGGTCGTCTCTATCAGTCCGCTCAGGTGGGTAACGTTTGCGAATTCCGTTTAGGAACCGCCATGCTCGTCTCCCCGAACCAGGGTGATGCACGTATTCAGCCGAACAACCCCGGTGGTTGTGTGAAGAGCAAGTAACAAGGAGGCAAGCACTATGACATCCGCTAAGACATCGCTTTTGGCTGTGGTTGCTCTTTCCGCTACGCTTCTTGCTGGTTGCGCAAACAACTACCAAGAACGCCGTGAAATGGCTTATCAGGGCATGGGTCCAGGCGCAGCTCAGCAGCTCGAACAGTTGCGCGAAAGTAACGCCGCCATTGATGCACGCGACCGCGCCAAGATCCAGCGCCAGCAGGCTCGTGAAGACCGCTTGGAAGAAATGCAGGATCGCGAACAAGAGCTGGCCGCTGAACTCGCCATTCTTGAAGGCAAGTTGAAGAAGACGCAGCTCGAACGCTTGACGAAGGAAGAAGTGGAACGCACCAAGACCGCTAAGGAAAAAGTGCGTCTCGAACTTGAACGTCAGCGCGCTGAAATTCAGGCTAAGAAGAATTCCCGCCCGATTTCGATCGACTTTATGAACTAACCGTTGGTTAGCTTCTCGAAGAGCTCAAAAACAATTCGCCCGCAGTACCAATCAAAGGACTGCGGGCGAATCTTTTTTTGTGGAAGTGTTAACTCAAAGTGCCAGCATTAGCCATGCGAATTGAGCAAATCACGAATCAAGTCTTGGCTTGAGTAGACCGCCTCGTCTTTCGCGCGTACAACGCGATCGTAGTTGCCATCAGACTTCAAGATCCAAGCGTTGGTATTGTCGGCCAACTGCGGTTCAAGGATGTCGTGCAGAATGCGTTCACGCAACTCTGGCGCATTAATCGGTGTCACCGTTTCAATACGACCATTTAAATTGCGCGGCATCATATCCGCACTCCCCATGTACATCTTCATGTTGCCGTTGTTGCCAAAGCAGTAGACACGAGCGTGCTCAAGGTAGCGACCCACAATGGAGCGCACTGTGATCGTTTCTGAGACACCCGGAATCCCCGGACGCAAGCAGCAGATCCCACGCACAATACAGTCGATCTTCACGCCAGCTTGGCTCGCGCGATACATCGCACGAATCACCTTTGGGTCTACCAACTGATTGAGCTTAAAGAGGATGTAGCCGTTGCCGTGCTTCTTGTGGCTTTCAATTTCCGCATCAATCGCGGCAATCATGTTGTCGCGCATATTGACGGGCGAAACCCAGAGACTGCGATAGTGGTCCACCACGCCGCAGCCCGTCATCACGTTAAAGAGCTCCTGCACATCGTCGCAAATTTCGCGGTTCGAGGTAAAGAGCCCCAAGTCGGTGTAAATCTTGGCCGAGCCCGCATTGTAGTTCCCCGTGCCGATATGCACAAAGCGCTCAAGGTTCTTTTCCCCACGACGAATCACGAAAGCGAGCTTTGCGTGAATCTTCAAGTTCGGGAACCCGTAGACCACATTCACCCCAGCGGCTTCTAAGTTTTCCGCCCAGTTGATATTGCGCTCTTCGTCAAAGCGAGCCTTTAATTCCACAACGGCCGTCACCTGCTTGCCGCAACGGCGTGCGTCAAGAAGGGCCTGTACGATCGGGGAATTCGATCCACAACGGTAAAGCGTCTGTTTAATCGCCACCACTTTCGGGTCACGCGAGGCGCGTTGCAAGAATTCCACCGTTCCATCAAAGGATTCATAGGGATGGTAGAGAAGGAGATCCTTCTCAAGGAGCGTCCCAAACAAGTCCCCTTCTGCCTGGAAGGGTGGCGGCAAGCGAGATGCCACGGGCGGATACTTCAAATCATCACGGTCAAGGCCAGAGATTTGAATAAAGTCCGAGGGGCTAAAGGGCAAACGCGTACGCATAATTTGCGTTTGCGTCACGTTCAAATTCTTAATCAAGAATTCCTGCAGACGACGGCTCATGCCGTATTCAATCTGCAGTCGCACCACAGAGCCAAAGCGGCGCTGCTCCACATAGTCGCGCACCGCGGCCAAGAGGTCATCGGCCTCGTCTTCTTCAATTTCGCCGTCCGTGTTACGAATAATACGGAAGAGCCCCGTGGACTTAATTTCGTAGCCAGGGAACAAGCGATCGAGACGCGCCACAATCAAGTCTTCCAAGCACAAAATGCGAGAGCCTTCTGGGCGAGTGGAAAGCGTGGGGTTCGTGCCCTGACGTCCAAAGTAGAGGAAGCGCGGCAAATTGTTCGGGCATTTCAGTCGTGCAAAGCGTGTGAGCCCCGCCACCGAAGGATGCGTCCCCGTTAATTCAATCACGAAGTTAATACTCGTATTGGAAATGAGTGGGAACGGATGCCCTGCGTCAACGGACTGAGGCGTTAACGTGGGGAACACTTCATGCTCAAAGAAGTCGTCCGCAAGAGCTTGCTCTTTAGCGCTCAGCGCCTTGTAAGTAACGAGTTCAATCCCTTCTTTTTTCAAAGCCGGGAGCAACTCCGTAACCCACAGGTTTTCCGCATCGTCGAGCATCTTCTGCGTGATGTCGCGAATCTGCTTTAAAAGCTGTGCGGCGGTGAGGCCGTCAGCCGCTGTGGAGGTGACGCCACGACGAGCTTGCTGCTGCAAGTTCTTCACGCGCACCATATAGAATTCATCGAGGTTGTTGAAAAAGATCGAGAAGAATTTAAGGCGCTCTAAGAGCGGCACGGACTTATCCGCCGCCGTTTCCATCACCTTCTGGTCAAAGGTAAGCCAACTGATTTCTCGGTTGGTATAAAGGCGAGGCTCTGTCAGATCGATACTCGATGTTGGGGTAGTTGTCGTATTTTTGGATGACATTCAGCACTCCTCTGTTATTGTCGTCGTTAATACCATTTTAGGCGCAACAAGGCATTTTCGAGCGAGAAAATCACGCTTTCTGGGTCATTTTTGCGGATTTTCCTCTTGGGAATTTCCCTTACACTGAAGCACCCAGAAGTTCGTTTCTCCCCCTCTCCCCCTCTTCTTTTGCGTGTTTTGCTTTCGCCTTGCAACGCTTTTTGACAGAATTCCGCGAGGCAACCCGCTTTGAAATGCGCCACAATAGTTAAATCAAACCTCAGAATTGTCCGCACGAATGCTTCCGCGCGCCTTTTCAAAGTGAAATGCTATGGTGAATATGAAAAAAATCGATGCCACTCTTCTTCGTCGCTACTCTCGGGCGCTATTGGCCTTAGGGCTTCTCGGGGTCATGTCTGCGCCGGGCGTCATGGCCGCCCCTGCTGAAGATCCGATCGATGCGGTCATTCAAGAAAAAGGACTAGCAACAGAGGACGCAAAGGAAACAACTGCGCCGAGCACTCCCACGCAAGACAACGCAACCGATGTGCCTGATGTGGTTGACCCAGACGACGCACTCAAAGCGCTCATTGAAGGCGAAGCGCCTAGCGACACGACTGAACATAAAACGCTCGAAACTGTCAATACTCCCGCGCCCACGGAAGACGCGAAACCCACGGTAGAGAAAGACGGCGTAGAAACCGTTCCCGTCGCGCCAGAAGGCAAAGCCACCGAAGCGCCTAAGACTGAAGGCAAAGCAGAAGGGAAAGCAGGAAAAGCTGATGCTAAGCCCAAGGTGGAAAAGGATTACGGCGAAGATAATCCTAATCCTGAAGCCAAGGCCGCTGCCACGTGGAGCGCTCAAGTTGTCGAGAAAACACAGCCCAAAACCCCACCAGCACTGGGCACGATTCCTGCTTTCTTAGGAATTACACCGTACCAAACGACGAAAGCCGATATTGAAGCGCGCTTTAAAGAAAACGCCTTTTATTCTGATGATGCACCGCTCGGGCCCCGCCACGTGGTGACGGGAGACGATTTTGGGCTAGGTGCGCAGACGCTTTTGATTGGTTACACGGTCGATGGGATTGTCTCTGACCTTTATCTCCAAATTCCAGCCGACAAAGTGAAATACGCCGAAAGTGAACTCAAAGGCATGACGGCCAAAATGGATCCTGAAGGGCTCTGGACCAAAGTGCGCCAAGATTTGGTTTGGCGTGCCCCAGCCGCCGAGCTTGAACTCTCACGCGACCCAGAAGGTGGCGTCACGATTCTTTATGGTGCTGTTGCTCGCCAAGCCTGGGAGACGCGTCAATGGTTAGACGCGGATCCTAACGCTCGCTACCCGCGCTTCTCTGGTCTTTTGATTGGCCACACCACGCTCCCAGAGTTACAGACTTGGGCCGCCTCGCGTTCTGACTGCCGCTTAGGCACGCCCGCGATTTATCCTAACGGGAGCTTTGCACTCACGCTCACAGGTGCTTGCTTTGGATTGCCGAAAGAAGTGCGCAGCGACCTTTGGTTTGATGCTGACTCGCACCGCCTAGTGCGCCTCATCGTAAATACCAAGGCGAGCGCAGAGAAGCTCGAACCCGTCGAAGCGGCACTTGCCAAACGCTATAAGGCCACTTCAGAAATTGGCGCTTATCAAACAGGCGGCTCCCCTGCTCGTAACGTCTGGATGCCACGCGTTAGGATTGCGCCAGCAGAAGGACGCTTGGAATTTGATGTCCCAATTGATGGCATTACGAGTGTGAAAACCAATTGGGAAGCGCTTCAAGCAGCAGAAGCTGCTCGCAAGGCAGAAGCCAAGCGCATTGATCAGCTCTTTGACTAAAAAGCAAAATGGGTGGCAACTTCAAACACTGCCACCCATTTTCGTTAGAAGACTTTTTGACTAGACATCTACGTTATAGCCCGCACGGCGTGCGGCAAGGAGCGCTTCGGTGCGATTCGTTGCGCCAAAAGCGCGGTAAATCGCAGAGACGTGGGTTTTCACCGTCCCCTCAGAGAGGTTCAAGTCTAAGCAGATACGCTTGATCGGAGCGCCTTTCGCAAGATGCTGGAGCACATCGCGCTGGCGTTCTGTCAGATGCACTTCTGGCGTCTGAGGACGCAAGCGTTCCGTGGTTTCTTGGAAAAGTCCTTCACGCTGCCCATCGCTTAAAAGCTTCGTCGGAATAAAGACGCCCCCTTTCAACACAAAGTCAATCGCGGTAGAAAGCATTTCTGGGTCAAAGCTCTTGGGGACAAAACCCGCAGCACCCAGCTGCAAGACGCGCATGATGCTGGTGCGATCAGTGGACCCCGAGAGAACCAGGATTTTGAGCAATGGCTGACGGCGAACAATCTCTTCCATCAACTCAGTCCCCTGCACGCCAGGAAGACCTAAATCCAAAATCAACAGATCAGTATTGTCGCCCTCTTCGTCGATCACCTTGAGTGCATCGCTCGAAGACGACGCGGTGAAGACTTTGGCGTTTTCATCCTTATCTTCAAGCAACATCGACACGGCCGAGGTGACCAGTGCGTGATCGTCCACAATGATGTACTGCATAATCTTCTCCCAAAGAAGGCGTGCGTTGCGCCTTGCTAAATTGTCTAAATTCTGTCTATTTTATCGCTCGCTCAAACGTTTGACAAACCTGAGCCTTAAGCGCCTATCTTTTCGCTTGTCTTTTCGTTTGGCAGGAGTGCCAATAGGTCGCTCTCGTCCACCGGCTTTTGAAGGACCGCCGGGAAGCGCATATCGCCCGTTGCACCCTCTTCTTCCAATTCTTCCCAACGCGTTTCAATTAAGTCTCGCGCCACTGCCGTGAGAAGGACGTTCACTGGGGCGTGTTCGTCGTCCGCCACCATATGGTGCACTTTGGCAAGCACTTCGAGCCCGTCCGCAACGTCTTCCCCTAAGTTAAAGTCAGTGATAAAGAGTTCGACCTTTTCAATTTCCGCTTCGACCCAACTAAAGAAAGCCTCGTCTGGTGCGTGGAAAATCTGCACACTCGCGCCCCACCCTCGCATCATCTCACCAATGGCGTTAGCGACCATGGTGTTGTCTTCAAGAAGAAGTACGGTCCCGTGCCACGAAGGGCGCAGTGCACGCTTCGTGGCGCCACTTTGATTGCGTTTTTCATCGAGCGTTTCATGCTTTGCAAAGGTGAGTCGGAAAACGCTCCCTCGCCCTGGTTTAGAGCCCACCGAGAGCTTGGCATCGAGCTGCCCCGCAATCCCCTTCACAATCGAGAGTCCAAGGCCAAAGCCACCGCTGGGCTGCTGCTTTCCAGCGGAGCCTCGGTAGAACGTTTCAAAAAGACGCGTTTTATCTTCTGCGCTCAAGCCTGGACCACAGTCATAAACGCCAATCGTAATGTCCCCGTTACCCAGACGGCGTGCCCCAATCACGATTTCAGGAACACGTGCTTTCGCAGCGTCAGAATACGCAATGGCGTTACTCACCAAGTTTTTAAGCGCTCGTTTGAGCATTAAGCGGTCCGTGGTGATCGAGACAGGCACGGAAGCAAAGCGCACCGAGAGACCACGCTTTTCGGCAATGGGCCGGCACTCTTGAACAAGCTCTTCTAAAAACTCTGGAAGCGCAATCACTTCGGGGTGCAGATCTAAGCGACCAAATTCCATTCGCGTGACGGTTAACACCTGCTCGACCAACGTAGAAATCGATTCGCTTGTGTGCACCAACTCTTCCACAATGGGCGCGGTGGCAGGCGTGGAGCGGCGGCGCAGAAGATCCAAGTAAATCCCCATTGCCTGCAAGGGCTGTCGAATATCGTGGTTAGCTGCCGCGAAAAAGCGCGAGCGACGTTCACTTAAATGCTCGGCCTGACGGCGCGCCTTTTCTGACTGGTTCACTTCCACCTTGAGGCGCTCTACCAGACGGCGGTTTTTATCGTCCGTCAAAATCGAGGCGAGCACCATTTCGTTCAATTTGCGCCCAGAATAAAGAATAAAGGCGCAACTCACGATCATCACGAGCACCATCAGCGCTTCACTAATACCAAACTGCACCGCAAAAGTCACCATCAAGGGAATGAGCGAGAGAAGCGTAAAGCCCGTGAGCGACGGGAGCCAGCAAGAGTACACTGGCCAACTCGCAAAGGTCACCGCAACCACGACGGCCACAGTGACGACTTGTGAGATCCCAGAGAGCGGGAGCATGAGCGAAGGCCCTGCGACCCCCCAAATAATCCCAGCGGCAATCGCAAGCGCCGTCCAGCGTCGCACCCAAATACGAATGCGCGCTACGCGATCGCGGTCTTGCCAGAAGTAGCGCACGTAGCGGAGCGCAAAGTAAATCTGCGCAAGTCCAAAGGCGTACCAAACCAGGAGAAACACGCGGCTTACTTCACTTTGCCAGAAAGTGGCCACCAAGCTCGTCATCCCGGCAAACTGCGCGAGCAATGCCACAGGGTGGAGTTTGAGCGAGGTGAGAATCATCTTACTGATCATGCGTCCCGTCATGTGAGAGGCAGAAGGACGAAACACCGCGCGATAGGCTCGTTTCCAGAAGCTCTCAGACATGGCGAGGCTCCTCATTCGCTAAACGCAGGGCAACACGTTCACCCTCTCGCGTTAAGCGTACACGTGCACCCACAGGAAGCGAGACTTTACTGTGCGTGTGCCCAAAGGGAAGCCCTGTGATAATGGGAACGCCCGTGCGAGCCACACTATCAGCTAGCGCATCGCGAAGTGAGAAATCGCCTTCCCAACCGCAGGCGCGATCTGCCCCCGTGCAGTGCCCTAAGACAATGGCACGCGTTTGAGAAAGGATGCCCGTGAGGGCAAGCTGCATCAAGAAGCGATCAATGCGGTAAGCGGCTTCTCCTACTTCTTCTAAAAAGAGAATGCCGCCCGCAATTTGTTCTTTTTTCGGGAAATAAGGTGTTCCGATAAGAGACGCGAGCACGGTGAGGTTGCCGCCCCAAAGTGGCCCTTCCACTTCGAGCGCCTCTCTCGCACCATAGCCTGTTGCGTTTTGCCACGTCACTTCCCAAGGACGACGACCAAGCGCCATTTGAAGTCCTTCAAGGGTGAGCTCAGTAGGTTCAATCAAATCTTTGAGCGTAGGGCCCTGCCACGTGACGCGGTTCGTTTTCGCGAGCATGGCGAGGTTAATGGCGGTAAAGTCCGAAAAGCCCACAAGGGGAATCTCTTTGCGCGAAGCAACATCCTCGCCTTCTGGCGTGCCCGCTAACTTTTCCCAATCGAGGAGCGGCAGAATTCTCGCCGCACCCCAGCCACCGCGAAGCGCGATGACCATGTCAGCTTCAACTTCGGTGAGTGCACGCATCCAATCTGCCGCGCGCTCTGCATCCGTTCCCGCAAAACGACGATCTTCCTTATAAACGCCCTCAAGTGTCGTTACACTAAAGCCCAACGCATCAAGCGCTGCACGCGCTTTTTCATGCAATGCGAGGTCCATTTCACCCGTTTCAGTCACCCACTGACGAGAAGGAGCCACCACGGTGAGCTTTACCCCACTAAAGGGTGCTCTGGAAGAATTGGAAGTATTCAAATCGTTTGCCATTTTCTCTACACTTTAATTTTTGTCTATTAGCAATACTATGCGTTTTTCTGGCGTTTTTCATCGAAGAATTGACGAAGTAACCCTTGCGCCTCGTCTTGACAGCAACCGCAAGAGATGCGCGCTCGATGGTTCACGCCTTCGACTTCTGCAAGATCGAGCGCGCCACCCATAGCGCCCATTTTCGGGTCGGCGCTCGCAAAAGCCACCCGCCCCACTCTTGCCTGAATAATCGCGCCAGCACACATTGGGCAAGGCTCAAGCGTCACGTAAAGTGTGGCCTCATCAAGACGGTAATTTCCTGCCTTTTTTGCGCCTTCACGCAAAACAAGCACTTCCGCGTGTGCCGTGGGATCGCAATCCCCTCGGGTTCGGTTTCCTGCTGAGGCGATGACCTCATCATCCTTCACAAGTACTGCGCCAATCGGGACTTCACCACGCGCTTGTGCAGCACGGGCTTCTTCGAGCGCTAGGCGCATGAAGCGCTCATCAGCTTCCGAGTTTATCTCAGGCACAGGGGCTGCATTCACCGCGCGGTTTTTCGCTTGCAATTCTCCACGCACCCGAGCGCGGCGCTCAGCCATAATGCTCTGAGCCGTTTCAATTTCATCAATTAAACGATGACGATTGATCCCAGGGCGCACCCCTTGGCGTTGCGTAAAGCGCTCGCCAAAGTCGAGCACTTCAAGAAGCCCCTCTTCAATCGCTGCGCCCAAAATCGCCTCAGGAATTTCCGAGAGCCAAGCGCCCTCTTCTGAAAGAAACTCTTTGGCGCTCTCAAGCGCCTCAGTGCGAGAAAATTCTGCTGGCAACCCCAAAAGCCACGCCCCTAACACGACACGCATATCTTCGGGCGTCTTTTTGACGCTCACTAGCGTTGAGCCTCGGCGCAACGTCAACTGACAAAAGCGCTCAATGTCCGCTAAGGTGTAGTCGCTCGGTGGCAATCGGTACATGGTCCATTCCTCTTAGTGCGTGAAATAGGCTTGCGACGGGCGCAACAAAATCCAGAACCAGGCAATCATGGCGAGAAGCGCAATCAACATCGCGACAATCACTTCCCACTGCGCGAGAGCGTACTTAATCCAAATTTGCACCACAAACTGCAGTGCCAAAAGAACGCCCACCCACCAAGGCGAAACGCCAGCGTCACGGAAACGGCGCACCGTAATACAGATCACCGGAAGCACGGTACCCAAAGACCACACAAAAGAGATGCCCTGCAAAATGACGAAGAGCGTGGGATGCAGCGAGGTTGCCGCATAGAAACTCAGCGCATTGAGGACAAAGGAAATCAAGAGATAAAAGAAGGCAAAGGACCAGAATTCTCGGCGCGTTGTGCGACCTGCGAGGGTCGCGAAATGTCCTCGGCTAAAGGCTTCTAAAAATAAAGACCACATAGAAAAACAATGTCTTTAAACAACGAGTTGTCTAAACAAAAACACCCGTGACAGTGAGCGTTCACCACCACGAGTGTTTGTCGCTCAGAAAGTTCTTTCATCTTAGCCTATTTAGGCTATGGATCAAAGTGTTCTCTCTTCGCTTTCACTAATTTAAACAGAAGTTACTGACGAGGTTCTTCGTAGCCCGTGAAAGGCTTCTCTTCTGCTGGCTCTTTCGTCTCCAGCGCAGCGAGTTGCGCTTCTTGCTCAGAGTATTTCGAGGGCTTTGCGGGGCGCGTTAAGAGCCACACAGCCAGTGCTACGCCGATTAGCGACAGGGCGCTTCCCACCATCGCGAATTCAGGCACTTCGCTCGCACCCGACAAACCGTTTAACACAGCACAAAGGAGAAGCCACCAGCCAGAGCGTCCCGAATCATGCAGGCGACGCACTGCAATCGTGATACCTGGAATGATCGAGAAAATCATGAAAACGAAAACGATGCCAAAGGCAAACACCTGGACGTTTTTCGGGAGCACAGCGCTCACCAAAACGCCCACGATAATCAAGGCGTAGTAGAGAAAAGTATAGAGCCAGAATGTTTTGCGCGGTGTGGTCCCGCGCAGACGGAAATAATTCTTTCTGCTATAAGCGCTTAAAAACGCATTCCACATAGTCTTTTTCCTTGTTGTTCTTGTTCGTGAAAAAAGAGCACCTTCCCGTTAGAGAAGATGCTCTCATTGGTTAGAACCATTGTAGCGTGATTAAGCGCACTTGAGCGTCGTCGTTTTAGCGATCTGCCTTTTCCATGCGATAGAGTTTATCGTGGGTACGAATCTTTTCGGGCACTTTGAAGGTGACCTCATCACCCTTCTTCGCTACTGTGCCAGGCTGATCATTCACACGCAAGCCCTGCACTTCTACGGGCACGGCCCCTGTGGTGGGACCCGTGATAATCACTTTATCGCCCTCTTTCAATTCTCCAGCCTGAATGCGGAAGTAACCGACGCCCGCTTTCGAGTAGTAACTCAAACACTGACCGGTGAAAACTTTGCGCTCCGTTGCTTTAGAGCCATAGCCATCGGTGAGCTCTGCCACCGGTGTGCCCAAATAGTAGCCCTCCCAGAACCCACGGTTAAAGACGGTCGCTAAGCGCTCATCCCAAGCACTGCGAGAGGCTTCTTCCCAATGACCTTCGGCAATGGCAATAAGGGCCTCGTTATAAGCAGCTGTCACGGTACGCACATATTCTGGACCACGAGCGCGCCCTTCGATCTTAAAAACGCGTGCACCAGCCGAAACCATACGATCCAAAAAGCCAATCGTTTTTAAGTCCTGAGGCGAGAAGATGTAGCCATTGTCGACTTCCAATTCAATATCGCGCTCTTTATCTTTCACAATGTATTCGCGACGGCAAGTCTGTAGGCACTCCCCACGGTTAGCGCTCTTTCCACGCGTACCTTCACTCAAGTAGCAACGACCACTCACAGCCATACAGAGCGCCCCGTGGCAGAACATCTCAAGGCGAATGGGTTTCCCAGAAGGTCCCAAAATGGGTTCTGAAATGACAGCTTGATGAATGTGAGCCACTTGCTCCAGCGTTAACTCACGAGCGAGCACCGCTACATCAGCAAACTGCGCATAAAAGCGAAGAGCCTCCACATTTGCGATATTCAGCTGTGTGGAAAGATGCACTTCAAGCCCCACGGCGCGTGCGGCAAGCATCGCAGCAACGTCCGCCACAATCACCGCAGAAATCCCTGCGCGAGCGGCTTTTTCCATCACGGCTCGCATCGCATCGAGGTCTTCATCGTAGAGCACGGTATTGACCGTCAAAAAACTCTTTACGCCGTGGTCTGCACAGCGCTTGGCTAATTCAGGTAGGTCATCCTCCGTGAAACTGCGCGCCGAGTGCGCACGCATATTGAGGTGTCCCACTCCAAAATAGACTGCATCCGCGCCCCCTTGAAATGCCGCCATCATAGCTTCAAGGGATCCCGCTGGGGCCATCAATTCAAAATCACTGCGTTGCATGCTGTTCTCTTTTCTACTTTTCGATGTCCGGAGCGCTTCAACCTCAGAATTTCTTCTTTATGAAAGAGAAAAAGAACACCTTTTTCTCGCTATTTCAAAAAGGTTTGTTATAGAATTTATTCTATATGTAGATCATTTCTTATGATCTTTTCATTTTTCTATCGCCAACTTTTTGGTCAATAGGCAGGTGAGCGTTCCAAAAAAAATACGCCCCTCATTGTACTGAAATCTCAAACTCCTTCACGTTTCTAAGGAAAGCTTTTCATGAGTGACTCGTCCCAACCAGTCGCAGCCATCCCCGCTGAACTCCTCCCTTACGTTGCTGTGGCTGAACTGATCGTCCAAACTTTTGGACAAGACTGTGAGGTCGTCCTACACGACTTACGGACGCCAGAAAAGTCCGTTTGCTATGTGGCCAACGGGCATGTGACAGGGAGAAAAGTCGGGGAAAGTTTTAATCATTTGATCTCTCAGGCGCTTGTCGCAGCCGAGAGCGCAGAAGGCGTGATCCCGAATTATTACTTCCGCCACCATAAAAAACTCATCCGCTCTTCTTCGCTCTTTATCCGCGCGGCAGATGGCACGCTTTTGGGTGCCCTTTGTATCAACCTCGATACCACCAAGATCACCGAGCAGATTCAGCTTCTAACTTCGCTTCTCCCGGGGATTGACAAAGCGGATACGACAATTACGCCAACGCAATTCTCGACGGACTCCATTGACCCCACAAATGTCAACCACAACATGCTCGACATCGTAACGAGCCTGATTGACAGTGTGATCAATCAAACGCAACGCCCCTTCACGCGTCAGCGTCGCCTCGAGATGATTCAGTTTATGGAGTCGCGTGGTGTCTTCCAGATGAAGGGTGCCGTGGATATTGTGGCGGAAAAACTCGAGATGTCCCGCGTCACGGTTTATGCCTATATCGATGAAGTGCGCAAGATGAGCGCCGATTAAAGGAGGTTTTTGAAATGAATTTTGTTTGTACGCGCTGTGGCGCCCTAACGCCCACCACCACTCAGGATGCCCACTGCCACTGTGGTGGACTCTTTGATATCGCCTTTGAACCCCCTGCCTGGGATTCTGCCTTAATTGACACCAAGGAGTGGAGCCTTTTCCGCTATCGCCGCTTTATGGCGATTGATGGGGAAGCGTGGCGAGGCGTTACCATGGGTGAAGGCATGACGCCGATTATTCCGCTCGACCCAAGTGGCGACGTCCTCCTCAAGATGGACTATTACATGCCCACGCTCTCCTTTAAAGACCGTGGCGCGGCGGCACTCGTTAGCCACATGGTGGAAATTGGTGTGAAGCGTTGTGTACAAGATTCTAGTGGCAACGCAGGCAATAGTGTTGCCGCTTACTGCGCTCGCGCGGGGATCGAATGCGATATTTACGTCCCCGAAGGCACTAGCCCCAAGAAGATCACGATGATTGAAGCGCACGGCGCTAAGGCACATGTGATTCCGGGAACACGTGACCACTGTGCGGATGTTTGTCGCGCGGCAGTGAAAGAAGGGGGCGCCTATTACGCCAACCACGTTTATAACCCCTACTTCTACGAAGGCACGAAAACCTATCTCTACGAAACCTTTGAGCAGTTGGGCCGCCTTCCCGCTTATATCGTCGTCCCTGTTGGGAACGGCACGCTCTTTATTGGCGTGATGAAAGCGATTGAACACTTAATGGCTTCGGGCGCGATTAAAGAAGAACCGCACGTGGTTGCACTGCAAAGTGAACTCTGCGACCCGCTCTACCAAGCACGCCAGGCAGGAAAAGACGAGCCCGCTCAGATTACTCCTCAACCCACGATTGCAGAAGGCATTGCTATTGGCCAGCCGATGCGCGGTCATGAACTACTCGCCTACATGCAAAAACACAATGTGACGGTGGTGCACGCCCCTGAAGATCGCATTCTCGAAGCTCGTGCCGCACTTGCTCGCCGTGGGATCTATTGTGAACACACTACGGCTGCAAACTATGCGGCTTGGTTGAAGTTCTGTGAAGATACGGGTCCGAAGCGTGATGTGCTGATCACGATGTGTGGCGCAGGGATTAAGTCTGACCACTAATCCGAGTACGTTGAATCGCCAAATCGCTCTCAAGATGGAAGTTTTGAGAGCGATTTTTTATGCGCGTTTACTCTGAAGTTTGATCATCGTCGCGAGAATCGCGGCAGTAAAGACAATGGAAATCCCGACGTAGCTTACCCAATCGAGCACTTCGGCAAAAAGAAGCCACCCCAAAAACGCACCAAAGAAAATGGTCGAAAACTGCAAATTCGCGCAAAGAAGCGTATGACCTTTTCCCCAAGCTTGCGTTTGTGCGAGTTGCGCGCCTGCCGTGCATAGCCCCATCAAAAGGAGAGTCGGTTCCAAAAAGAGTTCTTTGAGGTCTGAGAGAGGATAAAGGAAAACCGCGCCACCTGAGAAAAGTAGACTTCCCATAGCAAGATAAAAGACCGTTCGCAAAATGGGCTCCCCACCTCGACCTAAGCGTGTGAGAATAAGACTCCCACAGGCAGAGCTAAAACCTGCGAGAAGCCCCAGCGCAGGGTAAACGAAACCTGTATCGGCAAAAGATGGGCGGAGCATCAAATCCACGCCGCCAAAGCCCAACAGTAGCGTTCCGACCATCGCCCAATTGACGGGCGTTTTCTTCCAAAGGCTTGCCAACACAAGCATAAACCCCACAAAAAGTGGAGACGTGAAGGCAAGCGTTTGCGCAGTGCTCAAAGGAATGTGTTGCGTCACGACGATATTGCAGTTGAGCGCAACGATGGCAAAGAAAATACGAGCTGCTTGCAAGAGGGGATGTGTGGTTTTAAGCGAGACACGACGCACGAGAAGAAGCGCAAACACCACGATTGCCAAAAACACCGCTCGCATGAAAAAGAGTTCATGAAAGGCGTACTGTGGTGTTAATTTCATCAGCGCGTAGGACAGTGTGGCAAGAAGCGCTGAAATTAAAATCCAAAACGATTGCATCTCTTCTCTGGTCTTTGTCTTTTTAGGAGTCAAGCTAGCAGTTTAGCGCAACTTGTCGTTTTGTTGAGGAGAAAACAAATGAGCCCAGCCAAAACGACTGAGCTCATCACATTTAGATGGCTACTTTCTTAGAGCGAGGCTTCCATAATCGCTGCCACATCAGCGGCGGCAAGCGGTAAGAGTTTACCCACTGGGCCACGGCGACAGCAGCGTTCTGCTAATTGGGCCACTGGGCAATCGGTGACGCCCAATTCAGAAAGCTTCAGGGGCATGCCCATGTCTTGGTAGAAGGCGCAGAGCTTTGCAATCCCCAATTCGATCGTTTCCGTGTCGCTTTCTTGTGGCGTGATGCCCATCACATTCTGGGCAAACTGCACAAAGCGAGCGGGTTTTTGTTGCGAGACATAGCGCATCCAATTCGGAATCAAAATCGCAAGCCCCATGCCGTGCACAATCGCATCGTTCCAGCCAGAGATTTCATGCTCCATCGCGTGGCAGGCCCAGTCTTCTTGACGGCCCAAGCCAAAGTAGCCGTTGTGTGCGAAGGTGCCGACCATGGCGACCTGACACCAAGCGTCATAGTCTTTCGGATCTTGGTAAACCTTGCGACCATGTTCCATGGCAGTGCGAAGCGCGGCTTCAGATTGTGCGTCCACGTAGTCGGTGTTGTCCGTGGCGGAGAAATAGCGCTCCATAATGTGCGACATCATATCCACCACACCAGAGCCCACCTGCTTAAGAGGCAACGTCA
Organism: uncultured Sutterella sp.; assembly: GCA_905197905.1. Taxonomy (GTDB): domain Bacteria; phylum Pseudomonadota; class Gammaproteobacteria; order Burkholderiales; family Burkholderiaceae_F; genus Sutterella. Next base: position 37,044 of record CAJKAP010000009.1, on the reverse strand, counting down.
TAAAGAGTTCAGGATTGATGATCGCCACTTTCGGGCGAATGCATTCTGCGCCAATCCCCGTCTTGATGCCTTCGTGGGTCATCACCGAGCGAATGGACTGCTCACTTCCTGCAGCAGGAAGCGTCAAAATCGCCATCACAGGAAGGGCTTCCGTTGGGATACGGCCTTCCGCAAAATAGGGCCACGGATCCGCCTTGGTTTTGAGCGCTACGGCGGTGGACTTTGCGGTATCGATCACAGAGCCACCACCCACGCCCAAGACCAAATCAATTTGGTCGTCTTTAAATTCTTCAAGCAACTGGTGCACAAAGCTCATCTGAGGATTGGGCTGTACGCCACCACGTGCCACTACCGTGTGACCTGCTTGGGTGAGTGCTTCTTCAACACGAGCCAGAAGCCCGGAGCGCACCACAGAGCCGCCACCATAGACGACGAGCACGCGCCCCTTTCCGCCCAAAACAGACGCGGCAAGGTTACCGGCTTCTTTTTCGGCGTCTCGACCAAAGACCAAACGGCAGGGATTGTAGTAATTAAAATTCAGCATAAATCAGCTCCTCAACTGAAGGATTGATGTGTGTCCTTCCATTATAGGGGTGAGGAATAGAGAAGAAAACCGCCCCAGTCATGAGGACTAAGTCAACGGGCGAAACAAAACCCCGAGAAATCAATCTTTCGCGGGGTTCGCTTCAAGCCTTCGGGTTTTTCCTGTCGTGAATTGCCAAGCTTTTGGCACTCTTTTCCATTAACGCGCAAGGCGACGACGGCGTTGCTCAAAAAGGCAGACAGCGCCAGCGGCGGCCACATTCAAACTTTCGCAATCCGCCTCAATCGGGATATAAAAGCGACGATCAGAGAGCTCCAATGCACGCTCAGAAATGCCGGGGCCTTCTGCGCCCATCACCCACGCCGTTTCCCCTTCGGGGTATGTGGTGGTGGCAAAAAGGTCTTCTCCGCCTCTGGCATCTGCTACGCAAATCGTGCCAGAAAACTGGTCACGGAAAGTCTCAATCGTCATGCCCTCAAGAATCTTCGCGCCAAAATGTGCGCCCATTGCAGCACGCAGGACTTTCGGCGTCCAAAGAAGGACAGTCTGAGGCGAAGCGACAATGGTTTTCACCCCTGCCGCTACTGCGGTACGAATGAGTGTGCCTGCGTTCCCCACGTCTTGCACACCATCAAGGTAAAGAATATCCCCGGTGAGCTTGGCAGTCTTGTCCACCTTGGGCACCTCAATTTCGACCATCAACCCTACCCCATGTTCCACTGGGGAGAGTGTGTTGTAAAGCGCTGGCGTTAAGGTGTAGAGCGGCGCGCGAGGATGCGTCTCTTGAAGCTTCCCAAGAAGCGCCTGGACTTCTTCGTTCACATGCTTTTCATCGAGCAAAATAGCCGTGACATTAACTTCTGGGCGCTCTAAAAGGCACATCACAAGGTGCGCCCCTTCGCAAAGCGTCGCGCCCTCTTTTTTCACACTACGCGATTCAAGCGCTAATTTTTTCCAACGTTTAAAGCGCGCATTCGCATCGCTTTCAATACGGGTAAAAAGAGGAGAAGTCATTCTTTCGTCTCCAAAGAAGCGGTATCGCGAGGTGCACTCCCGTTGGCGAGCATCGTCTTCACGGGATCAAAGGTTTTGCGGTGAATGGCAGATGGGCCCAGTACTTTGAGTGCTTCAAGATGCACGGCTGTGCCATAGCCCGCGTGCTTAGCGAAGTGGTAACCAGGATAATCAACTTCCATTTCGGTCATTAAGTGATCACGGCTCGTTTTCGCGAGAATCGAGGCGGCGGCAATTTGTGCCACGCGTGCGTCGCCCTTCACAAGGGTGCAGGCGGGATAAGGCAATCCCTTCGGGCGGTAGTTACCATCAATCATCACAGTCGTGGGTTTGACGGACAAATCGTTTACGGCGCGCTTCAAGGCAATCATCGTTGCCTGAAGAATATTGTGCTCGTCAATTTCTTCTACACTCCCCCAGGCAACCGCCCAGGCCGTGGCCTTCTCACGAATCTCGACGGCTAAGCGCTCGCGTTCAGCGACAGAGAGTTTTTTCGAGTCGTTCAAACCTTCAATGGGAGTGTTGGGGTCAAGAATCACCGCAGCGACACAGACGGGACCCGCGAGCGCTCCGCGCCCTGCTTCGTCCACCCCTGCGGCAAGGGGTTCTTCCCAAGGAAAAGGAAGCTCACCAAACAAGTCTGGTAAGCCATTATCTAAAGTTTCGGTGGCGGGATATTCGCCAGCGATCCATCGCCAATCATTGGGCATCTTATTTGTGTGCGATCGAGGTGATCACGTCAGAAGCAAGCGCTGCGGTGTCCGCCATGAGCGACTCATGAAGGGCGCTAAAGCGTTCCACCAACTCTGCGCGGCGCTTATCGTTTTCAAGCGCATCGGACAAAGCCCAAGAAATGGGATCGGGTTCGCAGAAGAACTGGAGGAACTCGGGCACAACTTTCTCTTTGAGGAGAATGTTGGGAAGGGAGACACAGTTGATCAACCCCTTCTTTTCCATCAAAAGACCCGTGAGACCAGGCATTTTATAGCCCACCACCATGGGTTTCTTGTAGAGCGCGCATTCAAGCGCAGCCGTCCCAGAAGCGACGAGCACTGCGTCAGCCGCTTCAATCATCTTGTGGCTTTCGCCCACTTTGACGATCAACGACGACTGCACATTGGGGTAGCCGTGTGCGAGTTGCAGAAGATTCTTCTCAGCTTCTTCATTCATCACAGGAACGAGCACTGTCACAGGACCTGTGCGCTTAATTAAGCGCTCCACCGCTTCGAAGAAGATCGCGCCACAGCCAGAAATTTCCGCTGGACGAGAGCCTGGCATCACCGTGACCACAGGACGACCCTTAGCCTCAACGCCTAAATACTGGCGAGCACCTTCGGTATCAGGCGTCATCGGAATGATGCCCGCTAAGGGGTGACCCACAAAGGTCGCCGGAATCCCTGCCTTACGGTAGATTTCTTCCTCAAAGGGGAAGACCAAGAGCATATGGTCCACCGCACGGCGAATGTCTTGAATGCGCTCTGGTCGCCAAGCCCAAATCGAGGGGCTCACCAAGTGCACAACCGGCACTTTGTGGCGACGCAATTTCGCTTCCAGACCTAAATTAAAGTCTGGGGCATCCACCCCCACGAAAACGCGCGGGAGCGAATCCACAATGCGCTGCTCCAGAGAGCGACGCAGACGGATCAGACGAGGTAAGTGAGCGAGCACTTCAACGTAGCCACGCACATTGAGTTCGCTGATATCGTGCCAAGCGCGAAAACCGGCATCCGCCATTTTCGGGCCACCAATCCCATACTGAAGGGCGCCATCCATCTTGCGGATGACTTCGGGGAGAATCAGCGAAGCAATAAAGTCGCCACTCGCTTCACCAGCGAGCCATACAGCGCCATCACGTTGAATAGTGTCAGTCATGCACTCTACCTCGTTGTTAGATTGTTTGGATTATCGGGCCAGACCGCGATCGCTGGCAGCAATAAATTCAATGAAGTGACCAACCACTTCAGCGGACTCGGGGAAATCGTCTTTAATCGATTCCATCTTTTCGAGCGCTTCGTTCACCGTCAAGCCATCGCGATAGAGATAGCGATAAGCCTGGTGAAGTCCACGAATCATGTTGTCCGTAAAGCCGTGGCGACGAAGTCCCACACTGTTGAGCCCATGAGGACCCGCAGGGTTACCGGAGCAAATCACATAGGGAGGCAAGTCACGCAAAAGTGCCGACATCCCACCCACCATGGCGTGAGCACCAACGCGCACGAACTGGTGCACTGCACTCTGGCCGCCCAAGATCGCGTAGTCTTCCACCACGACGTGACCAGCCAAGGCCACGTTGTTAGCCAAAATCGTCTGAGAGCCCACCTGGCAGTCGTGCGCAATATGCACGTTCGCCATAAAGAGGTTATCACTCCCCACGACAGTTAAACCCTTATCTTGCACGGTCCCAATCGAGAGCGTGCAGTTTTCGCGAATCACGTTACGGTCACCCACCACGAGCGCCGTATCTTCGCCAGCATACTTTTTGTCTTGTGGCTGGCAACCGACGCTTGCCCCCGCAAAAACCACATTGTTTTCGCCAATCGTTGTGCGACCTTCCACCACAACATGGCTACGCAAAACGGTGCCTGCCCCAATCTTGACCGTTGGGCCAATGATACAGAAGGGACCGACTTCAACGGTGTCAGCCAACTGGGCATCGGGGTGAACAATGGAGGAAGGATGAATTTTAGCCATAATGCTTGAATTCCTTGGAAACCTGTGAGCAGTGCTGGAGTCTTGCACCTACGTGGTGCTCTAATTCTTCTAAAAATCCAGCTGTCTCACTAGGTTGTGATGATTCCCTAAGGAAGAAGTGCCTTTATAAAAGGCGCATAAAAGCCACGAAAAACGCTTTTATGCCACTCTAGCCGCAAGGGAATCGTATTAATCGGACGTAATTTGGCTTTAATTATAGCCGTAGAGGCTCTTTTGAGGAAAGACTTCTTTTGCTCTGCGGGAATCTCCTAGTCTCCACAAAACACATACCACTTCAATTTGCAGGCCAAAAAAATGCCCGTGATACTGGAAAAAGCATCACGGGCTAACCCTCATTTTTTAGACTCAACCTATGTTAGGAGACTCCAGCAAAACCGCTTAGCCTTGCTGTATGAGTCATACTTTAACGGAAACTGCCCCAGAAGGTATTACACCTTTCTAGAGGATGTAACCACCAGTGAAATTCCCAAGGGAGCTGCTGTTACAATTTTAAGCTAACGCCTTAGTCTCTAGGACTCTTGAGGGTTTTTCCGAATCCCTTTTCTCCGCAACAACTTCTTTCAACTCACCGAATTTTGAGACTGAACTGTTGTTCAGAGAAACAAAGAAAAGTCTTATTCCGCAGCGGTTTTGCCAGGAATCGGACGATAAGCACACATCAACTCAGCGTCGCAAACGACTTTATCATCGACCGTCGCGACCACTTCAAAGATACCTACGCCCAACTTCTGACGCAGGAATTTACCCTTGATGATCATCGTGTCGCCAGGCTGCACGACGCGCTTAAAGCGAGCCTTGTTGATGCCAGCGAAGTAAAAGAGAGAGTTCTTACGATCCACACCTTCGGGCAAACGAGAAAGTGCCACAATGGCGCAGGCCTGAGCCATCGCTTCGACAATCAAGACACCTGGCATCACAGGAACGCCAGGGAAGTGTCCCGTGAATTGCGGTTCATTCGCGGTGACATTCTTACGCACCACGACGCTACCCTCTTCCACATTGAGATCTAACACTCGGTCAATGAGTAAGAACGGGAAACGATGTGGCAAGGAAGCCATGATTTCTTGGATATCCATCGATGACATTTTAATTGGGGCCTCTTAGAGAGAAAAAAGTTCAAGAAGTTAAAACGATAGCAAAATTGTCTCGCATTTTGCGCAATTAATCTTCAGCTTTACGGATTAACGCCTCAAGTTCATCCACACGACGTTCAACCGTCTTCAAGTCTTTACGCAATTGCGGCAGACGAGCCACCGTCGCTGTCACGAGCTTAAATTGGTTACCTTCCAAGGCAGGGAAAAAGCCCGTACGCTGTGCGGGTTCTGGACCCCAGCCCGTAATAACAGAGGCTGGACCCACCACCGATTTCGCGGGAATATCGATGTGGCCATTGATCATCGCGGCGCCGCCCACCATGGTGTGGTCACCCACACTGGTGCTACCAGCAATCCCAACGCAAGCTGCCATCACCACGTGTTTACCCACATGGTCGTTGTGCGCAATCTGAATCTGATTGTCGAGCTTTGTGCCCTCTTCAATCACGGTGTCTTCCAATGCACCACGGTCCACCGTTGTGCCTGCGCCAATTTCGACATCGTTACCGATAATGACGCGACCCACCTGCGGAATCTTGACCCATTCGCCATTAAAGGGGGCAAAGCCAAAGCCGTCCCCGCCGATCACGCTGCCAGGCTGGAAGATACAACGGTCGCCCACTTGCGTTTCGCGTTCAATCACAACATTGGCGTGCACTAAGCAGTCTGCGCCCAACACCACGTCTTCAGCAATCACAGCGCCAGAGCGCACCACAGTGCGAGCACCGATTTTTGCGCCACGCTTCACAACTGCGAGAGCCTCAATCGTTGCGGTGGGGTCAACTTCAGCGCCCTCTTCCACATAGGCCTTCGGGTGAATGCCAGCGGGATACGTCACTTCAAAAAGGCACTGCGAAGCAAAGGCGAAGAAAGCGTATGGGTTGTCACACAAAAGCACACGACGGTCTGCCGGCAATTCCCCAAAAATCGCCGGTACATCCTTTTCGCGCAAAATCACCACCGTTGCTTTCGAGGTTTTCAGCGACTCCGCATAGCGCGCATCCGTCAAAAAGGACATATCGCCTTCACCAGCTAAGTGTGGTGGCATAAAGCGATTCACTTCCGCATCGCTCCCCTTTAATTCCATGGACAAACGACCTTGACTCAAGGCAGCGACTTTATTGATCAGATCAGAGAGTAAAAAACGGTGAGATTGCATCGCTCTGGCGACTCCACAGTGAGGAAAAATGAAAATGGGGGCAACCTGCCCCAGAGAGCGGCGCACACGTTGCACCGCTCATTAGCCCTAGTGCACCAATTTGAGGAAAAAATTGGTGAAGTTAACGATTACTTCTTCGCAGGAACTTCTTTATCGAGTTCATCAATCACGCGTTGCGTGATATCAACGCGATTACTCGCGTAGAAGTATTCAAAGAGCACTAGGTCATAGTGTTCTTGTTTGGCAATATCCTGAATGACGTGACCAGCACGGTTCTGAAGAAGTTGCACTTCTTCCAAGCGGCGCTGATTGAATTCATCACGCGCTTCACGACTGCGACGCGTCACATCGCGTTCCATTTCCGCTAAGTCACGGCGCTCAGCTAAGCGATCCGTTTCGCTCATGCTTGCCGACTTACTTTCAAAATTTTCAAGACGCTGCTTAAAGCGCTTCGTGAGCGCATCGACTTCGTCCTGACGACGCTTAGCTTCTTCATTAAGACGTTCGCTTGCGATAGCGGCCGACTTCGTATCACGCAAAATGCGCTCCATGCTCACCACAGCAATACGCAGATCGTCTGCGCTCGCCACACTAGGCAAAACGCTCGTTGATAACACCACGGCAGCTAAAGCTGCTAAGACAGATTTTTTCATTGTCTCTCCTAACGAAAAACGGGACACTCCGCACATTCCGGGCATCCCGTCTGAAGTGGTAACTCTTCGCTATTGTAGCCCGAGTGGGCATGCCGGCGCGACATGCCCCACCAACCTCGTTGATTAGAAACCAGTACCAATCTGGAACTGGAAGCGTTGCGTTTCGTCGCCTTCTTCTTTCTTCAGAGGATAGGCGATGGAGAACTTCAACGGCCCTAATGGCGAGATCCAGGCAATACCGATACCCGTCGAAACACGCAGATCGCCAAAGTCGATCGGCTGGCGTTCGTACTGCATCACACCATTGACACGCGTACCCTTGTAACCCCAAGCGTAACCCGTATCCAAGAACGTGAAGATACGCAACGTACGGTCTCCACCCGGGAGCGGAGCCAACAATTCCACCGAGGCGTTCATCATACGGTCGCCCCCGAGGTAGCTCGTCGAAGAGCTGTAGTTACCCGGATCCGATTCCGTCGGTCCCAAGGAGCCCGATTCAAAGCCACGCACGGAACCAATGCCGCCCACGTAGAAGTTCTTAAAGAACGGGAACATGTCGGTCTTGCCGTACACGTCGCCGTAGCCCACCTGACCGTTAAAGGCCAAGGTTAAGTTCTTCGTCACAGGCCAGTAGTGCTGGTACTGATACGTGAACTTGTAGTATTCAATATCAAGACCCGGCAACCCGATTTCACCGTTCAAGCGCTGATACACACCACGGTTCGGAGCCAAGGAGCTGTCACGGGAGTCGCGAGCCCAACCGATCGTTGCGGCAACAGACCACGGATTCTTACCGAATTTTTCCACGTAGGTCTTATAGCGCTGCGGGGAGTTGTCGTTCACCGACACCTTCGTCGATTCCACACGGCCGCCTAAGAAGACACGGTCATATTCAGTAAACGGAATACCGAAGGAGAGCGCGGCAGCACGGGTTTCGTACTTCACGTCCGCAACGTCCAACTTATCCAAGTCCACACGACGGTCGCTCACGTCCCACGTACGAGAAATGCCAGTTGGCGTCACATACGGTTCCGTAATGCTCACGGCGTAAGTACGCTGAGACTTCGACGTATTCAAGTCAACCTGTAAGGACTTACCGGTACCAAAGAGGTTATTCTGCGCAAAACCGCCCGAGAGCACGATCCCTTCAGAGGTGGAGTAACCAGCACCCAAGGAGACCGAACCCGTCGCACGTTCTTGCACCTTCACGTCCAAGTCCACTTGGTCGCGCGTGCCCTGCACAGGCACAGGTTCAGCCGTCACGGAGTCAAAGAAGCCCAAACGGTCGATACGGTCACGAGAGACCTTCACCTTGTCGCTGTCGAACCAAGCGGCTTCGTACTGACGCACTTCACGACGAATCACTTCGTCGCGCGTACGGTTGTTACCGGAAATATTCACACGACGCACATAAGCACGACGGCCCGGGTCCACGGTGTAGACCACTTCGACCTTATGGTCAGCGGGGTTCGTCATCGGATTGGGCGTCACTTGGGAGAATGCATAACCCAAGGTAGAAAGCTTATCTTTAATGGCTTCTGCCACAGCATTGGCTTCAGAAGCGTTATAGGTGCTCCCTTCTTTTAAGGTGAGCATTGGGGTGAAGACATCATCCAATCCTAAAAGGTCACCCTGCAACTTCGAGCCCGAAATCGTGTAGGGTTCGCCTTCGGTCATGTTGATCGTCAAGAACACGTCGGAGCGGTTCGGGGAGATCGAGACCTGGACGGAGTCAAACTTGAAGTCCAAGTAGCCTGCGTCCAAATAGTGGGAGCGAATGGTTTCCAAGTCAGCCGCCAATTTTTCACGGCTATAGAGATCGCGCTTGGTGTACCAACTAAACCAGTTAGGCGTACCCAACTGCATCAAGTCGAGCAAATCGTCGTTGTCGTAGACCTTGTTGCCCACAAAGCGGATGGAGGAAATGGAAGAAGCGCGACCTTCGTCAACGTCAATCGTGATGCCGACGCGGTTACGTTCAAGCGGCGTGGCGGTGGTCTTGACGTTCACGCCATAAAAACCACGAGCCAAATACTGGCGGCGCAATTCCTGGTCAGCACGTTCAAGCGTTGACTGGTCGAAAATACGGCCTTCGGCTAAGCCCACATCGCGTAAGCTCTTTTCAACAGCGGCCTTATCAAAGACCTTAATCCCATGAGTGGTAATCGTGGCCACAGCCGGACGTTCCACCAAAGAGACCACCACCGTGGAGCCATCCTGCGTGAGGTTGACATCCTTAAAGAGGCCAGAGCGGTAAAGCATACGAATGGCACGCGTCCCTTTTTCAGGGGTGTAATCGTCACCAACGCGGAAAGGCAAATGGGAAAACACGGTACCAGGCTCAGTACGTTGAATCCCTTCGACACGAATGTCAGAGATGACAAACGCCCAAGCGCCTTCGGCACACATCAAGGCAGACAAAACGCCTGCTGCTACTTTAGTCAGATTGTGCTTCAAAATTCACTCTCTCTTAAAGATTTTTACCCAAACGCCCTGCCCTTACCGCAGTGCGTTTCTTCAATAACGAGTTCGCTAAAAAGAAACTGCTCCTTTCAGAAAGTGCAGCCTCTTTCGCTCAAAATTTCACTATCGGGCTTAAGGACTTTTTGCCCTTAAGCACATGTTCCTCAATTGTACTAGGACTTTTCATAGGATCAATAGCATTTTTTAGGAGTTTTCTCATGAGAAGCGTTTTTTCCTTCCCTTTTTTGAAAAAGTTTCCTAAAAATTAAGCGGTTTCTCCTAGTCCTAGTATTTACGCTTAGAGGAGTCTTGCCAGATCGTTGGTGAGCGCAAAGACCATCAAGGCGAGCACGATAAAGAGGCCCGTCATCTTGAGCACATCACGCAACTTTTGCGGTAAATCGCGACGAATCACGCTCTCCACCGCCAAGACCATCACTTCACCACCGTCGAGCATCGGAATCGGAATTAAATTCATAAAGCCAATGGCCAACGAGAAAATCCCAATGGTATCAAGGAAGGTACTAAACCCAGCCACGGCAGCTTTCCCAGCCACACTTGCCATGCCCACAGGTCCCTGCACCATTTCTCTGGTATCGGCGGTGCCAGAAATCATCGCACGGATGGCCTGAGCATTCAATTCTAAGAACATCACCACGCGCTGGTAGCTGTTGACGACCGTCTCGAGCGGATTGTATTTCACCTCAATCACTTCAGGCATCCCGCTCAGATTGACCCCAATCTGCCAGCGACCCCCATCGGCTTGGCGAGGTGTGACGACCACGTCAGTCTTTTCGTTAGGTTCTTCAAAGGGGCTCACCGTCAAGGTAATTTCGCGCCCGCCAGCCTCACGAATGGTGTTGACCACCTGATTAACCGTTTCCATCGCTTCGCCATTAATGGCCCAAACGCGCTCTTGCCCTTCCAACCCAGCTTTTTCAGCGGGACTATTGGGGAGGACGTTGCGAATAATCGGCGTTTTGAGTTCAGGCACAAAGCCGAGCTTAGCCAAAATCGGCCACTTGGCGACATCTGAGAGCGTCAACCCGTGAAGTGAGGCGGTGCGCTCAAAAATCCCGTTGTGGCGCTCAAAACGGAAGGTGACCTCTTCGCCCAATTCGTTCATCAGGAGGGTATTGGTTTCAGAGTACCCCATCACAGGGCGACCATTGACGGCAACAATACGGTCCCCTTCAGCAATACCCATCTGCGCGGCTTGCGTTTGAGGAGGAGGATTTCCCATATTAAGCGAGAAGTCCGCCACGCCCGTCATCCCGACGATACTCCAGCAAACCCAAGCCAAAATGAGGTTAGCAAAGGGACCTGCGAGATAAATGATGATGCGCTTCCAGCGCGCTTGTGCATCGAGTGCACGAGCGCGTTCTTTATCGCTTAAAGTCTTGGCCTCGTCCATGTCTAAGGACAACGGCTTCACAAAGCCCCCAATCGGGAAGGCGCGGATTTCGTAGCTCGTCTCACCTTTTTTGCGAGAAAAGAGCACAGGGCCCATCCCAACCGAGAAGCTATAGACCTTGACGTTAAAGTATTTCGAGGCTAAGAAGTGGCCACCTTCGTGAATGGTGACGACAACGCCAATGACGACACAAAAGGCAATTAACGAAATTAAAAACATGCTTTCTCCCGTGTATGCGTCTTAGGCTTCTTGCGGCAACGAGGCCACATAGTCTGCCACTCGCACGCGAACTTCACGGTCAAGCGCGATGATATCGTCCACACTCTTGGGCAGCGGTGCCTGAATATGTTCAAGTGCCCAGTCCACCACTTTCACGATGCTCGTAAAGGGAAGACCCTGATCCAAGAAAGCGCCCACGGCAATTTCGTTGGCAGCGTTAAGCACAATAGAAGACGCATCCCCTGCTCGCAGCACGCTATAAGCGCGAGAAAGAAGCGGGAAGGTTTCAAGATCAGGCTCTTCAAAGGTGAGTTTTCCAATTTCCGCGAGCTTCAAGCGCTTCACGTGCCCATCCATACGTTCTGGCCAGCCAAGAGAATACGCAATCGGTTCACGCATATCAGCGGTTCCCAACTGGGCAATCACTGCGCCGTCGGCATATTCCACCGCGGAGTGAATAATGCTTTCGGGATGCACAACGACATCAATACGGTCTGGCGTAAAGTCAAAAAGCCAACGCGCTTCAATGACTTCTAAGCCCTTATTCATGAGAGTGGCCGAATCAACACTAATCTTGCGTCCCATCTTCCAACGGGGGTGCGCCACAGCTTGTGCAGGCGTAATGCCACTTAAATCTTTACGACCACGGAAGGGACCGCCCGAGGCAGTCAAAAGCAAACGCGCTTCAGCGCGAGCCTTGGGCGTGGCGCCCACCAAGCACTGGAAAATGGCGTTATGTTCACTGTCGACTGGCAAAAGTTCTGCCCCATGCTCTTTAATCGTGCGCATCAAAAGCGCGCCACCACAGACCACGCTTTCTTTGTTGGCAAGAAGTAAGCGCTTCCCTGCCTTGGCTGCGGCAAAAGTTGGTGCAACTCCAGCTGCCCCCACAATCGCTTGAACCACAACTTCCGTTTCTGGGTCGGAAGCAAGCGCTGCCACAGCGGCTTCGCCTGCCCCCACATTAACGCTCGCCAAACCCGCGGCGGAGAGCTTTTCACGCAATTCGCCTTCGAGCGCAGGGTTCGCAATCACCACGTGCTTGGGGTGAACGCGCGCGGCAACCTCAACGAGTTCATCCACACGATTGCCTCCCGCAATGGCGTGAATATGGAAACGGTCACTGTAGTGTTCGACCACGTCGAGCGTGGAGCGACCAATACTGCCTGTGGCCCCTAAGAGCGTAATGGGTTGAGTCATAAGAAATTCAGCTTCATGAATAAATTTGAGAGTCGGTGCTTAGCACACACGCTCTCAAGTGAAAGAAAAGTCCTTTAATTCTAGTCCATCTCAGAAAAGAAAAGGAGATCGCATTTACCACGACCTCCTATTTCTTTCGTAAAGAGATTTAAGCCTTCTTCAACGTAAAGAGCACAATTTCGCTTGGCACACCCAAACGAATCGCAAACCCGTTCCAGAGCCCGGTGCCCGAATGGACATAGAGTTTCGAGCCCCCTTCGAGCGGATACCACCCGTAAACAAAGCCCCCATTTAAGAAGGCAACGCCACGATCCATCCCGCGAATTTGTCCGCCATGAGTGTGCCCCGAGAGCACGACATCAAAGCGCGCTTCTTTACGGTACTCTGGTGTGGGCTTGGGCTGATGCGCCATCAAAATGCGCGGACCCACTTCGGGAGCATTTTCAAAGGCTTTCTTCGCATCAGGCATTTCGCGACCAAAGCGCTTGGCCATCGGGTCGGTAACGCCACCAATCGTCAACTGAGCGCCGTTATACGTGATCGTTTCCGAGGTATTACGCAAGAAGTGCCAGCCCATACGTGGGAATTCTTGCACCCAGTGGTCATAGTCCACATAGTGCTCATGATTCCCTTCACAGACAAAGACCCCCAACTTAGCTTTCAATTGCGCCAAGGGAGCGACGTCCTTCTCGCGACGCGTGACAAACCCGTCGGCCACGTCCCCAGTGATCAAAATAAGATCAGGGTTCAAGGCGTTAACGCGCTCCATCACCGCCATCATATGCGGTTCACGAAGAAGCGCCGAAGCGTGCAAATCTGAGAGCTGCACAATGGTGAGCCCTTCAAGTGCGTCAGGCAAATTGGTAATGGGCATATCGCGCTTTACCACACGCGCCACTGAAATCCCTTGGCTCACGCCAAAGCTTGCCAAACCGCCCGAGACAGCGAGCATCCCAAGCGCCACGCGCTTATCTTTTTGAATCACCTGGTGAGCACGCTCTCCGCTACGCCCAGCAAGCACACTCACGAAAATAAAGACTTCTCGCACAATAACGAGAATCGCCACAAAGACGAGGGTAAGCGAGAGGACATTAAAGGTAATCAACGCCCAACGGGGAACTTCCGGGCTAGCGAGCCCGCCCTTAGAGAGCAACCAGAATTGCATCAGAAGCGGTACCCACATTAAGAGTCCCGCAAAAATCTTTGCCCCACGGCCAATTTTGAGAGGAATGAGATAGCGCCAAATCACCACAAGCACTATCACTGAGTAGAAAATCGCAAATCGCACAGACGATGCTCCTGCCTCAAAAATTTCACTAAAACAAACTAATCGATTTTGAAGCACATGATCCTAATCACTTTCTGTGAACTTTGCCTTAAAAATAGGCAAGAGACATACTCTTTCACCGTTTTTTAAAGCTAAAAAAGGTGCCGACGCTCCTTAGAGCATCAGCACCTCTTGCTATGTCGATTTGAGAGGATTACGGCAAATCAAACGGTTCCCAATCCATTTCGCCAGACACCACCTGAGCACTCATCTCGAGCGATCCATCAGCCAAATTCGGGAACTTGGCGCGCATCGCCTTCATGATTTCTTCGCTCGTTTTGGCGTGCTTGGCGACATCCATAAACGCACGGATGTAGTCGATATTGCGCTGGATATTGCTCGGATCAAAGTCCTTCACCTCAGCGCTGTGTGCAGGGAGCACAAAGACAGGGTGGAAAGTCTTCAATTCTTCCAAGGCGTCAACCCACTTTTGCATATTGGGAAGCGTCTTCGCGTCGGCCATAAAGAGATGTTCTGGACCATTCACCAATGGGCCACCTAAGAGCACCTTGTCTTTCGCGTTAAAGAGCGTCGGGCGCTTTGCATCGGACCCCACCACTTCAAAAACATCACCTTCAAAGTTGATGGTGTTGCCTTGAAGCGCTTCCGGGAGCACCACGCGGTCTGGTGTATTTTCTTTCAACGTATCCTTCCACACTTCAAGTTTCGTGGGGTAGCTCGCCTGAATACGGGCAATGGTGGCAGGCGTGGCCAACACTTTTGCCTTCGGGAAGGCCTTCACCACCTGATCAAGCCCAAAGTAGAAGTCTGGGTCGCTAAAGGAAATGTAGATCGTGGTGATGTCGATCCCTTTAGCACGAGCCAAGGCGACCAAGTTATCCCCATCGGCCTTGGAGAATTGCGTATCCACCAAGAAGCCCTTTCCGTTTTTCGTAATCAACACAGGGCGAGCATTGAAAATGGGATCAGGATTCACCACGTGGTACGTCACGTCTTTCCCGACGATATCGGTCGTGGCGAAGTGGTCTTCAGAAACGGCGGCTGCGTTGGCGTCTTTCACGGTATCAGGCATATTGGCGCATCCTACAAGTGTCGTGGCAAAAGTTGCTGCAATGAGCAATTTAAAAGCGGTATTCATGTTGTCTAACTCCAGTTTTCGCCTTGCAAAAGAAAAGCGTTTTTGTAGGCTGAAAAAAGCTCTCTGCAGAAAAAGCGTTCCGCAGAGAGAAGACTGAAAAAAAGAAAGAGACGAAAAAAGGTAAGAAAATCAAGCACTTTCTTCCTCTCTAGATCGTTGAGAGGAAGTTTATCGCCTTTCTCTAAAAATCATTTATCGGGAAATTGCAAAGACGAGAAAACTCGATTTTTAAGAAGTGGAGAATGTGAAGAATTGTTAATGAGACGCGATCTCAAGTCCGATCTCATTCTTCATCGAGCCGCTCAACGAGTGCCTCGCCCGAGGTGAGGTCCGTCAACTTCGTCTCAAAGGCTTCAACGTTTTCTTCTGGAATACTCAATTCAAAAGAGGCGTCATAACGAAAGTCAGTACTCACCACGCGACCACCTGCTACGTGCACTTGATGCTCTACCGCGCTAATCCATTCTGGTCCCACGCTCACCAAAACGCGCACACCAGTTTCCACGGGTTTCGTGGGAAGGGTTTCTAGCCCTGCTTTCACCGCCCCTTGATAGGCGCGCACGAGCCCACCTGTACCAAGAAGCGTGCCACCAAAGTAGCGCGTGACAACCGCGACGATTTCACCCACCCCACTGTAGAGCAATGTCGTTAACATCGGGCGACCAGCGGTCCCCTGTGGCTCCCCATCGTCACTTGACCCCACAAAAGCACTGTCGCCCGCGGGTCCCGCAACATAAGCCCAACAGTTGTGCGTTGCTGTGCGGTGCTCTTCTCGAATACGCGCAATAAAAGCCTTAGCACTTTCTGGGTCCGAGGCACGCGCAAGCGTCACGATAAAGCGAGAATGCTTTACCACGATTTCTTCGCGATGGATTTCCCCTGGTGCCAAGGCGGGCACTAAAGCGGTTGCGCCTTCAGACTGAGAAGTGGCTTCTGCGGCCATGCCGTACTCCAAAAAAAGCTAAAAAGAAAGGACCATCTACAAAACGAGACAGTCCTTTTATTGTACTTGAGCCAAACGTGCTTTTAGTGAATCATGTTAATCCAGAGCACGATAAAGGTCGCCGTTGGCAACACGGGGAGCGAGGCGTCCAAGCGGTCAAAGAAACCACCGTGACCAGGGAGCAAGTTGGAGGAATCCTTAATGCCCACCAAGCGCTTTAACATCGATTCCCAAAGGTCGCCCGAAATCGACAAGGCCACCAACCACAAGAGAAGCAGGATACCGACACCAAGACCTAAGTGGTCAAACACATAATTCGTAAAGACGTTAGGCTGATCGCAGAAGACGTAGGTCAAGAGGAAGAAAATCACCACGATCACATAAGCGCCCACTGCGCCTTCCATGGTCTTCTTTGGAGAAATCGCAGGTGCCATCGGATGACGACCCCAAGCGCGACCGCAGAAGTAAGCGGAAATATCCGCACCCCACACGATCAAGAAGACGGAGAGCACTAAGACCCAGTCGCCAATCTGGTAGAGGTAAAGCATGGAGAGGTAAGTGGCGGGCACAAAGCACACCGCAGCCCAAAGGCACTGACGTTGCGAAACATTAAAGCCCGTGGTGCGATGCATGAGTTCTGCAATAAAGATGATGAACCAAGCGATCATCACTAAGCCGTTCATCACAAGGAGGAACCAGTTCATCCGCTCTAAGCCACCGGCCCAGTAAATGGAGAATTGCGCAGCCATTTCCACCACGGAAACGAGCAGAGCTGGACGAGCGCCCAAGCCACCGATACGCAACCATTCATAAAGTGCCGCACCAAAGGCAATCGCCATCACACCGCCGAAGGCTAATGGTCCCATCCAAATGGACACCATCAAAACGACCAACAGCACGGCTGCCGTAATCACACGCGTGAGCAACATAAATCTGAATCCTCTGTCCTATGGGATTTTGCGTCCCAGGATTGTCTAAAAATGGGGTCGGCGGGAAAGACACCTCCCAAAAAGCGGGTCCTTTCTCGTCATTCACAAAAGCGATTCACACTTTTGTGCACCTTTATTCTAGCGAAAAGGAGAAGAGATAGAAAAGCTTTTCCGCGCCAAAGAGGAGTTTTTTGCGTAAAAACCCTTGTGTAGAGGCGCTTTGAGAGAGGTTTTCGTCAAGAAAAAAGGTGCCTAAATTTAGACACCTTCTATAGAAAAATCAGTTTCCCGTTTGCTCGAGCTGCTCACTCGTGCGCCCAAAACGGCGTTCGCGCTGGGAGTACCAGGTGAGCGCCTGTAAGAAATTCGCTTCGTTAAATTCTGGCCAGAGCACGTCGGAAATAAAAATCTCCGCATAGGCGCTTTGCCACAATAGGAAGTTCGAGATACGGTACTCGCCCCCAGTGCGAACCATCAAATCCACGGCGGGCACTGTGAGTTCTGCCTCAATCGCTTCAGGGGTTAGCTCTTTCCCTTTGGCAAGCACGGCTTTTGTGGCCTGAATCATGTCCCAACGACCCCCGTAGTTCGCGGCCACGTTAAGCGTCATGCGGGTGCCACCTGCGGTTTCGCGCTCCGTCTCAGCAATCACTTCGTTTAATTCGTCGGAAAACGCGGTTTTGTCCCCCACGACACGAAGCGCCACGCCAGCCTCTTTCAAGGGCTGTGCCCAGTCTTTAAGCGAACTCGCAAAAAGCTTCATGAGCATCGTGACTTCCGCCTTGGGGCGAGCCCAGTTTTCAGAGGAAAACGCAAAAACGGTAAGTACCTTCACCCCTGCTCTTGCAGCACTCTCGGTGATACATTCCAGAGCGCTCACGCCACGACGATGCCCCGCTGCACGAGGCAGAAGGCGAGCTTTAGCCCAACGGCCATTGCCGTCCATAATGATGGCGACGTGATGAGGAAGTGGCGAGATTGTCATCGTACGCAGAGGAAAAAAGAGAAAAAAATGAGAGGACAAAGCCTCTGAGGTGAAAGTTATTTTATAGGTAAGAGGCAACTCTCGCACAAAAAAGGCGTTTCTAGTTCTTTCGGCTAAAGAAATTTGAAGCTGACCGCCTTCCTCTGGAGCTCCACGGAAAGCCTCCTCACGTGCTCTCCCTTACCAATTTTTGCCTCTGTGGTCAAGTCCTTTTTTCAGTGCTAACAAGAGCTAGCGCAAAAAAACCAGATCTTTATTCGGGTTTTCACACTTGACGTTCCAGCGCTTCGCCTTCACAATGTAAGCGTCTTTGACCTTCCTTAGACCGAACTATCGTGAAAAAATCAGACTTTGCTGTAGTAGGCGCGATCTATGCCATTGCGCTTTTCTTCTATGTCATGACGGTTGAGCTTCCTCCTGAAGCGCAGACCTATCCTCTAGGGCTCATCATCGCTTTAGCTGTCCTTAATACACTTTATTTGGGGCAAGCCACAGTGAAATGGATGCGCACCAAGACCATCGAAAACGACCTCCCTGTCATCTTTAAAGATTTCCAATTCCTTCAATTTTTCGGCGTCATCGCAGGCTGTGTGCTCTTTTTGGTGTTGATGTACACCGTGGGCTACTACCTCGCTGCCGCCATTTATTTGATTGGGACGATGCTTTTCTTGAAGGTGCCCAAATTCCACATTCTCTTAGCGATTGTGGCCTTGGTGGCGCTTGTCTATGCGGTCTTTTCGCTCTTTTTACAGGTGCCGCTCCCACACGGCGTTCTCTTTGATTAAGGGGGCTGAATCATGCTAGAAACCTTATCTTTAATGGGCGCTGGCTTTATTCATGCCCTGACTCCGATTAACTTAATCGCCATGATCGCTTCCACGGCTCTAGGGGTTGCCATTGGTTGCTTACCTGGGCTCTCGGCCGCGATGGGTGTGGCGCTCCTGCTGCCTGTCACCTTCGGGATGGATCCCGCTACCGGCTTGATCATTTTGGGCGGGATTTATTGCGGTGCTATTTTCGGGGGTTCGATTTCCGCGATTTTGATTCATACGCCTGGCACCCCAGCTTCTGCTGCTACCGCTATTGAAGGCTATCAGCTCACCCTCAAAGGGCAAGCCGCCAAAGCATTGAGTGTGGCGTGTATCGCAAGTTTCGTGGGTGGGCTTTTAAGCTGTATTTCGCTTTACTTCCTCTCGCCTGTCTTAGCAGAAATTGCGCTCAAATTTAAGAGCCCAGAATACTTCTGGCTCTCGATTTTCGGTCTCACGGTGATTGCTGGCGTTTCCTCGAAGTCGCTTCTCAAAGGCTTGATTTCGGGCGTTTTAGGGCTCCTGATTTCCACCATTGGGATGGACCCGATGGAAGGTGTGGAGCGCTTCATGTTCGGTCAGAGTACGCTTTATAACGGCGTAGACGTGACCTGTGCCCTGATCGGTCTCTTCTCGATGTCGCAAGTGCTGATTTTGGCTGAAGAACGTATTGTGAAGCGTAACCGCTCAGTGAAATTCAAAGAACGCCTCGGGATCTCTTGGGCTGACTTTAAGTTCTTGAGCCCCACAATGATTCGCTCTTGGATCATTGGGAATATCATCGGGATTTTGCCGGGTGCTGGTGCTTCGATCGCCTGCTTTATGGGCTACAACGAAGCGCGTCGCTTCTCTAAACATAAGGAAGACTTTGGTAATGGCGCAATTGAAGGTGTAGCGGGCTCTGAAGCAGCCAATAACGCTGTGACGGGCGGTTCTTTGATTCCAACCCTCACCTTGGGTATTCCTGGCGAAAGCGTGACCGCAGTGCTAATGGGTGGTCTTATTATTCACGGCTTGCAACCTGGACCCGAACTCTTCACGACGCACGCAAGCATGACCTACACCTTCTTTGCTGGCTTTGTGCTCGTGCAGTTCGCGATGCTCGCAATTGGGATGCTCGGCTGCCGCGCGTTTGCAAACATTGCACGTATTTCGGACGCCATCCTGATTCCTTCCATTTTCATTCTCTGTGTAGTGGGTTCCTACGCCATTCACAACAACATCGTTGAGGTCGTGATCATGCTGATTTTTGGCGTTATCGGCTTCTTGGTGCGTAAATTTGGCTTGAACGTTGCCGCTATCGTCTTGGGGCTTATCTTGGGCCCGATTGGCGAAAATGGCCTTCGTCGCTCGCTTCTCTTGAGTGATGGGGATTGGACGATTCTCTTCTCAACGCCAGTCTGCTGGATCATGATCGCGCTCTGCGTCTTAGGCGTTTTGAGCCCGCTCTTGATGGAACGTTGGGAAAATCGCTTGAAAGGCGACCATTAATTCCTCACCATTTCTTTTTTCAGGTCACATTCGCACCGCTCGGATGTGACCTTTTTCTTTACACCTCGTTACGCCCAATCTCTGATTCATTGTGGGGTTTCCCCCAAAAAAGCGCGATTAGGAAGCCCCTACTCGTTGACAGCGCCACCTCTTTCGCCCATGATGGCGATGACCGCTACCCGCCCACGTCCCCGACCATGTGCGTTTTAGCTGTCCATTTTTGACCACCTTTTATAGGAATCTCTACCATGTCAAAAAAACTGCTTTCACTTTTTGCTGTGGCTGCCTTATCGATGCCGCTTCTTGCATCGGCTTGGGCTCCAACGACTGACGTTACCGTCATCGTCGCCTACAAAGCCGGTTCTGGCACCGACACCGGGGCACGCTTACTTGCTTCTGAAGCAGAAAAGTTTGTAGGTAAGACACTGATCATCAATAATCTGCCTGGCGCTGACGGTAAGATCGGTTGGACCGAACTCACCAAAGCCAAACCCGATGGTCACACGATTGGCTTTATCAACCTTCCCACCTTCACCACCCTCGCTGCCATGCCTGGCGCTCCTTTCAGTACTGCGAAGATCGTCCCGATCGTGAATCACCTCACGGAAACGGGCGTAGTGGTCGTGCGTGCAGATTCGCCCTATAAGACGTTGAAGGACTTGGTGGACGCGGCTAAGGCTAACCCCAGCATTCGCGCCTCCACGAACGGTCGCAAAGCTTCGAACCATATTGCAGCAGAATTGCTCGCACAGTCCGCAGGCTTCAAATACAAAGCGATTCCTTATGGCGGTACGGCTGACCAGTTGCTCCGCCTACGTCAAGGCGAAGTCGACTTCTCCTGCGCGAAGGTGGCTGACGTGGCGAACTTCATTAAGGGTGACGACGCCAAATTCCGTATTCTCGGGGTCTTTAGCCCGAAGCGTATTGCTGAGTTGCCTGACGTCCCGACCTTGGCTGAACAAGGCTACTACGGTGACTGGTATGGTTCCGCCCGTGCACTCGTCGCGCCTGCTGGAACGCCTGCTGATGTAATCGACTTCTATGTGGATGCCTTCAAGAAGACGATGCAGGATCCGGGTAACATCGCCGCTCACGAAAAAGCGGGCTTATCGATGGACTTCAAAGACAACAAGGAACTTGCTGAATTGATTAAGCAGCAAGAAGTCTTTGCTCAAGACACCGTCGCAAAGCTCTTTAAATAATTAGGCTACTAAGTTCAAAGCCCGCGAGAATGTTCTTTCGCGGGCTTTTCCGTTTATAGATAAAGGAAAAGCACCTTCTATTGCTAGAAAGCGCTTCTCTCAAAAATCAGCGGACGATTAAACCGTCATAATTTCCTTATCCTTTTCAGCGACGACCTTATCGATTTCAGCGATGTAGCGGTCAGTCACCTTCTGGACTTCGTCCTTAGCGCGACGTTCTTCGTCTTCGCTAATTTCCTTATCCTTCTGGAGGTGTTCCAAGGCCGTGTTAGCATCACGACGCAAGTTGCGGATAGCCACCTTGGAGTCTTCACCCAAGCTGCGAACAACCTTCGTCAATTCACGACGACGTTCTTCGGTGAGCGGGGGCAACGGCAAACGGATCACGTCGCCGTTCGTGGCCGGGTTCAAGCCCAAGTCAGATTCGCGAATGGCCTTTTCCACCACAGCGACCATCTTCTTTTCCCAAGGCTGAACGGTTAACGTACGAGCATCAGCCACACCTAACTGAGCCACCTGATTGAGCGGCGTGGGGCTGCCGTAGTAGTCGACCATGATGTGGTCGAGCAAACCCGTCGAAGCACGGCCCGTACGAATCTTGGTGAAGGATTCACGGGTGCTTTCCACAGTGCGACCCATCTTGTGCTGCATTTGGCTGATAATCTCAGAAACTGTCATAAATTAAAACTCCATCATGGGAAAACATCTTCCCGGATTTGGTTGGGGTGAGTGCAAATAGCACTCACCGAAAGTGTGTCATGCCTGTGGTCTTTAGAACTCGTTGTCGTTTTGCACAGGCTATTTATCTATTTTAGCGAGAAAGCGCGATTAAGAGTGAACTAAAGTTCCCTCGTTTTCCCCCAACACCACGCGACGCAAGGCGCCCTTCTTATTGATGTTGAAGACTTTAATGGGCAGACCCTGTTCGCGGCAAAGCGCGAAAGCCGTCGCATCCATCACCTTCAAGTTGGCATGCAAGGCCTGGTCGAACGTCAGCTGTTCAAACATCGTCGCGTTAGGATCCAACTTCGGGTCGGCTGTGTAGATGCCGTCCACCTTCGTTGCCTTCAACACGATTTCTGCACCAATTTCAGCGCCACGCAAGGCTGCTGTCGTATCGGTCGTCATGAAGGGGTTACCAGTACCCGCCGCGAAAATCACCACGCGACCCAATCGCAAGTGACGCAATGCTTTCCCACGAATATAGGGTTCAGCCACCTGTTCGATGTGAAGAGCAGACTGCACACGGGCTTCGACGCCATTATTGCGGCAAGCGTCTTGCAAAGCCATGGCATTCATCACCGTCGCGAGCATCCCCATGTAGTCACCCGTTGCACGGTCCATCCCCGTAGCGCCTAAAGCGACACCGCGGAAAATGTTCCCACCACCAACGACAATACCGACTTGGACGCCAAGTTCGACCACCGTTTTAATTTCCGAAACCATGCGAGAGAGAACATCGCGGTTAATCCCAAAATGATCTTCCCCCATCAGGGCTTCGCCCGAAAGTTTGAGCAAAATACGTTGATAAACTGGCTTTGCCACTTCTGTTGTCGATTCCATTGCGTTTTCTCCGAAAGTGAGGCAGGTCGCTACTTCTGAAAAATCTTGTCTTCCCCGTGAGCCGGGCAAATTTTAAAATCTCTTCATTATAGGAGATATCTCGGTATTTCTCCGTAGTTAGATGAGAGGCTTTTGCGAAAAAACAAAAGTTAAGGCCACAAAAAAGCCCGTCAACTCATTTAGGCGAGTTTTAACGGGCTTCTTTTGGTGGGTGAGTCAGCAAACTCACCCTCACGAGCGCGACGCGAATTAGGCGTTCTGAGCAGCGGCAACCTGAGCAGCCACTTCAGCAGCGAAGTCGTCGTTACGCTTTTCAAGGCCTTCACCAACCACATAGAGCGTGTAGCCAGCGACCTGAGCGTTGTGTTCCTTCAACAACTGAGCGATCGTCTTCTTGTCGTCCTTAACGAAGGGCTGGTTCACCAAGGTGACTTCCTTCAAGAACTTAGCGACGGAACCGTCAGCGATGCGGTCAAGCATAGCTTCGGGCTTGCCAGCTTCGCGAGCCTTTTCAAGGGCGATGCGGCGTTCGCTAGCGATAGCTTCCGGATCAACGCCGTTTTCGTCGAGAGCCTTCGGCTTGGAAGCAGCGATGTGCATGGCCAAGTCGTAGGACAATTCGTCGTCACCACCGATCACGTCAACCAAGACAGCGATCTTGGAGCCGTGCACGTAGGAGTTGAGCGTGCCCTTGGCTTCAACGCGAGCGAAACGACGGAAGGTCATGTTTTCGCCGATCTTACCAACGAGAGCGGTACGCACTTCTTCGAGGGTCTTGTCGCCAACCTTGCAAGCGCCCAAAGCGGCCACGTCAGCCGGGTTCTGCTTGACAACGAGTTCCACAGCGGTCTTAGCCATTTCGAGGAATTCAGGGTTCTTAGCCACGAAGTCCGTTTCGGAGTTCACTTCGAGAACGCCACCGACCTTGCGGTCTTCAGAGAGGTAAACCACAACCACGCCTTCAGCGGTGATACGGGCAGCAGCCTTGGTGGCCTTGTTGCCGAGCTTCACGCGAAGAATTTCTTCAGCCTTGGCCAAATCGCCATCAGCTTCCGTCAACGCTTTTTTGCATTCCATCATCGGGGCGTCGGTCTTAACGCGCAATTCCTTGACCATAGCAGCGGTAATAACAGCCATGTCAAACTCCTAAAAAGTAAAGGGAAAATATAAATTCGTTACCTGCCAGTATCGGCAGCAAGAAGAAAAGGGGACTGACACAGCGTCGGCCCCCTTCCCTATTCACAAACTGTTTGTGCAATTCTCTCGAACTACTCAATCATTTTGCTGAAGCACCTATCTCGGGGAAGGGGCAACGCTTGTCGCTACTCCCGCTTGAGATAGGGTTGAGAAACTTATTTCAGTCTCTCCAGTGCCTCTAATTAGGCAGCCGGCGTTTCGTCTTCGGTCGTTTCTTCGACTTCAACGAATTCAGCGTCCTTAGCAGCTTCGACCACTTCGGTCTGGCTGTCGGCGCGGCCAGCGAGGATTGCATCAGCGATGCCCTTGGCGTAGATGGCGACAGCCTTAGCAGCGTCGTCGTTACCAGGGATCACGTAGTCAACACCTTCCGGGTTGTGATTCGTATCAACAACAGCGATAACAGGGATGCCAAGCTTGTTGGCTTCCTGGATAGCAATCTTGTGATAGCCAACGTCGATCACGAACAAGGCGTCAGGAAGACCACCCATGTTCTTGATACCGCCGATGGACTTGTTCATCTTTTCAACGGAACGCTGGAAGTCAAGAGCTTCCTTCTTCGTCAAAGCAGCGGCAGAGCCGTCTTCGATCTGCTGTTCCATATCCTTCAAGCGCTTGATCGTGCCACGAACCGTCTTGAAGTTGGTGAGCGTACCGCCCAACCAACGCTGATCAACGTAGGGGCAACCAGCGCGCTGAGCTTCAGCAGCGATGATTTCGCGACCACCACGCTTGGTGTCAACGAACAAAACATTGCCACCCTGAGCGGCGAGGCGACGAATGAACTTGCAGGCTTCGTCAAAATTGGCAACCGTCTTTTCGAGGTTGATGATATGAATCTTGTTGCGGGCGCCAAAGATGTATTTGCCCATCTTCGGGTTCCAGAAACGGGTCTGGTGACCGAAGTGGCAACCAGCTTCAAGCATTTCACGCATGCTGACCATGAGATTTTCTCCAAGGTTTAAAGTCTGACACGTTCAGTGGGAACCTCCAGTAAGTGAAGGCACCTCGGTTATAGAGAACGTGCGCGGATTTACTCGGGGCCGACTAAGGCACACCGAGCCTAAAAAGTTAAAGAATGAGTTCACTCAAATTGAGAAGAACTCAAAGCGCAAAATTATACGGTTTATCCCCACTTCTTGCAACTACCGAATACTCTTTTTTTCGCACTATCTCACCACTTAGCACCATGCTTTCATCTTCTTTTCTCATGAAGTGCTCACAAATTGATTAGAATAGAGAGCACTTATCAAAAAGACGTCCTTGGTGTGCTTCTCTCTATCGCGCACTTTTTTTCGTGGAACGTCTAAATGGATTGTTAGAAAAAATGGCTATTTCGATTAAAACCGCTGAGGATATTGCGGGCTTGCGCGTTGCTGGTCGACTCGCTGGCGAACTCCTCGACTACCTAACCCCTTATGTTCAGCCTGGTATCACCACGGCTGAGCTTGATAAACTCGCCTACGACTACACCATCTCGCAGGGCTGTATTCCTGCTTGCTTGGGCTATACGCCACCAGGGATGACCCCCTACCCTGCTACGACCTGTATTTCGATTAACCATGTGGTCTGCCACGGGATTCCGGGTCCCAAGAAATTAAAGGATGGCGACATCGTTAATATCGACGTCACGAGCATCAAGGATGGCTACCACGGGGACACCTCCCGTATGTTCGTGGTTGGGAAACCCACCATTGCTGGCTCTCGCTTAGTTGACCTTGCCTTCCAGACAATGTGGGCAGGGATTGATGCGGTGCGCCCAGGTGGTCACTTTAACGATATTGGGATTGCTTGCCAGGCTTTTGCGGATAAGCACGGGATTTCTGTCGTGCGTGACTACGGTGGCCACGGGATTGGTAAGGGCTTTCATGAAGAACCCCATGTGAACCACTTCCCAACGCATAACCCCACGCCCGTTTTTGAACCTGGCATGGTCTTTACGATCGAACCGATGGTGAACGCCGGTCGCTACCACGTCACCTCGATGAAGGACGGTTGGACGGTGGTCACCAAAGACCATTCGCTTTCTGCCCAGTGGGAACACATGGTGCTTGTGACTGAAACGGGTTACGACATCTTGACGGTGAGTAAGGGCACGCAAGCGCCACCAGACTTTGTCAAAGGTTGGAAGCTTCCCGAAAACCGCTAATTCCTCACAGCGTTAGCACTGAAGGTCATCTCAAAAGACGAGATGGCCTTTCTTTTTGGACTACGTTTTTCTTTGAGGCATAATTAAGGAATCGTTTTTCTTTTTTTTCGGAGACCACAGCGTGCTGCAATGTGTACAAATTCTAAGTGCTCAGTATCGTGCCACTGAAAATACCGCGCCAGTTAGTCTGGGTAAACGCTGGGAAGAAGTCTCCCCTGCCCTTCCCACTCCTACGCTTACGATTGTGGTGAGTCGAGGGCGCGTCTTTGAAAATCGCTTAGCGGAAATTGTCCATACGCTTTCTCCCACCGATGTGCTTCTTGTTTTTCACGATGATGAGCACCCACTACTCTTGGGGCTTGAAAAAGCGCAAGAACTCATTGCACAACACAGCACGATTTCTCTTTGGGTGATTGCAGGGGAAGAATGCCAGAATGCGCCCGAGTGGCACTTCATGCTTGCCGCTCAGGATGAAACCCAAGATGCACTCTTTAAAGCGCGTTGGGAACGTGGGCCTTTTGTGGCCACTGATGCGCGAGAAAAAACCGCCATTGAGGCAACCTCAACCTTCCCCGCGCTCGACGACAACGCGGACGCACTTCTCTGGGAGTGGCTCACTGAAAGCACTCGCGAAGACCTGCGTTTTGATGCGGGTAAAAACCTAAGGCTTTTTGCGAAAAATTCGCGTCTCCAATAACGCAATTTGAGTACAATCTCACCTATGAAGAAGACCTCGTTTTTCGAGGTCTTCCTTTTAGGAATCCACCTTTTTTGGTGCACGCGGTTTTTTAGAAAAGACGACTAGTCAATGAGTGAACAGCTTCCTTACTTTCGCCCTGTTGTGGTCATGCCTGTCTACAACCACCCAGATACGGTGAGAGACGTTGTCTCGGAGATCCTCAAATTCCATCTGCCGATTATTTTGGTCAACGATGGCTCCAATGAGGAAACGCATCGTGCCTGTGACCTTTGTCGTTGTTCTTTTGTGACCGTCATCCATCGTAAAGTGAACGGTGGCAAGGGTGCCGCCTTGATGACGGGATTCCAGCAAGCCACGATTGATGACTATACGCACGTCATCACCATTGATCCTGATGGGCAGATGGATCCAGCCTCGATTCCTCAACTCTTGAAGCTCGCGCGTCGCAATCCCGATAAAGTGATTTGTGGCTACAGCCAGCAGAGTGCGCCCTTTAATCGGAATCGTCGCTTCTTGCATCGCCTCTCAACTGGCCTTGCTAACCTCAATGCCTTGAGTTTTTCGATTGCTGACGCGCATTGTGGCTACCGACTCTACCCTCTCGCAGCAGTGAACCAGCTTTTTGCGCGTATAAAACCAGGGCGCAAGATGCAGTTTGACGCGGAAACGCTTGTGCGTCTTATCTGGCTTGGCGTACGAGTCTTAAATGTGCCGATTCACCTGCGTACACCCAAGGATCAGATTAGCCACTTCTCGTTTGGAGCAGATGCCAAGCGCATTTTAGGGATGCATGCGCGTTTATTCTTTGTGATGCTCACCCGCTTCCCGCTTATCGTGATGACAAGAGCGACAGGTTGGCACAGTTTGGCGCCAAAGAAAGCAAACGCCAGGGCGAACTCTGGCACCAACAAGATCCTCTAGCTGCCCGGCCCGCCTCACACTCAGGAGTATTTTCGTGATGAAGTCTTCTCGTCCTCTTTCGCCCATTGCGGCTTCGTTTCAAGAAGCGAGTGCACGTTTAGCTGAGCAGTACCAGAGCGACCGGAATGCCGATGCGTATTTACTCGCGCATAGTCACGCTTTGGATGAGGCGATTAAGGCACTCTGCGAGAGAGAAGCCCTACCCACGGAAGACTTAGCGCTCATCGCGGTGGGTGGTTATGGTCGCAATGAACTCTTTCCTTTTTCGGATATTGACCTTCTGGTGCTCACCGCTGACCACGTCACCGAAGATGCTGCCTTTCAGGAAAAAATTGCCGCTTTTGTGACCGCACTTTGGGAATTTGGGCTGAGTGTGGGTGCCTCGGTACGCAATACCACCTCATTTTTAGAGGAAGCTCTCAACGACGTCTCGATTGCCACCACCTACTTAGAAAGTCGTCATCTCTGGGGCTCGGAAGCCCTTGCTCAAGAGGCTTGGCAGAAGTTTCGTGAAAAATTAAACGTGGCGGACTTTTACCGCAACAAGATGTTGGAGCTCTCGCGGCGCCATCATCGCTTTGAAGATTCCCCTTACGCACTGGAACCCAATCTCAAAGAAAGCCCCGGGGGCTTACGCGACCTGCAGGTTTTCCTCTGGTGCGCAGAAGCCGCAGGCCTTGCCAATAATGTGGAAGGCATGGCCACGGCTGGACTCATTACGGAAAAAGAAGTCCATGCACTTAAAGCGGCATGGTGGAATTTAAAACAGTGGCGTATTGCGCTCCACCTTCTCACAGGTCGCCACGAAGACCGACTCATTTTTGATATTCAAGAAGAGCTCGCGAAAGTGTTGGGTTACGAAGCCACGGAATTAATGCGTGCCTCAGAAGCCTTCATGAAGCGCTACTACCTCAATGCGCGCTCTGTGGTGCAGCTCTCGGTGATTCAACTGCAAACCCTTGCGGACAAAATCCTCGGGGAAGTGAGAGCGGAAACGACGCCCACTGAAGATCCCGCATTTGTGATGCATGGGGACGAACTCGACATTGTGGACGATCAAGTCTACACACGAGACCCCTCTGCCATTTTGCGCACCTTCTACCAGTACTACCACCGCACTGATACGGGGCGCTACGCAACGCGCCTGCTGCGTGCGCTCTGGCATGCGGTGCCTTCGATTGATCAGGCTTTCCGTGAAGATCCTGCGAACCAAGCGATGTTTATGCAGATTCTCACGATGCCAAAGGGCGCCTATCACGCTCTCAAAGACATGAACATTTGGGACGTGTTGGGGCGCTTTTTGCCAGCTTTCCGTCCCATCGTGGGGCAGATGCAGCATGACCTCTACCATATCTTTACGGTAGACCAGCATACGTTACGCGTCATTCGTAATATTCGTCGTTTTGCGCGAAGCGAGTTTGCACACGAATACCCCCACTGCTCGCACGTCATGGCAAGCGTGGAAAAGCCTTGGCGTATTGTCATTGCCGGACTCTTTCACGATATCGGTAAAGGGCAAGGTGGACACCACGACCTGATTGGGGCCGAAAAGATGGCCGCCTTCGGGAAAGACTTTGGGTTTGAGCAAGAAGATATCGACTTTATGGTCTTTCTGGTGCGCTACCACCTCTTAATGAGTCAGGTCGCTCAGCGCCAAGATATCTCAGACCCTGCCGTCGTAAAACGCTTTGTCGATACGGTCAAAGATAAGGCACATTTAGATTCACTTTATCTTTTGACCATTGCAGATATTCGTGCAACGAGTCCAAAAGTCTGGACGCCTTGGAAGGGGCAGCTCATCGAGCGTCTCTACCATAGTGCGGCGGATATGCTCTCGGGCAACAGCAGTAGCACGGATGAAGCGATGGAGCTTCGTCTCAATAGTGCTCGAGCAAAGATTCTGGAAAAAGACCCTGCGATTGATATCGACAGTTTCTGGAAAGAATTGGACGTGGTTTACTTCATGCGCCACAGCTCTGAAGAAATCATCTGGCATACGCTGGAACTCACGCCCAACTTACACACCCAAACGCCAATCGTCAAAGTGCAGGAAGCCTCAGGCAAAAGTGGCTACGTGATTTTGCTCTATATGCCTGACCGCCAAGGGCTCTTCTTACGTGCCGTGGCTTATCTCGCGAAACTAGGGTTGAGCGTGGTCGACACGCGCGTTCACACAACGCGGCACGGATGGGCATTGGATACGTTCTTAGTGGCCGACCGCTTTGAGCGCTATACGCTTGAAGAATTGCAAAAGAAATTGGAACCAGGGCTCGCTGTCGCAGTTGCCTCGGAAACGCCTCTCCCAGCTCCCGCTCAAGGGAAACTTTCTCGTCGCTCCCAGCACTTCCCTCTGCGACCGAGCGTCACTTTGACGCCAGACGAGAGAGGGAACGCCTGGATTCTCTACATCGTGTGTACGGATAGACCAGGATTGCTTTACGGGATTTTCCGTGTGCTCTACGACTACAAGATTAATTTGCAGACGGCGAAGATTGCCACGTTGGGCGAGCGCGTCGAAGACGTCTTCTTGATTGATTCGCCAGTGCTCAGAGACGATGCAACGGTGATTGCCCTCGAAGCGAAACTCTTAGAAGTGCTGACAGTTGCGCCTAAAGTGAAGCATTAATACAAAAAAGGAGAACTTTTTAAGTTCTCCTTTTTTGATAGGAATCGATTTTTTTAGCCTTGCTTTTCGTTTTCACGATTAGGACGACGAGCATCCTTTTGACGATGGTGACGAGCGCGGCGTGTTGGTACCCCCACATTACGCGTATTGAGTTTCGGGAGTTCTTCCACACCCTTGCCACCCAAAGCACGCACTTGAGCGTTCAACTGTTCGATCACAGCGTTTTGTTCCCCAGTCACGCGAGCCAGTTCTTTGATGGCGAGGATATAGGGGTCCATCTCGTTCTTATCCACAGCGTAGGCTTCGAACTTCGGCGCTTCTTCTTGTTCACGCTTCGTTTGACCCACTGCGCGACCAGGCACCCCAACGATGGTCTGCCCTTCTTCAACGGGTTTCAAAACGACCGCATTGGAACCAATACGAGCATTGTCCCCGACAAGGAAGCCACCCAAAATCTTAGCGCCAGCACCCACAATCACGCCTTTACCCAAAGTCGGATGGCGCTTTTCACCTTCGGTAAGCGAAGTCCCGCCCAAGGTCACACCATGGTAGAGCGTGCAATCGTCGCCCACTTCGGCGGTTTCCCCGATCACCACCCCCATCCCGTGGTCAATAAAGACACGGCGACCAATCTTGGCACCCGGGTGAATTTCAATACCGGTCAAGAAGCGACCGACGTGAGAGACGAAACGTCCAAACGAACACCAGCCTTGCAACCAACACCAGCTTGAGAAGCGGTGAATCATCACGGCGTGGAATCCAGGATAGGCAAAAATCACTTCCCACTTGGATTTGGCCGCGGGGTCGCGATCCATAATGGTCTGAATTAATTCTTTTGTACGTTCAAACATAGTGTCTCTTTTTAATTGTTTTGAGTAGTCCGTTGGTTGGGGGTAAAGATGCGAAAAAAATGCATCTTCTCTGCCATTTTGACAGAAAACCCGAGCGTTGTGCGAAATTTTCAGCACTACACCAATCGGCTATACGATAGCACGCCTAAAGGGAGTTAGCGTTTTTTCACGATTTTTTGCGCCCAGCGCGCTCTCGCTTGGGGCAAATAATCGCGGAGCAAATCCCACGCAAGAGGTCAATTTCGGTCTGCGTTAACCCACTGCGGCCAAAGAGCTGACGCGTCATCGGCATCAAGAATTTGGGATTTTCGGGGTTATGCACCCCGCAGGCAATCATCGCCTTTTCCCAATGCTCGTAAAAGCCTTCAATCGCTTCCACGCTCGCTGGGGCTTCACGCGAGAAGCGCGATTGCCAGTCGTAGAGTTTTTGCCCCTTCTCTTCCAAAAGCGTCATATGCATTTCATAAGCGGTAATCTGCACGGCCTGCGCGAGATTAAGGCTGGGGCTCTCTGGATTACAAGGAATCGCAATGCACCCTTGGCAGAGCATCACTTCTTCGTTAGTGAGACCACTGCGCTCTGTGCCAAACACAAAGGCAATGTCGCCCTCTTCTTGCTCGAGCCAATTGCGGCTTGCCACACTCGCTTCACGCAAAGGAGTGAGCGCTGGACCAAACTCACGATCGTAGCCAGTCAACGCCCAAGCGTAGGTCACCCCTTCGAGCGCTTCGGTGAGCGACCTGTAAGAGCGACTCGCTTCTAATACGTCTACAGAGCTCGTCGCATAGGCCACAGCCTCTTCGTGGGTGCGGTAATTCGCTTCACGAGGATTCACAACGCGTAAGTCATGAAATCCCATGGTTTTAATCGCGCGTGCTGCCGAACCAATGTTGCCAGGGTGGCCAGGTTCACAGAGCACAAAACGAATTCGATCAGACCACGATGGCT
Source organism: uncultured Sutterella sp. (assembly GCA_905197905.1). Taxonomy (GTDB): domain Bacteria; phylum Pseudomonadota; class Gammaproteobacteria; order Burkholderiales; family Burkholderiaceae_F; genus Sutterella. The sequence continues at coordinate 4,832 of CAJKAP010000009.1, read as the reverse complement.
GAGACATGAGAGGGCTACTCCTAACAGAAGAAAACGCTCGCCAAGAAATCTTCTTGACACGCAAGGACTCGCATATTGTATACGCGCGGGAGACTTTGTGGCGCAATCTGCCTCATTCTCCTCCTTGCTCTTCGCGCCTCCCGTTAAAAACTTAGAGTACAATAGGCGCTTTCTTGAGTGAGCTCGACAAAGCACTCACTCACGCTCAAACTGAATTTTGAAATTGTTCTACCATGCCATCTCCTTTTCTTTCCACCGCGATTAAAGCGGCTCGTGCAGCCGGCAACGAAATCTCTCGTGCAGCCACTCGTCTTGACCAGTTACAGGTCGACAATAAGGCCGTGAACGACTTTGTCACGAACGCGGATCGTGATTCTGAAGCGGTTATCGTTGAATGCCTTCAGCAGGCTTATCCCAATCACGCTATCTTGACGGAAGAAGCTGGTCGCATTGGTCCGAAGAATAGTGACTACCTCTGGATCATTGATCCGATCGATGGCACGCTCAACTTCATGCACGGTGTCCCTCAGTACGCTGTTTCGATCGCTCTGCTCTACCGCGATGAAGTGGTCTTGGGTGTGGTTTATGACGTTGCAAAAAACGAACTCTTCCATGCTGAAAAGGGTCAGGGAGCGTTCTTAGATAATCGCCGTATTCGTGTCTCCAACTTGATTGATATGAACCGTGCATTGATCGGTACGGGCTTCCCCTTCCGTCGTACGGATAACTTCAAGCAGTACATGATGAGCTTTATGCGCGTTGCAGAACGCACGGCTGGTATCCGTCGTCCCGGCTCCGCTGCCCTTGACCTCGCTTGGCTCGCCTGCGGTCGCTACGATGGTTTCTGGGAAAGTGGCTTGTCTCAGTGGGATATCGCCGCTGGGGGCTTGTTGGTGCTCGAAGCCGGTGGTTTGATCACCGACCTCGAAGGCGGTGAAAACTGGTTAAAGAGCGGTCAGGTTTGCGCTGGCACGCCTAAGATCTTCGCTCAGCTCTTGCCGCTCGTTGGCAAACTCCCCGCTCCTAAAGCTGAATAATTCGCGAAAAGTCGATTTTGAAGAGCACGCTAAAAAGCGTGCTCTTTTTTTTGCGCCCTCAGAAAGCGAAAGGCATTTTTGGGAAGAGTGACCTAATGCGCTAAAATAAAAAGTTATTGTTATCGCTTTCACTAGTTTAGAAACATGACGTCATCGCCTTCTATTGAATCTTTTGAGATTACTGATTTCACCCCTGCTATGCGCCAATTCGTTGAGGTCAAGCAAAAGTATCCTCACACCTTGGTGCTCTTTCGCATGGGCGACTTCTATGAAACGTTTTTCGATGACGCCATTAAAGCCAACCGTTTAATTGGCATTACGCTCACCAAGCGCGGCAAGATGAAAAATGGGGAACCCATTCCCATGGCAGGGATTCCTGCTGTCTCGCTTGACCAATACATCGCGCGACTCGTCAAACTCGGTGAATCGATTGTGATTGCAGAGCAACTCGGCACGCCCGGTAAAGGCTTAATGGAGCGCCGTATTTCGCGCATCATTACGCCTGGCACGCTCACGGACGCCTCGCTTCTTCCTGAAAAGGACGACGCGGTGCTCCTTTCTGTTGCGCCTTTGAGCAGCAAAGCAGAAACCTGGGGGCTTGTCTGGTTGACGTTAAGTAACGGGCGCTTCTTGGCGAACCAAATTCCTGCCGCGTCGCTAGCAAGTGAACTCTTTCGCATTTCCCCCACGGAAATGTTGGTCCCAGAAAAATTGAAGGATCAGTTCCGCGAAGATTATCCTGAACTCACCATCACCCCAATGCCCGAATGGCACTTTGATGGCGAGCACGGTGAGGAAGCGCTCAAAAAGCTTTTCAATGTCGACAACTTAGATGCCTTTGGTCTAGAAGAAGCACCCGCAGTCTTGATTGCTGCGAATGCACTGCTTGATTACACCGAAGAAACGCAAGTCGACATCATGCCCTTTATCGAACCCCTCAAGATTCTTCATGAAGAAGACTTTGTGGTGATCGATCCTGCTAGCCGTCGTAATTTGGAAATTAGCGATAGTCTTCGAGCAGAAACCAAAGGGCCTACGCTTTTCTCGATTCTGGACCACTGCCAAACGGGGATGGGCTCTCGCACACTAAAGCGCTGGCTCAATGAACCGTTGCGTGACCGTGCGCTGGCAGAAAGCCGACACAGCGCCATTGAAGAATTTTTCTCTGACAGCACTCTAGAAGACCTGCGTATCCTGCTCTCGCGCCTGCCCGATATTGAGCGTATTGCAAGCCGCATTACCTTGGGTTCTGTGCGTCCTAAAGAATTGGCCGCCTTGCGCGATGCGCTCCCCACAGTAAAAGGCATTCGTGCGCTCTTGGCGCAGTTGAAGTCCGAGTGGTTCCATGTGCAGGGAGATGCGATTGAACTCCCTGAAGAACTTTCAGAGCACTTAGAAGCCGCACTTCTTGATGAACCTGCCACCTTCTTGCGTGATGGGGATGTGATTCGTGCTGGCTTTAACGCAGAGCTCGACGAACTTCGTGCTCTTCGTGATAACACAGGCCAATTCTTGATGGATTTAGAAGCGCGAGAAAAGGCCGCCACGGGTCTCTCAACGCTTCGTGTGGAATATAACCGCGTACACGGCTTCTTTATTGAAGTAAGTAAAGGACAAGCGCCTGACGTTCCTGTGCATTACCACCGTCGCCAAACGTTAAAAAACGTCGAGCGCTTCATCACGCCTGAATTAAAGGAATATGAAGACAAGGCGATTAGTGCTAAAGAACGTGCGAACGACTTAGAGAAAGCCCTTTACGATGAACTCATCAAAGTGCTCAATCCCTATGTCGCCCTCTTAATGCAGTCTGCACAAGCTATCGCTCAGAGCGATGCGCTAGCAAGTCTTGCGATGCACGCCAAAGAACACCAATGGGTACGCCCAACACTGAGTAATCGCATTGGGATTGATATTGAGGCAGGTCGTCATCCCGTCGTTGAAACCACGATTGAAACCTTTGTCCCGAACGACTGCCGTTTGGGGGCAGGACGACGCTGTTTGATGATCACCGGTCCCAATATGGGTGGTAAGTCCACCTATATGCGAAGTGTCGCGTTGATCACCCTTCTTGCTTGGGCTGGCGCATTTGTGCCTGCTAAGAGCGCAGTGATTGGTCCTATTGACCGTATCCTCACGCGTATTGGTGCGAGTGACGATTTAGCGCGCGGTCGCTCAACCTTTATGGTGGAAATGACGGAAGCCGCTACGATCCTGCACCAAGCAACAGAGCGCTCGCTCGTGTTGATGGATGAAATTGGACGCGGCACCGCAACCTTTGATGGGCTTTCCCTGGCTGCCGCCATCGCACAAGAACTCGTCGAAGGCACGCGTAGTCTCACGCTTTTTGCCACGCACTACTTTGAACTCACCGAGCTCGCGGGTCACTTAAAAGAAGTGGCTAACGTGCATGTCTCTGCAACGCAGTCCAAAAAGCGCATCGTTTTCTTGCATGAGATCTCTGAGGGTCCGGCAAACCGAAGCTACGGGATTGCCGTGGCACAGCTCGCTGGCGTCCCCTCACATGTGGTGCGCCGAGCAGAAGCTTACCTCTCAAAGCTCGAGAGCCGTGAAGCAGAAAATCAGACACCCCAGGGGAGTCTCTTTGATGATTTAGGGTTCTTGGAGGCGCAAGTCGCCCCAGAAATCTCTAGCAGTGTTTTGCCTGAAGCGGAGGATCCTTTTGAAGAGGAACGCCGAGCACTCGTTGATACGATCGCACAAATCGAAATTGACGATCTCTCACCACGCGAAGCGCTCGCTAAACTGTACGAACTTTGCAATAAAGCAAAAACGTTGTCGGAATAACGCTTTAAATGCGCTGAGAGACGCTCTCTTGGTCGACATTTCAATTCTGGCTAGTTTATGATTAGAGGGAGGATTCCAAAAGAGTCCTCCCCTTTTTTTATCTTTATTTTGTTAAAGCCAACACAACATGCCCAGCAACACGGATAAACCACAGAGTGCTGAAGAGATTCTCTTTCATCAGATTCATCAGCACATCTTGGAACAAGCCAAAAATAATGGCCATATCGACACGGAAGCGGAACTCGCTGCGCGATTCAATATCACGCGCTACAAGGTTCGTAAAGCGCTTAGCGTGCTCGCTCAGATGGGCATCATTGATCGCGCGCCTAAGCGCGGTATGAAAGTCAATACGTTGGAGCCAAAGAATCTCTCTGCGCAAATTCAAGTCCAGATGGATATCGCTAACTTCGATATTCGCGAATTTATTGAAGCGCGTCTCTTGATTGAAGTCGATATCATCCCGCTCGCGATTCGCCGTATGACGCCTGCGATGTTGGGACGCTTAGAAAACGCGATTGAAGAGATTGAACGCAATGCGCATAACACGCGTGACGCGGACCACTGGGATAGAGAATTCCACTTGTTGCTTCTTGAAGCGTGTGGCAACCGTGTACTCCAGGTCTTCTCCGCGGCGCTTGTCACCTACTTTGAAAAAACAACGGAAAAGCTTCCTCGCTACGACCCGCAATTCTTCCTCAATATTGCCCAGAAAGAACGTGAACTCCTCTCTGCCATTAAGGAAGGAGATGAGCGCAAGGCACAGAGCCTCTTACGTGCTCAGTTGAGCGAACAGATTATCCTCCTGAGCTAAAGAGGCAAGAAAGCAACACAAAGTCGGTCATGGTCAAAAAAGACGATGGCCGATTTTTTTGTTTTGAAAAAGAGGAAGACTAGAAAAGACGAAACCCCTGCTACCGTCAAGGTAACAGGGGTTCCTAATGGGAGAGCTCGGCAATGTCCTACTTTCACTGGAAATACAACCAACTATCA
>CAJKAP010000008.1 GCA_905197905.1 uncultured Sutterella sp. | reverse complement strand
ATGGCCAAGGGTAAGTTTGAACGTACAAAGCCCCACGTTAACGTGGGCACGATTGGTCACGTGGACCATGGTAAGACCACGTTGACGGCTGCTATTACGACGATTTTGTCGAAGCACTTCGGCGGTGAAGCCAAGGGCTATGATCAGATCGACGCAGCTCCTGAAGAAAAGGCTCGTGGTATTACCATTAACACGGCTCACGTGGAATACGAAACGGCTACTCGCCACTACGCCCACGTTGACTGTCCGGGTCACGCCGACTATGTGAAGAACATGATTACGGGTGCTGCCCAGATGGACGGCGCCATTCTCGTGGTTTCCGCAGCTGACGGTCCTATGCCCCAGACTCGCGAACACATTCTTTTGGCTCGTCAGGTGGGTGTTCCCTACATCATCGTGTTCTTGAACAAGTGCGATATGGTTGACGATGAAGAATTGCTCGAACTCGTGGAAATGGAAGTGCGTGAATTGCTCTCCAACTACGACTTCCCGGGTGATGATCTTCCGATCGTTAAGGGTTCCGCCAAGCTCGCTCTCGAAGGCGACCAGAGCCCGTTGGGCGAACCAGCCATCTTGAAGTTGGCTGAAACGCTCGACTCCTACATCCCGACTCCGGAACGTGCTGTTGACCAGCCGTTCTTGATGCCGATTGAAGACGTGTTCTCCATTTCTGGTCGTGGTACCGTGGTGACGGGTCGTGTCGAACGTGGCGTGATCAAGGTTGGTGAAGAAATCGAAATCGTTGGTATCAAGCCGACGACGAAGACGACTTGCACTGGCGTGGAAATGTTCCGTAAGTTGCTCGATCAGGGTGAAGCTGGCGATAACGTCGGTATTCTCTTGCGCGGCACGAAGCGTGAAGATGTGGAACGTGGTCAGGTTCTCGCTAAGCCAGGCACGATCACCCCGCACACCCACTTCAAGGGCGAAGTTTACGTTTTGACGAAGGAAGAAGGTGGTCGTCATACCCCGTTCTTCAAGGGCTATCGTCCGCAGTTCTACTTCCGTACGACGGACGTGACTGGCACGATCGAATTGCCGGAAGGTGTCGACATGGTTATGCCTGGCGACAACATTCAGATGACGGTGAAGTTGATTTGCCCGATCGCTATGGAACAGGGTCTTCGCTTCGCTATCCGTGAAGGTGGTCACACCGTCGGTGCTGGCGTCGTTGCTTCCATCATCGAATAATTTTGCGAAAAGTCTGGTGATCGTATATAATTCGCCAGACCTAACAGGGGTATAGCTCAATTGGCAGAGCGACGGTCTCCAAAACCGTAGGTTGAGGGTTCGATTCCTTCTGCCCCTGCCAAAATTTCTAAAGCCAAGTTGCGATGCGTTTGCAACTTGGCTTTTTGATATGCTTTTAGAACATCGGATGAGAAAGTTGAGCCTTTTTTCACTCAAGAGTGATCTATATGGCTACAATAATCAGTCTTTTGTTTGGTTGTAGAGCGTGCTCACAGCGAAGCCGCTTCAATCTGGATTAGTTATGAATAACCAAAATGTTGAAACAGTAACGAGCAAGTCAGACATTGCCTTGGTTACGCTTGCTATTTTGGCTGCGTTGGCCGGCGTGATTGCTTTTGCGCTTTTGTCCGAAGAAGCCCTAGGTGTGCGCCTTGGTGTTTTGTTCGGTGGCTTGCTGCTTGGCATTGGCTTGGCATGGTTGAGCCCTTCTGGTAAGCGCCTTCTTTCTTATGGTCGCCAGTCTTGGGACGAACTCCGTCGTGTGGTATGGCCAACAAAGAAAGAAACTTTGAATACGACTGGCCTTGTCATGGCTTTCGTCTTTATCATCGCGTTATTCCTGTTCATTTGTGACAAGATCATTGAATGGGGACTCTATGACGTATTGTTACGTCTGGCTTGATATTGAGGAAGGATTGTTATGACGGAAAGTGCGAAGAAGTGGTACACAGTGCACGTGTACTCCTCGATGGAAAAAAGTGTCAAGAAAGCCTTAGAAGAACGCATCGCTCGTAGTGAATTACGTGATAGCTTTGGCGAAGTATTACTTCCTATCGAAAAAGTGCGTGAAATCCGCAACGGTCGTAAAATGACGACGGAACGTCGTCTTTACCCTGGCTATGTATTCATTGAAATGGAAATGAATGACGCCACATGGCATCTCGTGAACTCCACGCCTCGCGTGATTGAATTCTTGGGGAACAACAACCCAGTCGTTTTGTCTGATTCGGAAGTTGCTGCTATCCGACAAATCGTTGAAACGGGTGCTGAAAAACCGAAACCCAAGGTTGAATTTGAGGTAGGTGAAGAAATCCGAATCAAATCAGGTCCGTTCAAAGATTTCAATGGACGTATCGAAGAAGTTCAGTATGACAAGAGCCGCTTGCAGGTCCTAGTCTCTATCTTCAGTCGTGAGACCTCTGTCAATCTCGACTTTAACGAAGTCGAAAAAATCTAAAAAACGAGTTGCATGCTCTAAAAAAGCGTGTTATATTGCTCGACTTTCCACTTAACTTACTGGGGAGCAAGGCACTCTTTTGTCTTGCATTTGCACCCAAGAAGGAATATTTGAAATGGCTAAGAAAATCATTGGCTTTATCAAATTGCAGGTTCCTGCTGGTAAAGCTAACCCATCGCCACCTATCGGTCCGGCTCTCGGTCAGCGCGGTCTGAATATTATGGAATTCTGCAAGGCTTTCAATGCTAAGACTCAAGGCATGGAAGCAGGTCTCCCAATTCCGGTTGTGATCACTGCTTACGCCGATAAGAGCTTCACCTTTGTGATGAAGACTCCTCCGGCCACCGTTTTGATCAAGAAGGCTGCTAAGTTGCAGAAGGGTTCTGCCCGTCCTCATACCGATAAGGTAGGTAAGATTACTCGTGCTCAGGCCGAAGAAATCGCCAAGATGAAGGAACCCGATTTGACGGCTGCCGATTTGGACGCCGCTGTTCGTACTATCGCTGGTTCTGCTCGCTCCATGGGCATTATTGTGGAGGGTCTGTAATGGCTAAGCTTACTAAGCGCATGAAGGCTATCTCCGAAAAGGTTGAAGCCAACAAGCTTTATCCCGCCCTTGAAGCTTTTCAGTTGATCAAGGAAACTGCTGTTGCTAAGTTCGACGAATCGGTCGACGTGGCTATTCAGCTCGGTATCGATCCTCGTAAATCCGATCAGGCCGTTCGTGGTGCTGTCGTGATGCCGGAAGGAACTGGTAAGACGGTCCGTGTGGCTGTGTTTACCCAGGGTGCTAAGGCAGATGAAGCCCGTGCTGCTGGCGCTGATATCGTCGGTTTCGACGACCTCGCAGCTCAAGTTAAGGCTGGTGAAATCAACTTTGACGTTGTGATCGCTTCCCCAGACGCTATGCGCGTGGTTGGTCAGTTGGGTCAGATTCTTGGTCCGCGTGGCTTAATGCCGAACCCGAAGGTTGGCACGGTTACCCCGAACGTTGCTGAGGCTGTTAAAAACGCTAAGGCTGGTCAGGTTCAGTTCCGTGTTGACAAGGCTGGTATTATTCATGCTCCGATCGGCCGTGCTTCTTTCGAAGCTGAACGTCTCCAGAAGAATTTGGCTGCTTTGGTTGATCAGGTCAACAAGTTGAAGCCGGCTTCTGCCAAGGGTCAGTACCTCCGTAAGATCTCTGTGTCTTCTACGATGGGTATCGGTGTCCGTTTGGATCTGAGTAGCTTGAACGGCTAATTCCGTTCTACAGGGATGGGTACTCCCTGGGGTCGAAAGCCTTACCTTGGTAGGGCTTCGACAAAAATACCCCAGATTTTAGAGACCGTGAGGTCTCGAGGGCTTTGGGTGGTGTACTTGTTGTCCAAAAGACACGTTGCACCGCTGTCAAAGACCGTTGGAGAGTTGGATTTGTACCATCGAGTATGGACCAAACTCTTAAATGTCTTGAGGTTTTGTCCTTTTAAAAGGTAGAGATTTCTAAGACGTCCAGCGTAGACGGTAAACCGAAGAGAGAAGTTGCGTTGTGTTTTCATAATCATCTGTCTTTTTTAGATGGTTATAAATCCGCCAAAACTCTCAGAAGTATGCCGGTTATTTAGAAACCGGTGTTTCTCTTTATGGGGAACACCTCTGAGTGGAGCCAGACCATGGGTCTTAATCGTCAAGACAAGGCCGCTGTTATTGAAGAAGTGGGTAGCTTCGTTGCTAACTCTTCTGCAATTATCATCGCCGAATACCGTGGGCTGAGCGTTGAGGCCGTCACAAAGTTGCGTGCAAATGCTCGCAAAAACAATGTGACGTTGCGTGTTGTCAAGAACACGTTGGTGCGTCGTGCTATTGAAGGTACGGGTTTCGCCGGTTTAGCTGACCAATGCGTTGGTCCGTTGATCTACGGCTTCTCTGCCGACCCTGTCGCTGCCGCCAAGGTTCTCGTCAATTTCGCCAAGGACAATGAACAGCTCGTTTTGAAGGGCGGTGCAATGGCTAACTACGTCATGGACGTGGAAGCCGTTAAGAACCTCGCCTCGATGCCGAGCCGCGAAGAACTCCTTGCCAAGTTGATGGCTACGATGAACGAACCTATCGCGAAGTTCGTCCGCACCGTCAACGAAGTCCCGGCTCGCTTTGTGCGTACCGTGGCTGCCGTGCGCGATGCCAAGGAAAAGGCTGCTGCCTAATCAATCTTTTTTAACTTTTAAACACACGTAATTTGGAGCTATAAAATGGCCCTTACCAATGAAGAAATCCTCGAAGCGATTGCTTCCAAGACTGTTCTCGAAATCTCCGAACTCATCAAGATGATGGAAGAAAAGTTCGGTGTGTCCGCTGCTGCCGCTGCTGTTGCTGTCGCCGCTCCTGGCGCTGCCGCTGGTGCTGCTCCTGCTGAAGAAAAGAGCGAATTTGACGTCGTTCTCGAAGAAGCCGGTTCCAACAAGATCGCTGTGATTAAGGTCGTTCGTGAAATGACCGGTCTCGGCCTCAAGGAAGCCAAGGACCTCGTTGAAGGTGCTCCTAAGGCTGTCAAGGAAGGCTTGCCGAAGGCTGACGCTGAAGCTGCTGCTAAGAAACTTGAAGAAGCTGGCGCTAAGGTTGCTCTCAAGTAATTTTTACTTGCACTGCACAAAGGGGGGCGTCATAATATAAGATGACGTCTTCTCTCCAGAGTCCCGAAGCCCCTAGGGCAGAGGGACTTTGAACCCTGTTTACTCTTGAGAGTGAACATAGTTCAGAGTCTTTCTTCTTGATGGATCGATTAATCTAATATTCTCCTTTACTTGCCGCGCAGGCTGACGACCTCATCTCGTCCGCTTTGAGCGGCTTTTGGCGTCAATATCGATTCATTATTGGTTTTTTCCTACCGTCGAACGGAGTGTCCATGTCGTACTCGTTCACTGAAAAGAAGCGTATTCGGAAGAGCTTTGCCTCCCGTCCGAGCGTCCTTGAAGTGCCTTCCTTGCTTGAAACTCAACTTCGTTCTTACGAAGAGTTTTTGCAGGCAGATATCCCTGCGAAAAATCGTAATAAAGAAGTGGGTCTACAAGCGGCCTTTACCTCCATCTTCCCGATCGTTAGCCACAATGGTTATGCTCGCCTCACCTTCCTCGAATACCGACTTGAAGAGCCGGAATTTGACGTTGCTGAATGCCAGCTCCGTGGTTTGACCTACTCCAGCCGCCTTCGTGCGAAGATCCAGTTGGAAATTTTTGATCGTGAAGCCGCTACCCCTGGTACCGTCAAAGAAATTCGTGAGAATGATGTCTACATGGGTGAAATCCCTCTCATGACTGAGAAGGGTTCTTTCATCGTGAACGGCACTGAACGCGTGATTGTGAGTCAGTTGCATCGTTCTCCTGGCATCTTCTTTGAGCACGACAAAGGTAAGACGCACTCCTCCGGGAAGTTGCTCTTCTCTGCTCGTGTGATTCCTTACCGCGGTTCGTGGTTGGACTTTGAATTTGACGCCAAGGATATTCTGTACTTCCGTGTGGACCGTCGCCGCAAGATGCCTGGCACGATTCTGCTGAAGGCTATCGGGATGACGCCGGAAGATATTCTCGCCCGTTTCTTTAGTTTTGACACTATTACGCTTACTCCGACTGGTGCGTTGCTTCCGTTTGTTGAAGAACGCCTGAAGGGTCAGACAGCTAGTTTCCCCATCTGCGATAAAGATGGTAAGGAAATTGTGCCCGCTGACAAGCGTATCACCGCCAAGCATATCCGTGACTTGAAGAAGGCCGGTGTTGAGCAGATTAGTATTCCTGACGATTTCGTTTTGGGTCGTGTGTTGGCTCGTAACGTCTTCGATCAGGAAACTGGCGAAATCATTGCTAACGCCAACGATGAAATCACGGCAGATCTTTTGACGAAGTTCCGTGAAGCTGGCATTACGCAAATCGAAACGTTGTTCACCAATGAACTTGATCATGGTGCTTACATTTCTTCGACTTTGCGCTTAGATGACACGCCAGATCAGTTGGCTGCTCGTGTGGCGATTTATCGTATGATGCGCCCAGGCGAACCGCCAACGGAAGAAGCAGTGGAGGGGCTCTTTAATCGTCTCTTCTTTGACAGTGACACCTACGATTTGTCTCGTGTTGGTCGTATGAAGGTCAATGCTCGCTTCGGCCGTGATGGTGCTACGGGGGCGATGACGCTTACCCGTGAAGACATTATTGACACGATGGCTGTGTTGGTGGCTTTGCGTAATGGTCAAGACAATGTTGAGTTGATCGATGAAAACGGAGTTTCACGCGATTGCGTGGTGAATGGTGTTGACGATATTGACCATTTGGGTAACCGTCGTGTTCGCTGTGTTGGCGAATTGACAGAAAACCAATTCCGCTCCGGCCTTGTGCGCGTTGAGCGTGCGGTCAAAGAGCGCTTGAACCAGGCTGAAAGCGATGGCTTGACCCCACAAGACTTGATTAATTCCAAGCCGATTAGTGCTGCTATTCGCGAGTTTTTCGGTTCGAGCCAGTTGTCCCAGTTTATGGACCAGACCAACCCGCTTTCGGAAATTACGCACAAGCGTCGTATTTCCGCTTTGGGTCCAGGTGGTTTGACTCGTGAACGCGCGGGCTTTGAAGTGCGTGACGTGCATCCGACTCACTATGGTCGTGTGTGCCCGATTGAAACGCCAGAAGGGCCGAACATTGGTTTGATCAACTCTCTGGCTCTTTATGCTCGCCTTAACGAATACGGTTTCTTGGAAACCCCATATCGTAAGGTGATCGATGGCGTCGCTACGCAAGAAATTGTGTATTTGTCCGCTATTGAAGAAGGACGTTACCTCATCGCTCAGGCTAACGCTGAAATGGATGAAAACGGTCGTTTGACTCAGGAATTGGTCTCTGCTCGTGACAATGGGGAAACCGTTTTGGCTAGTCCCGATCGCATCCAGTACATGGACGTGGCGCCAGCTCAGATCGTTTCTTGCGCTGCTGCTTTGATTCCGTTCTTGGAACACGATGACGCGAACCGTGCTTTGATGGGTTCTAACATGCAGCGTCAGGGCGTGCCTTGCTTGCGTCCAGAAAAACCGGTTGTGGGTACAGGCGTTGAACGTACGGTGGCAGTGGACTCGAAGACGACCGTTCAGGCTCGTCGTGGCGGTGTTGTTGACTATGTTGACGCCAACCGTGTCGTGGTTCGTGTGAACGACGAAGAAAGCATTGCTGGCGAAACTGGTGTTGACATTTACACGCTTCAGAAGTTCACGCGCTCCAATCAATCGACGAACATTAACCAGCGCCCTGTTGTCGTGAAGGGTGACCACGTTGCTAAGGGTGATGTGCTTGCTGACGGCGCTTCCACTGATATCGGTGAGTTGGCTCTCGGTCAGAACATGTTGATCGCCTTCATGCCGTGGAATGGTTATAACTATGAAGACTCGGTGTTGATCAGCGAACGCGTTGTTGCCGACGACCGTTACACTTCTATCCACATTGAAGAACTCTCTGTGGTTGCTCGCGATACCAAGTTGGGTGCTGAAGAAATTACGCGCGATATTTCCAACTTGAGCGAAAACCAGTTGAGCCGTTTGGACGAATCTGGCATTGTTCAGATTGGCGCTGAAGTGAAGGCTGGCGATGTGCTCGTCGGTAAGGTGACGCCGAAGGGTGAAACCCAATTAACGCCTGAAGAAAAACTATTGCGAGTGATCTTCGGTGAAAAGGCTAGCGACGTGAAGGATACGTCTTTGCGTGTTCCCTCTGGTATGACGGGCACCGTTATTGACGTTCAGATCTTTACACGTGATGGCGTGACCCGTGACAAGCGTGCTCAGAGCATTATTGATACGGCTCTTGCTCGCTACAAGCGCGACTTGGATGACCAATTGCGTATTGTGGAACGCGACTCCTTTGACCGTTTACGTCGCCAGTTGATTGGCTACAAAGTCTTGGGTGGTCCTGAAGGCATCAAGGCAGGCACGACGTTGACGGCTGAAGTACTGGATGGCTTACAGGGTTATAGCCTCTTTGATCTCCGTATGGAAGACGAAAAGGCTCAGGACTTCATTACATTGACCAAGAAGGCAATTAATGAAACTCGCGAAGACAACCGTCACAAGTACACAACCAAGGTTGAAAAGATGACCCGAGGCGATGAATTGCCCCCGGGTGTCTTGAAGATGGTGAAGGTTTATATTGCTGAACGCCGCCGTTTGCAGCCAGGTGACAAGATGGCTGGGCGTCACGGTAACAAGGGTGTGGTCTCCAAGATTTGCCCGATCGAAGATATGCCATACATGGCTGATGGTCGTCCCGCTGACATCGTGTTGAACCCATTAGGTGTGCCGTCTCGTATGAACATCGGTCAGGTGCTGGAAGTACACTTGGGTTGGGCAGCTAAAGGGATTGGTTGGCGTATTGCCGAAATGCTCAAGGTAGAAAAAGCTCGCCAGATTCGCGCCTTCTTGAACGAAGTTTATAACCGTACAGGCAAGAAGGAAGACTTGGACAGCCTCACTGATGAAGAATTGATGGCAATGGCTCGCAATCTTCAAAACGGTGTACCGTTCGCTACTCCAGTGTTTGACGGAGCTTCCGAAGACCAGATTCGCATGATGCTTGATTTGGCCTTCCCGGACGAAGAAGCCAAGCGACTTGAATTGACGCCGGCTAAGACGCAGGCTCGTTTGTACGATGGTCGTACTGGTGAAGCCTTTGAACGCCCTGTCACTGTAGGGTACATGCACTACTTGAAGTTGCACCATTTAGTCGATGACAAGATGCATGCTCGTTCCACGGGTCCATACTCTTTAGTGACGCAGCAACCGTTGGGTGGTAAGGCCCAGTTCGGTGGCCAGCGTTTCGGTGAAATGGAAGTTTGGGCTCTTGAAGCTTACGGTGCTTCGTATGTCCTTCAGGAAATGTTGACTGTGAAGTCTGACGACGTGAATGGTCGTACGAAGGTCTACGAAAACATTGTTAAGGGTGAACACAAGATTGAAGCCGGCATGCCCGAGTCCTTCAATGTGTTGGTCAAAGAAATCCGGTCGTTGGGTATCGACATCGACCTCGTTAAGAACTAAGAGGAATTAAGCGATGAGAATGCCGCTTAACGATATTTTCAATCAGGTTCAGTCGGAAGACCATTTCGATGCTATTCGCATCGGCTTGGCTAGCCCAGAAAAGATTCATTCTTGGTCTTTCGGGGAAGTCAAGAAACCTGAAACGATTAACTACCGTACACAAAAGCCAGAACGTGATGGTCTTTTCTGTGCCAAGATCTTTGGTCCAGTGAAGGATTACGAATGCTTGTGCGGTAAGTACAAGCGTTTGAAGAACCGTGGTGTGATTTGTGAAAAGTGTGGCGTTGAAGTCACCCAGTCCAAAGTGCGCCGTGAACGCATGGGTCACATTGATTTGGCTAGCCCGGTTGCGCACATCTGGTTCTTGAAGAGTTTGCCGAGCCGTATGGGCATGGTGTTGGATATCCCTTTGCGTGATATCGAACGCGTGCTTTACTTCGAAGCCTATATTGTGGTTGACCCTGGTCTTACGACTCTTGAACGCGGTCAGTTGCTCACCGAAGAAGACTTCGTAGCGAAGACAGCTGAGTATGGTGACGAATTCGAAGCAAAGATGGGCGCAGAAGCTATTGCTGCTCTTTTAAGCACGATCGACATCGACAGTGAAGTGGAACGTTTGCGCAAAGAGCTTCATGGCACGAATTCCGAAGCCAAAATCAAGAAGTACGCCAAACGTCTCAAGGTATTGGAAGGATTCCAGCGTTCTGGGATTAAGCCCGAATGGATGATCATGACGGTCTTGCCCGTTTTGCCACCAGATTTGCGTCCATTGGTGGCATTGGACGGTGGTCGTTTTGCAACCTCTGATTTGAACGATCTTTATCGTCGCGTGATCAACCGTAACAATCGCTTGAAGCGCTTGTTGGAAATCAAGGCTCCGGACATCATCATTCGCAACGAAAAACGTATGTTGCAGGAAGCCGTAGACTCCTTGCTTGATAACGGTCGCCGTGGTAAGGCTATGACTGGCGCTAGCAAACGTCCGTTGAAATCCTTGGCAGACATGATAAAAGGTAAGAGCGGTCGCTTCCGTCAGAACTTGCTAGGTAAGCGTGTGGACTACTCTGGTCGTTCTGTGATTACAGTTGGTCCAGAATTGCGCATGCACCAGTGCGGTTTGCCGAAGTTGATGGCTTTGGAACTCTTTAAGCCTTTTATCTTCAATAAGCTCGTACTCCGTGGCTTGGCAAATACGCCTAAGGCCGCTAAGAAGATGGTTGACAACCAGGATCCAGTCGTTTGGGACATCCTCGAAGAAGTCATTTACGAACATCCAGTGATGTTGAACCGTGCTCCTACTCTGCACCGCTTGGGTATTCAGGCTTTCGAACCGAAGTTGATTGAAGGAAAGGCCCTTCAGTTGCATCCGCTCGTCTGTGCGGCTTTTAACGCCGACTTTGACGGTGACCAAATGGCTGTTCACGTGCCTCTTTCGTTAGAAGCACAGCTCGAAGCACGTAGCTTGATGCTCGCCTCGAACAACGTTCTTTTCCCAGCTAACGGCGATCCTTCCATCGTTCCGTCTCAAGACATGGTGTTGGGTCTTTATTACGCTACGCGCGAAAAGATTAACGGCAAGGGCGAAGGGATGTTCTTTGCCGACATTGCCGAAGTGCAACGTGCTTGGGACAACAAGGTTGTTGAACTCCAGACGCGTTGTACGGTTCGTATTAAAGAATACGAAATCGACAAGAAGACTGGTGAAAAGACTCCGAAGATCGTGCGCTATGAAACCACGGTCGGTCGTGCGCTCCTCTCCGAAATCCTCCCTGAAGGGATGAGCTTTGCTGAGTTGAACGTCACGATGAAAAAGAAGGAAATCGCTCGCTTGATCAACCGCTGCTTCCGTAAGTGCGGTTTGCGTGCGACTGTTCTTTTCGCTGACAACTTGAAGAACAACGGTTATCGTCTCTCTACTCGCGCCGGTATTTCCATCTGCGTGGGCGACATGACGGTACCAGCTCAGAAGGAACAGTTGGTTCGGGCTGCTGAGCAAGAAGTGAAAGAAATCGAAGCCCAGTACACCTCCGGTCTTGTGACTCAGGGTGAACGCTACAACAAGGTGGTAGACATCTGGGGTCGTACAGCTGATCAGGTGGGTAAGGTGATGATGCAAGAGCTCTCTACCGAACCCACGATCGATCGTCACGGTAAGAAGGTTCGTCAGGAATCGTTTAACAGCGTCTATATGATGGCTGACTCTGGTGCTCGTGGTTCCGCCGCTCAGATTCGTCAGTTGGCTGGTATGCGTGGTTTGATGGCTAAGCCAGACGGCTCCATTATTGAAACCCCGATTACTGCAAACTTCCGTGAAGGTCTGAACGTGCTTCAGTACTTTATTTCGACCCACGGTGCCCGTAAGGGTTTGGCTGACACGGCCTTGAAGACGGCTAACTCAGGTTACTTGACTCGTCGTCTCGTTGACGTGACGCAGGACTTGGTCGTGACGGATACCGATTGTGGTACGGAACACGGCGTTGAAATGCGCGCCCTCGTCGAAGGTGGTGAAGTGATTCAGGCCTTGCGTGATCGCGTCTTGGGCCGTGTGACGGCTGTTGACGTCGAACACCCAGATACGCATGAATTGGTCATTCCTGCAGGTACTTTGATCGACGAAGATTACTGCGATTTGATTGATGAAATCGGTATCGACATGATCAAGGTTCGCACTCCGCTCACTTGTGAAACTCGTTATGGTTTGTGCGCTAAGTGCTACGGTCGTGACTTAGGTCGTGGCACCCTGGTGAATTCTGGTGAATCTGTTGGCGTGATCGCCGCTCAGTCTATCGGTGAGCCAGGTACTCAGTTGACGATGCGTACGTTCCACATTGGGGGTGCTGCCTCTCGTGCTGCTGTGGCTTCTAGCGTTGAAGCGAAGTCAGCTGGTATGGTCGGCTATTCTTCCGCAATGCGTTATGTGAAGTCCGCTAAGGGTGACTTAGTGGTGATTTCTCGCTCTGGCGAAATCATCATTACCGACAACGGTCGTGAACGTGAACGCCATAAGGTTCCATACGGCGCTACGTTGCTCGTTCGTCCAGATCAGGAGATCAAGGCTGGTCAGATGTTGGCCAACTGGGATCCGATGACGCGCCCAATTATCACGGAATACGCTGGTACTATCAAGTTTGAAAACATTGTCGACAACGTCACCGTGATGAATCAGGTGGACGAAGTGACGGGTCTGTCTAGCTTGGTGGTTATCGACCCGAAACGCTCGACCAAGATTGGTAAGGGTAAGGGTTCCTCAACTAACGTTATGCGTCCGATGGTTCACCTCTTAGATGCTGACGGCAACGAAGTGAAGATCCCTGGAACGGACCACGCAGTGACGATTCAATTGCCTGTTGGCGCTCTCATTGTGGTGCGTGACGGTCAAGAAATTGGCATGGGTGAAGTTTTGGCTCGTATCCCGACCGAATCGCAGAAGACTCGAGACATTACAGGCGGTCTGCCGCGTGTGGCTGAACTCTTCGAAGCCCGTAGTCCGAAGGATGCAGGCATGCTCGCTGAGGTGACCGGTACAGTTACCTTCGGTAAGGAAACCAAGGGTAAGCAGCGTTTGATCATCACGAGCAGTGATGGTGTTGCTCACGAAACCTTGGTGAGCAAGGACAAGACCGTGCTCGTGCATGATGGTCAAGTTGTCCAGAAGGGGGAAGAAATTGTGGACGGTCCAGTGGATCCACATGATATTCTTCGTCTCTTAGGTATCGAAGAACTCGCTCGTTACATCGTTGATGAAGTGCAAGACGTGTATCGCCTGCAGGGTGTGAAGATTAACGACAAGCACATCGAAGTGATCGTTCGCCAGATGTTGCGTCGTGTCTCCATCACCGATCCTGGTGATACTCACTTCATTCAGGGGGAACAGGTTGAACGCTCTGAAATGCTCGACGAAAACGATCGCGTGGTTGCCTTGGGTCAGCGCCCTGCTAGCTATGACAACGTTCTGTTGGGTATTACGAAGGCCTCCTTATCTACGGACAGCTTCATCTCCGCAGCTTCTTTCCAGGAAACTACGCGTGTGTTGACCGAAGCGGCCATTATGGGTAAACGCGATGAGCTTCGTGGCTTGAAGGAAAATGTGATTGTGGGTCGTTTGATCCCCGCTGGTACTGGTTTAGCTTATCACCAGGCCCACAAAGCCCGTGAAATGGAAAAACGTCTTGAAGAAGAACAGGCTGCACGCCTCGAAGCTCAAGCCGCGGATCCGTTCTACAACGATGAAGCAAGCTCTGCCGATCCGTTTGCTGCTTTGAGCCAGCCTTTGACGACCTCGTTAGATACGCTTGAACCCGATTCGGATAAAAAGCGTAGTTAATGTAAGGTAACGATCGTAACAAAGTGGGTCAACCGTTCCTTTTGGGTGGTTGGCCCATTTTCATTACTAACGCGGGGTAAATCCTTCTCGCACAATCAATGAGCACTACTAGTAAAGATTCATGGATATACATAGATAAAGAAAAGTTCATGAACTACTTGACAATGCCCTTGATTTGATTGAAAATCTGTTGTTTTCTGGGGATCGGAGTCTCTAACGAATCGCCAAATCCACTATGAGACTAGGCTCTTCGGATGGAATACCCCACCCAAAAAACGCTGGCCCCGGACTCGTGCTTTTCTCTGTCTCTCAGGCAGAGAGGGGTGACGAATAAAAGCCGAAACGGTCTCAGAAAGACCGTGCATGATGCGCTAATTGTGGAATTTTCCATAAAAAGCTATTCACCGCTTTCGCTACAGGAAAGTTTTTTATCGGCGAAAACTCTGTAGGAATCAGCCTTGATACTTTATTTCTTGCGTTGAAGATAAATGAAAGCATGCGAAGTCTTGAAAGGAATTGTTCTTTCTTGACGATTCAACCTTATCGAGTTAAGTACCAAAGTGCTTAACTTATTAACAATTTAGACGGACGTTTATGCCTACTATTAATCAGCTTGTTCGCAAGCCACGTGAGCTTACTCACGATAAAAGTAAGAGCCCCGCGTTGAAGAACTGCCCGCAGAAGCGTGGTGTTTGTACGCGTGTGTACACGACGACCCCGAAGAAGCCGAACTCTGCTCTTCGTAAGGTTGCCAAGGTGCGTTTGACCAACGGCTTTGAGGTCATTTCTTATATTGGTGGTGAAGGCCACAACTTGCAGGAACACTCGGTCGTGCTCATCCGCGGCGGTCGTGTGAAAGACTTGCCTGGTGTGCGTTACCACATTGTTCGTGGCTCCCTCGATACGCAGGGCGTCAAGGATCGTAAACAGGCTCGTTCGAAGTACGGTGCTAAGCGCCCGAAGAACGGCTAATTTCGCGGCGTTGCGCCGTGGACAAACGGTCAATTTATTTGACCGAGTAAGTCGTGATCTATGCGATCACATTTTTAATACATCTCAATCTGCTCAATTCTCTTTTTAAAGATTGAGATTGACTGAAGACACGAAAGGAAATTTAAAATGCCCCGTCGTCGCGAAGTACCAAAACGCGAAGTGCTGCCTGATCCGAAGTTCGGCAGCGTCGAAATTACCAAATTTGTTAACGTGATCATGCTCGATGGCAAGAAGGCTGTGGCTGAACGCATCGTTTATGGTGCCCTCGAACAGATCGAAGAAAAGACCGGTAAGAATGCTCTTGAAGTGTTCACCACCGCACTCAACAACGTCCGTCCGTTGGTGGAAGTGAAATCCCGCCGCGTTGGCGGTGCGAACTATCAGGTCCCGGTCGAAGTGCGCCCCGTTCGTCGTATGGCCTTGGCAATGCGCTGGTTGCGTGAATCCGCCAAGAAGCGTTCTGAAAAGTCGATGCCGCAGCGTCTCGCTGGCGAATTGATTGAAGCCGCTGAAGGTCGTGGTGGCGCTATGAAGAAGCGTGATGAAGTCCATCGTATGGCTGAAGCCAACAAGGCCTTCTCCCACTTCCGTTTCTAATATTGAAAACTCGTTGCACGGAGAATTGACACTTCGTGCAACAAAGATTGTGAGGAACCTTAAATGGCTCGTCAAACTCCGATTTCGCGTTATCGCAACATCGGTATCTCCGCGCATATTGACGCGGGTAAGACCACGACAACCGAACGTATTTTGTTCTACACCGGTGTGAACCATAAGATTGGCGAAGTGCACGATGGTGCAGCCACCATGGACTGGATGGAGCAGGAACAGGAACGTGGTATTACGATTACGTCTGCTGCTACCACCGCCTTCTGGCGTGGTATGGAAATGCAGTATGAACCGTATCGTTTCAACATCATCGACACCCCGGGTCACGTTGACTTCACTGTTGAAGTGGAACGCTCCATGCGTGTGTTGGACGGTGCTTGCATGGTTTACTGTGCTGTGGGTGGTGTTCAGCCGCAGTCTGAAACCGTGTGGCGTCAGGCTAACAAGTACAAAGTGCCTCGTTTGGCATTTGTGAACAAGATGGACCGTACGGGTGCTAACTTCTTCAAGGTCTATGACCAGATGAAGAAGCGCCTCCAGGCTAACCCAGTCCCAGTCGTTGTGCCTATCGGCGCTGAAGACACCTTCCAGGGTGTGGTGGACCTCATCAAGATGAAGGCCATCATTTGGGACGATGCTAGCCAGGGTATGAAGTTTGAATACCGCGATATCCCTGCTGAATTAGTTGACACAGCTAATGAATGGCGTGAACACATGGTTGAGTCCGCCGCTGAAGCTAATGAAGAGTTGATGAACAAGTACCTCGAAAACGGTGAACTCTCTGAAGAAGACATCGTTGCTGGCTTGCGTGCTCGTACTATTGCTTGCGAAATTCAGCCGATGCTTTGCGGTACCGCCTTTAAGAACAAGGGTGTGCAGCGTATGTTGGATGCCGTCGTTCAGTTCTTGCCGTCTCCGGTTGACATTCCCCCAGTCCAAGGCTTTGACATGGACGAAAAGGAAGTCTCCCGTGAAGCCTCTGATGATGCTCCGTTCTCCGCTCTGGCGTTCAAGATCATGACGGACCCGTACGTTGGTCAGTTGACCTTCTTGCGCGTGTATTCTGGTCTGTTGAACTCTGGCGACACCGTGTTGAACTCGGTGAAGAACCGCAAGGAACGTATCGGTCGTTTGTTGCAGATGCATGCTAACGAACGTAAAGAAATCAAGTTCGTGGAAGCTGGCGACATTGCCGCTGCTGTGGGCTTGAAGGAAGTCGGTACTGGTGATACGCTTTGCGCCGTGGATGCTCCTATCATCCTTGAACGCATGGAATTCCCAGAACCGGTGATTTCGCAGGCTGTGGAACCGAAGACCAAGGCCGACCAGGAAAAAATGGCTCTCGCCTTGAACCGCTTGGCTCAGGAAGATCCGTCCTTCCGCGTTCGTACGGACGAAGAATCTGGTCAGACCATTATTTCGGGTATGGGCGAATTGCACCTTGAAATTCTCGTTGATCGTATGAAGCGTGAATTCAACGTGGAAGCTACCGTGGGTAAGCCTCAGGTTGCTTATCGCGAAACGATTCGTTCCGTGGTCGAAAATGCCGAATGCAAGTTTGCTAAGCAGTCTGGTGGTCGCGGTCAGTACGGTCACGTTGTCTTGAAGCTCGAACCTCTGCCTCCTGGCAAGGGCTTCGAATTCGTTGACGCCATTAAGGGCGGTGTAGTGCCCCGTGAATACATTCCGGCTGTTCAGAAGGGTGTGGAAGACACGCTCAAGGCTGGTGTGCTCGCTGGCTACCCCGTCGTTGATGTGAAGGTGACGTTGCACTTTGGTTCGTACCACGAAGTTGACTCTAACGAAAACGCGTTTAAGATGGCCGCTTCTATGGCTTTCAAGGACGGTATGCGTCAGGCCAACCCAGTGTTGCTCGAGCCGATCATGGCTGTTGAAGTTGAAACGCCTGAAGAAAAGATGGGCGACGTTATGGGTGACTTGTCTTCCCGCCGCGGCATGATCCAGGGTATGGATGATTTGCCTGCTGGTGGCGGCAAGAGCATCAAGGCTGAAGTGCCGTTGGCCGAAATGTTCGGTTACGCCACGCAGCTTCGCTCGTTGACTCAGGGCCGCGCAACGTATACGATGGAGTTCAAGCACTACGCTGAAGCTCCGCGTAACGTCGCTGAAGCCGTGATTGCTGACAAAGCAAAGTAATTTTGCACTAACGTATTTCTTTAACAATTTACACTACAAGGACCTAAAATGGCCAAGGGTAAGTTTGAACGTACAAAGCCCCACGTTAACGTGGGCACGATTGGTCACGTGGACCATGGTAAGACCACGTTGACGGCTGCTATTACGACGATTTTGTCGAAGCACTTCGGCGGTGAAGCCAAGGGCTATGATCAGATCGACGCAGCTCCTGAAGAAAAGGCTCGTGGTATTACCATTAACACGGCTCACGTGGAATACGAAACGGCTACTCGCCACTACGCCCACGTTGACTGTCCGGGTCACGCCGACTATGTGAAGAACATGATTACGGGTGCTGCCCAGATGGACGGCGCCATTCTCGTGGTTTCCGCAGCTGACGGTCCTATGCCCCAGACTCGCGAACACATTCTTTTGGCTCGTCAGGTGGGTGTTCCCTACATCATCGTGTTCTTGAACAAGTGCGATATGGTTGACGATGAAGAATTGCTCGAACTCGTGGAAATGGAAGTGCGTGAATTGCTCTCCAACTACGACTTCCCGGGTGATGATCTTCCGATCGTTAAGGGTTCCGCCAAGCTCGCTCTCGAAGGCGACCAGAGCCCGTTGGGCGAACCAGCCATCTTGAAGTTGGCTGAAACGCTCGACTCCTACATCCCGACTCCGGAACGTGCTGTTGACCAGCCGTTCTTGATGCCGATTGAAGACGTGTTCTCCATTTCTGGTCGTGGTACCGTGGTGACGGGTCGTGTCGAACGTGGCGTGATCAAGGTTGGTGAAGAAATCGAAATCGTTGGTATCAAGCCGACGACGAAGACGACTTGCACTGGCGTGGAAATGTTCCGTAAGTTGCTCGATCAGGGTGAAGCTGGCGATAACGTCGGTATTCTCTTGCGCGGCACGAAGCGTGAAGATGTGGAACGTGGTCAGGTTCTCGCTAAGCCAGGCACGATCACCCCGCACACCCACTTCAAGGGCGAAGTTTACGTTTTGACGAAGGAAGAAGGTGGTCGTCATACCCCGTTCTTCAAGGGCTATCGTCCGCAGTTCTACTTCCGTACGACGGACGTGACTGGCACGATCGAATTGCCGGAAGGTGTCGACATGGTTATGCCTGGCGACAACATTCAGATGACGGTGAAGTTGATTTGCCCGATCGCTATGGAACAGGGTCTTCGCTTCGCTATCCGTGAAGGTGGTCACACCGTCGGTGCTGGCGTCGTTGCTTCCATCATCGAATAATAAAAAATATCGAGTTTTGACTTGATAAACTAGGGGGCGGGGTTGTATACTCCGCCCCCTATGTTCTTTTTTTGTTCTTTTTAAAGGATTAAGCAAATGCAATCTCAGCGCATTCGCATTCGTCTCAAGTCTTTCGACTACAAGTTGATCGATCAGTCTGCTTTGGAAATCGTTGAAACCGCCAAGCGCACTGGTGCTGTTGTTCGTGGTCCGGTTCCTCTTCCGAACCGTATTCAGCGCTTCGACATTCTTCGTTCCCCTCACGTGAACAAGACCAGTCGTGATCAGCTTGAGATTCGTACCCACCAGCGTCTTATGGACATCGTTGATCCGACCGATAAGACGGTTGATGCTCTCATGAAGCTCGACCTTCCTGCTGGTGTTGATGTCAAGATCAAGGTTCAGTAATTTCCAATTGCACTAACACAATGAAAAACCTAGTAACTTCGGTTGCAAAGGATCATTGTCGCAGTTAAAATTGCCCTTTTCTGCCCACCGAAATCGAATCTTTTACTCGATTTCTTTGTGGTCTTTTCATAAAACGGTCCCGGCCAATCGTAGCCGGGGTGGAGAAAACAATGAGTGATAAGCTCGGCCTCGTCGGTCGTAAGATCGGCATGACGCGTATTTTCACGGAAGACGGCGTGTCCGTGCCCGTGACTGTCGTTGATGTGTCGAACAACCGTGTCACGATGGTGAAGACGGAAGAAACCGACGGCTATAATGCAATTCAAGTCGCGTTCGGCTCTAAGAAGCCCTCGCGCGTGAGCAAGCCCCTTGCAGGGCACTATGGCAAAGCTGGCGTTGAAGCTGGCAGCCTGCTCAAAGAGTTCCATATCGATGCTGAAAAGGTTGGCGACTTTAAGGTCGGCCAGGCTTTGTCTGCTGACATGTTCACGGTTGGCCAGAAGGTTGACGTGACGGGCACGACCATCGGTAAGGGTTTCGCTGGTGCTATCAAACGCCACCACTTCTCGTCCAACCGTGCATCTCACGGTAACTCTGTCACGACTCGTGCTCCTGGTTCCATCGGTAACCGTCAGGATCCGGGTCGCGTGTTCCCCGGTAAGCGTATGGCCGGTCATTTGGGCGATGTGCAGCGTACGACTCAGAATCTCGTGATCGCACGCGTTGACGTTGAACGTCAGCTTTTGTTGGTCCGTGGTGCCGTTCCTGGCGCTAAGGGCGGCGAAGTTATCGTGCGTCCGGCTGTTAAGGCGTAAGGAGCGAAATAATGGAACTCAATGTCCTGAACGAACAAAGTAAAGTCTCGGCGACTGACGCTGTGTTCGGTCGTGAATACAACGAAGCCCTGGTGCACCAGATTGTGGTTGCTTTCCAGGCCAATGCTCGTCTCGGTACGCGCGCTCAATTGACGCGTGCTGAAGTGCATCATTCCACCAAAAAGCCCTGGCGTCAGAAGGGTACCGGTCGTGCTCGTTCCGGTATGACCTCTTCTCCAGTGTGGCGTAGTGGTGGTCGTGCTTTCCCGAACTCCCCGGATGAAAATTTCAGCCAGAAGGTTAATAAGAAGATGTTCCGTGCTGCTATGGCCTCGATTTACTCGAAGCTCGTGGCTGACGATCGTTTCTCTGTGATTGAAACCATCAAGGTTGATCTTCCGAAGACGAAAGCTTTTGCCGAACAGTTGAAGACTCTCGGTTTGACCGGTAAGGTTCTTGTTCTCATCGGTAAAGAAGAAGACACCGACAACCTCTTCCTTGCTTCCCGCAACTTGAAGAACGTGTTGGTTGTTACCCCGCGTTATGCTGATCCGCTCTCCTTGCTCTTCTATGACAAGGTTGTTGCGACGAAGGCTGCCGTGGCTCAGATTGAGGAGATGTTGGCATGAACCAGGAACGTCTTTTAAAGGTCCTCGTTGCTCCGGTTATCTCCGAAAAGAGCACGATGGTTGCTGAGAAGCTTAACCAAGCTTTGTTCGAAGTCCTTCCGGACGCCAACAAGGTGGAAGTGAAAGCTGCTGTTGAACTGCTCTTCAAAGTGCAGGTCAAGTCTGTTCAAATTCTTAACCTCAAGGGTAAGCAGAAGCGCTTTGGTCGCTTCATGGGCAAACGCAACGATGTGCGTAAGGCCTATGTGACCCTTGCTGAAGGTCAAGAAATTAACTTCGCGCAAGAGGTGAAGTAATGGCTCTCGTCAAACTCAAGCCGACGTCCGCCGGTCGCCGTCATGCGGTTAAGGTTGTTAACAAAGAATTGCACAAGGGCAAGCCCTGGGCATCGTTAACAGAAAAGAAGAACCGCGGATCTGGTCGCAATAATAATGGTCACATCACCTGCCGTCATAAGGGTGGTGGTCACAAGCGCGCTTATCGTATTATCGACTTCAAGCGTTTGAAGGATGGTGTTCCGGCTCGTGTCGAACGTATTGAATACGACCCGAACCGTTCCGCTAACATCGCTCTCGTCCTCTATAAGGACGGCGAACGTAGCTATATCATCGCTCCGAAGGGCCTTGAAGTGGGTCAGGAAATCATGAATGGTCCTGAATCCCCTATCAAAGTTGGTAACACGTTGCCGCTCCGTAATATCCCTGTTGGTACGACGATTCACTGCATCGAATTGTTGCCAGGTAAAGGCGCCCAGTTGGTGCGCGCTGCTGGTGCTTTCGCTCAGTTGGTTGCTCGCGAAGGTGACTACGCTCAGGTGCGTTTACGCTCTGGCGAAGTTCGCCGCGTTCTTATTGAATGTCGCGCAACGGTTGGTACCGTTGGTAACGAAGAAAACAGCCTTCGCGAACTCGGCAAAGCCGGTGCTAAGCGTTGGCGCGGTGTTCGCCCGACCGTTCGTGGTGTGGCGATGAACCCGGTTGACCACCCGCACGGTGGTGGCGAAGGTAAGACTGGTACGGGTCGTGCGCCTGTCACGCCGTGGGGTCAGCTTACCAAGGGTTACCGTACTCGTAACAGCAAGCGTACTGATTCCATGATCGTTACGCGTCGTAACCGTAAATAAGGGGGCCTAAATGTCTCGTTCTTTGAAGAAAGGCCCGTTTGTTGACGGGCACTTGATGAAGAAAGTCGAAGCCGCCCAGGCTAGCCGTGACAAGCGTCCGCTTAAGACCTGGTCTCGCCGCTCGACGATTCTTCCTGAATTCATCGGTTTGACGATTGCCGTTCATAACGGCCGTCAACATGTGCCGGTGTACATTAACGAAAATATGGTTGGTCATAAGCTCGGTGAATTTGCGTTGACTCGTACGTTCAAGGGCCATGCCACCGGTGATAAGAAGGTGGGTAAGTAAATGGAAACTACTGCTATCGTTCGTGGTGTCCGCCTCTCGGCTCAGAAGGGTCGTTTGGTTGCTGACCTCGTTCGCGGTAAGCCCGTGAGCAAGGCCCTCGACATCCTTACCTTCACGCAGAAGCGTGCCGCCGGTATCATCAAGAAGGCGCTCGAAAGTGCTATCGCTAACGCGGAACACAATGACGGTGCTGATATTGATGAATTGGTTGTGACCAAGATTCATGTGGAAAAGGCTGCTACGTTGCGCCGTTTCGCTGCCCGTGCTAAGGGGCGCGGTACTCGCATCAACAAGCAGACTAGCCATATCTATATTTCTGTTGGCGACGCGAAAGCTAAATAAAGGTGTACCATGGGTCAGAAAATTAATCCCACCGGCTTCCGTCTTCCCGTGACGCGCAATTGGACGTCGCGCTGGTATGCGGTTGGCCGTGATTTTTCCCGCACGCTCGGTGAAGACCTGGCTGTTCGCAAGTTCCTTACTCAGAAGCTTCGCAACGCCAGTGTTAGCCGCATCTTGATCGAACGTCCTGCTAAGACTGCTCGTATTACGATTTTCACGGCTCGTCCGGGTATCGTAATCGGCAAGCAGGGTGCTGACATTGAAGCCATCAAGGCTGAAGTGCAGAAGATGATGGGCGTGGCTGTTCATATTAATATTGAAGAAGTCCGTCGTCCGGAACTCGACGCTCAATTGATTGCTGACGGTATCACGCAGCAGTTGGAAAAGCGCGTCATGTTCCGCCGTGCGATGAAACGTGCCATGCAGAACGCCATGCGCATTGGTGCCTTGGGCATCAAGATCATGTCGTCTGGTCGTTTGAACGGTGCTGATATTGCCCGTTCCGAATGGTACCGTGAAGGTCGTGTGCCTCTTCACACCCTTCGTGCCAACATCGATTATGGCTTCTCTGAAGCCAACACCACCTACGGTGTGGTCGGTGTGAAGGTTTGGGTTTACAAGGGAGATGATTTCGGTCAGGAGGAATCCGCCGAATCTCCTCGTGAAGATCGTCGTGCTCGTCGCCCTGGCGACCGTGCCGGTAAACCGGGTGCACGCCGCAACGGCCGTCGTAATGAAACCAAGCAGCCCCGCAAGGCCGCTAATGACGGAGAATAACGATGCTGCAACCGAATCGTCGCAAATATCGTAAGGACCAGAAAGGCCGTAACTATGGTCTCGCTACTCGCGGTGCCAATGTTTCCTTCGGCGCTTTTGGCCTGAAGTCTTTGGAACGCGGCCGTATTACGGCTCGCCAGATCGAAGCTGCTCGTCGTGCCATTACTCGTCACATCAAACGTGGTGGCCGCGTGTGGATTCGTATCTTCCCGGACAAGCCCATCTCCAGCAAGCCTGCTGAAGTTCGTATGGGTAACGGTAAGGGTAACCCGGAATACTGGGTCGCTCTCGTTCAGCCGGGCCGCGTACTTTATGAAATGGACGGGGTTGACGAACAGTTAGCTCGCGAAGCTTTTGCTCTCGCAGCCGCTAAGTTGCCAGTCAAGACCACGTTTGTTGTCCGCCAGATCGGCATGTAAGGAGACGGACATGAACGCAAAAGATTTACGCGCAAAAGATGAAGCTGCGCTCAAGCAGGAACTGAACGCTCTCTTGGATACGGAATTCAAACTCCGCATGCAAAAGGCTACTCAGCAACTTACCAACACGAATTCGTTGCGTACCACGCGTCGCGATATCGCCCGCGTCCGCACGATCCTTACTGAAAAGGCGGCCACGAAATGACGGAACAAAACCAGTCTTTGACTCATACCCTCCAGGGTATCGTTGTCAGCAACAAGATGCAGAAGACTGTTACGGTCCTCGTGGAACGTAAAGTTCAGCATCCGTTGTATGGCAAGTATGTCGTCAAGAGCAAGAAATATGCTGCTCATGATGAACTCGGCTGTGGCGAAGGTGACAAGGTTGAAATTTCTGAATCTCGTCCTTATTCCAAGACGGTGTCTTGGAAGGTGACGAAGATCCTTCAGAAGGCCGTGATCATCTAAGCGAACAGTTTAGCCTCGCATAGACAACGAACCATCCCTCAGAGGAAACTCTGGGGGATGTGTTTTTTGGAGATTTTTCCGAAAAACAAAAAAATAGCTAAATTCGACTTGCATGACATAAACGATTCGTTTATAGTGCGTAGTCTATCGCCCGGGATACCTCCTAGCGGTATGCCGGGCGATAATTTCTCGGGATAGTTGAGATCCGCCTCTCCCTGTGTACTACAGGGCTTCCGAGACGGGCATTAGCTATTCTTCCTCCCGATAACGGGACCAATACTATCCGCTATAGTGGAATAAGTTGGGATTTATAAACCATGATTCAGATGCAAAGCCGACTGGACGTCGCCGATAACACCGGTGCTCGTTCAGTGATGTGTATCAAGGTGTTGGGCGGCTCTAAGCGCCGTTATGCCAACATCGGTGACGTCATCAAGGTGACTGTCAAAGAAGCGGCCCCGCGTGGCCGTGTTAAGAAGGGCGAAGTTTATAACGCTGTGGTCGTTCGTACGGCTCATGGTGTTCGTCGTCCGGACGGCTCCTCCATCAATTTTGATGGCAATGCAGCCGTTCTTCTCAATAGCAAATTGGAGCCAATTGGCACCCGTATCTTCGGGCCGGTTACGCGCGAATTGCGTACCGAACAGTTCATGAAGATCGTGTCCTTGGCCCCTGAAGTTCTTTAATAAAGGAGAAGCGATGCAGCGTATCCGTAAGGGTGACGAAGTTATCGTCATTGCCGGCCGTGATAAAGGCACCAAGGGCACCGTCCTCTCCCGCGTCGATGACCGCCATGTGGTTGTTGAAGGCGTGAATGTGGTCAAGAAGCACACCCGACCGAATCCCCAGCTTGGGATTACTGGTGGGATCGTTGACAAGACCAAACCGATCGATCAGTCCAACTTGATGTTGGTCAATCCTGCCACTGGCAAGGGCGATCGCGTTGCCTTCAAAGATGTCGACGGTAAGAAGGTTCGTGTATTTAAGAGCAACGGCGCCGTGGTTGGCGCTAAAGCCTAAAGAGGGTGACAATGTCTCGTTTTAGTTCTATGTATCACGACACCATTGTCCCCGAACTGATGAAGCAGTTCGGCTACAAGACGACGATGCAAGTTCCACGTATCACCAAGATCACGTTGAACATGGGTGTCGGTGAGGCCGTTAATGATAAGAAGTTGGTGGATAACGCTTTGGCCGACATGACCAAGATTGCTGGCCAGAAGCCAGTGGTTACCCACACTCGTAAGGCTATTGCTAACTTTAAGATCCGTGAAAACATGCCCATCGGTTGTATGGTGACGCTTCGCGGCGAACGCATGTATGACTTCCTCGATCGTCTCGTGACGGTGGCTTTCCCCCGTGTTCGTGACTTCCGTGGTGTGTCTGGTCGTGCTTTCGACGGTCGTGGCAACTACAACATCGGTTTGAAAGAACAGATCATCTTCCCGGAAATTGAATACGACAAGATCGACGCGATTCGCGGGATGAATATTTCTATTACTACGACGGCGAAGACCGACGCTGAAGCTAAAGCGCTTTTGGCTGGTTTCCACTTCCCGTTCCGTAACTGAGGATGACGCAAAATGGCAAAACTTGCATTGATTAACCGTGAAGCCAAGCGCGCTGCTACGGTTGCAAAGTACGCGGCCAAACGCGCCGCCCTCAAGGAAATTATTAACGACGCTACCCGCTCGATGGAAGAACGATTGGAAGCCCGTGCTAAATTGCAGGCTCTTCCGCGTGATGCGAGCCCGGTTCGCCAACGTAACCGTTGTGCTATCACCGGCCGTCCCCGTGGCACGTTCCGCAAGTTCGGTTTGTGCCGTGGCATGATTCGTGATGCCGCCATGCGCGGTGACATTCCTGGCCTTGTCAAGGCTAGCTGGTAAGCGAGGAGATTACGACAATGAGTATGAGTGATCCGATCGCCGACATGCTGACCCGTATCCGTAACGGTCAGATCGTCGATAAGGCCGAAGTTGTCATGCCGTCTTCCAAGTTGAAGGTGGCTATTGCCAAGGTTCTTAAGGATGAAGGGTACATCGACGGTTATTCCGTTGATGCCAATGAAGGTAAACCTGAACTTCACATTGGTTTGAAGTATTATGCTGGCCGTCCTGTGATTGAACGCATCGAACGCGTTTCCCGTCCTGGCCTCCGTATTTACAAGAACCACGGTTCCATTCCGCAGGTTATGAATGGTCTCGGTATTGCCATCGTGTCCACCCCGCGTGGTGTGATGACTGACCGTGCCGCTCGTGCCGCTGGTATCGGTGGTGAAGTTCTTTGCTACGTCGCTTAATCCAGGAGTGTGAAATGAGTCGAATTGCTAAGATTCCCGTTCACGTGGTTAAGGGCGTTAGCTACACGCTTACCGCTGAAAACATCACTGTGAAGGGCCCGATTGGTGAAGTGTCCATGCACATTCTTCCTTTTGTTGCTATCAAGGAAGAAGGTGATGCACTCCACTTCGAACAGCTCAATGATAGCCGCGAAGCCAACGCTAACGTTGGTACGATGCGTGCTCTCGTTGCTGATATGGTTAAAGGTTGCTCCGTTGGTTTTGAAAAGAAGCTCCGCCTTGTTGGCGTGGGTTTCCGTGCTCAGGCCCAGGGCGACACGTTGAACCTTTCGTTGGGTTTCTCCCACCCGGTTGTCCACAAGATGCCTAAGGGTGTAAAGTGCGAAACGCCGACCCAGACAGATATCGTCATTAAGGGTGCGAACAAGCAGGAAGTCGGTCAGACTGCTGCTGTTATCCGTGCCTACCGTAAGCCTGAACCTTACAAGGGAAAAGGCGTGCGTTATGCCGATGAAGTCGTTGTGATTAAAGAAACGAAGAAGAAGTAATCGGGGCGATAAAAAATGATCAACAAGAAACAAAGCCGCTTGCGCCGTGCTCGTGCTACGCGCGCTCGCATTCTGTTGCAGCAGGTCGATCGCCTGACGGTTCATCGTACCAATCTGCACATCTACGCCAGCATCATCTCGGCCGACAACGGTCGTACGCTGGTCTCGGCCTCTACGGTCGAACCCGAAGTTCGTGCCCAGCTCTCGAATGGTGGCAACGTTGCTGCTGCCAAGATCGTTGGGGCTCGTTTGGCTGAAAAGGCGAAGGCCGCTGGTATTGAATCCTGCGCTTTCGACCGTTCCGGCTACCGTTACCATGGCCGTGTTGCCGCGCTGGCTGAAGCTGCGCGTGAAGCCGGTCTCAAGTTCTAAGGCAGGGCGAAATGGCTAAGGTTCAAGCAAAAAACCAGGCAGTCGACGAACAGGGCGACGGTCTGCGTGAAAAAATGATCGCGGTTAACCGCGTCACTAAGGTTGTTAAGGGTGGTCGCATTCTCGCGTTTGCTGCTCTTACCGTTGTTGGCGACGGCGATGGCCGTATCGGCATGGGTACTGGTAAGTCTCGTGAAGTGCCGCAGTCTGTGTCCAAGGCTATGGATCGCGCTCGCCACTCCATGATTCGTGTTCCTTTGAAGAATGGCACGCTTTATCACGCTGTTGAAGGTCGTCATGGCGCTTCCCGCGTGATCATGATGCCTGCCTCTGAAGGTACTGGTGTGATCGCTGGTGGTCCGATGCGCGCGGTGTGCGATGCCGTTGGTATTCGTAACGTCGTGGCTAAGGCCTATGGTTCTACGAACCCCTACAACTTGGTTCGTGCAACTCTGAATGCTCTTTCCAACTTGCACAGCCCGGCTGACATTGCAGCCAAGCGTGGTAAGTCTGTGGAAGAGTTGCTCGGCTAATCAGGAGACCAAGACATGTCCGAAAAGAAGACCGTTAAGGTTACTCTTGTTAAGAGCCCGATCGGTACCAAGGCTGATCATCGTGCTACGTTGCGTGGTTTGGGTTTGCGTAAACTCAACTCCGTCAGCGTTCTCGAAGACACGCCTGCCGTCCGTGGCATGATCAACAAGGTTGCGTACTTAGTGCGCGCCGAATGATCGAGAGGTTAACGAAATGCGTTTAAATACGATTAAGCCCGCTGAGGGTTCTAAGCACGTCGCCCACCGCGTTGGCCGTGGTGTTGGTAGCGGCTGGGGCAAAACAGCCGGCCGTGGCCACAAAGGTCAGAAGTCCCGTGCTGGTGGCTTCCACAAGGTTGGTTTCGAAGGTGGCCAGATGCCGATGTATCGTCGCCTTCCGAAGCGCGGTTTCGCTTCTTTGACCCGCAAGTTCACTGAAGTGGTCCGTTTGTCTGATTTGGAACGTTTGGGCGTTGATGAAATCGATTTAGGCACCTTGAAGGCTGCTAATGTGGTTTCTATCCTCGCTCAGAATGCTCGCGTGATCCTTTCGGGTTCTTTGACCCGTAAGGTGACCGTGCGCGGTCTTGGGGTCACCAAGGGTGCCCGCGCTGCTATCGAAGCAGCCGGTGGCTCTGTGGTTGACAACGAATAAGACTTTTAACCAAAGAGGACACCGACGTGGCGACCAGCCCTAGCTCTAAGCAACAGTCGGGCCTCAGTAAGTATGGCGACCTCAAAGGTCGCCTGATCTTCTTAGCGCTCGCGTTAGTTGTTTACCGCATCGGTGCTCATGTGCCGGTGCCAGGTATCGATCCCGACATGCTCAAGCAGCTCTTTAATGAGCAGCAGGGGGGCATTCTCGGGCTGTTCAACATGTTCTCCGGTGGCGCGTTATCGCGCTTCTCGGTGTTTGCGCTCGGTATTATGCCGTACATTTCTGCATCGATTATTATGCAGATGTTGTCCTACGTATTACCGTCGCTTGAAGCCTTGCGTAAGGAAGGCGAATCCGGTCGTCGAAAGATTACCCAGTACACGCGCTATGGCACGTTGGCATTGGGTCTCTTCCAGGGGCTCGGCATTGCTGTAGCACTCGAGACGCAGCCGAACTTAGTGATCAATCCGGGCTATATGTTCCATTTGACCACGACGATTTCGCTGTTGACCGGTACGATGTTCCTGATGTGGCTTGGTGAGCAGATCACCGAGCGAGGTTTAGGCAATGGCATCTCAATCATCATCTTCTCTGGCATTGTGGCCGGCTTGCCCAATGGTGCTTCTGGACTCTTCCAGTTAGTTTCCACAGGCGCGATTAGCCCCCTTGCCGCGATTTTTGTGATTGCGATTATTCTTGCCGTTACTGCTTTTGTTGTTTTCGTGGAACGTGGTCAGCGCCGTATTACGGTGAACTATGCTAAACGTCAGGTAGGCAACAAAATCTTTGGCGGTCAGAGCTCTTATCTGCCATTGAAGATGAATATGTCTGGCGTTATCCCGCCGATCTTTGCATCTTCTTTGATCCTCTTCCCAGCTACTTTGGCTGGTTGGTTCACCTCTGGTGACTCGACACGTTGGATCCGAGATTTGGCAGCGGCTCTTTCGCCAGGCCAGCCTCTGTACACATTGTTGTACGCAGTGCTCATTATTTTCTTTGCTTACTTCTACACGGCGTTGGTTTTCAACCCGAAAGAAACAGCAGAGAACCTGAAAAAAGGTGGTGCGTTTATCCCTGGTATCCGTCCAGGAGAACAGACGGCTCGCTACATTGACCGTGTGTTGGTTCGCTTGACGCTCGGCGGTGCGATCTATCTGGTCTTTGTCTGCTTGGTGCCAGAGTTCTTGAATCTTCGCTTTAACGTCCCCTTCTACTTTGGCGGTACGTCATTGTTGATTGTGGTCGTTGTGACGATGGACTTCATGACTCAGGTTCAGGCTTACATGATGTCGCATCAGTATGAAAGTTTGCTCCGGAAGACTAGCTTCCGTGGCATTGGTCAGTCAAAGCACTAAGCAATTAGTTGTCAGAGACTACAAACTCTACAGCGCCGTTTTTGTTGCCTTGCTTTATTAAGGAAGGGATAAATGACGGGGGCGAACGGAGAGTGGAATTTCTATAAGTTTCACTCTCTCGTTTCGTCTCTTGTATGTTGAGAGAAAAAGAGTGCACTACACCCACTTTTTCACTTGCATATATTAGTCAGTTGTAGTATGCTCGACGTTTCCTGCCGTTGTGCATTGTTATCCGTGCTGTATTGCACGTGGAGAAGAGAATGAAGGTTAACGCTTCGGTCAAAAAGATGTGCCGCAAGTGCAAAATCATTAAGCGTAATGGCGTTGTTCGTGTGATCTGCGAAGATCCGCGCCATAAACAGCGCCAAGGCTAAAGAGGTACAAAATGGCTCGTATCGCCGGTATTAATATTCCGCCACAGCAACATGCTGAGATCGGTTTGACTGCCATCTATGGCATCGGCCGCTCCCGTTCTCGTGAAATCCTCACGAGTTGTGGCATTGATTTTTCCAAAAAGGTCAAGGACTTGACCGACGCTGAGCTCGAACTCATCCGTGATCAGATTTCTAAGATCACTGTTGAAGGCGACCTCCGTCGTGAAATCCAATTGTCGATCAAGCGTTTGATCGACCTCGGTACCTATCGTGGTATGCGTCACCGCAAGGGCTTGCCCTGCCGCGGTCAGCGCACCCGTACGAATGCTCGCACCCGTAAAGGCCCACGTAAGGTCGGTGTGACGCTCAAAAAGTAATGAAGGATAAGTATGGCTGGCAATAATAACAAGCAGGCTGCTGGGCAGCGTGCTCGTAAGAAAGTCAAGAAGGTCGTGACGGAAGGCATTGCTCACGTTCACGCTTCCTTTAACAACACTATTATCACCATCACTGACCGTCAGGGTAACGCTATTGCTGCGTCCTCCTCTGGCGCTCAGGGTTTCAAGGGTTCCCGTAAGTCCACCCCGTTTGCTGCTCAGGTGGCCGCTGACGTGGCTGGTAAGGTCGCTCTTGAATACGGCATGAAGAATGTCGAAGTGCGTATTTGGGGGCCAGGTCCTGGCCGCGAATCTTCTGTTCGCGCTCTGAACGCCCTTGGCATTCGTGTGACGTCCATCCAGGATGTGACGCCGATCCCGCACAATGGGGTTCGTCCTTCCAAGCGTCGTCGCGTCTAATATTTAAACAATTTTTTCTGTTGAATCCCGTGTCCCTCTGCAATACTGAGGCAGAAGGACTTAATGTAGGGATACCTACAGGATAAGAGAGGCATTTTTAAATGGCACGTTATCTCGGTCCTAAGCTCAAGCTCTCGCGTCGCGAAGGCATTGATCTTAATTTAAAGAGCGCCCGCCGTTCGTTTGAATCCAAAGTCAAGGACGTCGGTTCTAAACCGGGCCAGCACGGTAAAGTTTCCGGCGCCCGCATGTCCGACTTTGGCGCCCAGATGCGCGAAGCGCAGAAGGCAAAGCGTCTGTACGGTGTGCTCGAACGTCAGTTCCGTCGTTATTTCAAGGAAGCTGAACGTCGTACTGGTAATACTGGTGACAATCTTTTGGGGCTTCTTGAAAGCCGTCTCGACAATGTTGTCTACCGTATGGGTTTTGGTAGCACCCGTGCTGAAGCTCGTCAGCTCGTTTCGCATGGCGCTATCCTCGTCAACGGCAAGAAGGTGAACATCCCCTCCTATAGCGTTCGCGCTGGTGATGTCATTTCCATCCGTGAAAAGGCTCAGAAGCAGGCTCGTATCGCTGAAGCGCTTGAACTCGCTACAACGAACGGCAGTATCCCTGCTTGGGTAGAAGTCGACGTGAAGAAGTTCGAAGGT
The DNA here is from genome assembly GCA_905197905.1 of uncultured Sutterella sp. Classification (GTDB taxonomy): domain Bacteria; phylum Pseudomonadota; class Gammaproteobacteria; order Burkholderiales; family Burkholderiaceae_F; genus Sutterella. Next base: position 85,394 of record CAJKAP010000008.1, on the reverse strand, counting down.
ACGTTCAAGAACGTGCCTGCTCGTGATGAAGTGGCTTACGAAATTAACGACGCCCTCATCATCGAACGTTATTCTCGTTAATCGATGTTTATAGGTGGAAGCGTAGATGTAGTGCGCCTGGGCTTCCACGAACTTCGGCAGGAATTCATGGTGTGGCGTGGGCTCAATGTAGTTCACGCCACACCATCTTTACTGAAGGCAAGATTTTCAAGGCACTAAATCGCGAAAAGAGACTCGGGGAAAATATCCTTACCTCGCTTTTCAATCGAATACTTTTTCGGCGATAATTCCACTGAAGCGCTAGAGAAATTTCTAGTGTTTCCGTGGACTTATCACTGCTGATAAGTTTCATTCACGTTTGATAAGAATTTTGAGGAGATCCTCTCTCTAGGGCTCTTCTTTTAGCCTCTTGATCAGACACTTTTCCATTCGACAAGCAGCTCTTTCCCTAACTTAACGCGTTGGGAGAGTTGACCTAGGATAAACAACATGGCGAATACTTCGTTATTGAAACCGACCTCCATTGAAGTGGAAGTCGCTGAAAACAACCCGAACCGTGCCGTTATTACGCTCGAACCGTTTGAACGTGGCTACGGTCACACGTTGGGCAACGCCCTTCGTCGCATTCTTTTGAGCTCCATGATCGGCTATGCTCCAACGGAAGCCACGATCACTGGTGTGGTACATGAATACTCCCAGATCGATGGCGTCTTGGAGGACGTGGTTGACATTCTTTTGAATCTCAAGGGTGTAGTGTTCAAGCTTGAAGGTCGTGATGAAGTCACCGTAACCCTTTCTAAGGAAGGTGACGGAGTTGTGACGGCCGCTGATTTCTCCCTTCCGCACGACGTGACTTTGATTAATCCAGATCACGTGATCGCTCACCTATCTGGTGGTCGTTTGGAAATGCAGATCAAGGTTGAAAAGGGTCGTGGCTACCAACCTGGTGATGTTCGCGCTTTCCGTGAAGACTACTCGAAAACTCAGATTGGTCGCATCATCATGGATGCTTCCTTCTCTCCAATTTTGCGTGTTGCTTATCAGGTTCAGGCTGCTCGTGTTGCTCAGCGTACCGACCTTGATAAGTTGGAAATGATCATAGAAACCAACGGTGCCATTGGACCTGAAGATGCTATGCGTGAAGCGGTGCGTATTCTTCAGGATCAGTTGGCCGTGTTCGGTGCTATTCATCCGGAAGGCGACGTTGAGCAGAAGGTTGAAGAGGAAGAAGTGACGCCTCCACCACTTGATCCTATTCTTTTGCGTCCTGTGGACGATCTCGAATTGACAGTGCGTTCTGCAAACTGCTTGAAGGCTGAAAACATTTACTACATCGGTGACTTGATCCAACGTACTGAAAACGAATTACTTAAGACGCCGAACCTTGGTCGTAAGTCCTTGAACGAAATCAAGGAAGTGTTGGCTGCTCACGGTTTGACCTTGGGTTCCCGTTTGGAAAACTGGCCGCCATCTGACCACAACAACTAATTTGGCATGAGAGAACCGTTCTCTAAAAAAGAGAACATATCTCTGTTGCACAAATGAGCGCAGTCGTTTAAGATTGCGCTCTGTTTTCTGTCTTTCACTCGTCCGCTCACATTGATGAGATAGAAGAAATGAGGGAAGGCAAGGTGCCTCTTAATAGAGGACGTTTTATTAATAGACTTTTTTAGGAATCGAATATCATGCGTCATCGTCATGGTCTCCGTAAGCTCAATCGTACGAGCGCTCACCGTCTCGCTATGCTTCGTAATATGATGGTTTCTCTCCTCAAACACGAAGCTATCAAGACCACCCTCCCCAAGGCTAAGGAACTTCGTCGCGTCGTTGAACCGATGATCACTTTGGCTAAGGATCCTACGGTTGCTAACAAACGTTTGGCTTTCAATCGTTTGCGCGATCGCGAAATCGTTGTCAAGCTCTTCAACGAACTTGGCCCGCGTTTCGCTAACCGTAACGGTGGTTACACCCGCATCTTGAAGATGGGTTTCCGCGTTGGTGACAATGCTCCGATGGCCTACATGGAATTGACCGAAAAGGCCACGCAGATTGAAGAAGTCAAGGAAGAAGCCTAATTGAGCTTTAGCAATTCTCTGCTTTGGCAGAGATATTGACGACAATCTTTAAAACCCGTTGCATGTGTATCGTGTAGCGGGTTTTTTACATCTAGTCCAAGACCTCAATGAATGAGTGAATTCATGCAAGAGAGTATTCGTATTGATAAGTGGTTGTGGGCAGCTCGCTTTTTTAAGACACGGTCCCTAGCCCAAGAGCAAATTGAGTTAGGACGTGTGCTTCTGGCTGGACAACGCCTAAAAGCATCTAGAGAAGTCAAAGTGGGTGATAAGCTTGAAATTCAACGTGGAGAAGACGTTTTTGTGGTGTATGTTGAAGCGATTTCTGGCAAGCGTGGTCCTGCTTCTGAAGCGCAGAAGCTTTATCGTGAGACTCATGAAAGTCAGGAGAAGCGGGAACGCCTTGCAGAGCAACGCAAAGTTGTTTTTGAACCCGCTAAAGCGATTGATAAAGGTCGCCCAACCAAGCGTGATGCACGCCAGTTGCGCGATTGGAAGCACCAAGGATGGTAAACACGACAAAGTCCCCTAGCGTGATGCTAGAGGACTTTGTTATTTATGGGCGGGAATGCCTCAATCAGTAGGAGTAGCCTTCCTTAATCCAGCGAGCTACATCAAGGGCGCAATAAGTGAGGATGCCATCGGCACCAGCACGTTTGAAGCAGATCATCGTTTCGTACGTGATCTTCTTCTCATCAATGGCCCCAGCAGCTGCCGCAAACTTGATCATAGCGTATTCGCCAGAAACATGATAAGCAAAGGTCGGTGCGTTAAATTCTTGCTTTACACGCCAGAGTACATCCAAATATGGCACGCCAGGCTTTACCATGACCATATCAGCACCTTCTGCTAAGTCGAGACCAACTTCCCAGAGGGCTTCATCGCCGTTAGCTGGATCTTGTTGGTAAACGGCTTTATTGGACTTTCCTAAGTTCGATGAAGAACCCACGGCGTCACGGAACGGACCATAGTAGCAAGAAGCATATTTGGCAGAGTAAGCCATGATACGAGTGTGAATCAAACCTTCCTGTTCAAAAGCTTGGCGAATCACACCAATACGACCGTCCATCATGTCAGAGGGAGCTACAACATCAGCACCAGCGCGAGCATGAGAAAGAGCTTGCTTCACGAGCATTTCAATGGTTTCATCATTGAGAATGTAGCCCGTTTCATCGATCAAGCCGTCTTGACCGTGGGTGGTATATGGATCAAGTGCGACGTCCGTCATGATGCCTAACTGAGGATAAGCTGCTTTTAGGGCCTTAATAGTGCGTGGAATCAAGCCGTCAGGATTGGCCGCTTCACGTCCATCTGGTGTTTTCAAGGTGTCTTCAATGTGCGGGAAAAGCGCGATCATGGGGATACCTAAATCCACGCATTCACCAGCGACTTTAAGCAACTCGTCAATTGTGAGACGATCCACCCCAGGCATGGTAGGAATGGGTTCGCGGGTCTTTTCTCCTTCCATTACAAACACAGGAAGAATCAAGTCGTTAGGAGTGAGAACGTTTTCCCGCATCAAACGACGAGAAAAATCGTCATGGCGCATACGGCGCATGCGAACGGAAGGATAGGCACCAAGAGTCTGCATTTTTTAGATTTCCTTAGAGTTTTTTTACAGAGTCCGTCGGGGTCGGCGAACGAAATAAGCTAGGACTTACTTTAGCGCAAGTCGCTTTCCTCAGCATTAAGACCAAGCCACGTGAGCAGAACTTTTTGCAACTCTGGTACGCCTTCTTTTTTCATGCCAGAGAAAAGTTGCACAGTTACATGAGGACCAATTTCGCGAGCACGCTGTTGTGCTAAGTTGAGCGTTGCACGACGTTCGCTATTTTTGAGTTGGTCTGCTTTATTGAGCAGCCAGTGCATTCGCACGCTAGGGCGCTCTTGCATAAAGTTGATGAGCCATTCATCGGTAGGCATAAAAGGACGACGGGCGTCCATCACGATCACTAGCCCCGTCATAGTTTGGCGCTGTGCGATGTAACCGCCTACTAACTGAGACCAGGTCTTACGAGTATCTTCGCTCGCTTTGGCGAAACCATAACCAGGCAAGTCGACTAAATAGCCTACGTCATAGGGTTGACGATTTTCGTCACGAGCGGAAATCCCGAAGAAATTGATGAGTTGAGTGCGACCTGGAGTCTTACTGGCAAATGCTAAGCGAGTTTTGCGCGTCAGCACGTTAATTGAAGTAGACTTACCTGCATTGGAACGACCGGCAAAAGCAATTTCAGGAACGGTTTCTTCGGGGAGACCGTAAAGTTTGGCAGCGGAAATTACGAAACGAGCTGTATCGAAAATACTCAAAAGAACCTCGTTAACTGTCTGGATAAAGAGGAAGATCAATGTTGGTTAGATTGTAGCGGAGCACTCACTTTTAGTCGAGCAAAGGCCAGAGAATACCAGCAAAAAAGAAAGCCTCTGAGATCACGTAAACCTCAGAGGCTAAGCGCTTACTCACAAAAAAGACGTGAGTATCAAGGAGCCTTACCGAAGACTTCATTTAACTGCATGCTTACGCGCACAAAGGTCGTACGCATCGTGAGTTCCTTGAGGCGACGGGCGCCCACGTAAGTGCAAGCACTACGCACACCACCTAAGATGTCTTGCACAGTACCTTCCACAGGACCACGAGCAGGAATTAAGACGGTCTTGCCTTCAGCTGCACGATACTTTGCCACGCCACCGGCATACTTATCCATAGCGGATTTAGAGCTCATGCCGTAGAACTTCTTGAAGGTTTTACCATCTTGTTCAACCGTTTCGCCACCAGCTTCATCATGTCCAGCGAGCATGCCGCCCAACATCACGAAGTCAGCTCCAGCACCAAAGGCCTTGGCAATATCGCCAGGAACCGTGCAGCCGCCGTCTGCACAAATGCGACCACCCAAACCATGAGCAGCATCAGCACATTCAATGATCGCAGAGAGCTGGGGATAGCCCACTCCAGTCATTTTACGGGTCGTACAGACGGAGCCAGGACCAATCCCCACTTTGACTATGTCGGCACCTGCCAAAATCAATTCTTCCGTCATATCGCCCGTGACCACATTACCAGCCATGATGACCAATTCAGGATAAGTGGCGCGAACTTTCTTGATGAAAGCGACGAAGCTTTCAGTGTAGCCATTCGCTACGTCAATACAAACGTACTGAATGGCACCAGGGGCTTTGGTCATGACATCCTGGAACTTAGTCCAGTCTCCATCGCCGATGCCGAGCGAGTAAAAAGCGGTCGACTTCTTGTCAAGGCTACTGAAAAAGGCGGTGTACTCTTCTACATCGTAGTGCTTGTGTAAAGCAACCGACATGCCGTGTTTGCCTAAAGCACGCGCCATTTCAAAGGTGCCAGTGGTGTCCATGTTGGCAGCGATGATAGGGATGTCGTGGTAGACAACAGGAGAATGGAGAAACTTGAATTCGCGGGTAATATCTACTTCACTACGGCTCGAGAGTGTGGAACGTTTCGGGCGAATAAGGACGTCTTTGAAGTCAAGTTTGACAGTGTTTTCAATATGCATGGTATATCCCTGAAAGGGATTCCGCTTCAGACAGCGCTAGTGGGGAATCCTGAATAGGCTTAAATATCCTCTTCAGATAAGAGGCCCTAGATAGACAATCTGACAATGAGAAAAAGTTCTCACGCAGCTGATCCAGTTGCGTTTCTTGGCCCTCAGGTAGGAATTTTGCTTCACAAAAATTCCGTGGACAATGGGCACAAAAAAACGCCGATTGACGAATTTGCTTCTCAATCGACGTTGATTAATTCTACGGCCCTTACCTGAAATACGCAAGCTGAAATGGGATTTAAAGCGCGATCAAATTGTCACCAGAAATGATGTCATCAAAGGTCTCTGGCGCGCGCAGAACACGGATTTTCCCTTCGTCCACAAGAATTTCTGCAGGCAGAGCTCTCGAGTTGTAACGGCTAGCCATGCTCGCTCCATAGGCACCAGCATCAAAAACGACGAGAATGTCGCCCTCACCCACTGCGAGTTTGCGCTCTTTTCCGAGAAAATCAGCGCTTTCGCACACGGGGCCTACAACATCCATGAGGCGAGGTTCTACATCGCTCGGATGTAACGCTTCAATATTCATCCAGGCCGAATAAAGAGCAGGACGAATGAGGTCATTCATCCCAGTGTCCGTGATGCAAAAGACGCGGCTTCCAGTATCTTTCATGTACTGCACAGTCGAAAGCAAAACGCCCGCGCTTGCCACAATAGAACGACCTGGTTCAACCATGACTGCTAGCTGAGAGAGACCTGCTTTTTTCAGTAGCGTGATGATAGGGGTGAAGAACTCCGCGAGTGCAGGAGCTTTTTCATGCTCTTCATAAGCGATCCCGTAGCCACCGCCGATATCAATGTGTTCTAGTTCAATTCCCTCCCGCTTTAGGGTCAAAATGAGATCAATGAGTTTATGGGCGGATTCGGTATGAGGGCGTGGATCGAGGATCTGACTCCCAATATGGGCATCAACTCCGATGGCCTTTAAGTAAGGGTGGTTTGCCGAGTCGAGATAAAGCTTCTCGGCAAATTCGATCGGTACCCCAAACTTATTTTTTTTGAGCCCTGTGGAAATATAGGGATGCGTTTGTGCATCAACATCAGGGTTACAGCGAATAGAGAACGGGGCAACGATACCTAATTGCGTCGCAATATCGCTTAGGCGGTGAAGTTCCGCAACACTTTCCACATTGAAACAGCCAATGCCTTCTTGGAGTGCATATCGAATTTCTGCGTCGGTTTTCCCTACGCCAGAGAAAACGATTTTCTCAGCAGGAATACCTGCTCGACGTGCGCGGCGAATTTCACCTTCGCTCACTGTGTCTACACCAAGGCCTCGTTTTGCGATGATCTGCAGAATACCAGCTGCAGAGTTTGCCTTGAGAGCGTAACGAATTTCATGACGCACCTCAGAGAGCGCCTTTTCAAACTCATTCAGATTATGTTCAATCACAGCGCGGGAATAGACATAGCAAGGCGTACCAAATTCTTTAGCAATATGAGCGCAATCGACATTCTCACAGTAAAGCGTTTGGTTGCGGCGCACGAAGCCAAACGTAGAAGAATTGGGCGAAGTCATGAGGTGATATTTCAAGGCAAAAAGGCAAAGTGAAACGAGAGCACACGTTCAAAAGAGCTAATGCTCGCCGAAGTGTGCTCAAGCGGATTAAAATGGTGTCGACAATGATGTCTGTGGCGGCATATAAAGAGGGCCTTTGAGCCCACAGCCAGACAGGCCATAACACATCGAAGCAAGAAGGGTGACTAACACCACTTTGCGTAACATAAGGATTCCTCTCATGGATAACGATACTGAATTTTTGACTCAGGCCAATGCCAAGATCGAAGCGTTGGATGAATACCTCTCCGACAACTGTGACGAAGTCAACACATTGCGTAGTGGCAACGTGTTAACCATTGAACTCGATGATGGCCAACAGGTTGTCGTGAATATTCAAACACCGATGCACGAAATCTGGGTTGCTTCCCGCTTTGGCGGATTGCATTTCCACCAGAAAGACGGTGCTTGGCGTGATACTCGATCGGATAAAACGCTTGACGAAACGCTCGTCGAGGTTTTGACCAAATTGGGCGTTGAGATAGAGTCTGTGTAAAGGTTAAGTTTAAACGTTTCTCTTCAGAACGTTGGTAAAAAATTGCGCATCTTCTCGCTTTCTAAGTAGAAGTGTAGAGACAAAAAAATCGGTCATTGTCGCTTTTGAACAATGACCGATTTTTTCACGGGGTCTTGGTTAGAAGATCTGGTCTCGGATAAGGTCGTGCGTTGACTGGTCAAACGTTTGTTGCCCGTCATCGTAGAATCCGAGAGGAGCACCACCAATAGGTTCCTTGTAGAAGACTTCTCCGTTGGTTTCCGTGATGCTATTAGGACGGACACGAACATAGTCAGGCTGTCCCTTGAGGGCTGTATTCATAAATTCCACCCAAATCGGAAGTGCTAAACCGCCACCCGTTTCACGAGAACCGAGAGGCTTAGGTGTGTCGTAACCCAACCAAGAAACCCCGACTAAGTTGCCGCCAATGCCGCAGAACCAAGCATCATGCGCGTCGTTACTCGTTCCCGTTTTCCCTGCTAAGTCTTTGCGCTTGAGCATTGCTGTTGTACGAGCTGCAGTACCGCGCACGGCAACGCTATGCAAGAGGCTGTACATCGTGTAGGCGTTTCGATCCGAAATCACACGGATAGCTTCATCGCCCGCGGAGCGATTCGTGGCTTTCATCAGAGTGCGACCGTCCACATCGGTAACGCGGTCAATCAAATAAGGTTGCACGCGGTAGCCACCATTAGCGAAAACAGAGTAAGCTCCGACCATTTGCCATGGCGTTACGCTACCGGCCCCTAAAGCCATCGGAAGTACAGCAGGGTGTTTTTCTGGCATGAAACCAAACTTTTGAATGTACTGTTGGGCGTACTGAGGCGTAATGGCCTGAAGAATACGAACGGAGACCAAGTTCTTCGAGCGTTCCAAGGCATTACGCAAGGTCATAGGACCAGCGTAACGACCATCGTAGTTCTTTGGCTCCCAGAGTTTATTCCCGGTGAGTTTAGGATCGATACTGATTGGAGCATCGTTGATGATGGTCGCAGGTGTAAAGCCCTTCTCTAAAGCCGCAGAATAAACAAAGGGCTTGAAGGAGGACCCAGGCTGACGCCAGGCTTGCGTGACATGGTTAAACATGTTGAGGTTGAAGTCAAAGCCCCCAACCAAAGCTTTGACGGCGCCTGTATTAAAGTCGGCGGCGACAAAAGCGGATTCAACCTGAGGAACCTGTGCGAGCGTCCATTCATTCGTCTTGGAGTTACGCATGATGCGGATAATAGACCCAGGAATCAGTGGGTTTTTCTGCGCACCTTTGCCAAGATAACGACGACCAAACTTCAAGCTATCTGCATCAAGTGTTACTTCGCTTGTTGGAGAAATCGCGACATGCAGTTTATTGGGACTTGCTTCAATGACCACAGCAGGTACCATAAACGGAGAGCTCGCTGTTTTACTCAAAGCGGTCTTGATAGCCTTAGCGCGTGTTTCTAAATTGCCGATATCCACAAAGCCTTCGGGACCACGGTAGCCGTATTTACGGTCGTAGGAAATCAAGTTGCGACGGACAGCGTCAACGGCGGCGATTTGATCTTTAGAATCAATCGTTGTGTATACATTAATCCCTCGCGTGTAGGTTTCGTCTTTAAACACATCGTAGACCAGCATACGTGCCACTTCGGCAGCGTAGGCAGCAGGAACGCGGTTCGGGTTCTCTATTGTCGGATCGGTGAGCAATTCTTCTGGCGTCGGAGCGCGGCGAGTGAGAATCGGCGCAGCTTTTTCAGCCTGATAGGTTACCTCATCGATATAACCCAACTCATACATGCGGCGCAACACGTAGTTTTTTCGCATCTGAGCGCGGCTTGGGTTCACAATTGGGTTATAGGCAGATGGAGCCACTGGCAGACCAGCGAGTGTTGCGGCTTCACCAATCGAAATTTCACTCAAAGGACGACCAAAATAGGTCTTTGCAGCACTTTGGAAGCCGTAAGCTCGCTGACCTAAATAAATTTGGTTCAAGTAAATGGTGAGAATTTCATCTTTGGTGAGCGTCTTTTCAATCTTGAAAGACATCGCAATTTCATAGATCTTACGGCTGTAAGTGCGCTCTGAGGACAGGAAGAAATTACGGGCGACTTGCTGAGTAATAGTCGAGCCACCTTGAGCGCGACGCCCTGTGATGATGTTCGCAATAGCGGCACGCGCAATCCCTGATATTTCAATTCCAGGATGATCGTAAAAGCCATCATCTTCAGCAGCTAAGATGGCTTTTTTCACATAATCAGGCACATCTTTCAGATGAACGAAGTCTCGGCGCTCTTCGCCAAATTCGCCGATCAATTTGCCGTCTGCACTCCAGACGCGCAGGGGGACGCTAGGACGATAGTCCTGAAGCTGATCCACAGGTGGGAGGCGGCGATAGATGAGTGAAAACGTAATCACTCCGACAAGCGCTACAGCGATGGCGAGCGTGCACAGGGTCAAGAAACCCCACTTAACGAAGAACCAGATACCAGATCCAGTGGATTTCTGACGAGATGCGTTGGAATTTTTGTTGGTTGAAGCCACAGAAGTATTGGAGCAGAAAGTCAAACAAAAAAAGGACGCTACAAGTCCTAAGATCTTCAGATTGTAGACGACTTAGCTCCTGTCTGTGTAGAGCAAGGGCAATGAAGATATTGCAAATTACTAGCGAAGTCCCTAATAGACTGGGAAAGCCCTCTCCTCGTTTTCCTGTCGAGGGGGAGACAAATGACAAGAAGATGCACAAAAGAACTCGTCCGAATGAGGAATATCAAATGCTCTTTAGGTACAATAGCTCTTCTACTTTCTCAGAAAAAAAAGAGAAAAAAATGTTCACAATCTCAAGGGGATAGGTGAAAAATGCCTCCTCACAAAAATTGTGAATATTTGTCCTGGCGATGCTCACTTTGAGGTGAAAAAAAGGGCATCTTTTTTGTCAGGTTACAAACAACAAAGTTAATCGAAACGAAATTCAAAACAATACTCATGTTGGAAGCGATTTATAAGCTTAATATCCATGTGGAGCCCGAGTCGATAGACGTGCTCGATCACGTCAACAATCGGGAATATCTGCGTTGGATGGAAGAGGCAGCGATTTGCCATGCCGCACACAATGGATGGCCTTTTGAAGAGTTGAAAAAAATTAACTCCGCTTGGGTGGCTAGACAACACTGGATTGAATACCTTCGCCCAGCCTTGTTAGGAGATAATTTGGTTCTTTACACTTGGGTACAGAGTCTCAAACGTTTTTCTTCGTTGCGTCGTTATGCTTTAAAACGAGGTGATGAAGTCTTAATGGTTGGAGCGACGGAGTGGGTTTTCGTTGATTTTGTACAGCGTAAACCTGTGACGATTCACGAAGGCGTGGTCAATTCTTTCGAGCTCGTTCCTTCGGATTCTCCGCTTTTGGCAGAGCTTGGCATTCAACGTCTTGTGCGCTTCATGCCTAGTGCAGGACTTTAAGTAGGTGTGACTCTTCAGTGTGCCACCCAAATAACAAGAAACTATGGAAAATTACGTCTCTTTAGAGAACTTGACGTTTGGATACGGGAGTCGACTTATTCTCGAAAACGTGACCATGAAATTTGGACGTGGTCAAGTTGTAGCCATTATGGGTGGCTCGGGCATGGGTAAGACTACGATCTTGAAGCTGATTGGTGGGCTTTTAATGCCGCTATCAGGCACTGTCACAATTGATGGTGAAGTTCTCGATCCCGATAACGACAAGGCTCTTTATCGATTGAGAAAGCGAATTGGGATGCTTTTCCAATTCGGTGCGCTCTTTACTGACTTGTCGGTGTTCGATAATGTAGCTTTCCCGTTGCGTGAACAAACCGAACTCGATGAAGAAGCTATTCGCGACTTAGTTCTCATGAAATTGAACGCTGTGGGTTTGCGTGGAGCTGCAAATTTGATGCCTTCTGAAATTTCAGGTGGCATGGGGCGTCGCGTTGCCTTGGCTCGCGCGATTGCGCTTGATCCGTCTCTCATTATGTATGACGAACCGTTTGCTGGTTTGGATCCCATTTCGATGGGCGTGACGGCGCGCTTAATTCGTCGTTTGAACGATGCACTTCACTGTACCTCCATTATCGTGACCCATGATGTGCAGGAAACTTTTGATATCGCGGACTATGTCTACATGCTGAATTCGCGACAGATTATTGCGCAGGGAACGCCCGCCGACTTGATGACCTCGAAGAATCCTTATGTCCGGCAGTTCATTGAAGGACAGCCTGATGGACCAGTGCGATTCCACTATCCTGCCGCAGAGCTCAATGAAGACTTTGGAGTACGCCCATGATCACCGACTTTTTTGTAGCGGTCGGCCGGATCGTAGTACGTATTGTTCGGCGCATTGGTCGCTTTGGTTTTTTCTCCGTGCATTTGCTCGCGCGCTTGCACCGTGCCTCGTTTGCGCAGATTGTGCGCCAGATTAACTTTATCGGGAACTATTCGCTCTTGATTATTGCGGTTTCAGGGCTCTTTGTGGGCTTTGTGTTGGGGCTGCAAGGTTACTACACTCTAGTGCGCTATGGTAGTGAACAAGCACTGGGTGTTTTGGTTGCGCTTTCTTTGGTGCGAGAGCTGGGTCCTGTTGTGACGGCGCTTCTTTTCGCTGGGCGAGCTGGCACAGCGCTTACTGCTGAAATTGGGCTCATGCGCGCGGGCGAGCAGATTGCCGCCATGGAAATGATGGGTGTTGACCCTGTGGCTCGTGTTTTAGCTCCGCGCTTCTGGGGCGCCTTCATTTCAATGCCGATCTTGAGTTTGATTTTTTCCGCCGTTGGCATTTTGGGCGCTTGGCTCGTGGGTGTTGCGCTCATTGGTACAGATAATGGCGCGTTCTGGAGTCAGATGCAAAGCTCCATTGACGTGTTTACCGATATTGGTAATGGCTTTATCAAGAGTGTAGTTTTTGGTATCGCTGTTGTGTTGATTTCTCTTTTTAATGGGTATGTCTCTCGTCCGACCCCAGATGGTGTCTCGCGAGCAACCACCTCGACAGTGGTGCTCTCCTCTATGCTAGTGCTGGGCCTGGACTTCATGATGACAGCAGGGATGTTTACGACGTTCTAAGGAATAACGAATAAAATGGATAAGAATCGCTCGTTAGAATTTTTTGTAGGCCTTTTTATCGTTTTAGGCGCTGTGGCACTACTCTTTTTATCGCTACAAGCCGCTAACTTGGGAAGCTTTTCTTTTGGAAATAAGACCTATGAAGTCACCGCTTCTTTCGATAACATCGGCGGTCTCAAACCCCGCGCAGCTATTAAGTCGGCTGGCGTTGTTGTTGGTCGTGTGAAGGCTATTTCCTTTGACTCTCAGACCTTCCAGGCTCAGGTGTTGATGGATATGGATTCGCGCTACAACTTCCCCACGGATAGCTCCGCCAAGATCTTGACCGCTGGTCTTTTGGGCGAGCAGTACGTGGGTATTGATCCAGGAGCGGACGAAGAAAACCTCAAAAACGGGGATCATATCAAGCGCACGCAGAGCGCCGTGGTCTTAGAAAACCTCATTAGTCAATTTATGTACAACACGGCTGAAAAGTCGGGCAAGTAATCACGGTAGGAGTCAGCAATGACAAGGAAACTGTCGGCATGGATGGCGGCTAGTCTTATTAGTTGTTCTCTACTCGCAGGGTGCGCAACATCTTCTCAGCAGACGCAGACGGCTAGCCCAGACGATCCATATGAGAACGTGAATCGTAAGATTTATGCATTCAACACGAAGGTCGATGAGTGGGTTATTTTGCCTGTGACAAAAGGCTACCGTGCTATCACACCTAATTTTGCTCAAGAGGGTGTTTCCAATGCTGTGAACAATGTTGGTGAGCCCAACAACGCCGTCAATAATCTCTTGCAAGGCAAGGTGAATGCAGGGATCGAAAGTGCCTTCCGTTTCCTAGTGAACTCTACCTTTGGGATTGGCGGTCTTTTTGACGTAGCAAGCTGGATTGGCATGGATAAACACAAAGAAGACTTTGGTCGCACTTTGGCTACCTGGGGTGTGGGGCCTGGACCCTATCTGGTGTTGCCTCTATTGGGACCATCAGGCGCTCGAGATATTTGGAGTTGGCCTGTGGCTTATGTGACCAATCCCATGACCTATGTGCTCTCTAATGAACACATTGTGGGTGATAGTAAATGGCCCGCGAAGCTGGGATGGGCGGCTGTAACAGTAGTTGACGCTCGTTCTAGTCTCATTGATTCTGGATTTGATGAAATGCGCGCCAACACGATTGATGAATACGTAGCGGTGCGTGACGCGTATCGACGCTTACGTGAACAGGGTGTTCATGGAGACAAAATTTCCGCTGAGGACGAATTGAAGGGCTTAACCCCGCTCGTTCTTGATGACGATGAATAAGAGTCTTCAGTTTGTGGGCTCGAAATAAAAGGAAAAATACAGATGATTGCAACTCGTAGAGATCTCTTAAAAGCTGTTGGCACGTTGACGTTAACGGTCGCTTTGCCAGCTTGGGTTTACGCCAAAGATGAAGATCCGTTTCAGTGGGTCCTTCAGATGAGCAATCAAGTGCTCGACCGTATCAAGAGCGATGAGTCCCTCAAAAAAGGCGAGCTAAAAGCTATTAATAAGCTCGTTGATGAGGTGATTCTCCCTAACGTCGACTTCACGATGATGACGCGTATGACCGTGGGTCCGAAGTGGCGTCAGGCAACTCCAGAACAGCGTCAGGCCTTACAGGATAACTTCCGTGAGTTGTTGATTCGCGTTTACTCTGGTGCTTTGAGCAAGGTGGGTGATCATACGGCAGAGCTCCTGCCTACGCGAAATAACAAAGTGCAGGATGAAATGGTTATTCGCACGCAGTTGAAGTCTGCTACGCAAAATCCGATTGGCATGGATTACCGTATCTACCGCAATAAGCAGGGCGACTGGAAGATCGTCGACGTGAATGTGGAAGGTGTTTGGATGGTTGAAAACTACCGTAGCCAATTTAGTAGCACGCTCAATCAGGAAGGCATCGACGGTCTCATTCGCGAACTCAAAGCTCGCGTAGAAAACTCTGGAAAGTAAGAAGTAGGACAACGCATGCGACTAATCGTTAAGCAGTTGACGTTTGAAGAGTACCCTGAAGTGCAACGTGACGTAGCAGAAGCGTTGCGTCAAGGGGATACTGTGCTCGATTTCGGCCAAGTTGAACGCGTCGATAGCACCGCCGTGGCTTTGCTTCTTTATGCTAAGCGTCAAGCACAAACTTTAGGTTTGACGCTTAAATGTGAAAACTTGCCAGAGAGTTACGACGAACTGGTAATGCTTTATGGGTTGGAGGACGTTCTCTCCGAAACGCTCCAGTCAACTAACTCTCAATCAAGCGAGTAAGGAATCTATGGAACAACTCAAAATTATTGGTGGCCAGCGCCTAGTTGGTGAGGTTCGTGTCTCTGGTGCCAAAAATGCCGCTTTGCCGATTTTAGCAGCGTCACTTTTAACGGCAGAAGACTTGGTTTTGCATAACGTGCCAGATCTCTCTGATGTGCGCACCATGATCAAGTTGCTTGAATGCATGGGCGTCAAGGTTGAGCGTGAAGGTACCACGGTGCGTTTGAATGCTGGCAACATCACCAGCACGAAGGCTCCATATGAGTTAGTGAAGACGATGCGTGCGTCGATTCTGACGCTTTGCCCACTCGTAGCGCGTTTTGGTAGCGCAGAGGTGAGTTTACCAGGAGGCTGTGCAATTGGTGCTCGCCCAGTTGATCAACACATCAAAGGTTTGCGTCAGTTGGGCGCTAATGTTGAAATTGAACACGGTTATATCAACGCAACAGCCACTCGCTTGCAGGGGACTCGCCTTTTTACGGACATGGTCACGGTGACGGGGACAGAAAATTTATTGATGGCAGCGGTGTTAGCCGAAGGTGAAACCATCATCGACAACGCGGCTCGAGAACCTGAAGTTATCGATTTAGCGAAGTGTTTGCGCGCGATGGGCGCTCAAATTGAAGGCGAAGGCTCTTCGGAAATTCGTGTTCAAGGGGTGAAGACATTGCACGGCGCAGAGCACACAGTTGTGGCTGATCGTATTGAAGCGGGTAGCTTCTTTGTGGCCGCAGCACTCACGCAAGGTGATGTGTTGGTAACGCACTGCGAGCCTACTCACATGACCGCGGTGCTCGATAAGCTTAAAGAAGCGGGCGTACAGCTCGATATCGGCAACGACTGGGTTCGTGTGCAGATGAAGGGACGCCCGAAGGCGGTCTCTGTCCGCACGGATCCTTATCCGGGCTTTCCCACTGATATGCAAGCGCAGATTATGACGCTCAATTGTTTGGCAGACGGAACGGCTCGTATCACGGAGACGATTTTTGAAAATCGTTTTATGCATGTTTCTGAGCTATTAAGACTTGGAGCACAGATCCAGATCGAAGGACCTACTGCAATTGTCCAAGGCGTAGAACGGTTAACTGGTGCTACTATAATGGCAACAGATCTTCGTGCATCAGCTTCTTTGGTGATGGCGGCTCTTGCAGCTGAAGGTGAAAGTATCGTTGATCGCATCTACCATTTGGATCGTGGCTATGAGTCGATGGAACTCAAGCTTCGCCAACTCGGTGCGAATATAGTGAGGATTCATTCTTGATCACTCTAGCACTATCTAAAGGACGCATTTTTGAGGAGGCTTTGCCTTTTCTTGCCGCAGCGGGTATTGTGCCCTTAGAAAACCCCTCCGAGTCTCGCAAGCTGATGATTGGGACGAATCGCGAGGATCTCCGTATTGTGGTGGTCCGCGCGACGGACGTACCTACTTATGTACAGTATGGCGCGGCAGACCTTGGTATTGTCGGGTGGGACACACTCTACGAGCACGGAGGTGAGGGGCTTTATGTGCCTATTGATTTGCAGATTGCTCGTTGTCGTATGTGCGTTGCGGCACCCGAAGGGTTCGACTACGAAAAGAGCGTGCGTCGTGGATCACGTTTGCGCATTGCGACTAAATATTTGAAGTGGAGTCGCGACTACTTTGCTGCACAGGGTGTGCACGTTGACCTTATTAAACTTTATGGTTCGATGGAGTTGGCCCCGATTGCGGGCTTAGCCGATGCCATTGTTGACCTTGTGAGCACGGGTGCAACGCTTCGTGCGAACAACATGAAAGAAGTTTTGACCATTTCACCGATTTCTTCTCGCTTTATTGTCAATCAGGCATCGATGAAGACCAAACGAGCCGATATTGACCCCATCGTTCGAGCGATTCGACACGCCGTTGAGGCGTGCTAAGAAAATCCCCCACCCGATTGTGCTGAGTTTCCAAGACTGTCCTATGATTCTCAATAACGGACTATCTTTGAGAGGGCAGCTCACTATCACACGTACCCCTTTTTTATTGTTTTTTGATTTTTAATCATTGAGGTAGAGTGCTATGTTTGTACGCCAGTTAAATACCGCAAATAGTGATTTCATTAAGGAATTCGAAGAGCTCGTAGCCGTGGACGCTAGCGTTGATGTGGACATTACTCGCCGCGCAGAAGCGATTGTCCAAGACGTGCGTGCCCGTGGTGATGAAGCAGTGTTGGAATACACGAATCGTTTTGACCGTATGTCTGTGAACTCCATGGATGAGTTGCTCATTACGGCAGAAGAAATGCGCGCAGCACTAGATTCTTTGCCTGTTGACCAGCGTGAAGCACTGATTGCTGCTGCAGATCGTATTCGTGAATTCCATGAAAATGAAAGACTTGAGAGCTTCTCAGTCACCGATAAACTGGGTAACAAGCTAGGCCTCCGTGTGACGCCAATTGACTCAGTTGGTCTTTATGTTCCTGGTGGCAAGGCTGCGTATCCAAGTTCTGTGTTGATGAATGCTATGCCTGCAAAAGTTGCTGGTGTGAAGCATATCGAAATGGTAGTCCCGACGCCAGGTGGTGAAAAAAATCCCCTTGTGTTGGCCGCAGCAAGCCTTTCAGGCGTGACACGTGCTTGGGCAATTGGTGGAGCACAGGCTGTAGCTGCTCTTGCTTATGGCACGAAGACTATTCCTAGTGTTGACAAGATCGTGGGTCCAGGTAACGCCTATGTAGCAGCTGCCAAGCGCTACGTATTTGGGCGTGTGGGCATTGACATGATCGCTGGCCCCTCTGAAATTTTGATCATTTGCGACGGTAAGACAAACCCCGATTGGATTGCGATGGACCTCTTTAGCCAGGCAGAGCACGACGAGTTGGCGCAGGCCATTTTGCTCACGCCAGATGCTGAGTTTGCCTCCGCAGTTCAGGCTTCGATTGAGCGTCAACTCCCCTTGATGCCGCGTAAAGGCATCATCGAGAAAAGTTTGAAAAATCGTGGTGCCATTATTGTCACCAAGGATTTGGAGGAAGCTTGCGCCGTTGCGGATCGTATTGCACCGGAACACTTGGAATTATCGGTGGATGATCCTGAATACTGGGCTACAAAGATTCACCACGCTGGTGCACTTTTCTTGGGTCGCTTCACTTCTGAGGCATTGGGTGACTACTGTGCTGGACCGAACCATGTGTTGCCCACGTCTCGTACGGCGCGATTCAGCTCGCCCTTAGGAGTTTATGACTTCCAGAAGCGCACCTCGATGCTGCTTGTTTCGGAAGAAGGGGTTGAAGTTTTGGGCCGTATCGCTTCGACTTTGGCGCAGGGCGAATCGCTCATTGCCCACTCTGAATCGGCTCGTTATCGCCTAAAGAAATAACCGAAAGAGACGCAAAAAACAAGCGGAAGGAGCTGTAATGATCGGCTCCTCCGCTGAAACTCCATCATACAAAGGAAGACTTATGGAACCGAGAGAAGACCGCGTGGCTGAAGTGAATCGTGTCACGAAAGAAACCCAAATTTCGCTCGCTCTCAATTTGGATAGCTTTTCTTCTGAGATTAGCACTGGAGTCGGTTTCTTTGACCATATGCTTGAGCAGATCGCTCGCCATGGGCTTGTCGGCCTCAAAATTGTAGCCAAAGGCGACACTCACGTCGATGCACACCATCTGGTGGAAGATACTGGGATTGCACTCGGTACTGCACTAAAAGCCGCGTTGGGCAATAAACAAGGCATTACTCGTTATGGACACAGTTATGTCCCCCTTGATGAGGCATTAAGTCGTGTGGTGATTGACTGCTCCGGACGCCCTGGACTTTTTTTCCGTTGTAATTTCACACGTCCTTATTTGGGTGAAATGGACACTGAGCTTGTGCGTGAATTTTTCCAAGGGTTTGTCAATGCGGCAGGTATTACGCTTCATATGGATAACCTAGAAGGCTTGAATGCACATCACCAGGCTGAGAGCCTTTTTAAGGCTTTTGGTCGCGCTCTGCGTATGGCTGTTTCTTATGATGAACGCGCACTCAGTGCCATTCCTTCCACGAAAGGTGTGCTATGAAACTCGTCATCGTTGATTATGGTAGTGGCAATTTGCACAGTGTCAAGCGTGCTGCCGCTTACGCGACGCGTGATCTTAACGCGGAAATCACCATTAGCAATGACCCTGTTGCGGTTTTAGCGGCAGACCGAGTGATTTTTCCAGGTCAAGGAGCAATGCCAGACTGCATGAAAAATTTGTTCGAGAGCGGTTTGGAAAGAGCTGTGCGCACAGTGTTAAAGACAAAACCTGTTTTAGCGATTTGTATTGGGCTACAAATGCTCTTTGACTTCTCGGAAGAGGGTAATATTGCTGGTTTGGGGATCTATCCGGGACGAGTGAAACGTTTTCCTACCAATATGCAAGAAAACGGTGTGCGTCTGAAGGTACCACAGATGGGTTGGAATAGCGTAAAAGCATCTCAACCTCATCCTTTATGGCAGGGTATACCCGAAGATGCGTGGTTTTATTTTGTGCACAGCTACTATGTTGAGCCCGCAGAGGGTACACTTTGTGCGGCGTGCACAAACTATGGTTTTGATTTCACCAGTGCGGTGGCTCGAGACAATGTTTTTGCCACGCAGTTTCACCCGGAAAAGAGTGCCGAATGTGGCTTAAAACTCTTCCGGAATTTTGTTACTTGGACACCCTAGTTTTTTCTCAGGGTGTTTAACGGAGTTATAAGCAAATAAAGGCTGATCGCGATGTTGTTAATTCCAGCGATTGATATCAAAAACGGACAATGCGTCCGCCTCCAACAGGGGGATTTGAAAAACAATATCACCGTCTATTCTTCCGACCCAGTCGCTATCGCCCGTCAGTGGGCGGATCAGGGTGCAGAATCGTTGCATATTGTGGACTTAGATGGCGCAGCAACAGGTAAACCAGTGAACGCCGCTCTTATTCGAGAAATCGTTGAGGAGGTGCGTGATGAGATGGACATCGAGTTGGGCGGTGGATTGCGCAGCCTTGAACAGCTCGAACGCTACATCGATGCTGGGATTGATTATGCGGTCATTGGGACGGCAGCCATTAAGCGTCCAGGCTTCTTGCATGACGCTTGCTCTAATTTCGGTGGTCAAATCATAGTGGCCTTAGATGGCAAAGACGGCAAAGTCGCAACCGACGGTTGGCAGTCTGTGACTGGCAATAGCGTGATTGACTTAGCTAAGAAATTTGAGGACTACGGCGTTGAGGCTTTCCTCTATACCGATATTGCTCGTGACGGTATGCTCACGGGATGCAACATTGAAGCCACGGTCGCTCTTGCAGAAGCTGTGAGCGTGCCTGTGATCGCTTCAGGTGGCATTCGCGATATCAACGACATTAAACGACTTTTAGAAGTGGAATCTTCGGGGATTATGGGTGCCATTTTGGGTCGTTCCCTCTATGAAGGCACCTTGGACTTCAAAGAAGCCCTGGCACTTGTTGAAGAAAACGACTAAGTAGAGTGGAAAGCCCTCTACCGAAGTCGACCCTCAAATGGGAGGACTTATGTTGGCAAAACGAATTATCCCTTGCTTGGACGTTAATAACGGCCGAGTGGTAAAAGGGGTGAACTTCCTCAATCTGCGAGACGCGGGCGACCCTGTTGAGGTTGCTCGTCGCTACGACCAAGAGGGGGCCGATGAAATCACATTTTTGGATATCACCGCAAGCCTAGATGCACGCGATACGATTCTGCATGTGATTGAAAAGGTAGCACAACAAGTCTTTATTCCGTTAACGGTGGGCGGTGGCGTTCGAGAGTTGCGTAATATTCGTCAACTCCTGAACGCTGGCGCCGACAAAATTTCGATCAATACCGCAGGGATTCAGAACCCAGATCTGATTGGTGAGGCTGCATCCCTCTACGGCAGTCAGTGCATTGTTTGCGCAATCGATGCTCGTCGTCGCGATCGTCAAGATCCGAGCAAGGGTTGGGACGTTTATGTGCGTTCCGGACGAGATAATACTGGGCTCGATGCGCTCGAGTGGGCCAAAAAAGTCGAATCATTGGGCGCAGGCGAAATTCTTCTCACGAGTATGGATGCCGATGGCACGAAGGCTGGCTTTGATCTGGAACTCACTCGAACGATTTCGGACGCAGTGAGTATTCCCGTGATTGCTTCAGGTGGCGTAGGAAATCTAAAGCACTTGGCCGAGGGCGTCACCAGGGGTGGCGCCGATGCGGTTCTGGCAGCCTCGATCTTTCACTTTGGAGAATATTCCATCCAGGAAGCGAAAACCTTTATGCGTGCACAGGGTATCCCTGTGCGCCTTAACTGACTGAAACAGTTAGAGGGGCATTTGATAATGAATTGGCTCGATGAAGTGGCTTTTGACGATCGCGGCCTTGTGCCAGTTGTGACACAAGATGCCGAGTCTGGGAAAGTGCTTATGCTTGCTTGGGCAAATAGAGAAGCCCTAGAAGAAACAGCAGAGACGGGAAGAGCGGTTTACTTTTCTCGCTCTCGTCAGAAACTATGGCGCAAAGGTGAAGAATCAGGCAACATACAGGTGCTCGTGAGCGTGCAGCTAGATTGCGACGGCGACGCTGTGCTTTACAAAGTGCACCAAAAGGGCGGTATTGCTTGTCATACGGGACGAGCCAGTTGTTTTTATCGAACACTTCAGAGTGAAGATCGTTCGTGGAAAATTACTTCTGACCCACTCAAGGATCCCAGGGAGATGTATCGTGAATAAAAATGAAGATGTGTTGGAGCGCTTAGCCGCTGTAATTGAATCGCGAAAGGGCATGGATCCAGAAAAGTCTTATGTCGCCAAACTTTTCAAAAAGGGGCCCGATGGTTTCCTCAAGAAGGTGGGGGAAGAGGCATGCGAAACGGTGATGGCAGCGAAAGACGCTGACCCCAAAAAGATTATTTATGAGTGCGCAGACCTTTGGTTTCATACTCTCGTAATGCTTTCTTATTATGATTTGAGCCCAAAGGACGTGTTGAATGAATTGGCACGACGTGAAGGGCTTTCTGGTTTAGACGAAAAAGCATCTCGTCCCCAGGATTAAGAAAAAGTAGTTCATAGGAACACCTCTGTTGGAAGGTGGTGCACTATGCACTCTAATGGTAAGATTAAAAGATATCCAAAAGTCAAAGACCTCATGATCGATGAGTTTTTTAGCTTTGGAACAAAAGAAAAGAGGTAGACATGCAACTTGAAGATTGTTTGTTCTGTAAAATTGCTCGTGGCGAAATCCCGGCGACCAAAGTCTATGAAGACGACGAAGTGATTGCCTTTAAAGACATTCATCCGAAGGCGCCGGTGCATTTGCTCATTATTCCGAAGAAGCACATTACATCGTTGGCTCACGCTGAAGATGCTGATACGCCGCTTTTAGGTAAAATGCTATCTCTGACACGTAAATTAGCAATCCAGGAAGGGGCGCTTAATGGTTTCCGTGTCATCATCAACACTGGCCACGATGGTGGTCAAGAAGTCGATCATTTACATGTTCATGTGTTGGGCGGTCCCCAACCGTGGAAATAATCGGAGAGTAAATTATGGGATCCCTATCTGTATGGCATTGGCTGATCGTTTTGGCCATCGTGGTTTTGGTTTTCGGTACTGGCAAACTCAAGAACTTGGGCAAAGACTTGGGTGGAGCTATCAAGGGCTTTAAGGAAGGTATGGCTGAAGCTGATACCCCAGAAGCTAAGAAAGAAATCGCTCAGGACAAGAAGCCCGAAGCAAGCGAAAAGGTTGCCGAGCCTGAAAACAAAGACAAGGTTCAGGGTTAATTTTTATTGCCCGTGCGCGGTTAGCTAACCGACGCCTTGCGTACTTTGTGAATGTGTCGAGCACCCATTATCTATAAGAAAAAGGATCGCTGATCGCTTTTGTTGGTCTGCGGCACAACACCAAGCCGCGGCAGTCGGATGACTGACCGCGGCTTTTCAGTATTGGAAAAGAAAGATGTTCGATTTTGGTTTTAGCGAAATGCTAGTCGTCGGTGTTGTCGCGCTGGTCGTACTAGGCCCTGAAAAACTACCGACGGTTGCTAAAACAGCCGGCGAGTGGATTGGTAAGGCGCAGCGTTTTGTTTCCCAAGTCAAGTCAGACATCAACCGCGAAGCAGATTTTGCGGAGCTCAAACAGCTCCAAGATCAGGCACGTGCGCTTGCCAATGAGGTGAAGAGCACGGTGCAGAAGTCTGCAAACGATATCGAGAAATCCGCTTCCCAATTCGAGAAGACTGTCGCGGAAACGAAGACAAGTCTTGATGAATCGGTCGACGCCGCTCAAAAATCGCTTTCAGAGATGGGAAAAGAAGTCGATTCGATAACTGGTGACTCCGTCACTGAAAATACGGTGACAACGGTGTCCGCTCAAAGTGAAGAGGAATTGGCGGATTTCTATGGGTGGACTGGTGCAGAACCTCAAGCACCGACCCCAACTTATGAGTGGAAAGAGCCCAAAGTGTTCCCCAAGCGCTATCGTTCTGGTCCTTCAGTGGATGAGTTAGCGCGCGAAGTGGAACGTCTTCGCCGAGAGTTGGGTATGCGTGAGCAGAAATTAGGCGGCAGTAATCGTCGCCTGGGTGCTCGTGTGCGCTCCAATCGAGCTCGTATTTATCGCTAAAGAGATAAACGATGGCTGACAATAACAAAACTGACGTAGACATGCCGGACGATCCGATGAATGAGCAGCCGCTCATTTCTCATCTGGTTGAATTGCGCAATCGCACTGTGCGTGCCGCAATTGCCGTCATTGTGGTTTTCGCGGTGTTATCGCCGTTTATGAGAACCATTTTTGACTATTTGAGTCAACCGTTGATGGTGGCCTTGCCTCAAGGGGTAAAGCTGCTTGCAACGGGTGTGGTGGCACCATTTATGGTGCCACTGAAGGTTACGCTCTTTGTGGCCTTCTTGATAGCGCTTCCTTATGTGCTCTATCAGGCTTGGGCTTATATTGCCCCTGCCCTTTATCGCCGAGAAAAGCGTTTAGCATTACCTATTTTGGTTTCATCCATTGTGATGTTTGCCTTAGGTATGGCGTATTGCTACTTCATCGTTTTCCGTATGGTGTTTCAGTTCATCGCAGGATTCTCTCCAGCTAGCGTGAACTTTGCACCAGACATTGATTCGTACTTTAGCTTTGTGCTATCGATGTTCTTTGCCTTTGGCTTGACCTTTGAAGTACCAATCGTTGTGATGGTCTTGAATCATGTGGGTCTCGCTTCTTATGAAAAACTTGTGAAGGCCCGCCCGTTTGTGATTGTGGGCGCCTTTGTGGTGGCCGCTATCTTTACTCCACCAGATGTGCTTTCGCAATTGCTCTTGGCATTGCCCTTAGTCATCCTCTTCCAAACTGGAATTTGGTTAGTGAAGTTCTTCGGGAAAACACAGAACGATATCGACAATATGCCGAAGGACGAAGAAGAGGATGAGTAATTCTATCTTTAGCCTTCAATAACAAAGGGGGGTGTTGCAAAAGTCAGGTTTTCCAGATTTTAGTAACGCCCCCTTTCTTTATCTTTTTCAAAATGCCATACGGTTCGTCAGTTTTTAGAAAAATTGGCGAACCGTATGAGGAATCTTGTGAGGCGACGTAAGCTCCCTCTCTGTGTGAATAAAAAAGGTGTTGCGGAGTCGTATTATCCGACTCCGCAACACCCGATGTGTGCTTTAGAACTTAGGCGACATTCGTAACCGCCTCATCTGCGTTTTGTTTAAGCGGGTTTTCTGGACGCGGACGAATGCGGATCACGAAGTTGAGGGTTTCTTTCCCGCGCAACACAGTAACATTCACGTCGGTATTGGGTGGCAAGGCCGCAATCAAGTCGAGGAAACTCGTGACCTGATAAACATTATTTTCTCCGATGCGGGTAATCACATCAAAAGCACGTAGACCTGCTCGAGCAGCAGGGCTTCCCTGAATAACAGAATTGATCATGACGCCACTGGCAACCTCTAAGCCTAAATCACGTGCGTATTCGGGCGTTAGTTGCACCGGGACAACTCCCAGATAACCACGTTCAAGGCGGTTCCCAGACATCAGCCCAGGAAGCACCTTCTGAATCATCGAGACAGGAATCGCAAAGCCAATCCCAATAAAGCCTTCAGAGGTATCTGGGGAGAAGATAGCAGTATTGATCCCGACGAGTTTCCCTTCAGCATCCACGAGTGCACCGCCAGAGTTTCCTTGGTTGATGGCGGCATCGGTCTGAATAAAGTCTTCATAGTTATTGAGACCAAACCCATGACGCCCTAAGGCAGAAATGATGCCTGCGGTGACCGTCTGACCCACAGCGAAGGGGTTACCAATCGCGAGAACGGGCTGACCTACTTTGAGTTTTTCTGTAGGAGCCATTCCAATAGCGGCCAAATTGGAGGCCAATACCTTGAGAACTGCCAAGTCCGTGTCCTTATCGGCATTGAGGATTGAAGCGTTAAAGCGTTGTCCATCGCTTAATTGGACAATGAGCTCAGGGATGCCGTTAACAACGTGTTGGTTGGTGAGAATGTAGCCATCGGAGCTCACAATCACGCCGCTACCCAGGGTATCAAAGGAGTGTTCATTGAGAAGGCCAGTTGTCGCATCTGCAATTTCAGAGAGAGGGTGATTGGTGCGCGAGCGTGTCAAAATCGTCACTACGGAAGGAGACGCGGTTTGGGCCGCATGAGACAAGTCAAACGGACTAATGGCAGAAGTTTCGGCAGGAGTGCTCGGAGAGGAGACCGTTGTCCAGAGATAATAGACACCACACACAGCAAGCGCGATTGTGATAAGTTGTGTAGCAATAAGCCAGAATTGGCGGACCATGAAAAAGGCTCCTGAGAAAACGAACACGCGAAGGAAAAAATTTTATGCAATGCACAGAACTTCTTCAATATTTGAATCGACTCTTAAACGTTGAGACGTTTCATGATTATGCACCGAATGGGCTTCAAGTAGAGGGCAGAAAAGAAGTAAAACGTATTCTTTTAGGTGTGACCGCTTCACAGGCCCTGGTGGACGAAGCTGTTCGTTGGGGTGCCGATATGCTTTTAGTGCATCACGGTTGGTTCTGGAAAGGAGAGTCAACAAACATTGTCGGAATGAAGCGAAAGCGATTACGTGCATTGTTATGCGCTGATATTAACCTTGTTGCGTACCACTTACCACTGGATGCACACAATACTTTGGGAAACAATGCACAGCTCGCCAAGCTTTTGGGGGTAAAACCACTCTATCAGTGTGGGGAAAGTGATTTGGTTTGGGTTGGAGAGCCAGAAGAGGGTGCTATTTCTGGCAAAGCTTTTGTTCAGCGCGTGGAGAGCGTACTGAAGCGAACTCCGATGATCTTGGGAGAGCTACCAGAGAAGATCACGAAGCTAGCGTGGTGCACTGGTGCAGCGCAAGATTGGGTACAGTTAGCCGCGCAAGAGGGTGCTCAGGTTTATCTCTCTGGCGAAGCGAGTGAACGCACCACCCATGAGGCTGTCGAAAATGGCATTGCGTATATTGGCGCGGGGCACCACGCGACCGAACGCTATGGGATTCAGGCATTAGGAAAACACCTGAAGAGTGTTTTTTCAGAACTAGAAATTCGCTATTTAGAAATTGATAATCCAATTTAGTTACAAAAACAATTACGCTACTCTAAGAGTCAAATTCATAAGATTAAATTATTTGAATTTGAGTTTCTATGAGCGATTTGATAAACTAAAAAAGCTCTCCTGTTCTGAGCGGTGGTTGATTCAAAGAGCAACGCTCTCTTTAAGAGTTTAGAACTTGATCAAACGAGTCACTTTGTCAAGAGTGGAAATAGACCGCTTGCTCGCAGGAATTTTTTAATTTTTTAGTCTAGGAATGCTTTTTTTATGATGGTGCTTTATTCGGGCTTGACCTGCCCGTTCTCTCACAGCTGTCGCTTCGTTTTGTATGAAAAGGGTTGTGAGTTTGAGGTTCATGACATTGACATGTTTCAACCGATGGACGTGAGTTCATTGAACCCCTATGGTGAAGTTCCCATTTTGCAGGAACGCGATTTGATTCTTTATCAAGCTGACGTGATTAACGCCTACATTGATGACCGTTTCCCGCACCCGCAGTTGATGCCGACCGACCCGATGCGCCGTGCCCGTGCTCGCCTCTTTGCGTACATCTTTAATCGTGAAGTGTTCCCGCATGTGCGTGCCCTCGAAAATCGTACCTATTCCGAAGAAGTGCACCTCAAAGCTCGTGACAAGTTGCGTGACCAGTTGACCTTGATTGGGATGCGTTTGACGAATAGCAAATTCTTGATGGGCGACGATTTCTCGCTCTTGGACGTTTCCTTGGCTCCAGTGCTTTGGCGCCTGGATCACTACGGCATTGAATTGCCGTCTGTGGCTGCGCCGCTCATGACCTATGCTGAACGTCTCTTTTCGCGTCCAGCCTTCATCGACTCGATGACGCCTTCGGAGCGTGTCATGCGTCGTTAACTGCCTCGTGGTTGCGCCGGGTGCTTCGCTCGGCGCACAGAATAAGGATGGAAGACAGTGCAAAATTTTCAAAACCAGCAAGAAGAACCAAAACCGATTCGTCCCTATTTGATTCGGGCCGTCTTGGAGTACTGCCGTGATACTGGGGCTACGCCTTATGTGGTTGTTCAGGTAGACGACTACTGCCAAGTTCCGACAGAATACGTGCGTGAGGGACAGATCGTTTTTGATGTAAGCGATGAAGCTGTGCATCAGTTCAACATCGATGACGAAGCGATGACCTTTCAGGTACGTTTTGGTGAAGACAATGTGATTTTTGAGGTATATGTGCCAGTCAATCGTATCTCAATGGTCATGCCACTTGAATATCAGCACTGCGGATTTACTTTCAAAGTGTTGCCCACGCAACCTACTGACGGTAAGGCGGAAACGCTCTTCGAAACAGCAGCTCCGCGCCGTCCAACACGTCTAAAATAATAATTTGGATCGCTTAAGGGGAGAAAACACAAAATCAGAATTTTTGTGTATAATCGCCATTCTGTGTTGCCTCTTTAGCTCAGTTGGTAGAGCAACCGCCTTGTAAGCGGTAGGTCAACTGTTCGAGTCAGTTAAGGGGCACCACTTTCACAATGTCACGTAGCGACAAAAAGCGCCAAAACCATTGAAAATAAAGGAAGCCAGAAAAACGACAGTGTCAAATGGTGACACTAAAAGTCGCTACAGGACGAATTTTAAAGCCCACCAGAAAGCCCACCAGAATCGACTGTGTGGGCTATACTTTTGTCCACGAAAATTAACGGTTAAAAAAGTGGAGACTATATGCCGCGGGTTGCTCGTATTCTATCTGCGATGGCGGTGAGAGACCTTGCCTCATCGATCGGGGATCACCTTGTTGGTGGTGTCCCAGGTCTTATCCTCCGCGTTGAGCGTAACGCGGACGGTGGCGCCCGAGCCAAGTGGGTGCTACGTCGCCAGTCGAAAGTGACCCGTTTTACCATTGGCTTAGGGGCATATCCCTCTGTATCGCTCAAGCAGGCGCGTGACTTAGCCACCGAGACACTCCTCAAGGCTAAAGCGGGAATCAATCCGACGGAGGTTAAGAAAGCGCTTAAGCAACAACGAGAAGAAGAGGCTTCAAAACGCGAGCAAGACGCTGTTGAGCGGATTACTGTCGGCGACGTATACCCCGAGTTCTTCGACTGGAAAGAAGACAGAGGGGACTGGAAGCGCAGCGCGCAAGCACGCTACCGTGAACAACGGCGTTTTGAGAAGAATCTTCTACCAGGACTCAAAGATGTCTCTGTTGCCAAATGCACCCTGGAAGAGGTCGCCAATGCTCTGCGCGCTATCTGGATCGATAAGCCCGCCACGTGTGACCGTCTTCTTCTTAATCTGCGGGGCTTCTTTGTCTGGGCGTCGACCATAAAGAAAATTCGCCCTTCTGATTTGGTGAACCCTGCGGATACGAAAGCGCTAGCCCCGCTCTTACCCTCACAGAAGGCACGCGCGCAGGCAAAACACTTTCCATTCCTTGAGCCCGCCCAAGTACCCGCGCTCATCCAGTCACTCCATGGGATGGAGAGCGACGTGGCGCGTTGTCTTCTATTGGGTATTCTGACGTGTTGTCGATCCGCTAATGTGCGATTGATGCGGTGGGCGCAAGTGGACTTTGAAAAGCAGATCTGGACGATACCACCTGAAGAGATGAAGGTGTCTGGCAACGGTCAGCACGTCGTGCCACTCTCCACGGAAGCGCTGCGCATACTTGAGGCGCAGAGGGCGCATTCTTGTGGGGAGTATGTCTTCTTGGGGGCGAGTGGGCGACCGCTCAGCGACATGGCTATGACCATGCTAGTGCGTCGATCGCATGGATACGAGAAAGCGCAAGGGCGAGAAGGCTGGATCGATAGAGCGATGTCTAAGGAAGCGGGGAAGGATGTGGTTGCCGTACC
The DNA here is from genome assembly GCA_905197905.1 of uncultured Sutterella sp. Classification (GTDB taxonomy): domain Bacteria; phylum Pseudomonadota; class Gammaproteobacteria; order Burkholderiales; family Burkholderiaceae_F; genus Sutterella. Next base: position 56,012 of record CAJKAP010000008.1, on the reverse strand, counting down.
TCATGCTATTGCGCGCGCCAGTTTCGAGACGTGGGCGCAAGGAGCACGCAAAGACCCGAGAACGATCGGGCTATGCTTGCACCACGTAGCCGATAGCAAGCTTGGCGGTGCATACGACCGTGACCTCTCGATCGAGCATAAGCGTAAGCTTCTGCAAGAATGGGCGGAGTTCTGCTTTTCCGCAGTTAACGCTCGATAAAGTGGTACGGTCGTATTGGTCTAGCGATTAGTTAGGCAACCGCTGGTTTGCTGGTAGTGCCTTATAGCAGGGCAACGCTTTGACTGAGTAGCCCTGCTCCTCGAGGAGTCGCTCGAGCTGTGGCAAGCGTAAGCCCGTCATCACCTCGAAAAAGCGCGCTGCTTTAGGAGAGTCCACCGTGCGCAAGAGTTGGTAGATCATGTCAAGTTCAGGTCTAAAGAAGTATCGCCAGTAGTAGAGGAAATGTACAAGGCGTTCTGCCATATGCGCGTCCAAAATCACATAGTTCGACGGCAATTTTGACACGGAGGAGGTGGGTGCGCCTCCGCCAGAGGACTTCTTGGTGAAGGTCTTGATATACTCGAGCACGGCGTTGAACTGATCAACGGTAAAATTGGTATAGCTTGGGATATTGAAGTGGTTATGCATCCGCTCGTAGATCGTTTGTGTGTAAACGCCCGCGATTCTCGCTTGGCGCTTTACAGCTTCGCTGATCATGGCGCATTGCGCGTCAGAGATTCTGGGAGGTCGTGGCGTCACACTACGCCTCGCCCCGTTGGTGTAACTGCCAGTCTTGCGGATGGATGGGAGCACTTCAGAAGTCACCCAACGCTTGAACTCCTTAGCTTTTTCGAGCTTAGAGCCGAAGATCAGGCAGTAAAGCCCTGACTCGTTGACGGCGTTGACGGTTTGTGGGCGTCCTTTCGTGTCTAGAACTCGCACTTTAATGACGTCTTCTGGCATTACGTGGCGAGCAATCGCCACCGCCACATTAGAGTAGGTCAAGACAGCGCAAACATCGGTTACGACAAATAGCGGGGTAGTGGGAGTTCCGACGACGCGGATTGATGAATTTTCAAAGTTGAATACGGGCATTTGCAAGCCCTCCAGTTTATAGATATTGATGAGCCTGGCACACAATGCGAGGGTGACAGGGCGATATAGGTTCGCATTCTGCCTAAACTGGAAAGCAGTCACCCGAGGGTGTCCTATACGCCCCATCATAAATACCATATAGATGGTATAACAAAACGTTAGACCGTCCGAAGGCACTTGAGGAAGCGCTCTAGATATAAAAACAGCCACAGAGTAGTGGCGTCTAGAGCCAGTTTATATATGCAGGATGCGAAGCCCGACCACGTCTTTTTCACGTGGTACACAAAGTATACCCATAGTCAGCTCCTTTGTAAAGACGCCCCGAGACCTATAGACCTCAGGGCGTTGTTATTACTCGCGCGAAAGCTCCTTTTGAAGCCTATATGAGGCATACCCCCGCGCCACGCCATCTTGTTTTACGGCGGTCAGTACGACTTCTTTGTCATCTCGCAATTCGTCAGATAAAACCCCTAAATTCATTCCATCAGTTTGAAGCGCAAGCAATGCGACCTCTCTATCTGCTCGGAGTTCTTCAGAAAAGACCTAGAGGCTAACACGACGCTTATGCTTAATAGCTTCTTTGATTTGTGTAATGGCTTCTGTTTTATCTGTGATTTCGTACATGGTTTTGTTCCTCTCGTTAGGCGCAGAGGCTTACGGTAGCCCCCGCGCGTGGTTTAAATTTTTAGTTCTCCGCAAAGTTGAACACTTCTTCTCGCGGGAAGCAGGTTACTCTTTTAGTTAGGCGGATGGCTTTCGGGAAAGGGGTGCCCCTTTCATTTTTCCGAGACTCACCACACCAGCGCCACACAGTGCGCACACTAACGCCAAAAAGTTCCGCAACCTCTTTAGGTCGCATATAAGTACTGGGCAAGTTTCCTGTCATGCTTAGTCTCCTTATTCAAGGTTTTATGGGGATGGGTATAAGCTGCGCCACATCCGACCAGTTAATAAATCGTCCCCCGCGCGCTGGTAGTAGCGCTCGATGACGGTTAAATCCGCGTGAATATCTGCATCACGCCCCGCTTTCGCGCCCCCTTCTCGGCGAAGTAGCGCGCAAGCATAAATCTCAAGAGTTGTCATACGTGGTGCGCTCTTGAGGTTATCTCGTATAAACTCGAGCACGGGTCCCATCGCGCTGTTAATCGCTCTAAGCTCCTCGCCTGTGCAAACTATGCGAAGATTACGATCAAGTGAGCGCTTTGCCACCTCGTTGAGCTGGCGTGCCACACGATAGAATTCCTCCACCCATGGGCGTAAATCCTCACCTTTAAATTGCGACTGTCTGTGCGCGATAATGAACTGCGCCGCCATTGCTAAATCCCGCAGGTTCAGCACGTCGCCAAAGTCCGCCTCTCCCTTATGAAGGTGTAGGAGTAAGCGCCCTTCGAGCGCATCAAGCTCACCTAAAAACCGTGACTGCCATTTAGTCTCTATCGGATGGCGATAGACATAGCGGGGGCGGTATTTCTTCCCTCTAGTCGTTTTTGTCTTTGGCATATTTCCCTCTCAAATACTCAAGTAGTTCTCTTTGGACAAGGTCCTTATTTCCCTTCGCGGTGAGCGCTCTCTCGTCTACGGTATCTTTGGCAATGATGTTGAAAACCGTCACTAGCCTAGGATGTCCCGCTTGCATCTGTCGCATAGGACCTATGCGCTCAATCACCTGCTGGTAGTGCTCTAAGTTCCACGTCTGAGAAAAGACGATCAAGTTAGCGCTACCATCCTGCAAGCTGATCCCGTGCCCCGCACTGGCTGGATGAACAAGCATGATCGGGATTTTCCCGTCATTGAACTCCTTCACCATCCCTGGCGTACTATCGAACACTCTGGCCTGTGGAAAGTGCTTGAGTATGCGTGCTAGATCGCTTTTGAACTGGTACGCAACTAGCACAGGTTCGCCATTGAGCTCGTTGACTATCGACTCCATCGCGCTGAGCTTTTCCGTGTGAATCTCTTCCCAAGAGCCTTGCTCATCCGTGTAGATCGCACCACTCGCAATCTGTAGGAGTTTCATTGTCTTACTCCCCGCATTTAGTGCCTCAACCGCTTTCCCACTGTTGAGCTCTACGAAGAGCTTTCGCTCCATATCGCGGTAGATCGACATCGCCTTGGGCGGAAGCTCGACCTCTCGGGTCACGAACCGTGGCTTCTGAATGTCAAAGTAGTCTTCCGCCTTAATGGAGAGGCACACATCCGCAATGGCGGCATGAATCTCTTTGTCCGCGTTTGGCTTAGGTCTCCAGGCTTTAGCCTTAGGATGTGACCCTACTTGGGCAGAGTCGAACCAGCGCAGTTGAAAGGCGGTGTAGCTTGACCCTAGCCGACGCCCGCGGTCGATAAACCAGAGTTGCCCCCATAGGTCCGCAAGACCATTTGGCGCGGGCGTTCCTGTCATCGCGATAAAGCGCTGGAAGTGTTTTGCCACCGTACCGAGCGCCCCCGCGCGACGTGACCCTTGACGCTGGCGAAAGCTCTTTAGCCTCGTCGACTCGTCAGCTATAACCGTCGGCCACTTCCACGGAAGCTCTTTGTCACGCAGGTACCGCGTTAACCACGGTAGAACGTCGTAATTAACAACATAAAGATCCGCCTCCGCGTTGATGGCGCGCGCCCGTTGCTCAGGCGTGCCAAGAATTTGGCTCACGGTAATGCCTTTAAAGTTGTCCCATTTTTGTGTTTCAGTTGCCCACGTGGTGCGAGCGACGGCGCGAGGTGCAACCACCAGCACAGGCATATCCCCCCAAAACTCTTTGAGCCATGCGACAATGGCGAGCGCAGCCGAGGTTTTACCCATCCCCATGGGGACGAATAGCCCACAGCGTGGGTGCGTAAGGGCGTACTGGATCATTCTCTCTTGGTACGGCCAGGGTTTAAATTCACGCATGTTCGCCCCCTTTGAGTTCTTCGACGAGCCACTGGGCGAGCCCTTCGTGGTCGATCACATAGACCACGCACCCCGCCTCTTTCATTCGCGCAATTTCACGGGCCTGATGTGGGGCGAGTTTGCCCCCAGGGGCTTTCGCTTCGACCCAGGCGTGGCGTCCGTCGAGCATGATGAAGAGATCGGGCGCGCCACGAACAGCTTCCCACGCGCACTTACGCACTGTGCCCCCCGCGTCCTTGACCGCGCGACGAATAGCCCGCACAACTTTGCCTTCTGGTGTTGTCATGTTTTTAATCCTTTCGGTAGCGATCCGCGGTAAAGCCCGCAGCGTTAAGGGGTAGTCCTGCGCCCCAAGTGGGGGTGGTTGTCATCACTCTGACCAAGTCCTTCTCAGTCTTCTCCAGAGGGGCCTCCGCGATAATTTCGTCGTGCACCGACAGTACAACGCGTAAGCCTTCGTTTTCGGCACGTAGCAGGGCTTCGGCAAGGACATCAAGCGCGACGGCTTGTGTTACGTTTTCCGCGAGCTTTCCCCCGTGGGTGGTAATGCGCTTCCACTTGCGCGAAATCTGATCTACGCCATAAAACGAGATAACCCCCATGTCCTTTGTCTCTCGGATATCTTCTGCCCGTGGATAGCAGAGATAGCGCCCAGAAGGGAGACGAATGCGAAGCCAGACGCCTCGCCGATCGAGCACCAAACGCCCGATCTTCACCGTCTCGCCCGCAAGAGCGCGCACACACCCTTCTTCAAGCTTTAGCCAGAATGCGGAGATCGCGGAGTGCGACTGACGCCAGCCACGCTTAATCGCGTCTAGTGCGATGAAGGTTTCTTGGCTGAGCCCGTGTGTTGCCTTCTTCTCGACGAACCAGGGGTACGCCGCTTCAGCTTCGCGCCACAGTTCATCAGCGATCGCCCCGCGCACATGTTGCGCGAGTTCATCAAGGTCAACGCCGTAGGCAGTGGCGAACGTTAAGAACGCCCCCACGCCGCCACGGTAGCCAAGCGCGAGCTCTTCAACCTTGCCGATTTGGCGCTGTTGCTTAGTAACCTCTGCAGGGTTCACGCCGAAAGTGCGACCGTAGGTGAGTTTGTAGAGGTCCTGCCCCTTGCCTTCATCAGCCAGTCGGAAGGCGTCGAGCTTCCATTTCTCCCCCGCGAGCCATGCGAGCACACGCCCTTCAATGTTCGAGAGGTCGGCGACCACCAAATGCTCCCCCTTGGGTGCACAGATCACACTACGCAGGCACGAGCTCATGAGTTCGTTAGGCTCGGCGACAATATCGCTCCAGCCCTCCTTGAGGGCTGGAATCCCTAAGTCGATGACCCATTGCTTGAGCGTTGGGCGGGGTAGGTTTTGTGGTTGGTAAACTTTCCCCGAGTTGCCCGTTACCCAAACCCGACCATTGCGTCGAACGAGGAAATATCCTGTTGGCGTCTTCGCGCAATACACTTTGCCTTTGTAGTCGACAATAGTGGGTTTCTCGCGGATTTTCGCGGCGGGGCTTGGGGTGAGCCAAATGTTTACAACGTATGTATCCGCCTGGTTCTTCTCGTGATTTTCTCTTTTAAGGATCGTTGCGGTTCGCCCAGATAGGCAGGCGCATGCCTGAACAATGTCTGCGTTCTCTTTAACCGTGGTACAGTACCGTATAGAGTTGGGGCCGCTCACGTAACCCGCCCAATGCGGGAGTTCGTCGAAAATAACCTCTGGCGACTCATCGAGCATCCACCACCCATACTGTTTACCCTTGAAAAGTCGAAGCCACATTGGAAGATGGCGGGCTAGAACCGTAAAAGTCGTGCCCCCCTCACTACTCACTCGTTCGGAAAAGACGAGCCCGGCTCTGCGTAACAAGTGGCGGCAACGTTCAATTTTTCGCGTCTTCTTAAGATGGAGTCGAAGGAATCCTTCCTTTGCAAAGTGACCGTCTGCTTGTACCATGATGAGCACTCGTACCTTGATATGATCATTTGACGTCGTGACATAGCGCGTCCCAGTGAACGGGATCGCAAAACGTTTCTTTGCTACTTCCTCAGCAGTTCCATCGGCCCACGTTCCGTTTTTCAAGTACGGCACTTTGTGGTCTGGGGTACAGACTTGTGCGAAACGCGTTGTGTTCCAGGCGTACATCGGACCTTCATAATCGAATACGAGGGGTTGTGACGCCTGAAAAGATATCAAGTCGCCGCTTTTAGACCAGACAGCAATAGAGCCACCGTCCCATTCGTCAAGGCGTACCCACCCATCGGGGGTTAATACTTCATGATCGCCTGTCAAACACCATCGTCCTGTTCGTGAAGCCCCGCGGAACTGCAAGCAACCGCGCAAGCGATGGTCGCTACTCATGGCGGCGATAAGTTTCTTGTACTTGGAAACGCTTGCCTTAGCCGACGAAAGACGCACGGCTAAGAGCTCCGAGGCAACAGGCGGGAGCTCCTCTTTAGCGAGGATAGACTCAATGGTGCTACTGCGCATATCCTTCAGACCCACGCCGTAGGTGCCATTGAGGTAAGAGAGCAGCGCTTCGCGCTGATTCGCCGAGATGAGTTTCCCCCTGGTGAGCTCGCTTGTGCGGGTGTCATTTTTCCCGCGGATCGTCTTGGCAAGATCCACACAGGCTTGTGCAAGTTCGGCATCTATCAGCATGCCCCGATCATTAATTCGGCGATCGAGGGCAAAAAGCTCACGGTCGTAAGCCCGCCAGTTCCAGCGTGGGAGTTTTTTCCAAATCTCACGCATGGCTTCAACGTCAAGGCGCGCGTACTCTTTGAAGTGCGCCCAGTCGGCAGGATCCGTCTCACGCGTACGGCGTTTGCCGTGGTAGAGCTTGCAGAACTTTTGAATAAGGAGTCGCCCGCGCGTGTCTTTAGCCTTGTCCTGTGCAATTTTGTAAATGTCGCACAGCCCGCCGAGCGAGCCAACTAAGCCGTGGCTATACGCTATCGCCATGGTATCGTCGATGCGCTCGATCGGTATCTCTACGCGCAGGTTCTTGGCGTGCATGAGCACCGTACGGTCGAAGCTGGCACCGTTGTGCCAAACCAGACGAACTGAAGGATCGTTGAGCCCTTCGCGGAGGTCATCCGGCATTGTTTCATCCAGGGTCAGATCCCACACTTTGGCGGGCTCGCCATCGACGGCGTACGCAAATAGCAGTACTTCAACATCTTCGCAATAGGCGTATGTCCCATTATGGATATCGATATTGCTATAGGTTTCAAGGTCGCAAAAAAGAGTGCGCATGGTTATCCAGTCCAGCTAAAAAAGTCATCACTTAGCGGATAGCACTCGCCCCGTGTGGGCGAATGCCATCGACTCAGGGATTACCAAAGATCAGCAGCCGCGTCTGCGGAGTCGGTAGTATCCTCGCCCGTGTTGCTGAGATCATCAAAGTCATCAGCGGTGGCGGGCTCCGCGCCAGTAAACGCTTCGCCGTCACGGACGAACTGCACGCCTTTGAGCGCTGCGCAGATGCGCTTGCCAAAACGGTTATCCATCGCCCACACTTCAACGACCACGTTGCTGTAGCAGCCAGAGTAGGGTCTGCCATCTGCCTTAGTGAGCGGGGTTTTGTCGGTGTCGACCACAAGGGGGCGCTTTTCATTAGAGGCGTTGAAGAACCAGTGGCCCTTGTACTCAGGGCGGCCCGACATATCCCCGTCACGCAAGAAGATGCGACCCTTCGACTGAAGCTCGGCGAGGATAGTTTTTGCACGAGAGCCCCACTTCGCTTCAGCAACGTCGGCAATGGCTTTCCGAATCTTCGGCAGTTGCGGGTTGTCCTTGCCTTCAAGGATCAATGCCGTGGAGAACTTTGGTTCACCGCCGTCGGGACCAGGCACTGCCTCGAAGACGTGCTCGAAAGAGAGGCGACCATAAAGGTTAAGCGTTACGTTTTTTGCCATAATGTGGGCTCCTTTTTAAGAAACAAGAGATTCAAACATGTCCGCTGCAGTTTTGACAGCTGGACGACTATCGGACTCGGGCGCAATGGTAGGCGCCCCGTCGGGTTGAGTAATGTGCTCTTGGACTTTCTTCCAAGTGTCCTTGTCGAGCACGGCTTTTTTTGCTAGACGCTCAGCCTGCGTCGGTGTGACGAGTTTCTTGACGTAGACCTCGTCACCCCCGACTACCTGGAGTAATTCCTCGACCGCCTTCTCGTCGGTCCATTTACGCACGCCTTTGCGCCCCGCGACCAACTTAAAGCCCGGTACGGACAATCCTTGATCGAGCATCTCGAAGGCGCGAGCACGTACGGCAGACGTCCAGGCCTCGATACGGTCGAGCACAGCGAGCTTCTTTGCCATCGCGGCGCCGTCGCCCATCGCGATCTGTGGGAAAACGTCCACAGGTGCCGCGCCCACATCGACGCCCGTTTCCTCGGTCATGCACTGCGCGAGTGCAGGGCATTCTGCTTTGGCTTTACAGAACTTGCACCCCGCGCTTGTCGGCGTCAAAATCGCGAAGGGAATCGGTGCACCCGCGTCCACTTGCTTTTTCAACGCGATAACGCGACTAGCGTTTTCGGCGTATTTCGGGCGAAGTGCTTCGAGCTCTTCCACGGTGTAGTGCGCCGAGGAGATGTGCGAGAGACGGGGCTGAAAGATCGTCAACTCGACGCTCTTAATGTCTTCAATGAGCGAAAACTCATCAAGTGCAGCAAGTGCGTAGATCGCAAGCTGGTCGTTATTTTCGGCATCGACCTTGACGCCTCGCCCAAACTTCAGATCGATGATCTTGAGCTCCGTCCCGACAATCGCCAAGCAGTCCGCCGTGCCCTTTGCCCCAGGTTCGTGCGTGACCTGCGCGACGTGAAGAGGGTGCTCGATGCGCAGAACCACGGCGCTTGCCGTTTGCTCGCGCACATAGTCGACATACTCTTGCACGTACGAGACGTTCTCTTCTGGCACAGCGTCCGGCGCTGGTGCTTCGTTGTGCGCTGGGTCGAGCATATGCGCGGCAAGCGCGTGCGCGTTTGTCCCTTCCTGCGCGAAAGAAGAGCTTTCCTCTGGAAAGAAACTCTCGAACACTGGCGCACCGTTGCAATGCGTCCAGCGGTGTGCGGACGACGGTGAACAAAGCGAGTGAGCCATTAGAGGGCCTCCTTGAATGCCTTGAGCAACGCGGGCTTGTCTTCTGGCGCGACGTCACTAACGCGGCCTGCGCCGAAACGGGCAAGAATCGCCCTCGCCTTCTCTGTGTCCTGAGAGGCGACACGCGCGACGACTTTGCGAAGCTCATCCTCGCTCGCCGCCGGGTCGGTGGCGGTCTTCTCTGGAGCCGTGGCTTCCGGCACGGGCGCTTTAGCTGGTACTGCTTCACCCGCGAGAGAGGCAAACATTGCTTCGAGTTTTGCGACACGGGCGAACAACGCGCCGATGTCGTTGAGTGTCACTTTCATGAGTTCAGTCATGTTCTTTCTCCTTGTTATCAATAGATACCCAAGCAACTTTGTTGAGTTCTCGTAAAAAATCGGTGGGCTCAGAAAGACCCCCGGCGATCGCGTAGGCTTGCGCCCAAGAATCCGCAACGATGGCTACCCCCGTTAATCGCTCTCTGATTAGTGCCCAGAGCGCCCGCCGGCAGTCAAGGTAAGTGTCGAAACTTTGCACATTGGAGAAGTAGCGATACTCTTTGTAGCCAAAGCTAATGCATGCGAGCTGACTCGGGTAGCGCACTTGGGCTTCTTCTACTAGTAAGAGCTCGACGGGTTCATCGCTGTGTAGACGCCACACGATGCGCTGCCCTGGGCGGAGGCGCCTAAGTTCGGCAACGTTCATTTTTCAACTCCTTCGCTAAAGCCGACTAATTCCAAATAGCCGTCGTAGATCTTCTCGAGCTCATCGAGCCACGTGAAGAGGTACTTCAGCGCTTTCTCAGGCGTGTAATGACAAGCGCCAATCGCTTGTTTGCCTTCATTTTTTTCTGTCACAATGCCCTCTTTCACTCGGACGCTATCGAGCTCAGGGTGCAGATTGCGTACGCGCAGAGAAATTGTGTAGAGCAAGCCCCCGGAAACAACCCACTCAAACGGGGTCTGCGGTAGCGTTTTCCCAGTGGCGTACACGAACGCGCTATCTATCGGGATCGCGATCTCGAACTCGTCGCGTATGCGGTTGTACTCAATACAGAACACAAGGGAAATTCCGTGACGCTCTGTCGCGGGCCAATTAATCAGACCAAATGGGCGGTCGAGCTTGCTGTCATAGGTCTGCTCGAACTTGCCCGAGCTGTTCAGTGCGCGGGCGAGCGCCACGTGCAATTGTTTCGTGGTGGTACGGCGCTTCATCATTCTTCAACTCCTTTATCAGGTCCAAGCAACTTCAAGTAGTCAGGGGAAACGTTCTGTGCTTCGTCGAACTTTTTCAAGGATTTGAACGCGTCATAGATAGTCTCGGTGTTGCGCGTGTCAAGATTTTTCTTTTCAGGCATGGATAGTCTCCAAAAGTGCGGGGGCTTAGCCCCCGCGGGCAGTTAGTTTTGAGCGGTGCGCACTTTAACGGCGCTAACCAGTTGAAGGAAGTACTCGCGTGCGGCGCGTTGCAAGGCGCGCAAAGCGTCAACGGGATTCGTTGCCGTTGTGGCAAGGTAGGGGCTTTGATAAGCGGAATTCGCAACAGGGCGCGAGACGATCTTGGAGGAATGCGCACCAGACCAATTGAGGTAGGTAGGCTGAGCCACTTCGGTGTAGAAATCAGAGAAGTGGCAGTCCACAAAGTGGCGCGCAACGTTGTCCGACTCGGCCTTGAAGTATTTGGAGAGTTCGCCGTAGAAAGCAACGAGCTCGATGCTGGCGACCCACTTGCCTTCTTCGGGGGTGAAAACGACCATTTGATTACAAACGGTATTGGAGGAGGCTAAACGACCTAAGCCAAAGAACGCGTCACTCGGGACGAAGACAAGGGCGTCTTTGTGGGAGTCTTGCGGACGGCGAAGAATTTTGGCAAAACCCGTTTCCACTAATGGAGCAAAAGCGTTCTTGAAGTTTTCGGAGATAGAAGGGAGAGTGTTCGTCATAGCAGTTTCTCGGTTATCGGCTTATCGGGATTTAAACAACTAATAATTGTCTTTGTTGTTTAACTACACTCTACATAAACAAATTTACCTAGTCAAGGTTTCTTGTGTTTGTTGTTTGATTATTTAGTTTTTGTTTGATTAAGATCAAGTTTTTCTTGATTTTTTGATGTTATGTGTGTGGGGGGCAGATGTGTGCGGAAGGGGGAATGGAAAGAAAAAGCCCGAGGGTTAACCTCGAGCTATTGTGATTTAAAGGCGGGTTTGCTACACCCCACGGAGCAATTGCACTACGCGGCCATATACGCGTATTCGGTCGCACTCTTCTCCTGTGTAGATTTCATCTGGGTACGTTTCGGAGTTATCAGAGCGCACGATAATTCCGTCTTTTATTTTGCTCAAGCGTTTAATCTTCATATCGCTGTCTATGCTGATGGCATAGATTCGCCCATCGATTAACGGACTCGCGCCAAGCTGGCTATCTGGGTACTCCTCAAAAAGGAACTCGTCACCGTCTAATAACGTTGGAGACATAGAGTCTCCCGTTACTTCGGCGATACGAGCGCGATCCGGCGATACGCCTAGCCTACGTAGTTCCGCCGCTGTATATATGCGTGCAGGGCCAGCTATTTCGACCCACTCGGGGGCGTTCGCTCCCGCACCCGCGGCAAAGCACAGTCCATATTTGTAAACGGGAACTAGGTCCACGTTTTTCGGGACTTCTCCCCCAACGGTAATGAGGGCTTCACCGTCAAACTCTTTAGTCAAATTGGCGGGGGCGCTATCTTCGGCACCCTCTTCTAGCCAAGCCGTAGATACATGGAAGTAATCCGCGATTTTAATGATCATGGTGCGACGTGGCATATTTCGACCCGAGGCCCAAAATTGTACGGCTTGCGGCGAAATACCGAGCTTAGCGGCTAGGTCTTTTTGCATTAGACCATCTCTTGCCAATAGTCTATTTAATCGTTCAGCGAATGACATGTTTCAGGTCTCCGTTGGTTACGTAGTCGGGTTACGTTCGTGCGTGACCCCCGTCAGTCGCTACGGTACAACAAAATATTGGATCAAATCAAACAAAACACAAAAATATTACTTGCCTAATTAAGCAACAAATACTACAATCGTTGTTGTTTACTGTTGTTTTGTTCTAGAGGTGATCAGTTCATGAAAAAATCTGCTAACCCCATTTTGCTAGCAATGTCGGCGCTCCAATGCAATCAAAGTGAGCTCGCTGAGAAATTTGGAGTAACCCCCGCGGTTGTCTATACCTGGAAAGTACGCGGGGCTATCCCCGCAAAGGCCTTGAGAAAGGCTTGTGAAGTGACTGGGCTTCCGCCCCATCTTCTTAACCCGAATATCCCCGTATTCATTGCGGGTGGTGTTGCTGAACCTAAGGAGGAGAGCCATGACTAAAAAAGAAAAAGGACTCGCTGCCACCACGACAACGAGCCCACTAAGCGTGCGAGATCACAGTATTCGTACGCACGGCGGTGCACTACTGCACCTCGGTTACATTATAACGCCAATCCGTCCAAAATCAAAGGCGCCATTGCTGAAAAATTGGACCACGGCAACGGTCACCGCCGAAGACTGTGAGAAGTACGGTGACGATATCGGCGTGGGGGTTGTCTGCGGTGCGGGAAAGTTCCCCGTAGTGGGTATCGATATTGATACCTACGATGAGGAAGTTATCACTGAGTTCGTTAGCCGTATGGAGAAAGAATTTGGTAAGTGCCCTATTCGACAAGGTAGCGCCCCTAAAGTGCTACTCGCGGCGCGAGCTTTAGAGCCAAATCTGCCAAAGATGATGAGCCCATACTACATCAAGCCGGGCGAATCGCGTAAGCATCGCTTAGAAATCCTAGCCAATGGGCAGCAGTTCGTCGCCCACGGGATTCACCCAGGAACTGGCAAGCCCTACCAGTGGCTCAGTGACCCGCTACAAAAGTGGGACGTCATCGACCTCCCCGGGCTTAGTCTTGATGATCTCAAGAAAGTGCTTAGTCTGTACGAGCAGATTATGACGGCCAAAGGTTACGTTGTGGCGGATGGGTCATCTGCTTCTGGACCACGGGAAAAGATGGGTGACCTTGAAGCTCTTGTTGCTTCCCAGCCCCTTGAGGATTACACCTTGGAGCAAGCCCGAGAAGACCTTGAGTGTATCAGCTCGGATGATTACGAGCAGTGGATTCAAGTCGGCATGGCGTTGCATCATCAGTTTGACGGGGACGCGGAAGCCTTCAACCTCTTTTTAGAGTGGAGCGAGAAATCGGAAAACTTCGCGTCAGAAGAGCAGTGTCAAGCTAAGTGGGATTCTTTTAGCGAAGCACGTCGGCATGGCGCGCGCGTTGTGACAGCCCGAAGTGTTATCAAAGCGGCTAACGCAAACAGAGAGCGCGCTCGAGAAGAGAAAGAATGCGAAGACGTTAAGTACAAAATTGAGGCGGTGAAACCTTCTACTACGGTAGAAGAGATAAAAGCGATTCTAGGGCAGGCTGAGATCAATAATCCAGAGTTGCGGGCAAATTTGCTGCACAGCGCTTGGGTTAAGCTCATGCAACTCCCGGGCGCAGATAATTGGCGCTTCGTTGATATCGTCAGGATGATTCCTCCGATGAAGTTTAAGCCTTATCCGCTCACTGAGTTCGGAAATGCTTCTCGTATGCTTGACAAATACTACCGACACTTGATGTACGTATGCGACCGTGATGAGTGGTACGAATGGCGAGGCACGTATTGGTCTCGCGTGAGCTCAAAAACGGTTCAGCGCTACGCCACAGAAACCGTGAAGGACTTCGTCGCGAGCATTACGGAGGAGAGCTCAAATGATGCAAAGAAATTTGCTAAGAGTAGCCAGACGGAAAAGATGGTCAATAACATGGTAAAACTCCTCTCCCATGACCCTTCTGTGGCGCGTATGAGCAATGAGCTCGACGCTGATAAAAACTTGTTTGCGTGCGCTAATGCCGTGATTAATCTCTTAACGGAAGAGGTGCTCGAACCTACGCCGGAGATGAATATCACGCGCTTTAGCCCGGTGATGTATGACCCCAAGGCGACTTGCCCACTTTGGGAAAAGACGCTTAGCGACGTATTCCTGAGCGACAAAGAGATGATTGCGTTCTTCGGTCGCGTGGTCGGCTATATGCTACTGGGAAATCCGACGGAGGACTCCGTCATTATTCTGTATGGGAGTGGTGCGAATGGCAAAAGTACGGTCATGAACATTATTCGTGAGTTGATGGGCGGGCTTGGGCTCGTCACTTCAGCGGACGTGTTTATGACGAACAAGGGTGGCGCTCACAGCGCAGCTCCGAACGAAGCACTTCTACGCTTTCAGGGGCGTCGATTTATCTACGCACAAGAAATGAACGAAGATAGCGTACTTCAAGAAGGCTTGATTAAAGCGATGACCGGAGGTGAGCCTATCGTAGCGCGTGGGCTGTATTCTCGGAATTCAATCGAAATTACGCCGACTTGGGTCATTTTCATGCCGACGAACCACCGCCCAATTATTAAGGGTCAAGATTACGCGATTTGGCGACGTATCATCCTCATTCCGTTTATCGCGCGCTTCGAGGGGATTATGAAGGACCCGGATAGGCTGGAAAAGCTTAGGAAAGAGCTCCCAGGGATCCTGAACTGGGCGCTCAAGTGTGTGCGGGAATACAAGAAATGGGGGCTTAATCCGCCAAAGCAAGTGCTCAAAGCCCGGGAAGAGTACCGCTCAGAAATGGACGTTTCTGGTGAGTGGCTCGAAGCGTGTTGTGAGTTTGGTCCTGATTATGAAGCCACTACGCAAGAGTTGTTCGCCTCGTGGCAGCACTTTTCGCTTGACCGTGGCGAGACTGGGTTTATCAATAGCGCGCGTAAACTAGGCCGGACCTTGGCCAGCAAGGGGTTTACTCCGTGTCGGGACGCGAGAGGAATCCGCGATGCTCGAGGCTTTAGGGGTATTCGACTTAAGCCCACGAATCTCGACCCCAGCGGATTTGACGAGGGTAAGCCATAAATTAATGCGTCATTGCGTCACTACCGCGTCACTCTCTTTCCCGTTAATGACGCGGTAGAAAGTATTGGGGGAGTAGGCGATTTTTCTTTTTGCGTCATTGTGTCATTACTTTTTTAGAACTACACATTAGAGAAAAAATAAATAAATAAATAGAGATATAGGAGTGTAGAGATAGAAGAGAAGCGTATATGAAAAGACTTTTTTTCGGGGGTAGTTTTGACGCAAAACACCCCAAACATGCTCTCAAATCCTTATAGCAGTAAGGAAAGCTTTTGCGTCATTTCTTTTTTCCCCAATGACGCAAAGTGCTTTGAGGACCTACAAAATTTACCCCCTTAGTGGTAGAAATTTGTAAAATATACGTATAAACACGTATTTGAGAAAAATGCAGAATGCGGGCGATCGGTAACGGTCGCGGGATCACTTACATTGAGAATGAGGAGCTCAAGAATGGACGAGATCAAAAGCAATTCGCCAGATAAGGGCTGGGCGCACGAAGTGCTACCCGGCATGGCGCAAGAGATACTCCGCAAGGCGGCCTGGGCGGCAGAAAGCCACGAAGGTGTTGAGCGCATTGCTGTGATTGATCGAGCGATTGAGAAAGTCAAGCTCCTCTTTCCGGAATACTTTCGATGAGGATACTACTCAACGAGAAAGGGCGGCGTATTGGTGAGAGCCACAGCAACGCCCGCTATAGCGATCACGAGGTCGAACTGATGAGAAAACTCCACTGCGACGGCATGCGCGTGGTCGAGATAGCGAGGAAGTTTGACGCACCAGAAAGCACGATACGGGCAATCGTAAGTGAAAGAAGTCGAAATCAAATTCCTTTTGAAATTAAGGAGGTGAAAAATGACCGAAAAGACAACGGGTAAGAAACCATCCCGAAAGTTGAACGCGCGACAAGAAATGTTCGCTCAATACTACGTCAAAGAACTCAATGCAGAAAAGGCGGCAAGGCGTGCGGGGTATGCCGAGAAAAATATTCGCTGTCAAGCCTCTCAGATTCTCAACAACCCCAAGGTACGAGAGCGCATTGAAGAATTACGTGTCGAGAAGCTCAAGCCCGTGCACTTAGACACGACCCGCGTACTCGGGATGATTCTAGACGTGTTTGAAACCTCTTCTCAGAAAGTGGTAACCAAAGCGGTATCGCAAAACGGCGAACCCGTCTTAGGAATGCTTGACGCGAAGAACGCCACTCGCGCCGTGGACATGCTTGCGCGTCACGTAGCGTTTTATAACGATAGACTCGCGCTTGATGTGAATACAGAAGCCTCCAAAGTCCTCTCCGCTGCTTATGCGCGAATTTCGTCGATGAGTCACGGAAAAGACGATTCTGAAGATAACGAGACTTGATCTAATCGCCTTTTTAATCGATTACAGCGATTTTATATGCTCATACGTACACCCCTACGTAGAAATGGTGTAAACTTCTCTATGACGCTTTAAATCATTAGCGTGACCTTGCTGGGGTGACTCGGCGGGTAGTGCGCTAATCACGACCAAGCCGAATCACCTATTCTGATTTTTCGTGTGCTGGTCCCTTCCACAGAGGGGCAACAAAGTAGAGGGGGAGTCCCGCGCTCTTCGCGCTCTAGTCTCCAGCGGGGGGCGCGGGGTGACTCCGCTAACGATTCAAGGGCAATGACCTATAGCGACAATCCTGACCTAGCCATGGCGCATTTTATTGCGCGATTTCGCAACGATCCTTTGGGGTTCGTGATGGCGGTGTACCCGTGGGATTCTGATGAGTCGATTCAGCTTGTTCAACTACCTGAGAAATATCGCGCGCGATTCCCCAAGTGTGAATACGGTCCAGACTTATGGGCGTGTGAGTTTTTGGATGAACTCGGGCGTGCGTGCGAGGCCAATGCCTTTGACGGCATTAATGCCGTGCCCGCCACTCGTATGGCGGTTGCTTCGGGGCACGGGGTAGGGAAAAGCTCGATGACGGCGTGGCTCGTGCACTGGCTGATGAGCACTCGGGCGCACTGCCACGGCACCGTGACGGCGAACACTGCGCAACAGTTAGCTTCAAAAACCTGGGCGGGGATTTCGGCTTGGGTCAAGCGAAGTATTAATGCGGACTGGTTCGCGATTAGCACGAATAAGGGCAACCTCAAAATGGTGTGCCGCTTCTCTCCAGAAGACTGGTTTGTCACAGGGCAGACTTGCCGAAAGGAAGACGCCGAAAGTTTCGCAGGTCAGCACGCCGCCAATTCTTCCTCTTTCTACATTTTTGACGAAGCCTCAGCCATTCCCAATGAGATTTGGGAAGTCGCGGAGGGCGGTCTCACGGACGGTGAGCCGTTCTTCTTTGCTTTCGGTAATCCTACCCGCAATTCTGGGCGCTTCTACGACTGCTTTAAAAAAGATTCTTCGCTCTTCAAGACGTATCACGTGGACTCTCGCGTGTGCCAGATTACGAATAAAGAGACCATTGCCCGCTGGGCAAAAGAGTATGGCGAGGATTCTGACTTTTTCCGTGTTCGCGTGAAAGGGGATTTCCCGAACGTCTCGAGTACGCAGTTCATTCCGACGGGTGACGTTGATGCAGCGATAGCGCGCCCCGACCCCTCCTACGATCCGCGCCGTGATACACAAGCGATCATTGGGGTAGACGTAGCGCGCTTTGGCGATGATGACACCGTGATAGTGGTGCGCGTCAATGACACGATTCCGAAGATTAAGCGATTCCACGGGCTAGACGGTTTTGAGATTCATGAGCAAGTCGCGGCCCTCGTGTCGTACTGCTATGAAACGCTCAACATGAGCGAGGTCTACATCAACGTAGACTCCGGCGGGGTGGGCGCGTCACCGATCGACTTTCTCAATCGTAACGGCTTTGCCGAGCTCGTACTTGGGGTCAACTTTGGTGCGAAAGCGGATGACCCCACGCTCTACTACAACAAGCGCGTAGAGATGTGGGGGCGAATGCGCGACTGGATGAAAGCGGGTTCAATTCCTGATGACAATGATTTGCGAGAAGAGCTGACCGCGCCTGAGTACCGCTACACCCCCACGGGGCAGATCCAGCTCGAGCCCAAAGAAGAGATCAAGGAGCGTATTGGTCGATCCCCTGACGTGGCGGACGCGCTGGCGCTCACTTTCGCCCGCCGAATTATGTCGCCCGAGGCGCGTCAACGCGCTCGCCCTTACCGAGATTCGAACCCGTTGAGCGGATACCGCTACAGCAACCCAGATACACAACCCGTGCGGAGATGGTAATGAAGTTAACCGAGACCAGCGTACAAGCGTTTTTCGCCAATAAGGAGTGCCTAGAGATGCTCGAGGGCTACAGAGAAGAATCGAGCGACGCGGTCTTTCACAACGCCAAACCCGATCAGGCTTACTACTTTGCGCTTGAAAAAGTTGGTGCGATCAGTGTCGTTGTCGCTTGGCGCGACAATAAGCCTATCGGGTTTATCACCGTACTCAAGCAAAACGGCTTACCGCACTTTGCCGAAACACCTATCGCCGTCGTAGAGAGCTTTTACGTGCGCCCAGAAGAACGTAAAGGCACTGGCGCTGGGATAGCTCTCTGGGCAAGTGCGAAAGCGATAGCGAGCTCGTACGGGGCTCGTAGGCTGTCCGCGACGGCGATAGTGGGTAGTCGAGCTGAGCGATTTCTCTCGCGAGTTGCCCGACACACTGGCTCGATTTACGGGGTGGATTTATGAACGAACTCACAGCACGCGGTGCTTCGCACTTACCAGTGAATACGCAAGAAGAGAAGGAGCGCCTTCAGACCTTGCACGCGATGATGGATGAGATGCCTCAGACAAAAGCCGAGATCAAGGAATTGCTCTATGCGGGGCTATACACCCGCATCGCGTCGATTCCTGCGGATCAAGTGGTCATGGGGTGTGAGTTGAAAGTGCCAACGACTTTGACAGTGGTTGGCGATTGTGAGGTAACCCTTGGGGGTGAAGCAACCCCCGTCAATGGGTATGCCGTTTTTTCTGGGGCTGTGGGACGAAAGACCGCGTTCTTTACGCACAGTCCTACCGTGCTGATCATGTCGTATCGCACGGATGCGAAAACTCTAGGCGAAGTTCGTCAAGAGCTTACCGATGAACTCTTACAAGAGGAGAAACTCTAATGTCTTGTGTAGCAGGTGTAGTAGGCGCACTGGTGGCTTCGGCCGCCGCGGCCGCGTATGGCGGGTATCAGCAGAATAAGCAGGGTAAGCAAGCCGCGTCGGCAGCGCGCCGACAAGCCGAACAGCAAAAACTCTTACAGCAGGCGCAGGAGCAGGATCTCAATCGCGCTAATCGCAAGACCGCGGACGTGGGCGCGATCATGACGGATCCCTCGCTCAGTGCTTCTTCGACAAGCCTCACGGGCGCCAATGGGGTTGAGCTCGACCCCACGAAGTTGGGCGGTGGGTCTAACTTGCTTGGGGGCTAATCCATGGAACGCGTTGACTTAGCGGAGTTGCGTCAGCGCTTTGAGAGCGCGAAACAGCGACGCGCGGAATTAGAGCCCGAGTGGTGGGACTTGCGTGCATATATCGCTCCGGATTGTGGGTGCGTTCATACGTTCTCTACCCCGCAAGCCTTCTCTGCTAGTCGTTGGGAGCGCATTGTCGACTCCCGCGCGACGAGCGCAGCAGAAACACTGGCCGCGGGGATGCTGGGAGGAATGACTTCCCCTGCCCGCCCCTGGTTCCAACTCACCACCATGTCACCGGAGCTCGATGAGCAGTTTGAGGTAAAAGCCTGGCTCTCCGATGTGACCGAAGCATTGCTTATGGTCTTTGCTGGGTCAAACGTTTATGAAGCTCTTCACAAAGCGTATTTCGAGCTCGCGGTGTTTGGAACATCGTGCACGGTGGTTCTTCCAAGTGCGCAGAGTGTCGTTCATGCGGATACGCTCACCGTAGGGGAATACTGGCTTGCGGAAAACGAGGAAGGTCGCGTGGACACACTCTATCGCGCTTACGCTATGACGGCAAAGCAGATGATTCAGGAGTTTGGACGCGAGAACGTTCCGCAGGTGGTGCGTGATGCCTACGACTCACAACACCCCTTCCGCCCCTTTAATATCGTGCAGGCGATTGAGCCACGAGTTGAACGCGATCCTGAAAAAGTTGATCAGGAGAATATGCCCTGGCGCTCCGTGCACTTTGTGGTGGACGCGCCCGACTGCGACCCGTTGCGCGTAGAGGGCTTTACGCATTTTCCTGCACTCTGCCCCCGTTGGGTTGTGCGCGGTGACAGCGTCTACGGGACAAGTGTTGGAATGCGCGCCCTTCCTCAGGTGAAGGCACTACAAGGTCAGCAGGTTGACCTCTCGTACGGCGTGGGCTACCAGTCGCGCCCTCCGCTTTTGATTCCTGCGGGTTTTGAAGGCCGTGAGCACGACTTACGCCCTGGTGGGGTCATCATGGGCACCGGCATGACTAAGGGTGAGGTGGTGCAGGCGGCGGTCAATGTGCCGATTAACTTGCAGTATCTAGACGGCATTATTCAGCGCAATCAGCGCGAGATTGACTCGCTTTTCTACAAAGACCTTTTCCTGATGATCGCCAATTCTGCTGGCGATGAGCGCACCGCTTACGAAGTCCAGCAGATGCAACAAGAGAAGATGATGATGCTCGGCCCCGTCTTGGAGCGCCTGCACAATGAGCTCCTAGGCCCACTAATTAGCGCCACGTATGACTACTGCGCACAGGCAGGGCGCATTCCGCCAGTGCCTGATGCCGTGGCTGAGCAAGGCATATCCGTGAACTATATCAGCGTCCTTGCTTTGGCGCAGAAGTCGAGCGCCCTGAGCGGGTACTCCACCTTCATGACGACCTTGGGAATGGTTCAGCAAGTCATGCCGACAAGTAACGCGGGGGACTTGTTAGATACTGATAGTTATGTACGAAAGATGGCGGACATGCTTGGCGTGGATCCATCGCACTTGCGCAGTGAGAAGGACGTACAGCAGATTCGCGAAGAGCGTGAGCAGGCCGTCGCTCAGCAAGCGCAGATGAATCAACTCCAGCAAGCTGCCTCCGCGGGCAAAGACATGATGGCGGGGGTCGCGCAGGCTCAAGGACTTCAAAACTTACAGGGGTACTAAATGGACGCGCAAAGAGACGTATTTGAGGAAATCAGAGCGAGAGAGCAATTAGCCCAACGCCGAGAAGTCGAGCACAAGCAACACGCCTTAGATCTCTACAACGTCATGCGGACCGAAGAAGGTCGCCGACTGATGTACCACATTCTCAAGGATTGTGGCACTGATGCGCTCAGTTTTCACACCAACGCCTTAACGATGGCGTTTAACGAAGGTAAGCGCGCCATTGGCGTGACGCTCGTGGAGCAACTGCGCCAAGCGTGCAACGATTTTTACTTAACCATGTTAGAGGAGCAAAGCGGTGAACATCAATAACAACCAGCTTGAAACTCAACCGCAGGGTGATGCGAACGTCGCAGCTAACCCTACGATCACGGAAACGCCAGCCGTCGAAGAGGCTAACACTGACAATCTGGGAAATCAAAGTACCTCGAACGCAGTGCAGACCGATCACGAAGGTAGCGTAGATGCCGATACTCAGCAACCGACTGAATCTGAAGCCCCAGAGGCACTGCTTACTGAGGCTAGCGAAGGTGAGGAAGGTGAGGAGCAAGGCGAAACGCTAGGCGCGCCCGAACAGTACAGCCTGCCCGAAGTGACGGGCATGGAGGACTTTAACGCGGACAACCCAGGCGTGGCCCGATTCATGGAAGTCGCTCGAGAGCTCAACCTCAGCAATGAGGCAATGTCGACGCTCTACCGTGAAGTGGGTCCACTCATGAAGATGGACACGACAAGCCTTCGTGCACGCGCACTGACGATGGGCACTAGCGCGACAAAAGCCGATCCGGAATTGGGAGGGGCGAATTTCAAGGAGACGATCAGCTTGGCTCAGAAAGCGTACAACGACCCGCGCTTTAGCAATCCTGCTTTGCGTAAGTTGCTTGACGATTCTGGTCTCGCATCGCACCCGGAGATTATTCGCTTATTCAAGAACATCGGCAAACATACGGGCGAAGGATCATTCCCCCGAGGGGCAAAGGCAGCGTTCCCAACAAACGATGCCCGGTCCATGTTCCCGAGCTCGAAGCTTAACCCTTAATTTGAGGAAAGAACAGTATGGCATACACTCCGACTACAACGGGCCTTTACACCCTGGCTGAATTGGAAGCCGCTAACCCTGGTAGCGGCGTACACCCGAACGTGATCCACTCGATCATCGACGCTCAGCCACTCTTTGACCAAGCACCTTTGGTGCGGTGCAATGATGGCTCGAGTAACAAGACTCAGATCATCACCGACTACCCCGACCTTCAGGCGCGATCCTTCAACGAAGGTGTGGACCCAGTGAAGTCCCACTCGAAGACCGTGGTCGATTCGACGGCGATGTTCGCGGGCTACTCCGTGATTGACGCCAACATGCTCAAGCGCAATGGCAACTCCGCCCAGTGGCGCGCGGACCAAGAGGCCGCCTTCACCCGTGGCTTTGCTAACGGGATGGCGCGTCGCGTTTTCCAGTCCGCTCTGGGGGCAGACATTAAAGAGTTTGACGGTTTTGGGGCTCGCTACAGCACTAAGTGCGATCAGGTCATCAACGCGTCCGTGGGGAAAAACCCCGCCGCTAACGATGAGCTCACCGATATCTGGCTCATCGACTGGAGCAAGACCACGGTGCACTTGATCTACCCTGACAAGGGCTTAGCGGGATTGGTGACGACGGATCGAGGCGAGCAGGACGCCTACGACGAAAAGGGGCGTCGATTCCGCGCCTACATCACCGACTACGAGTGGGACTTAGGTCTCGCCGTGGAAGATCCACGCCGTGTGATCCGTATCGCGAATGTGAACATCACGGCGTTGAAGAAAGACCCGATTAATGCGGGGATCGACCTTCAAACGTTGATGATCCGTGCGCAGGAACGCATTCCTGACGCCTTAGGCGCGCAAGCTGCATGGTACTTGCCCTCTTCGGTCACGGAAGCCTTGCGCCTGCAGATTCTGCAGACACCGCGCTTAGTGCTGACCCCTGATCAAGTGGCAGGACGCCGCGTTGAGACCTATGCGGGCGTGCCGGTGCACCGCCTCGCTAAGGAAGTCATTGGCACTTACAAGACGAAACTCGACGTCTAATAAAGGAGATTTTTCTATGATTTTCGACTCTAAACTGACTTTCTTCGCTGGGGAGAAGGCCGCCGCCTCGATGACCTCCAAGGTCATTGACTTTGAGCAGACTGACCCACGCTTCGGACTGGTCGGGCGTCAATTCTGGATTGTCGTCCGTATGAGTCAGGATTTCGCCGCAACGGATATTACCGTGACGGTGGAAGACTCTGAGGACGGCAAAGCGTTCTCCTCCCTCGATGTGATCGTGACGAAGGGCGGTATTCAACAGCTTGTCATTCCGATGATGGCTTACCACAAGCGCCACCTTCGCTTGAAGCTTGCGCTCACGGGGACGCCTGCTGGTAAGGTTAGCGCCGTTTTGACGGACAACTTTACGGACATCGATCAGGTTGAATTGCCGATCGAATAAGGCCCACGGTAGCGGAGGGGCGGGTGCTCCTCCGCACTCACATAACCAGTAGAAGAGAGAGGCCTCATGTCATCGGTTGTTGATATCTGTAATTTAGCGCTCGCACGTCTAGGAGACTGCGCCACCGTAGCGAGTATCGATCCCCCAGAAGGGTCTACGCAGGCTGAGCATTGCGCGCGGTTTTACCCTCTTGCCAGGCGCGAGATTTTTGAAGCGCACAACTGGTCTTTTTTAATTCGACGCAAGACCCTCGCCCTGCTTGAACAAAACACTTATGGCTGGCAATACGTCTACGCCACTCCCCCGCGATTAATCCACGTCGTGAGCCTTTTCGAGGAAAACGATAAGGGCTACGAGAATACCGCGGCGTTCATGTTGGAAAAAGATGAGCGCGGACAAGACGTGATTTACACGGACTGCCCAAACGCAGTGCTTCGCTATACCTGCGACACCGACAGTACAGAGGGTTTCACCCCGCTCTTCGTTGACGCACTTGTCTATCTCTTAGCGTCGCATTTAGCTGGACCCCTTATCAGTGGTACGAGCGGGGCAACGGTTGCCCGTCAAAACTATCAGGGTTATCTCACCGCGCTCCAAACTGCGATCTCTCGCGACTATTCTCAGCAACGAAAAGTGAATTTTAACTATATGCCCGCTTGGCTTAAGTGGCGCAGTGGAGTAGATGATGGCACGCATTAATCAGCGAAGTTTTGCGGGGGGCGTGATCTCGCCAAATATGCTTGCGCGCTATGACGATGTGAAATACCAAACTGGGCTAGCCATTTGCAAGAACATGATTTGTCTACCGCAGGGTGCACTCGAGAATCGCACGGGGTTCACATACGTTAATCGCGCGAAGTACCCAGATAAGCCCACTCGGTTAGTCACCTTCTCGTTTTCGATTACGCAAACCATGGTGTTGGAATTCGGGCATCACTACGTTCGATTTCACACCGAAGGTCGCACCCTAATGCGTGGGAATACGCCCTTTGAAGTGGCGACGCCCTACGATGCGGATGACCTGAACGAGCTCTATTTTGTACAAAGTGCGGACGTGATGACTATCACGCATCAGAAGTACCCGCCCAAAGAGTTGCGTCGCTATAGCGTTTATGACTGGCGCTTGGTGGATATTAACTTTAGGCCCACGCTAGCCGTGCCAGCGGGGGTTAGCGCAGTTCGTACATCAACGGCGCATGAGGATAAGAACGCAGATAAATACACGTGGTACTACAAAGTGACGGCGCTCAATGGGGACAAGACCTTGGAAAGTGAAGCGTCTTCAGCGGTGAGCTGTGTGGCGAATTTGTACCAGACGGGAACCGTTGTCAAGATCTCATGGAACGCTGTGCCCGGGGCAAAGTTTTATCGTGTGTATAAGGGGCAGGGGGGGCTATTTGGTTACATTGGCGACACGACAGAGCTCTTTATCACCGATGAAAATATCGCGCCTGAGCTAGACAAAACCCCGCCCTATTTTGATGAGGTTTTTAGAGCCTCGAACGGTATCTCTAAAGTGACCGTGACGAATGGGGGCTCGGGCTACACAAGTTATCGTGACGGTATCGACGACCACCACTGGACGGGTCGAGCGACCGAGGCTTGGGAGATGCGCTTAAAAGAAGGCGTTAAATACGACCGCTACGGTGTCTCCGCGCCAAATGGCCCTTTTGCAATATTTGAAAAAGGTAGGAAGGTTGACTCGAAGGTTAGCGCACAAATACAGTGGCGCAATACAAATTTCGAGGACGGCGGCACCCGGGATCTGCCGTACCCAGACTACCCAACGCTGGATGAAATTCGAAAATGTATTCGTGTAGTGGACGAGAACAGGATAGGTAGTGGTGCTGTCGTAGAGCCTATTCTGGCTTACTCGCGTGAACGGGACCATGTAAGCGATGGTGGGGACGCTGGCGAATGGGCTGACTACGCCCACAGTGTAGCTACTCTTGTGGGTTTTCGTGTCCTCAATCGAGGAGAGAAATATGCGAAGCCGTACATTGAAGTCATGCCGGCAACGCTTCAGAGCACGAAAGTTCACGATGGCGGGACCGCCTTCCCGACGAGGTACGAACTCATCAAAAGATCCTTGTTTGGAGAGTTGTACCGTTACGCAGTCGGGCTCAAATCGGACACGGTCCGCCTTACCGTCTCGGGTGGCGATGGTCGAGGCGCTGAGCTTCGTCCTGTTGTGAAGAACGGACGAATTGAGAGCGTCGTAGTCGAAAGAGCGGGGGCGGGCTACACAAACCCCGTCGTTTCGGTCGCATATGCGAGCGGAGGCTCTGGTGCGGCCTTCGCGGCAGAAGCACTTGCAAACGGCGAATATCCGCGTTGTTCGAGCTACTTTGAGCAACGCCGTTGTTTCGCCTCAACAACCTTACACCCACAGCACATCTGGATGACGAAGACGGGCACAGAGTCGAATATGACCTACTCCATGCCCTCGCAGGCGGATGACCGTATTAGTGCACAGCTCGCTTCACAAGAAAATTCTCCCATTCTTCATCTAGTTCCCCTCTCTCGATTGATCATTCTGACCGCATCGAGCGAGTGGCGAACAGACACGATGAATAGTGACGCGATTACGCCAGAGTCTATCTCCGTGCGCCGTCAATCCTCAGTAGGCGCGTCCCCCGTCGCCCCCGTAGTCATCAATACCACAACTATCTACTGCGCGGGCCGTGGAGGGCACTTGCGCGAATTTACCTATTCGGCTGATGCGGGTGGCTATGTCTCGGGCGACATTAGTCTTCGCGCGACCCACCTCTTTGACGGGCACACCATTCGAGAGATGGCATTCGTCAAAGCCCCTATGCCTATTCTCTGGTGCGTTTCGAGCTCAGGCGCTTTGCTCGGGCTTACCTACGTACCAGAACAGCAAATTGGCGCGTGGCACGAGCACCGCACTGATGGCGCTTTCGAGTCGATTACCGCCGTCGCCGAAGGGAATGAGGACATCCTCTACGCGGTTGTGCGCCGAGAAATTGGGGGGCAGGTCGTGCGATTTATCGAGCGAATGAGTGAACGCAATAAGGAGATTTTCCTTGATTGTGCGGGCACTTATTCGGGCGCGCTTACCAAAGAGGTGCGTGGACTGTCTTGGCTAGAAGGTCGCCGTGTCTCGATCGTCGCAGACGGGGCGGTACTCAACCCCCAAGTGGTAGAAGATGGACGCATTACGCTTGAAGAGGGCGCATACACCGTCAAGGTGGGGTTGCCCTATACCTCGGACATGCAGACGCTCCCTGTGGCGATTACAACGCGCACGGGGGCGGTCGCGGCGCAAGCGATTAAGAAGAACGTCAAAGAAGTCTCCTTGCGCCTCCACGACTCTTCTGGTGTGTGGGTGGGTCCTACGTTCAACGATCTCGTTGAGGCTAAGCAACGTACCACCGAGCCAATGGGCGCCGCGCCAGAGAAGGTGACAGGGGTGCTTGCCGTTAAGCCTAAAGCGATGTGGACGGATGACGGGCAGATCTGCATACGACAAGCGGACCCTTTGCCCTTTACTGTTCTCGGCATAGCGGCCAACGTTGATATTGAGGGAGGGGAATAAATGAGCAAGATTAACGGATTGACTCAGAGCGCATCGCTCACAACGGGAGGGTTCAATCAGATTGGGGTTGATGCGATTTCGGGGGCTTCGCCACTGATGGGGCGCGTGGACGCAGTCTCCATGGCGGCACCCGTTATCGATGGAGTGGATGCGGTCTCCATGGCCGCGCCCGTTGTGCCTTCTGCGCAACCTCAAGCACAAGCCCCAGAGCTCGCAACTTATGGCGCGGGGGCATCGATTGTTTCGGCAGTGGCCTCAATGTTTGGCACTTATTTCCAAGCAAAGGCACAAAAGAAAGTCGCGATGTACCAAGCGCAGATCGAAGAGCGTAATCGCCAAATGGCAGAACTCTCCGCGCACATGGCACTGCAACAAAGCAATTGGTATATCAGCCAGCGCACACAACAGGCAGGACAAGCTAAGGCCGAGCAAAAGACGCGAATGGGGGCGAGTGGCCTCAAGGTCGGCGTGGGCAGTTCTAAGGAAGTGCTCGCGTCGACCGAGGTCATCAAGCAGATCGACGTCAATCAGCTCTATGTCAACGGCTACCGTGAAGCTTGGGGTATTCGCGCAAGAGGTTTAGGTAGCGCAATGCAGGCAACAGCCACTCGCTCTTACGCCTCGAGCATTAGCCCGATTGGTAGCGCGCTCTCGACTTTACCTGGAAATCTCTTACAGACCTACAAGACCTGGCACAAGGAGTTTGAGAATGGCAAATAATACCGGCGTGATTTCTGTCGCGCCAACAATCCTCAGTCCTTCTAGCGCAAATATGGCGACCTCTAAAGTGGACACGACCGTAGGCGACAATCTCGTGAATACGATTAATGCCGTACCCTCGTACCTGCGCGAACTCGTTGATGAAGCAAATAAGCTAAGAGTCCAGTCCGCCGTCAATGACTTTGAGGCGGACCTTAATGACTACAAATACAGCGCAGAACGCGGGATCATGAACCGCCTTGGGCGAGACGTGGCAACGCCAGCGAGTGGGGAGGCCTTCTCTTCTGAAGCCATGAGGGGCGTACAAGCGCGACTCGATAAGCACTTTAAGGGGCTTAACGCCTCGCAGGCGGAGCTCGCGCGCAAATACATCGAGACCGCACGCATCAAGAACCAGCATGAATTCTTACAGCACGAGTCGCACCAAATTCGTGAGTACTCTCGAGATGTTTATAGCAATGCGATTAACAGCCACGCCCTCAATCTCGCCAAGATGGGGTGGGACGCAGAGTCACGCGAACGCGATATCGAAGGTATCCACAGTAGCCTAGACTCGCTCGGTAAGACAATGGGCTGGAGTCAAGAGCACATTGGCTACCAAAAGCGCAAAGTGGTGTCTGAAGCTTTACAAAACGTCCTCACTCTCCTCATTAATCAGGAAAACATTCAGGGCGCGCAGAAACTTTTCAATGAAGTGGGCGCAAAGTATCAGCTCGATTCCAGCGCCCTTATTCGCGCTCGTAAGCGTATTCTTGAAGCGGCACGAGCACGACAGGCAAAGACGGTAACAAGTGTCGTTCTGGAGGGCTTGCAGGACTGCTACACGGTTGGCGCGCAGTTAGGACAAAAAGTTTTCGATACGGGGGTGAAGTTACCCGACGAACTCAAAGCGAAATACGACGCGGCGACTACTCGACAAGAACGCGCTCGTATTTTCAACGAATGGGTAGAACCCGCCATTAAAAAGTCGGGAGGCGACTTGGAAGTCGCGGTGCGTCAACTCATGGGCGATAACGCTAAAGAGGGGGACGTAAAGAAAATCGCGAGCTCGATCCATTACGGTAATGCTTTCTCTCAGATCACCGAATTGGATGCGCTCAATTACGTCAAAGAGATGTGGCCTGATCTTGCGCAGTCTGAGCAGATCAAGCGCGCCAAAGCCGTGATTGATGAGACGCGCACCCAGCAAACGCTCGCCATGATGCAGGCCAGTGCGGGGGTAACGGATCAGCTCAAGAAATTGCAGGCGGGTGAAGTGCCCGAACTCTTTGAGCAGATTGATACCACTGGCTGGACGCTTTCGCAAATTAACGCTGTGCGCAGGACGTGGGAGCGCCAGAAGCGTGCGCAAACGGATCCGACCGAATTCAACTACGGCAACGAAACCCTTTTCGCTACCTTGATGCAGGAACCGGTACGCCTCTCTCGTATGTCGGAGGCAGACCTCTACGCGACGCGCGCAGATCTCTCTGAGGCGCAGTGGAAGAATATTTTTGATCGTTGGCAACAAGTACAGTCTGCGGGCGGTGACCCCCGCCAATTCCATACCGATATTGAGAAAGACATTAAAGCGGAGGTGGATGCCTACTTTGAGCGCGTACACCCTGACCTCTTGGAAACAAAAAAGAAGGCGGCGTATAACCTTGCTCTTAATCGAGTGATGACAGATGTCAAGCGTACGGTAAACGCAGAGATTCGCCCCGGTGAGGTGGTTGATCCCGTCAAGCTCCAACGGCTCGTGTTGCATTCTCTCAATCAAGAGAGTTTCTGGAAAGGCGGAAAGACTGTGCTGGAGAATGCCCAGCTTGAGCTGACCGAAGATCCTACACTCGCCAGCGTGTTTAGAGGAATCACGGTAATAACGGACGGCAACTTGAATCCGAGTGAAGCCGCTATACGCGCCACAGCCGAGAGCTTTTTGCTCGACGGCAATCGCGGGCGCGTAGCGCAGCTCTTACAGACTTCGCCCGAAGCCACTGAAGAGCTCTTACGCTTACTGCCGGAGTACTTCTTAGCTGAATTCATCTACTCCAAAGATAGCGCTGGTAAGAAGCATATTAAGCGCGAGTATGCGGAGAACCCCCAGCTCATTTTGGCGAAGTTTGTCTCGACCGTTCGAGACCGTGGTGCGGGCAAGGGCGGGCGCACTAAAACGCAAGAAATCAAAGACTCTACAGCCTGGAAAGCACGCACGCTCTCTGAGTTCGCTCAGCAACGCAAAAATCATTTTGGCTACACGGAAGACGCCTTGGAAGACTTGGACATTCCGTGGGATAACGCACCGACCGATAACTTCCTTGTGTCCGATTAAGAGGAGAGACCACTCATGGCAGATGATATTTTTAAATTCAATGACGCGACCGCGAAGTCTCTTAGCCACCTCACTTTTGGGGAGGACTCGGCACAACAGGCAATTTCCGATCGACGCCTTGCCAAGCAGGTAGGGGTCACGCCACTGGAAATACCGTATTTCCGAGATGAGTTTGTGCAAAAGAGCCTCAACCAAGACGCAGCGCGTTTTGGAGGATTGCCCGGCTTCATGGCGTTTACCAGTGACCCTCTCTACGGTCCCCTAGTCTCTCGCGAACCCAAGGACTGGGAGCAGATGAATATCTTCGAGAAGGCAATGTCTGTGTGGGAGCAAGGGCGTGACGAGCGCCACGAGGCGGACCTGATGCAAAGTCTCGTCTACGGGCAACAAGACATCGATCGGGCGACTTCAGAAGGCGCAAGACAAAGCGCCATTGCTGAGCAAGAAAAGCGCCTTTTGGCGTGGCAAGATGCTATGAAGCGTAAGCGTGCCGTGGCGCAACCCAAAGCGCTCGAGCGTCTTTCTAAAGCGGATACGTTCAGCGACGTGATGAGCGCTTTCACAGAACAGCCTTTTGATATTGCGTACTACACGGCGGGGAAGTCGATGGCGTCCCAAGCCGAGCTGTTGGCTGCGCAATTCGTAGCTGGGCTCACAGGTTTTTTCAGCGGGGGCTTAGGTACGGTTCTGGCCATGGGGGTTGCCGGGGCTGGTTCGTACGAGGTCGATCGCCGTAGCGCGCTCCTCGAGGCAATGCAGTCCCAAGGCGTGGACCTGGGTGATGCTGATGCGGTTAACGCATTCTTGAGTAACGCTCCGCGCTTACAGCAAGCCCTTGATCAGGCTAGCGCACATGCGGGCCCCGTTGCCGCCATCGATGCGCTCAGTATGGGCGTAGCGGGTAAGGTCGCAGGCGCATTTACAAGACTGCGTGGCGTGGCGGGCGCAGGGCGCGTGATGGCGCGTGCAGGCAGTACGAGCTTACCTTTTGCGCGTCGAGCGTTCACGAAGACGCTAGCCGAAGCGGAGCGCAAGCAAGGCTGGTGGCTGACAACACTCGATGACACTCTGACGGGGTCTATCGCAGGCGGAGCTCTAGGGGGCTTGGGCGAGTACTTGGGACAAAAGAACGCTGGACAGAAGATCAGTCTAGGGGATATCTTCCTCGAGTCGATCGCTGACTTTGCCAATATGCCTGCGGATATGGTGTCGGCACGCGCGGGCAAGGTCATGGGCGATTGGGCAGAAAAGCGTCGCGTTGAACGTTCTGCCAAGTTAGCGCAAGCGAGCAAGGTCGCCCTCTCCGCCATGCTGAATGCTCAGCTTCATCAAAGCGCGCCAGACGCCTTTGCGGAGTTCGCTAAGCAGGTAGGCGAGATGAGCGGCGATCCGAACCTCTACATCCGCGCGGATGTTATCCGCCAATCTCCAGAGCTCGCTAACACCCTCGCCACGCTCTCCCCCGCGATGGCACAAGCTGTGGAGGAAGCGCGCGAACTAGGAACGACGGTTGCTGTGCCTCTGCAGACTTATGCTGGGGAAATTGGGCAGAACAAAGACCTTGCGGAGTTTGTGCGCCAGAACGCATCGCGCACACCCGATACGATGAGTCCCGCGGAAGTTGAGGCGTGGAAGGCCAACCAGAAAAATCAGCAGTTCGCCCAAGAGAACCAGCGCGAGATTATTCAGCAGATTAAAGCTTCTAAAGAATTTAGTGCGGAGCTTGACGAGGCAGTCGCGCCGATTGAGCAAGCATTAATGCGTGAGCGTAGCGAACAGATGACGCCTGACGTGGTGCACACGCAGGTCAAGACGTTCAAAGCTGTGCTAGGCAACCTTGCCACGCTTGCGGGAGTGAGCCCAAAAGAGTTCATCAAACGCCATCCAATGCAAGTGCAGCGCGTGGTGCAAGGTTTGGCTGCGAATAGCCTAACCGATGAGGACCTTGCTCAGCTAGCAGGCGCCGCGCTTAACGTTGAGATTGCACCGAATCCGCAAAATCGGCTACTCACTGACGAGTGGAATGCTTTGCCTGAAGAGGCTAAATATGAAATTACGAGCAAAATCGGCAATGAAGTTATTGGAGAAGTTCGCCGAATTGAGGGGCTTGATTTCAGCGATTTGATGTTCCAGATAGGCGGTTGGGAGGGCGAAGTGAATCATTCGCTTTGCATTTTGATTCGTGATAAGCCCGATGAAGCGGTACGTATTGCTGGGCTGATGGCGAATCTGCTCAACCAAGAAGCCATTTACGTGAGTTCTGACCGCCCAGGAAAAGGCTTGGTTAAAGGTCAGGCATTGGCAATTAAACTGCCTGAAGGGTTCACCACAGAACAGTTGAAAGAGCTTTATCGTAATACCTTATACCCGATCAAAGATAAGAACGGATTACGCGTATTTCAGGGTTTCTCTGTCAATGAAAATGAGTTATTATCAGGGTTGGACTCGCGTATAGATTCAGAAGAAGCTCTCCAGCTAGCTGAGCGTGCGATTAACGCCTTACAAGATGACCGCTTTATCTTGTCGCGTGCTGATATTTATTCGCAACTTGTGTTTCCTACAGTTGTGGAAAGCCAACCAAAAGAGGGGCAAAGCAATGGCAATCAAAGTTTACAGGGAACGACCCAAGGAATGGGGCCCACTGGGCATCCGGATTATGATCGGTACAAGGAACGGCTTGAACTTCGTCTCCGGGATGAAATCGACGCCGCCAAAACCCGAGGATCCCTACGAAGCGGAGCAGAGAGCCCGCGAGGAAATCCTGAGCAAGGCGAGAGCGCAGTACAAGGATCTTCCGAGAGAGACCGCGGAGGACGCGCCGTTCAAGACTCAGGATCCAGTGATTGGCTTGTACCCATCGGCAGATCAGAGCGAATTGCAAGAGATCTACAACGCCGAGCTCAAGAGGATTCACGAGACTACCGGCATCGAGTGTTTCGTGATTTGCGATCCAACTTACGAAACGCCATTCAAAACGGTAAGAAGCCGAGTGAATGGGGCGCACTTACTTATTTGGCAGAACAACCAGTGGGAGAACTACCCACAGATACTGTGGGTGAGTCCAGATTCCACACTACGCGACTTCCCAGACTGGACGTGGGCAGAGTACGACGAGGAAATGTCTCGCTGGGGAACATTCGGCTATTAAATATCTGGCGACCTGGGGAGATCGTTAGCCAAGTCTTGGCAGAAGTTATCCGTCAAGACTCTAAAGATTTTTCAAAAGGGATCAACGGTACAACCCACCGCGTGAACAAGGAGGGTGGCGCGCCGACATTCAACGAACTAGAAGTTACGCTTGAGAGCGCGACCATCTTTAAAGAGTCCATTGACCAAGCCAAAAAATTATTACCATTCGGCGCATGCGTTGAGTCAAAGGAGATTTCAGAACTCTTAGAAACCAACGCAGACGGTAGCCCGAAATTTAGACTGTTCCTTTCTGAGGATTGTCAAAGTGGCTTCGCCTTAAAGAATGGCGATGATATTGTTTCCGTTTTCAGCGCGCCAAGTGAACCCTCTGGCGAGGCGCTTATGTTGTGCGCCGTTGCCGCTGGCGGGCGTCGCCTTGATTGCTTCAATACAATTCTTCCTAGATTCTATTCTCGACACGGCTTTCAGGTGGTCGCCTCTCTGCCATTTAATCCAGATTATGCACCAGAAGGTTGGGACTACGATCTTTACGAACGCTTTGAGAATGGAATGCCAAGCATTGCATTTATGGTGTTCGACGGGGATAGAAGCGAATCGTTTGATAAAAACGAGGTCAAAAACGCGCCAAAAACCACCCCCGAAGACTACGGTGAATCTTTCCAGAGAGCGGGCTTAGAGAAGTACGCAGAAGCCAATGCCCCGATGGATAAAGCGAGCGATATTCTGGCTCGTATGGCTATGGGTGAGGAGTTCGAGCAGAACAAAGGAGAAGCACGCGGAAGCTTCAACCCTGCAACGGGGATTCTCAAACTCTTCAAATCCGCGGACGAATCGACCTTCATGCACGAGTCCGCGCACTACTTCTTACACACGTTAGTGAGCCTCACTACAGAGGCACTCGACCGTGGCGATATGACCGACGGTGAGCGAGAGCTTATCCGTACGCTCGATAGCTTCTTGACGTGGCAGAACGTCCAAGGTGCCACCCCGGAAGCGCGTATTCGAAACTTCGCCAGTATGTCCATTGATCAACAGCGTGACGCCCACGAGCACTTCGCCCGTGGCTTCGAGGCATACTTGCGCCAAGGTAAAGCGCCAACTAAGGGCTTACGCAACGCTTTTAAGAAATTCAAAACATGGCTAGTACGTCTTTACCGTACGGTGGCTGAGCTCGATGTGGAACTCTCGCCAGAGGTTTCCGCACTCTACGATCGTCTTTTCATCACCGAAGCCGAAGCCAGCTTCATTGAGAGCGACACGAATATGCGCCCGCTCTTTACAGACGCGGATAAAGACTTGGTCGGTGAAGATCAACTCGCTGAAATTCGTGAAGACTTCGAGCGCGCAGGTGCAGATGTACGCGCCACCATCTATGCCAGCCGTGAGCGCAACCACAAGATTCTCACCAACAAACACGAGCGTGAAAAGCGCGGTATCGAGAACGATTACAAAGCTATCGAGGCCGCCGTCCGCGAGGAACTGGAAAGAGATCCCACGCGTCAAGCCGAAGCCCTTTTAGAGGGGCGCGATCCCAAGGCAAATCGCCAAGCGCATGAGCGCACTCAGCGTATTCTCGCGCGAGAAGACCGCCGTGCCAAAGAAGGTCCTCAGGTTGAGGAGCGCTATCAGGCGATTCGTGCGGAGGTTGAGGCTGAGCGTGCAAACGACCACGTGGCCAAACTGCGTCAGAAGCTCGACAGTGGCAAGAAACTTTCCCCAGATGATGTAATCACTGCCACAGAAGCAGGGCTCTCTGACCGTGCGATGGGCGCGCTAGAAGAACGGGGACTCGTTGCCTTAACTGATAATGAGGACGGCGTTATCTCTCTTCTCGACTTGCAAAAAGAGCTAGGGATCACCTACGAAGAGCTCGTCGACGTGATCGAGACGGCACTCTTTTCCGCAGATGAAAAGAGCACGATCGAAGAAGCAACTGCCAAGCGCTACATTGACCGCTACGGGTATATCTCTTCTGAAGTGAACCCCGTCGCGCGCTATAAGCTCCATCGTGAAAACCTCGAAGGCGTGGGCGCACCAGAAGAAACAATCCAAGCACTCGAAGCCAAAGGCTTTATCATGCACGAGGGCGAATCGGAAAACACGATCCCGATTGAGATTCTCACGGATATGGTCGGCACGGAAAACCCTCTTGAACTCGCTGACGCTCTTGCGAGTCAAAAGGCTTTCGAGGAGGAAGTGACCGACCGAGCCGTGGACGCTTTCGCGAGTAAGTACGGCGACTTCCCTGACGAGCGTGGCATGCGGTCGGCAGCGCTCACCGCTTTGGTTCAGCATACTGACGCATTTACGCGGGCTATCGCTTCTGAGCTCAATGCTATCGCGAAACTGTTGAAAGTTCCTGCGCCCGCGCGTGAAGCGCTCACCCGCTACGCTCAGCAGAAGACGAAGTCGACGAAAATCTCTGACTTCCGCCCAACGGTACATACTCGTGCCGAGCATAAAGCTGGGCGGGAAGCACAGCAGGCTTGGGCAAGGGGCAACTATGAGGAAGCCTTCCAGAAAAAGCACGACCAGTTTATTCAGCATGTGCTAGCGAAAGAGGCTGATCATGCGCTTGTCTTTATCGAAAAGCGCATCAAGTCGATCAAGCGCGCCCTGAAGAGCAAGACGATCGCGGGGGACTTCATGGAGCAGATTGAAAACCTCGCAGCGCGATTTGGCTTTGCTGATTTCGCCGTCGATGCGAACGCGCCCAGTCTTGAGAACTTCATCTTAGCTCAGCAAGAAGACGGCTACGTGTTCGACTTCCCCGAGTGGATTATCCGAGGGACGACAAGTACCCCCTACCAAGCCCTCACCTATGAGCAGTTCGTGGAGCTCACTGACGCGATCGTTTCGCTTCAGAGCGCAGGGCGTAATAAGCAAACGGTGCTAGTAAACGGGGTGCGTGTACGCACAGCTGACGCAGTCCGAGAAGCTCGAGCACAAATTCAAGAGAGCGCCCGCGAGATGGGGCGTGAGAGCAAGGAACACCACGATAGCGACCGCAAGAGCTTGGTGCAAGGGATCATCGGCTTTATGCGTAACCACATCAAAATCGCCTCGTGGTGCCGCATTATGGACGGGAATAAGGACGGCGGGATTATGTGGACACTCTTCTCGCGTCGTGCGAATGAGTGCGCCAATAAGGAGGCCGAGTACCGTAAGAACTTAACTGTGCACATGGTTGAGATTCTCGAGCCAGTGGTCTCTCGCTTTAAGATGAATGCAGTTGTCGCCCACCTTCCAGGGCGCAAAGGTTCTCGCGCGATTACGCGGGCAGAGCGCCTCTCTATCGCATTGAACTATGGCAACGCAGGTAACCGTCAGCGCCTGATCGATGGCTTTGAGACAACGGATTCCACTATTCGTGCCATTCTCGAAGGAATGACGGAAATAGAGTGGCGGTGCGTGGAAAATATCTGGAAAACGTTCGAGATGCTCCGCCCAGAACTGGAAGCACTGGAGCGTCGTATTTACGGTCGTGCGCCAGAGTGGATTCAGTACGAGCCCTTCCAGGTGCGAACCGCCGAAGGTAAAGAGATCACGGTTTCTGGGGGCTACTACCCCGCGGTGTATGACTCGGAGGCAAGCTCGCTCTCAGAAGCGTATGAGGACGCGAAGAGCGCAGAAGTGATGATGCGTGCCGCCGTTCAAGCGGTGCGTACGGACCGCTCTCACATGAAAGCTCGCGCGGCAAGGGTCAAGAGACCGCTTACTCTTCGAATGAGCGCGCTTTTTGACGCACTCAATACCGAAGTCCATGACTTAGCATGGCGTGAGTTTGTGATCGATACGAGTCGACTTTTAAAGAGTGGCCTTGGCGATACGATCCGAGAATATTACTCGCCCGATGTGGTTCGACTCTTTAGCAACTGGTTGCGAGACGTTGCGGTGGGAGATAAGCGCTCCCGTATTGCGGGTGAGGGTTGGAGCTCGCGCCTGCGTCAAGGCGCGGGCATAGCGGGCTTAGGCTTTAACGTGGTGAGCGCCCTCGCGCAGATCACGGGGTTGGGCATTTCGACGGCACGACTGGGCTCTGCCATCGGGGCGGGTATCGGGGTGTACCTCTCTAATCCAGTGGGGGCTACGCGTGAAGCGAATGAAGCTTCGCTCTTTATGCGTAATCGCTCGCTCACGCGATTCCGCGAATTAAACGAGGCGAACAATCGACTGCAACAGCGCAACGAGGCACTGGATAACTTCCGTAACGCGGCGTATTGGTTGATGCTTCGCGTTCAGCAGATCGTCGATGTGATCACTTGGCATGCCGCTTATGCCAAAGCACTGCGTGAAGGCTTTGACGATAAGACCGCCGTTGAGCTTGCTGACCAGACGGTGATCGATACACAAGGCGGTGGTGAGACTAAGGACCTGTCACAAATTGAGCGTGGGGGAGAAGTTTCGAAGCTCTTCACCGTTTTCTATTCCTTTATGAATACGGCGCTCAACCTTAACGCCGTGGCGTACTTAGGTGAGAAGAACCGCGCCAAAGCCATGGCACAGATTCTTGTTGTGTCCGCGGTGATGCCGATCGTGGAAAGTATGCTCCGCGCCGCGCTTCCTGCGGGTGGGGACGATGATGAGGACGACCAGAGGACAGAGGGCGAGAAAACAGTAGCCCTACTTAGAGCGGCCGCGGCTGAAGTAGTGAGCTTTAATCTTGGGACGCTTATGGCCGGTCGTGAACTCGCCTCTACGGCGGCGAACATTATCAAAGGAGAGCCGGTGTGGAAGTGGACAGGTCCAAGCGGAGCACGT
This sequence comes from uncultured Sutterella sp., assembly GCA_905197905.1. Taxonomy (GTDB): domain Bacteria; phylum Pseudomonadota; class Gammaproteobacteria; order Burkholderiales; family Burkholderiaceae_F; genus Sutterella. Next base: position 17,970 of record CAJKAP010000008.1, on the reverse strand, counting down.
GTGATTGGTGATGCGGTGAATTTCGCCGATCGCGCGCGCCGACTTGAGCTTGACAAGGCGATGGTGAAGTCGACTATCAATTTGAGCGGGTCGCTCTTTGGCTTGCCATCGGCGCAGATTAACCGCGCTGTGCAAGCAACGGATGCTTACTTGGAAGGTGAGATTGATACACCCGCAGAAGGCGTGCGGGCCGCTCTTTTGGGGCTCAAGAAGAAGTGATCAATAAGAGCGGAAAGTGAGTAGATAATAGCTAAAACATCAAGGAGGTTACATGGCAATTAATACCGAAATACGTCGTGCTGGGGTTTATCGAGGGGATGGGCAACAGCGAGATTTCCCGTTCAATTTCAAGGTATTTGAGAAGGATGATCTAGTGGTGCTCGTCTCCACGGATAGCGGTGTGACAGAACGCCAACTGGGCACCAGTGATTTTGATGTGTCGATCAACGCCGACCAAGAGGCAATGGCTGGTGGAACGGTACGCTTGTCGGCGCCTTTAGCAGTGGGCTCAACGATGGCGATTCTTTCGGGCGTCGACTACCTTCAGACAATGGTGCTCACGAATCGTGGGGGCTTTTTCCCCACGGTGATTAATGACGCGTTTGACAAGACAACAGCTCAAATCCAACAGATACGAGAGATGGTAGGTCGAGCAGTTAAAGCGCCTGCCACATCGACGCTGACAAGTGAGCAGTTTACCGCTGAACTTTTCAACGCACGCGATTCCGCCGTATCCGCAAGCGAGACCGCGCAATCGGCAAGCATCGAAGCTGGTCGTCAAGCAACGGTGGCGAGCGGTGCGCGGGACTCGGCGGAGCAAAGTGTACGCGAAGCCCAGGCGCAGGCAGAACTTTCCAAGGCATCAGCTAATCAAGCTAAAGCCAGTGAAAGCGCTGCGCGTGGAATCGAGGGGCGAGTCAGCACCCTTATCCCTCAGCTTGAGGCGGCGGATCAGAGGTTAGAGGAGCACGAGCGATCTTTTCAGCGGAAGCTGGACGAAACGAATGCCACGATTGGCGAGCGAGAGGCGATGATGCGCGAGAGCGTTGCCCTGGCCTTTGCCGCTAAAGAGGAGGCAGAGGTCGCGCGCGATACCGCTAACGCCTCCGTAGAGTTGGCAAAGCAAGCGGAAATTAAGGCCAAAGAGAGCGAAGCTCAGGCTAAAGCGAGTGCGTTAAGCGCGAATACAAGCGCCCAAACAGCGACGACTTCGGCGACGCAAGCTCTGTCGGCGGCAAGTCAAGTCACTGACGATCGGGAGCGTATCGCTCAACTAGCGAATACGGTGGCATCTAGCGTGGTTGAAGCGCAGGCAGCGGCAACCACGGCGGAGGCTTTCGCTACGAAAGCTAAAGCGAGCGAGACGACCGCGAAGGCTTCAGAGACCAGCGCGAAGAGTGCGGAAAAGAATGCTAAAACAGTTAGCCAACAGGCAAGTGCTTCCGCATCGAGCGCTAAAAAGAGCGCTGAGCAAGCAACAGCGGCGGCAACTACTGCGTCCACGGCTCGTGATACGGCACTTGTTTATGCCCAACGCGCAGAAAGCGCAAGCACTGCCGCAACTCAGGGACAAATACAGGCAAACTGGGAAGAAACGCGCTCGGATAGTAAGGCTTACATACAGAATAAGCCTACCGCAGAAATTGAGTACGTGAAAGGGCTTCGGCAGAATCCCCCCGTGTTTCCCGCAGACTTAGAACCCTACCAGAGAAAAGCAGAAGCAACAGCCACTTACTTAACGCAAGAGAGTGCTCGTGCGCTTTACGCCACGAAAGAGACTTTAGTGGAGGGGCTTACTGGTAAGGTTAGCGTGGCGGATTATGCCACTGCCATTAAGGACCTACAGGACAAAGATAAAGCCGTCGATACGGCTCTTGCAACGCTAGCGACTAAAACAGAGGTGGCGACCAAGGTAGATAAGGTATGGCTTGATAAGGAGCACGAAGCTTTTGCACTAATGATAATGGGTCTGCGACGCGAAGACGCCACCATACGCGATTCTCTTGAGGAGTATGCACGTCACGCAGATCTTTGGTCTTACGTGCCAAGAACGGGGGATCGGGGTGTACTGAAGGGCTATTCTCGAGACGAGGGAAGAACACAGAACGGTGGTGCGGTCACGATTGATATAAATTCCCCCGATGATCTCCGTATGAATATTTCAGGGAATGTGACGTTTAATATCGTGAAGGCGCCCGTTGAATTAGTGGCTACTAAAGTTATTCATTTGTGGACGACGGATACCGCGACAGTGACTTGGAATAATGTCAATTGGGGTGGCGGTTCCTCCCCTAAATATGGAACAAAGAATCGCCCGTTGGTTGTTGTCATTAGATTTTCGGGTGGAAGTTCTTATGCGTCAGTGTTCTTTAATGGGGATTAAGGCATGAAGATTTATCGATTGAATGGAAAAGATTATTCCTCTGAATGGGCTTTGCGTAGCGCCTTGCCTGATGTGAGTTTTCCAAACTTCACTGAGGAAAACGAAAAAGAGGTGTGCGACCTTTTAGGCGTTGAAATTGCTGAAGTAGAAGATAAAGCACCAACTGAAAAGGAACTACTTCTACGACGCAAAATAAAGCGTACACAGGCGGTTAGATCGATTGTTGTTGAGGTCGACGGCATGCAATTTGACGGTGACGAAACCGCGCAAAGTCGTATGGCTCGTGCCCTTAAGGTGGCTGAACTCAACAACATGGATAAAACTGCTTGGGTTTTAGCGGATAACACTGTGGTGGAAGTCACCAAAGAACAGCTTGAGAAGGCGTTATCTATGGCAATGCTCCAGCAGGGGGCACTATGGACGAAACCCTATGAGGAGGCTGAATAATGAAACTGAAGCACCCTGACGCGGTTCAAGTACTGCTAGCACTAGACCAGTTGGCAAACACTTTAATCGGTGGCTACGCCGATGAGTCGCTATCTTCACACGCGTGGAGAATGCACGCCAAAGGTAAAACGAGTATTTGGCGCTGGCTGATTGATCATATTTTCTTCTGGCAGAAAGAGCACTGCTACCAAGCCTATCTTTCTGAAAAGAAACGTACTCAATTGCCGCCTGAATTTCGAGGAGAAGGAAATGCTTAATCAAATGATGTTATGCGGGCAACTCACACCAAACAGATGGATTCCAGGTGCAGATCCACAGCCTCCCCTCCCTGGTGATCCTGACGGCCCAGAACCCTCAAAGCCTGACGACCCAATTACCCCGCCTAAGTTTTCTGAAGAGTATCTGCCATATTTCCCTGTAATATTTGGGTCAACTGGAAATGTATTTGGAGTTTCACTTGGTGAATTTATTGGATTAAGACCAGTTACCGAAAAAGATGGAGGAATTGAGATTGGGGACGAAACTGAGTTTTTGATTCAAAATCCAGATTCGAAATTTCCAATGGCTACGTGGGATGGTTCAAATGGAGAAAGAGAGCCCTTTGTTCTGGGTATGTTATGTGGCGATCTTTCCGACGATCTTATCGTTGGAGTTCCTAAATCTGCTCATGTGAATGATATAAGCCCAGATTTGTTTTTTACTATTTACGAAAATGGGACGTCAGGTCACATAACGTATGATCCTTCGCTTTCCGACAGCTTCGCAAGTATTTTTGAAGACCCTGCATTAAAAGATGTTGATTTTTGGTTATCGAGTGCCCGCGATTTGCCACTTAAGGATCTAAAAGAAGGAAGAGCTATCCACATGTACTTAGGCTTTACCCCTCTATAACCATTCACAGCACCTCTAATGAGGTGCTTTTTTTTCGTCTATAGCTCGTAGGTCTTCCCTGATATGTTGTAGAAAAACTCGCGCGATAAATGAAGCGCTTTTCTTGCGCGAAAATATTCTCATGATCAATACACCGTGGGGGTTATCTCATGACAAGTTTTACCAGACAAGACTCCTGTTTATTAAAAAGGGAGAAGTATGGATAAAGTTGAAATCGCCAAAGAAACAATCGAAGGGGCAACCATGACCAAATCTGCACCAGTACTCGCGGGAGGGAGTGTGAGCGCTTTAACCATTATGGGGGTAAGTCTCCCCGACGTCGTCTACATCTTGACCGCACTAAGTCTCATTATTTCTGTCGCATATAAGCTCTGGGCGTGGCGAAAAGAAGTGCTACATGACCAAGCACTTGAAGAGAGCGCCGAATGAAGCCCCGTATCGCTATTGGCGCGCTTTCTCTGAGTGCTATCGGACTTTTAGCCATCGCAAAATTTGAAGGCTACTCTGAGACGGTTTATCAACCTTTACCCGGGGATAAGCCTACGGCGGGTTTTGGGCACGCTGATGAGCGTTTATCAGTAGGAGCTCGTGTTACCTCTATGCAGGCTTTAGCGTGGCTACAAAGTGATATAGGGGACGCTGAGAAGGCGGTAAAAGCGTGCGTAAAAGTCCCGCTCACCCAAGGAGAGTTTGACGCTTTTGTCTCGTTTACGTTCAACGTGGGGGCTAAGGCATTTTGCGAATCAACTTTAGTCAAGAGGGTGAACGCACAGGATTATGCGGGGGCATGCAGTGAGCTTACCCGCTGGGTGTATTTCAAAGGGCAAGCAATACCAGGGCTTACTCGTCGGCGTTTGGAAGAACTGCGTATGTGCAAGAAATAGAAATAGGGAAAGCCAGCAGGGAATGAGCAGGCCCCCCTAGCTGGCTTTCTTTGGTGTGATCATATTGTGGAGTGATCAATGAGTATTTTAGCAGATTTGAAACTTGAGCAAGAAATAATGGAAATGAAGGAAAAGCAAGCCTTTTGGTCGGGCGTGGTGCGAGGTGTCGTAGGTACATCCGTCTTTTTCACAGGGTTGGTGACGGTAATTTATTACGTCATACAGATCGTATTACTGGTCAAGTGATGTCTGGTTTTCGTCACAATGGCGAAAGGTGTAGGAGTAAAGAAGAGGTAAGCGATGAAATCTTTTTTAATTGCGCTTGGCACTTACTTAATCTTTCTGGCCACGGGTGCGGTGATGGGCTACAAAGCGACTGCTCAATACTACGAATTACAGTTTAAGCAGAGAGAGGTAGAAGTACTTCAAGAATTACAGAGGGTGAAGAGTGAACACTATGCAAAATTATCTGAATCGACTAGTAATTTACTGCACGAGCTTAACCGCGCAAATGATCTTGCTCGTAGTCGTGGTGCAGACATTGAGCGGTTGCGCAACGCAAACGCCAAACTACAAGCCAGAACCAATGCCAGTGCCCGAAGCGCTGACGCAGAAGCACTTGCCAGATGTTCAGAATTACTCACAGAAGGCGCAGGATTGGTTGCAGAAGGTGAAGGACTTCTACTCAAGCATGGGGCAGAGCACGACGCGCTAATCTTGCTCAAATAAGACACACTTAATCTGGCAGGCTTACAGCTTTTCTTTGATGCCCGCTTGCTTGAGGATTTTTTCAGCGGTGAAGCGGGATTTGCACCCACGGTCTAGTGTGACCACTAATTTTCCGTTAGACCAAATTTCGTGACCCCCTCGTCCTTGCCGAGAAAAAACGAAACCATGCTTCTTCAGAATTTGAGTAAGGGCGGGGTAAAAGCCCTTCATGCTAGTACCATCTGAATGCGACTATGTTTACTTGCGCGGACCGCCGTATTCTTACCGATGATGCTCTCAAAAGTGTCGGCTAACATATGGGCCACTTCTTTGTGTAATTTTTCAATAGTTTCTGCTTCGCAAACAAAAGTGGCATATGGTAAAAAAGCATCGGTCGAGGCAATGAAAACATTCGCCTCGGGATCATGGGCAACTTCGATCTTTACTTTCAGAGGAAGATGAAGAGTGGCCAGCTCTCGCCAAAACAGCCAACCCACAGGATACGCAGGACACTTAACCATAAATTTCTCTCTTTTGGATAATCTTTTGAATATACTAGCCTAATATAGAGTTGTGAGCAATATGGGGAGCTTAGCTAATTTTATAAGCCCACTTTAAAGCCCACCTGAAAAACAAAAATCGATGTATATGTTGATAATACTGAGAAAAATATGCCGTTAAGAGGCACCACTTCCATATAGTGCGACAGTCTATGAAAGACGGTTCGCACAGCAAGAGTACTCTACGGGTACTGATAAAAAGGTCGGCGGGTTCGACCTTTTGTCGTTTTTGTTTTTTGCGTTTTTTTTCAATTGCTTTTCGCTACAAGAAGCCTCGTCAAAAAAAAGAACTCTCTCAAACGATTTCGATTGAGAGAGTACTTTTCTACTTAATCCAGTGGTTAATCAGCGCGCCGTCCCATTGTGACACGATCATTCCCACCGTAGTCCTTCACTGTTCTGACCCCAGCGAGCCCTCCTACACGGAAAAGACAATCAACGGCTTCGCCTTGATCGTAGCCGTGCTCAATCAGGAGCCAGCCCCCCACTTTCAAGTGCTTTTTCGCGTGAGCAACGATTTCTGTAATGGCAGAAAGTCCATCATCCCCATCAGTGAGCGCCTGTAGAGGTTCGTTCGTGAGGTCACGAAGGTGTTCGTCATCAGGACGGATATAGGGAGGGTTGCTCACAATCAGGTCAAAAACTTCTGTTGAGGCAATTGGCCCCCACCAAGAACCTTGGCGAAACTCCACGTCAAGATTTAAACGTTTGGCATTTTCCTTGGCGACTTCTAGAGCCTCAGAAGAGGCATCCGTTGCCACGACTTGCGCGCCACACTCTGCAGCGAGCGTGAGACCAATACAGCCACTCCCCGTGCCAAGATCGAGCACCTTGGGTTTTGGTGTTGCCACAATGAGAGCTTGTTCAATGAGCACCTCGGTGTCGGGGCGTGGAATAAGAACGTTAGGATTGACCACAAAGTAGCGACCAAAGAATTCTTGTTGACCGACAAGGTACGGAATTGGCATCCCTTCAATACGCATGGAGAGATAGAGATCGAACTTAATCTGCGACATTTCATCGATCGGCTCGTCATCGTGGGCCACCAGATATTCTTTGGTTTTTCCCAGCACAAAGGCGAGCAAAATCATCGCCTCGAAGCGACCGACTTTCGGCGTGGCTTCAGCGATGAGATGTTGAATAGTATTGCGTTCAGTCTCGGTCATACGTACACGTCAAGGTTAGGCAAGCTTTGCTAAGAGCTCCGCTTGATATTGCGTCATTAAGGCCGTAATGATTTCGTCCAAATCACCATCAAGCACTGCATCCAAACGATACAGTGTGAGGTTGATTCGGTGGTCAGTGATACGACCCTGAGGAAAATTATACGTGCGAATGCGTTCGGAGCGATCACCAGAACCCACTAAGCTCTTACGTTCGCTCGCTTCCTTGGCTTGTTGCTCGGCAACGCGGGCGGCATAGATACGAGAGGCCAAAATCGCCATAGCGCGCGCTTTATTTTGTGTCTGGCTACGTTCGTCCTGGCATTCCACAACAAGACCAGTCGGCAAGTGAGTGATACGGACTGCGGAGTCTGTTTTCTGAATATGCTGACCTCCTGCTCCCGAAGCACGGAAAACATCAATACGAAGATCGGCTGGATCCAAGTGTACTTCTTCGACTTCATCCATTTCTGGAAGCACGGCAACCGTACAAGCGGATGTGTGCACGCGCCCCTGACTTTCCGTAACAGGTACGCGCTGCACACGATGACCACCCGATTCGAATTTCATACGCGAGTAGGCTCCGCGACCGATAATACGGACGATCACTTCTTTGTAGCCTCCCAATTCAGATACGTTAGAGGAGACGATTTCGTTTTGCCAACCCGCGCGTTCTGCGTAGCGCAAATACATGCGGAGTAAGTCCCCTGCAAAAAGAGCAGATTCATCCCCACCCGTCCCCGCACGAATTTCCAAGAAAATATTACGTTCGTCGTTAGGATCCTTTGGCAGGAGCAACAACTGTAAATCGTGTTCGAGAGCTTCGAGTTTTTCGTTTTGAGCACGAATTTCTTCCTGAGCAAAATCCTTCATTTCAGGATCGCTGAGCATTTCTTCAGCTACCGCCAGATCGTCTTCAACGCTTTTCATTTCTTGGGCTTTGATCACGACAGGTTCGATTTCTGCACGTTCCTGCGAAAGGTCACGCAAGCGGTTCATATCATTGGCAATTTCTGGAGATGCCAACGTCTGATCAATTTCTTCAAGACGAAGCGCAAGTTGGCGTAATTTTGCTCTGATGCTATCGGTAATCATGGCAAGCGAAGAGATAAATAAAAAAAGATCTGCTAAGGATAACGTAAAACGGGAGAAACCTGTTGATTTCTCCCGTTTGGGAATGTGACTGTTTTAAGTGCCTAGTGGTCGTGACGGCGGTAGAAGCGATTGAGCATGCGTTCCATCACTTCTCGGTCGTCAGGAGTTAGACCATCCGCGTTGCGTAAGAGAATCGTCGGGTCGTGGATCAACTTATTTGTAAGACCACGAGCGAACATTTCTAGCACTTCTTCTGGCGAATCACCATGGTGCAAGTGGCGAAGAGCACGCTGCAATTCCACTTCGCAGAGATAGTGTGCACGATCGCGCAAGGATTGAATAGCTGGCACAGTTTGACGTTGGCGTAACCAACCCGCAAAGTCACTCACGCGTAAATCAATAATGGTCTGAGCTTGAGTAATTGCGGCTTGTCGGCTAGCCATCCCTTGGCTGACAACTTTACCCAAGTCGTCCACCGTATAGACATAGACGTCGTCCAAGCGTTCGATTTCGCTTTCTACGTCGCGTGGCACAGCTAAGTCCACGATGAACATCGGGCGGTGCTTACGGCGTGTAACGGCACGTTCAATCATACCAAGACCGATAATCGGTAAGGCAGACGCAGTACAAGAAACGACAATATCAAAGTCGGCAATGCGCTCGGGCAACTCAGCAAGACGAATCGCTTCGGCGTGCACCGTGCGAGCAAGTGTCTGGCCGCGTTCAAGCGTGCGGTTAGCAATCGTAATCGACTTAGGTTTTTGCGCCGCAAAGTGAGCCGCACAAAGTTCGATCATTTCGCCAGCACCGACGAAAAGAACGCGCTCATTGTGTAGGTCACCGAACAAACGCACAGCCAAACGGACAGCTGCTGCCGCCAAGCTAATGGAGTTGGCACCGATGGCCGTTGCCGTACGTACTTCTTTTGCGACAGTAAAAGTCGACTGGAACAAGTGGTTGAGCATGATACCTAAGCCCTTGCTAGCTTGAGCAGCACGTTCAGCGTCTTTCATCTGCCCCACGATCTGAGTTTCCCCGAGTACCATCGAATCTAGTCCAGAGGCAACACGGAACGTATGATGAGCCGCTTTTTCTTGTTCGTAGCGATAAATATGGGGTTCGAGTTCAGTACGGGCCACTTTTTTACGCTCGCAGATGAAATCCATAATGCTTTCAGTTGCTAAATCGGGATTTTCGACAGCACAATAGATCTCAGTGCGATTGCAGGTGGACAAAATCGCCGCTTCGGAGATTCCGCCAGTCGCAGGACTCGAAAAACGCTCTTTGAGATGAGCAATAGTATCCCCAATCTCCTCGGGGCCAAACGCTACGCGTTCACGTACGGAGACTGGAGCTGTAGTATGGTTGAGGCCTAAAGCAAGCAGTTGCATCGCAGTTTACAGGTAAAAAATGACAGGTCACTCCACCTCACAACAATAAATGGTGGAATGTTGATTGGATTATATGCACCTAAAGTTGTGGATTTCTTAAGGATTTGTTTCAGTAACGACTTAGTTGCCTACACAAGGGTTATGGTTTTTCCTTAGACTGTGTCACAAAACGCTGTTATGCGCTGATCAATGTTTAGTTTGTTGAGTAAAAAGGATTGTGTTTATGCGTTCTGATAAAGCCATTGTGCTCTTTTCAGGTGGACAAGATTCCAGTACCTGCTTGGCCTGGGCTTTGACCAACTTTAGTGCAGTTGAAACTGTTGGTTTTGATTACGGACAGCGCCACGAAGTAGAAATGGAGTGTCGGTTAGGGATTCGCTCCAAGATCGGCGCTCTGAAGCCAGAGTGGGCTCAGAAGTTGGGGGAAGACCACCGTTTAGATATGTCCGTTTTGGGGCAGATTAGCGACTGCGCCCTAACGAGCGAAAAAAAGATTGAATTTGAAGAAAATGGGGTTCCCAACACGTTTGTACCTGCACGCAACTTGCTATTTTTCACTTTCGCTTCTGCGCTAGCCTATCGTCGCGGCGCAACGGTCTTGGTGGGGGGCATGTGTGAAACGGACTATTCGGGTTATGCAGATTGCCGAGATAATACCTTAAAGAGCCTACAGGTATCACTTTCTTTGGGACTTGATACGCGTGTAGTGATTGAAACGCCACTCATGTGGCTCACGAAGGCCGAAACCTGGGTCTTGGCTTATGAGCTAGGCGGAGAGCCGCTCGTTGAAATCATTCGCCGTGATTCGCACACTTGCTACGCAGGAGACCATAAACATTGGCACGAATGGGGTTATGGTTGCGGTGAGTGCCCAGCTTGCCGACTTCGCGAAGAAGGCTGGTTAGAGTACGTAGCGAAAAACCTCTAAGGCGAAAAAACATGCAAGCGGTCATTTCTTTGGAGACAAAAAAAGTTGTCCTCTTTTTGTTCTGAAAGGGGGGAGAAAGAAGAAGAGGTGGTGGCTAGGGACGGAATCGAACCGCCGACACGCGGATTTTCAATCCGCTGCTCTACCAACTGAGCTACCTAGCCGTCAGAGACTGATTGGAGAGTGGCGAAGACCATCGGCCAACCATCTCAGAAGTGATGGTGGCTAGGGACGGAATCGAACCGCCGACACGCGGATTTTCAATCCGCTGCTCTACCAACTGAGCTACCTAGCCTCCACAAGGGATAGAGGACAGATTTTATGGGCTTATTGAAAATAATGCAAGGGTTTCTGTTGAAGAAAAGCTATTTTTTGGGGTTTATACCAATTACACGGTATGAACTGAAGCTTCAGATACATTTTTCCTCTATGGGCTTTAGCAATTTTTTTCATTCCTCCTTGCAGAATCTGTGTACACTTTGAATGCACTCTCAAAGCAACGCCTGTTGGAAAGATTAGTCCTATAAGTTTTCTCGGTGTGCCGTTGCAAGTATTTAGTCTTTTTTGTGTTCCATCGCGCCTGTAAGCGCGCCATCCATGACGCTCTCCGATGAACACTGAGGTTTCTGTTTCATGAAGAAAAACACAATCTCCCTTTTGATGATGGCGGTTTTTGCAACCACAGGCATCAGTTCTGCTTTCGCTAGCCCAGAAGAAGACGCCATTAAGACGTCCCTCAAAGATCAATTCAATTGGGACGTTGAACAGATAGAACCCTCTCCAGTGAAAGGTCTCTGGCAAGTGTGGGTTCAGCGTCGTCTCTTTTATGTTGACGAAAATGCCCAACACTTGATCGCGGGTCCTATTGTCGACACGAAGACGCGCCGAGACCTCTCTGAGGCTAAAGAAAGTGAATGGCGGTGGGCATCTTTTCCACGCCAAGATGCGATCAAACAAGTCTTTGGTGATGGTAGTCGCGAAGTAGTGGTCTTCTCTGACTCCAACTGCACGTACTGCGCTCAGATGGAGCGCCTTTTTGAAAAGGTGAGTAACCTTACGATTTATACCTTTGTTACGCCGATGTTGCGTGGCAAGGAAAACGAATCGGAAGTGGTCTGTGCAAACAACCCAGCGGAAGTTTGGCATGCTTGGATGTCGGGGAGAAAGAGCCTCCCACCAGTGCCAGCAGGGTGTGATGATTCCGTTTTGGATCGTAACTTAGCTCTTGCTGCGGACTTGGGCGTCAACAGTGCTCCGACTATGTTCTTCAAGTCTGGGAATATGGTTCGTGGAGCCATTCCAGAAGATGTCTTAGAACGTCACTTGAAAGGAAACTAATTTTCTGACAAAGAAAAATCGCGAGGCTATTAAAATTGGCTTCGCGATTTTGTTTTGGGCAATGAGTTAAGGCGTGCTTTGCATATCCTGTGGCTTCATACCACGGGGCACTAAGACCCAAGCACGAGCATCACTCTTTTGGCGACCTGCTTTTCGTCCTGCTTCGTCACCAAAGCCCCAGAAGTAGTCAAAACGAATTGGACCACGAATAGCTCCGCCCGTGTCTTGCGCAACAACAGGGCGAGTGAAAGCGAGTCTAGGGACAGACTGAGAGGCCGAGACTAAAAAGACTGTGCCCATTTTCCAGAACTGGCGGTCTACTGCCACGCTGGCCTCAGGCGTGAGTGGAACACCTTGAGAACCCTGTGGACCAATAGTAGGGTCACCTGGACGTTCTTGGAAAAACACATAACTCGGATTCTGAGCAAGTACGGCTTTGACACGACTCGGATTGCGGCGAGCCCAAGCTTGAATGCCTTGCATCGAGGCTTCGTTCGCTTTCAGTTCACCGCTGCGAATGAGCACATTGCCAATACCGCGGTATTGGTGACCATTTTGGTCAGCATAACCCACTCGCATCATCGATCCATTAGGCAAGCGAATACGACCCGAGCCTTGAATTTGCAAGAAGAAGGCGGCAATCTCATCATCAACCCAAGCAATCGCTTTACGACTTAAGTCTGTGCGCTTATTGATTTGTTCTCGAGAGTCATAGGGCACCAAGGTGCGCCCTTGGAGCTTACCGCGCAAACGCATCCCTTTGAGTTGTGGGTAGAGCGAGGATAAATCCACCACAATTAAGTCATCAGGCACACCATAGAGGGGATACTGGTATTTACCTTGACGGGTGCGAGAGCCATGAAGGAGCGGCTCATAGTATCCCGTCATCAAGCCAGTATTGAAGGAGTTTTCTGGTGTGGTTGCCAACACTTGCCAAGGGGTGAATTCTGTGCGAAAGAACTTTTCTGCTCCCATAGCAGTCGTGAGTGAGGCTTGTCGACAAATCGTGCTCCAGGCAGGCTGAGAGACCAATGCGTTGCAAGATTGCTTGAGTGCGGTGAGGGCGTTAGCCCAAGAACGACTTTCGGTAACGGGTACGCTTTGCCAAGAAGCAAGGGAGAATTGGACTTTACTTTTCTCGGGTGCTTGCGGTGTTGTTGAGGGCACTTGATGCTCAACGTCCACGGTTGTACAGGCGCTGAGGAGCCCAAATGACAAGACCAAAGCAGAGAGGCGAATCAGACTGCGTTGACTAAGCATGGAGGGATATCCTTTCTGGTTTTAGACGAATCGGTGAGAGCATTTTAGTGTATTGGGACGAAACTCAGTAGCAGGAACGCGCTTGGCGAGTAGATTTTTTCGTGTCAGAATTTCACCAATTTCGTCGATAATCCTTACCGTTTGAGGCTGAGAGTTTTGCTTCTAGCCTATACAATATAAAACCTCTCCTCTTCTTCATCCAAAAGGAACAGTGTTATGTCTAGATGTACGATTGCCCCGTCGATCCTGTCTGCGGACTTTGCCAATTTAGGTCAAGAAGTGACAGACGTGATCACTGCGGGTGCTGACTGGATTCATTTTGACGTGATGGATAATCACTATGTCCCCAACCTCACGATCGGGCCAGGCGTGTTGAAGGCCATTCGTCCATATTCCCGTAAACCCATCGACGTGCATTTGATGGTAGAACCTGTGGATGAAATCATTCCGGCATTTGCTGAAGCTGGTGCGGACATAGTGACTTTCCACTGCGAAGCGACGCGTCATATTGACCGTACCTTGCAACTCATCCACAACCACAAGATGAAGGCTGGCTTGGTCTTTAATCCAGCGACACCGCTTTCCTATTTGGACTACGAAATGGATCGCTTGGACCTGGTGCTGATTATGAGTGTCAACCCTGGTTTTGGTGGTCAAAGTTTTATTCCCTCTTCGCTCGATAAAATTGCTCGCGTACGTGAAAAGTTGGACGCTTATGAGCGCGTCACTGGTCGCCATATTGCCCTTGAAGTCGATGGCGGCATTAAAGTGAGCAACATTGCCGAAGTAGCTAAGGCAGGTGCTGATACGTTTGTGGCTGGCTCTGCGATTTTTGGTGCGGGCAATGCTTGTGGCTACGCAGATGTGATAGAACAGATGCGCGCTGCCGTTGAAACACTTGAGGGTTAATAATGGGACGAGACATTAAAGCGGTTCTTTTTGATTTAGACGGCACGTTGGTGGACTCCCTCCCAGAACTCTATGAGGGAGTGCGACGTGCCATGACTGAGCTCGGGCATCCATCCCCCAGTAAAGAGCAAGTATGCGACATGATAGGTCGTGGTGTGCAGGTCTTAGTTCAGAGAATTCTGACCTCTCAATCCTTGCCAACAGATAGCGCTTCTTGCGAAGCGCTTCTTTCGCTTTTGATCAAGCATTGGGGTGATACCGCTGGCGAATATACTGAATTTTTTCCAGGCACGATTGAGGGACTTAAAGAACTGCGCGCCGCTGGGATAAAGATTGGTTTGGTTACCAATAAGTGGCACGATTTAGCGGTGGAATTTTTGGAACACCGTGGCATTTTGTCTCTTTTTGATGTCATCGTTGCAGGGGACGACTGTCCTCGAAATAAGCCCGCCCCTGATATGCTCGAAAAAGCGATGAAGGATTTGGGCGTCACGAAAGGCGTGACCATTATGGTGGGAGACAGTCGTAACGATGCCTTAGCCGCTCGCGCCGCAAAGGTTCGCGAAGCGCTTGTGAAAACGGGGTACAACGAGGGCGTTTCTATTGAAGAATGGGCTATAGAAGAAGGGTTCACGCGTTGCTACCGAGATGCTAAAGCTGTGTGCGACGCAGTGGTGCAAGGCAGATTTAAGTAAATTTTCGATAAACGCTGTGGAGTAAAAAGAATGATGAAGATGAAAACGGCTGGTGTGTTGGGAGCGTTGTTGATGGGTGTTTCGTTTGCCCAAGCAGCAGTGAAGACCACAGTGATGACTGAAGAAAAGTTAGCTCAGTGCTACAAGCAAGCACAAAACTTACCCGCTAGACTCAATGACTGTTTGACGCAAGAATTGAGTATGGTGAAAAAAGAGCACAAGGACGTGACGGAACGTGTTTTTTTGATTGCCAAGGCGCTCGACAAGAAAAAGGGCAATAAGTCCGTGACTGATTCGCACATGAAGGCGAATCAGTCTTTTGAAAACTATGTTGATCGTGAATGCAATGTGATGAAGGTGATGAATCCTGGAGATAAGCTTGATCAGTCTAACGAAGATTTGTCTTGCGAAATTAATCTCTACCGCATGCGCGTGGATATGTTAGAGAACCGTTACTTGAGCGCAGAGAAAGAATGACACCAGAACTTCCTTTCGATCTCAGCTTGCCCGATTTGAGCTTGCCAGAAGACACTACGTGGTCCCAGGTGGTATCTGCGTTTATGGAGTCGGAAGTTGGCAGAGGGATTGTTGGCCATTTAAAGGAAACCGTTGCAGTAGGCGATCCTGTCTATCCACCTGCGGTTTTTCGTGCTTTACAATTGACACCTTTTGAGAAAACGAAAGTAGTAATTTTGGGGCAGGATCCTTACCACAATCCTGCTCAGGCTGAAGGTCTGGCGTTTTCTGTCCCCGATGGAATGAAGGTTCCCCCGTCGCTCAGAAATATCAAAAAGGAGTTGATGGCAGATCTGGGTATTCCGATGACGAAAAATACTTCGCTTGTGCCATGGGCTAAACAGGGTGTGTTACTTCTCAATAGTGTCCTCACGGTAACGATGAATAAGCCTGGTGCTCATGCAAAATGGGGTTGGCAAACACTCACGGATGAGTTGATTCATATGCTCTCAGAAAAACAAAAGCACTGCGTATTTTTGCTTTGGGGCGCTTATGCGCAATCAAAGCGCCCGCTGATTGATGAGTATAAGCACTTGGTGCTCACGGCAAATCATCCTTCACCACTTTCAGCGCTTCGTCCGCCAGAGCCTTTTTTAGGTTGCCGTCATTTTAGCCAGACGAATGCGTGGCTCGCCGAACGAGGGCTCGGCGAGGTTGACTGGACTATTTAACTTGTGAGGCTTCTTTTCTTTCTTCTGGCGAGTGGATAAACCAATTGTCACATCCCTTAGCAGGAGTGAGTTCTGAGCTGCGAATGAGCACAGAAAGTTCTAACTGTGCCGCACCGTCTGCTTTGACTTCCGTTGTACGCAGTAAGTCTCGACGGAAGAATGTGACAGTGATCGGCTTTTTCGCGAAGAGGCGTTGCATCACTTGGCGCTCAAAACGAGCCGCTGTCACGCGTACCCCATCAATGGCGACGATTTCGTCTCCTGCAAAAAGCCCTGCTTGGAATGCTGCACCTTGCGTAGGGGTATAGGCGACCGTGGTAGTTCCTTCTTTCATCCAAAGTCCCCAGTAAGAAGCAAGGTCTGACTTTTTCTCTTCTTTTATTTCCAAGCCAAAAACCTTACAAGCTATTTTCCATTGTTCCTGCCAGAGAGCATCGTCGTGAGTACGCGTCAATTTTTCAACAAGATCACTCATGTTCCCATAGTTAAGGCGCGTACAGAGCGCGCCGAACCCGCCTTCTGTAAGCCCGCGTTGGTCTGGGTTGAGCGTCGCTTCGATAAACCAGTCTCTCAAGAGTGTGTCTAACGAGAGGCTTCCCTCAGAGTTTTGACGGATAAGAGCATCTAAGAAGAAAGCAACGATTGCGCCTTTACCGTAATAAGACGTGTGGTGATAGGGACTATTTGCACTTTGCTTATAGAGATGGATCCACGCGAGGCGACTAGCATCGATAAGCGTTTCTTC
This sequence comes from uncultured Sutterella sp., assembly GCA_905197905.1. Classification (GTDB taxonomy): domain Bacteria; phylum Pseudomonadota; class Gammaproteobacteria; order Burkholderiales; family Burkholderiaceae_F; genus Sutterella. The sequence goes on along the minus strand of CAJKAP010000008.1, from coordinate 1,386 downwards.
CTTAAACCCTTCTTTGCTAGTGACTCCAGAAAAGCGTTTACTCAAGTTTTCGAGGAACTCTTGCTCAGTCACCATTCCTGCGAGGTACGGAATGCGTTGCTCGTAGTATGACGTAAATCCTTCAAAAACCCAGAGCATTTCGGTATAGGCTTCCGTGCCACAGAAAGGGTAGTTTGGCAAGTAGGTTGCTGGGCGTAAGAATTTGACGAGCCAAGCATGAAAATACTCATGAGCGACGAGCTCTAGGAATTCAGAGTACTTTTTGGGCGACGTCGCCTCACCTGCTCCAGGAAGATCATCAGAATCAAACTGCAAAACACAGCAGCTTTGGTGCTCTAACCCGTTATAGAGCCCGTGACCTACATGGCAGTGGAATAGGTAGTGGGGAAATGGTGCCATTTGCCAGAGTTCTATCGTTTTCTCACACACAGTTTTGGTGTCGTTTGCAATACGCTCAAGGTCAAGAGAGGAGGCGCCAGTGAAGAGGAAGCGATGTGGCACGCCTGCCACAGAAAAATCGACTACCTGTGTTAAAGCCTCAGGTGAGGTTAAAGTAAATGGCGTATCGAGTAGTTCTTCGAGTGTCGGCACTGTATAAGACGCTGAGAGCGTAAATGTCTCAGGGGCGAGACTCGTGTGTACCACGTAATCTGTCTTAAAGACGATTTCAGCAGGTTCTTCTTGCATCTCTTCTAGAAAGAGCAGGAGCGCGGGCGGATTGATAAAACCGTAGTCCCTATCTATAAAGAGTTCATGCACGCGGTTGGCATTGGCAAAAACAGACCAAGACAAAGTAAAAGGTTTCGTTGGATCAGGAGATCGGATATCCCAGCGATTCTTTTCGACTTGGCAAACTGACCCAGAGCTCGCCTTCACATCAAAGACATGTTGGGCAAAGTCACGAATGATATAGCTGCCGCTTGTCCAATTAGCCATCTGAAAGCGTCCTTCTCTAGGGGGCGTGGAAAGCTCAAGCTCTACATGGTAAGCATGGTGTAGCTCATCGGGCGTAATGGTGTATTTGATCATTGTGTGACTTCCGTGATGAATAATGAGGTAAGGACTAGTTTAGCGATTGAGTCCGAGCGATGAAAAAAACTGCCTAACGGCAAAAAACACCCTTGACAAATAGAAAAGACTTCTGCATAATACTGCTTCTATTCGCTCAGAACAGCAAGCGCTTGACGAGAAGTTAAAAATATTTTCGCCAAACCTTGACAAACGAAAAAGTCTTATATAGAATGCTTTTTCTCTTCTTTACGAAGATTGATCTTTAAAAATTTGAATTCAACGAACCGATAAGTGTGAACATCGGCAAGTGGAGACTCAGCAATGAGGTCTCAAAAAACTTACGAAGTTCGCACTTTGAAGGAAAGCCGAAAGACG
>CAJKAP010000007.1 GCA_905197905.1 uncultured Sutterella sp. | reverse complement strand
CGTCTTTCGGCTTTCCTTCAAAGTGCGAACTTCGTAAGTTTTTTGAGACCTCATTACTGAGTCTCTACTTGCCGATGTTCACACTTATCGGTTCGTTGAATTCTAGTTTTTAAAGAACAAGCGCTTCTCTCGAAGCGCAGATTTTTAATCTTATCAGATCAAAAATCCTTTGTCAAACAAAAAAACCGCTTTCGCGATTTCTTTGTTTTCTCAAACGCAGTTGCGCTTGACGTAGGAGAGAATTAAACACTCTTTTTTCTGAGTTGTCAAACTTTTTTCACAAAATACCATGAAGAGGGTATTTTTAGGGTTTTTTGCCTAGTTTTTAGGCAAATTCTCTTCATGGTTTTGCGGCTTTCAACACTTACTCAGCGTTGGCTTTGCCAAGTTTTTCTTCTTCACCTTTGAGCGCTTCAGGACAAACGAGCTCCACATAGCCAAAAGTGGAAAAGTCTTCGATGCGGCTCGGATAGAGTCGCCCGATCAAGTGATCCGACTCATGCTGCACAACGCGTGCATGAAAACCCGTGACTTCACGATCGATGGGGTTACCCTCCAAATCAAAGCCCGTATAGCGAATGCGCTCCCAACGAGGCACTTGTGCGCGAAGACCTGGAACCGATAAGCAACCTTCCCAACCAATTTGACGTTCATCACCAATCGGTTCAATCTTCGGATTAATGAGCACAGTACGTGGTACAGAAGGAGCTCCTGGATAGCGAAGAGACTTTTCCATTCCAAAGCAAATCACTTGCAGACTTACACCCACTTGTGGCGCCGCAATGCCAACGCCACCTGTGGCTTCCATCGTATCCCACATATTCGCCACGAGTTCTTTGAGCTTCGGATCCGAGAAGTCACGCACCCGAACCGCGGGGCGCAACAAAATCGGATCCCCCATTTTTCTTACTCGCAAAATCATTTCGTTTTTCCTCCACGAGCTTTTAAAGCGCTTGAATCCTCCCGCGCTTTACTCAATTATGTTGTCGATTGAGGCGTTCTAGTGCCGTCGATACCACCGACACACCAGCATCTACGCCCTTTTTAATCATTGCACCTAATTTTTCAAACGCAATTCCCTGCTGGCTCGTTGCGACACCTGCGGCATGGTTAACCGACACAGCAATGGCGGCATAGCGCAGATCAAGTTCTCTAGCGAGTGCGCATTCCGGGTAAAGCGTCATCCCGACCATATTGGCCCCATCGCGCTCAAAACGACGAATTTCGGCAGCGGTTTCTAAACGAGGACCTTGCGTCGTGGCATAAGTTCCACCCCACATAATCGGCACGCTGATTTGCTTAGCTGCTTCGCGAAGCACAACACGCAACCCTTCATCAAAGGGATACGTCATATCTACGTGCTTCATACCCATCACCGAGAAGTCATCGTAGTACGTCACTTCCCGTCCCCAGGTGTAATCAATCACTTGATCTGGTACAGCAATGGCTCCCGCACCAAGGGCGGAGTCAATGCCCCCTACAGTCGCCACAGCAATCACGCCTTCGATTTTTGCCGTGTGAAGCGCCCAGAGGTTCGCACGATACGGTACGCGGTGCGGAGCAAATTGATGATTTGCACCATGACGACGCAATAAAACACATTCCACGCCACGGAGTCGACCAAATTGCAAAGGAGCGGAAGGTGCACCATAGGGCGTATCCATTTCTACTTCTTCATCGACTTCAAAAATCGTTGGGTCGGTAAACCCGGTGCCCCCAATCAACGCATACATCTCTTTGCTTCCTTTCTCTTTTAATCAAAAAGCGAGCCCGTGCTTGGAGCGCTATCCGCGGGAGCCGTGGGGGCTTCGCCCTCGCCCATCATCGCGAGAAGCTTTTCTTCATCAATCACAGGAATCCCTAATTCAAGGGCTTTTTGCAATTTTGACTTTGGATTAGCGCCTGCCACCAGATAGTCCGTCTTCTTACTGACAGAACCCGAGACTTTAGCGCCCAAAGCAATCAAGCGATCCTTAATTTCATCGCGACCAAAGTGAGGCAAGGTGCCTGTAATCACAAACGTAAGACCGTTCACGGCGCTATCCGTGTTGCTGACTGTGGGTGTGCTCTTCCAAGTGATACCTGCGGCAAGCAATGCATCAATCACCACACGGTTATGCGGCTCTTTGAAGAAGGCGTAAATACTCTCGGCAATGACTTCACCGATATCGTCCACTTCAAGGAGATCTTCCACACTGGCTTGCTCCAGTTTTTCCAAAGTACCGAAATGATCAGCAAGTGACAGCGCAGTCGCTTCGCCCACATGGCGGCAACCCAACGAATAGATAAAGCGCGCCAAAGTGGAATTCTTCGAGGCGGCAATACTGTCGAGCAAATTCTGCGCGGCCTTGGGCCCTAAGCGCTTCACAGGCTTATCGCTATTGACGGTGTCTTTTAGCGGTGCCGTCAATTCTTCAAGTGTGAGTTTATAGATGTCTGCTGGGCTCGATAAGAGTCCTTCATCCACCAACATCGTCACAATTTTTTCGCCCAAACCGTCAATTCCCATGGCTCGGCGAGAAGCAAAGTGCACGATGGCCAGTTTTCGCTGTGCTTCACAGAAAAGCCCGCCCGTACAGCGCATATCCTTTTCTTCTTCGTCACGAATCGTGGCCGAACCGCACACTGGGCACTTATCTGGCATATGGAAGGCATGGACATGTTCGGGGCGCAATTCTTTCACCACACGAAGCACTTCTGGAATCACATCGCCTGCACGACGCACAACGACCGTGTCGCCAATCTCAAGACCCAACTCAGCAATATGGTCTTCGTTATGAAGGGTGGCGTTCGAGACAGTCACACCGCCCACAAAGACGGGCTTTAAGCGAGCCACTGGCGTTAAGCGCCCCGTACGACCCACCTGAATATCAATCGCTTCACACACCGTCATCGCTTCTTCTGGAGGATACTTGTGTGCACAGGCCCATCGCGGTTCACGTGCAATAAAGCCTAATTGCTCTTGAAGTTCAAAGTCGTTCACCTTATAGACGACGCCGTCAATTTCAAAAGGCAACGTGGGACGCTTTTCCGCCACTTCATTGTGGAAAGCCGCCAGCGCTTCAGGGCCATAAACCACACGACGCAATTTCGCGACCGGGAAACCCATCGACTCTAAGCGATCAAGTGCCGCGCTCTGAGAGGGCGCAAACGCTTCGCCCGAGACTTCACCCAAGGAGTAAGCGTAGAAATGCAAACGACGTTGCGCGGTAATATTCGGATCCAACTGGCGCAAACTGCCTGCTGCTGCATTACGCGGATTCACAAAGGTTTTCTGCCCCGCTGCGATTTGACGCTTATTGAGCGCTTCAAAGTCTTCTCGGTGCATGATCACTTCGCCACGCACTTCGAGAATATCGGGGTAGTCGCCTTTGAGACGCAAAGGAATCGTTTGAATGGTCTTCACGTTAGCCGTGACATCTTCCCCTTGAGCGCCATCGCCACGCGTTGCGCCACTTACGAGAATCCCCTTTTCGTAGCGCAAATTCATCGCAAGTCCGTCAAACTTCAATTCGCAATCGTATTCCACGGCAGGATCCGTTGCGCCAAGTCCTAATTCACTTCTCACACGACGGTCAAACTCACGAGCCCCTTCGTCCGAGAAGTCCGTTTCAGTATGAATCGAGAGCATGGGAAGAGCGTGCACGACTTTCGCCAAGTCACTACGCACCGCACCGCCCACACGAGCGGTTGGCGAGGCGGGATTTTTCCATTTGGGGAAGCGTTTTTCGAGCGCCACTAATAAGTTAAAAGCGCGGTCATAGTCCGCATCGGGCACGCTAGGCGCGTCCAATACGTAGTATTCGTAGCTCCACTGTTCGAGCTTATCTTCGAGCTCGCGCATGGTTTCTTGGGCTTTTTCGGGCGGCATTGCGGCCGCTTCTTTGGTTCCGTCAAAGTCGAGCGTTTGGTCTGTGCTCATTTCTCTTTTCTCTTAAAAAAGAGGCCGATCCTCTTCATATAAGGTCGGCCTCACATCAATACGGATTTCGCGACGAAGCGTACCTCTGTTAGGCACCGCGCGCAAAGATACGAGCGGCACGTTCACTGCCCGCATCCACGCCATGCTTGTGCATGTCCTTCATTCGCCCTTCTAAATGCTTTTGAAGCATTACTGCGCCGTAAGCGTCCACGGGGTTTCTCTTCGCATCAAGCCACACGCCACCCAAATGGTTGGCAAGGTGGTTAGCCAGCGAGAAGAAGCGCTTCAAGTCGCCACGGCCAAAATTTGTGAGCGGTACGTCAAGCGTTAATTTCACGCTCTTCATATCGTCAGAGAGTTTTAACGTCATCACCGGTTCACGAGACTGCGCATCAAGGCGATATTCCCAGAGAGAACCTGCGGGGCGGAATCCTGCTTCCTTAGCAACACTGCCCACTTGAGCCGAACTGAAGCTCCCCTGATTAGGATCCATCGGCACAATCAAGAGGTCAACCGCAGCGTCAAAGAAGGAGATGAACTGGCGAGTCATATCGGCTGAGACGGGCACTTTTTCCACGTCTTCCGAGGGACGCACTTCCACATCGTTATGAGCGGCAGCCTGCTCTAAGACTTGTAAAACCTTAGAGGCAGAAACGGGTTCCAAGAGTGCCACACGGTTGGCTTTCACAACCGCCACGACAATGTGCGTGGATTCAATCGGCAAGTGTTTGGCGGAGTAGTAGAGCTGATCGCGACGGCTCTTTACCCACATATTGACCTGCAAGGGCAAATTGAGTTGCTTTAATTCAAGCCAGAGCGACTGCATGCCACCAATCGAGAAGACACGACCTTCTTGCGGCACGAGTTCAAGTACCCACTGCACACCCGTGTCCACTGGGGGCTTTTCGTAGCCAATCAAATCCGTGGGAGAAGAATCCTCTTCGGCAGCCACTCGTTCTGCATTTTCTTGTTCAAGCAGATCATAAACGGGAGGTTGCTCCGAGGGGACCGCTGCCTGCATTGCCGCACGAATTTCGTCAAAATGCGGGTCTTTCTTGAGTCCCCCTTCCATCAACACGTCAGTCGACGGTCGGTCAAACTTCTCTTTGTTGAGAATTTTTTTCGCTTCGCGTTTGGATCGCCAGAAAAACACGGCAATCACCACTAAAGCAGCAACGATTAGAAGGATTTGGGTTTGACTCATGGAGTATCTTCTTTTTAATAGAAACCGGTATATCGAGAACGATCGTTCACTTGGCTCACCACATACCCACTCGGTATGCGAGCCTACATCAATAGATCATTGTAGCAAATGCCAGTCCTTGCGCGAAGAATCCTAACTTTCTGCAAAGAATATTTTCTAAGCTTTTTTCGCGCACCAGACTTATTCTGCCATTTTGGCCGCTTCGTCAATATCGACGCTCACCACTCGGCTCACGCCTGGTTCACGCATCGTGACGCCAATTAAGGCCTGTGCATATTCCATTGTCACGCGATGATGCGTAATCATCAAGAATTGCGTCTCATGGCTTTGCTGGCGGCACATATTCGCTAAACGACCTTGGTTTGCTTCGTCAAGCGGCGCGTCCACTTCGTCCAGCAAACAGAATGGCGCCGGATTCAATTTAAAGAGCGCAAAAACGAGTGCCGTTGCGGTAAGTGCTTGCTCACCGCCAGAGAGGAGTCGCAGGCTGGAATTTTTCTTTCCAGGAGGTTGCGCACGCACTTCAACGCCCGCATTCAGAATGTCGTCCCCCACGAGCTCAATCGTCGCGTCCCCACCACTAAAGAGATGGCGGAAGGTTTGGCTAAAGTGAGTCTTTACACGCTCAAACGTTTCGTGCATCGTGCTACGCGTTTCGTGGTCGATCTTGTGGATCGCCTCTTGAAGCGTCTTAATGGCCGCCTCTAAGTCGTCAATTTGCTCACGCGTAATGGCAACCGTCTTCTCGATTTCTTCTAAGTGCGCTTTCGCGACATGATTAATGGGACCCAAGGCTTCAATTTCTGCCATGAGTTTCATTACGCGATTACGCACTCCGTGCCCCAAGGAGGGCTTTTCTTCGAGTTGCATCGCAAGTGCCACGCGATCTGCATTGAGCTCCGTTAATCGCTCGGAGAATTGCTCACGCAACCCCGCCTTATTTTCTTCTTCCACGCGCATTTGGCTAATCGCCTCAGTTTGAGGGATTAATTCCGCCTGATGAGCGCGTAAATCTTCTAAGAAACCTTGTTGCGAGGCGCGTTTTTCTTCTAGCTCACGATTCGCCTTTTGGTAGCGCTCTTCAGCAAGCTTAAAGGTTTCTAGCGCAGTGCTAAGCGTCTCGTGACTCACCGCCTGAGAGAGTTCCGTGTGTTCGGCTCGAAGAGCGGCTTGACGCGCTTTTTCTCGCGCGCAGTCTTCTTCCATGTGAGTGAGCGTTTCTTTACTTTCTGTCTCGGTGCGGCGATAGCCTTCAATCGTGGCACGCAAAGCTGCGAGCTCTCGGCGCTTGTCGTTTAACTGCGACTCCATTAGGCGAAGCGTCGACGTCGCACGCTCTGCCTGCGTTTGTGCATCTTGCCAAGCAAGTTGTGCCTCTTCCCAAGAGACATGTGCCTCATCGTAGGCTTCACTACAGGTGTCAATCTCATCGAGTGCCGTTTGGTGCTCGGTGAGCAAATCTTGACGATCGCGCTGCAAATCTTCATTTCGCTGTTGCCAGACGCTCCACTTCTCTTCTAAGACTCGTGAGGCAAGAGTGGCGGCGCTCGCGGTGCGTTGAGCTTCGTCGCGCGCGACTTCTACGCGCTTTAATTCCGCTTCTTGGCGAGTGAGCTCTTCGGCACTTTGCTCACGCGCTTTGGCTAAGCGATCAAGTTCTAATTCCGCCGCTTCAAGCGTTTCTTGGGCGCGCTCAAGCGCCAATCGGTCGCTTAGCGTCCACTGCTCAGTCTGTGTTTTTTGCCAATAGTCGATCCCCACACGAGAAATGACATCCCCATCGGGGGTAATCAATCGCTCGCCTGGTCCCAAATTGACTCTAGCGTCAAAAGCCGCACGCAATGTGGGCGCGCACCAAAGCCCCATCAACCATTCATCGAGCGCACGCGACACAGCCGCGTCCGTGGTCGTTAACTGACTGCGAAGCGAAGGGAAATCCGTGCCAGTAAGGCTATTAGGCATCGCAATCGGTTCCACCTCACGGCTTCCTGTTTCAATAAAGGAAAGGGGAGCCGGTGGACGATGCTCTTGGAAAAGCGCAGAGCCAATCATGCGAAGCAAAATACTGTTGGTGCGATGTCCCAAAATGGCATCCACTGCCTTGACCCACTCGTCTTTAACGGAAAGGACTTCATGCAAGCGACGAAGGCCTTCTAGTCCCTGCTCCTCTTCAAAAGCGGAGAGTTTTGTTTCGCCTTCTGCTTGGTGACTTTGCTCTTCGAGCGTTTCGTATTGCGTCAAGCACTGCTTTTGATAAGCGAGTCCCGTGAAGTACGCTTCGCTTGCGGCATCACTACTCTCGCGAGCCTCTCGTAGCGCTTGCGCTAAATCATCTGCGCGCTCAATAAGGTCTTCGAGGATCTCTTGAGCTTCCGCTTCCTTTTCCTTTGCCGCTTCACGCTCCGCGGCATCAGGCGGCGTAATACGCTTAGCGTTTTCTTCGAGGCGTTCAATACGCTGGGCGAGCGCCTGTGCAGCACGCTCTGCGCTTTCTAATTGGTTTTTCGCCATATCAAGCGCGCGAGTTTGCTTCTGGAATGCCGCCTGTTTCTCACTTAATTTCGCCGCCTCTTCTTCTGCGCGCGACTGAGCACGGTCGACGTTTTCTTCGCGACCGTCAATTTCTTCTTCAAGGAATTCTTCCTCTTCAAGCGCTTTAGCAAGAGCACTATTGCTCTCTTCTTGATGAGTTCGCAGGCTTTCAAGACGCGCTGTCTTGCGATTGAATTCTTCTTCGCTAGCTTTGATATCCGCTTCAATCTTGCGAAGGCGTTCTTCTCGTTGACGCTCTTCACTCTCTTGAAGGGTTAAATCTTTTTCTGCTTGGCGCAAGAGTGCGGCCTCTTGTTGCGCCACGCTCTCTAGTGGCGACAACTCACCTTGAATCGTTTGTAGCGCACGCTCTGCCAAATCAGCTTGGCGACGCGCTTCTTGAAGTTGCGTTTCTGCCTTGGCGCGTTTAAGTCCCAGTGCGTCCAACTGCTTTCGCACATCTTCATACTGCACGAAGTACCAAAGCGCTTCGGCCTGACGTTTTTCCTCCGTCAACGCGGTCCAACGATCGACTAGGTCCGCTTCGACTTTGAGCCTAGCATGTTCATCGAGTTTGATCGAGAGCGCATCTTGCACACGTGCCAAATTGGTCTGCGTCTGAACAATCAACTGCTCCGTTTCGCGACGGCGCTCTCGATAAAGCGACACCCCGGCGGCTTCTTCTAAATAAACACGAAGTTCTTCTGGCTTGGCTTTAATAAAGGACGAGATCATCCCCTGCGAGATGATGGCGTAGCTCTTGGGACCCAGCCCCGTACCCATAAAAATATCGAGCACATCGCGGCGACGCACTTGCTGCTGGTTGATGAAGTATTGGGACTGCCCGTCAGCGTTCACAACGCGCTTAACGGTAATTTCGGCGTATTCGCCCCAGGGACCTTTGATGCGAGCGTCTTCATTACTTAAGAGCAACTCAACGCTTGCACGGCCCAAGGGCTTACGGCCTGAGGAGCCCGCGAAAATCAATTCCTTCATGGAGCTTGAGCCACGCAACTCCGATAAGCGTGCCTCACCCAACACCCAACGCACGGCGTCAATGATATTGGACTTGCCACAGCCATTCGGGCCGACAATGCCAGTAAAGGGCTTTTCGAGATTGACCGTAATGGGATCGGCAAAGCTCTTAAACCCAGCAATTTTGATGTGGCGAAGCCTCAAAGTCGTCTCCTAGACGCGCAAAGGAAATTGAAAAATTAGGATGAATTTAAACGTCCATTGTACCGAATCTCTAGAAAGAATCGAGGAAAGATCTTTCCTCAGAAATGAAAATTTCATCTCGGAAAGAAGAGCGAGCATTTTTGCAATGAGAAAAAGCCTCGCTCGGTATAATGTGGCGCATCCAAATGAAAGAAAAAGAGGCTCGCATGCGCTCCTTGAGCGCTTATCAATACTCTCTCGCCTCTTCACCTCCTTTCTCCTAGCGCTTTTGGTGAAAAATGCGCTAACGCAAATGTTGAAGGACAAATCATGTACGAAATTACTCCCTGGCTCGATGACCCTATCCGCAATTTGAAAACCATTCGTGACGTTTTCCGTTGGACCATTTCCGAAATGGAAAACGCCGATCTCACATTCGGACACGGCTCTCCTGACTCCTGGGAAGAAGCCTCCTTTTTGGTGTGCCGCGGTTTGAAGTTGCCCTTTGAACACTTTGAGACGTTCCTCGATGCGACGTTAACGCAGGCCGAGCTCTCGCGCTTGGTGCATTTGATTGACCGTCGCGTGCATGAAAAAACACCCGTGGCCTACCTTTTGAAAGAAGCTTGGCTCACGGAACATATGTTCTACATTGATGAGCGTGCACTCATTCCGCGCTCCTATATTGCTGAACTCATTGAAGAAGACTTTGAACCCTGGATTGAAGATCCAGAGAGCGTCACCTCTGTGTTGGACATGTGTACAGGTTCTGGCTGTTTGGCCATTCTTGCACAGGGCATTTTCCCGAACGCTCAAGTGACGGGGGCTGACCTCTCGCCTGACGCATTGGAAGTCGCCAAAATCAACCGTGAACGCTATGGGATGGAAGAAACGCTTGAATTAGTGGAGAGCGACCTTTTCTCCAACTTAGAAGGCCGTCGCTTTGATTTGATTATCTCGAACCCACCCTATGTCACGACCGAAAGCATGGAAGCACTTCCAGCGGAATATCGTCATGAACCCACGATGGCTTTGGGCGCTGGGGACGATGGGATGGACATTGTGCGCCGTCTCGTTCCTGAAGCTCGCCACCACTTAAACGAAGGCGGCATGATGATTGTGGAAGTGGGCGATGGGGCCGCTGCCGTGGAAGAAACCTTCCCAGGGCTCATTTTGACGTGGCTCACCACTTCTGGTGGTGACGATCAGGTCTTTATGGTGACTAAGGCTGATCTCGACGCTTACTTCGCTGACTAATTATGTTGCGACTTCAAAACGTTTCTCTTGCGCGTGGTACTCGTGTGCTTTATCAGGGTGCCACGTTGATTGCGAGCCCCGGTGAGCGCATAGGTCTTGTGGGTCCCAATGGTTGTGGAAAGTCCACGCTTTTTGCCGCCATTTTGGGCGAAATCTCGACTGAAGCGGGCGACATTGAATGCCCTCCTCAAGAGCGTATTGCACACGTGGCGCAGAGCTTTAAAGTCGAAAACGTCAAAACGCTCGACTTTGTGCTCGCAGGGCATGAGCCCTTAATGCGCGCTCGCGCTAAGCTCGCCGAAATCCAAGCCCATCCACAAACAACAGAGGCCTATAACCTTGAGCTCGCTCAGGCGATGGCTAACCTTGCAGAATTAAACGAAGGCGCCATTGTGGCGCAGGCGCAGATGATTCTCGCGGGGTTAGGCTTCACGAAGGCTGACGATGAGCGCATGGTGGCAGATTTCTCTGGCGGCTGGCGTAACCGTTTAGCCCTGGCACGCGCCTTAATGCGTCCTGCGGACTTGCTGCTTCTTGACGAACCGACGAACCACTTAGACATTGATTCGTTGATTTGGTTAGAAAATTGGCTTCGCCATGTGCCTGCGACCGTAGTGATCATCTCTCACGACCGTGAATTCTTAGACCGTGCAGTGAGCACGATTTGGTCCGTGGAAGACAACACGATTGTGCACTACAGCGGCAACTACACCGCTTTTGAAGCACAGCGTATTGAAAAGTTGCGCCAACAAAACGCAGCTGCCCGTGCTTATGAACGCGAAGCGGCGCACTTAAGCGCCTTTATTGAACGCTTCCGTGCGAAAGCGACGAAGGCTCGTCAGGCACAGTCCCGCATCAAGATGCTGGAAAAACTCCAAGCCGTGGAACCCGTGCGTGCTAAGCGCGAATGGCGTTTTGAATTCCCCGAACCCGTGCGTCTTCCTGAACACTTAGTGGACACGGAAAACCTCGCTTTGGGCTACGAAGAGCATGTGGTCATTTCTGATGTGACGCTCTCCATTCGCTCTGGTGAGCGTATTGGGATTCTTGGCGTTAACGGCGCTGGGAAGTCGACGCTTGTGAAAGGCATTGTCGGTCAGCTCGCTCCTATGGCAGGCGACATTCGTCGCGGTCAGGGTTTAGAGATTGGCTACTTTGCCCAGCACCAACTCGACCAATTGCGCCCCACGGATACGCCGCTTGAGCATCTGCGCCGCTTAGCCCCCGATGTGCGTGAACAAGAGTTGCGTGACTTTTTAGGCGTTTATCGCTTCTCGGGGGACTTTGCCACGGCGCCCGTGGGTCCGATGTCGGGCGGCGAAAAAGCGCGCCTTGCCTTAGCGCTTCTTGCCTGGAATAAACCTAACCTCTTGGTCTTGGACGAACCAACGAACCATTTGGATATGGAAACGCGTGAAGCACTCACGATGGCTTTGTCCACTTATAGTGGTGCCGTGTTGATCGTCTCGCATGATCGCCATTTGCTTCGTGCAACGACAGATCGTTTGATTTTGGTCCATGAAGGGAAAGTGACGCCCTTTGATGGGGACTTGGATGACTACGCAGAATTAATTCTTGAGCATCGTCGTACAACGACGCGCCAAGAAAAAGAAGAAGCGCGAGCGCAGAAAGAACCCGTCATCAATAAAAAGGAAGCGCGCCGCTTAGAAGCACAAGAGCGTCAACGTATTGCCGCCCTTCGCGCCCCGCTACAAAAAGAGTTGACCAAAGTCGAAAAAGCGATGGCCAAAGCCAATGAAGAATTGGCGGCACTGGATGCACGACTTGCCAACCCCAATTTCTACAATGAAACGCCTAACGAGGAAGTTGCGGCCATTTTGAAAGCGCATGGGGAATTAAAACCCCAAGTCGAAGAGCTTGAGATGAAATGGTTAGAACTTTCGGAAGAAATTGAGGGCATTTCCTAGGCACACAACGGTTAGAAGGACATTTGAAACGATTCAAGTGTCCTTTTTTCTAATAGATTTCTCTTAGGTCTGATCGCCTACTTTTCCTTAGAATCACGGGCTTTTTGAGGTATTACCTACGCCACCCACCTTGAGCTAAGGCAAAATGGTTTTAACGAAAATCAACACGTCTCTTCTCACGCTTCCTTCGGGATGACGTTTGAGTGCCATCTCTCTTCTCTCTGGCTGACGTGAAATCAACTTTTTTTTGAGGTAGGACTACATCATGACAATCTCTAAGCGACTCCTTGTCAAAACCGTTTTAGCCGCTGCTTTTGCTAGCACCCTCGCCTTCTCGGCTCAGGCTAAAGATGATTCCATCAAAGTGGGTGTGACCGCTGGTCCGCACGCTGCTATCGTGAACGCTGCCGCTGGTGTCGCTAAGACCCGTGGCTTGAATGTGGAAGTGGTTGAATTCACCGACTACCTTTCCCCGAACCGCGCTTTGGCTGAAGGTTCCTTGGACGCTGACGTTTATCAGCACCAGCCCTTCTTGGATAACTTCAACAAGCAGCAGGGCACGAAGCTCGTGAAGATTTCTGACGCTGTTGTTCAGCCGATGGGCTTTTACTCCAACAAGATCAAGGATGTGAAGGATATTCCGAACGGTGCTTCTTTCACGATCCCGAACGATCCTTCTAACGCTGGCCGTGCGCTTCTCTTGCTCGAAGCCGCTGGTTTGATCAAGTTGACCCCGGGCTTGGATTCCAAGGCCACGGTCGCTGACATCGTTGAAAACCCGAAGAAGTTGAAGATCGTGGAACTCGAAGCTGCTCAGCTCCCGCGCTCCCTGGATGACGCTTCTGTCGCTGTGATTCCGATGAACTATGTTCTTTCCGCTGGCTTGAAGGCTAAGGACGGCTTCTACTTTGAATCCTTGAAGGCTCCCTACGCGTTGATCATCATCGCTTCTCGCGACAACAACGCCAACGACCCGAAGGTTAAGGCTTTCGTTGAAGCCTATCGCTCCCCTGAAGTGAAGGCCTTCATTGAAAAGACCTTCGACGGCGCTGTCCGCCCGACCTGGAAATAATTTAGAATCCTCCACACTTTCTCCGTGGATGCTCCCGCAGTTCTCAAGAATTGCGGGAGTTTTTTCTTGTGCCGAAAAAAGCCCTATGCACACCTATGCACGTGAAGGAAGAAAGTTTTGTGCTAGTGAAAACACACACTGAGGAGACGCTCTAAAGCTCGAGCAAAGAAGAAAGCTTGAAGAGAAGGCTTTCCGAAAGCAAAGCCATGAAGCCACAAAAGAAATGAGACTAGCTAGCCTCTTTTCAAATTTCCAGAGCCAAAAAAAAGAGTCCGGCGTGAACCGAACTCTTCTTTCGTTAAAGCGCTTTTTGACTTAATGCTTCTTCGGAGCGATCTTTTTCAACTTCGCCGAGAGGAGCACCACAATAATCGGAGCGCCCATCACCACGGCAAATGCGCCGCGCAAACCGATGTGTTCAGACATTGTGCCAATCACCGGCGGCCCCATCAAGAAGCCCAAGAAGGAAATGGCGGTCACCATCGAAATAGCGGTCGATGCGGAGACAAGCGTCGAGCGACCTGCCATTGAGAAGCAAATCGGCACCACGGCTGCCATCCCAAAGCCCACAAAAGCACTACCGATCATGGCAGGAATGAGCGTGGGGAACGCAACGAGCATCGCAAGCCCAATTGTCATCGACACCGAAGAAACACGGAGCACAAACACTTCGCCATAACGGTTAATGAAGCCGTCCGCAATAAAGCGCGCCGAGACCATAGCTATCATACAGACCAAGTAGCCCAGGCGAGCGGAGAAGCCTTCTTCGTGAAGAACGGAAACAAAGTAGACCGAATTCCAGTCGTACATCGAGCCTTCCACTGCCATGGAACCAAAGCCGATAATCCCCAAAATCACAAGAAGAATATCTGGCTTCATCCAGCGGTGACGCGTAAGCCCCGTATGCGCCACGTTGGGCAAGGGGTCCGTTTTCATCAAGTGACGCCAAGCAAAGTTTGCGCTAGCAAAGGCCAACAGCAAAATGCAGACGAAGTGCCAGCGAGGCGAAACATCCAACCCCGCCATCATGCCACCAAAGAGACCACCGATCACACCACCCAGCGACCAGCAACCGTGGAACTTCGCCATAATCGAGCGCCCGTAGAGGTTTTCTACCCCCACAGCCTGTGCGTTCACCGAAATACTCAGCATGCTATTGAAAACGCCAAAGCTGATGAGCACAAGGAAGAGTTGGTGCACGCTTTGCACGAAGCCGAGCGAGACGAGCATGATCGGATAGCAGAGCATCGCGGTCGTCACGATGGCACGCGAGCCAAAACGCTTCACCAACATCGGCGTCACGAGCATCGATGGGATCTGACCAATTGGTGCCGCGAAAAGTGCAAAGCCCAATTGCGCATCGCTCAAATTGAGGAAATGCTTAATATCCGGGATACGCGAGGCCCAACTAGCGAAAATCGTCCCCAGAATAAACATCCCGAGACTCACCGCCAGGCGGTTCCAGGTGCGCTCTTCTCGAGGAATAAATTGTTCAAAAGATTGCGAGAAAGACATTGTTATTTTTCTTCATTAGGGAAAATACTGATCACTTTTTCCAGATCCGTCATTGTGCATCTTTTTCTCCACACTTTCCACAGGAAAATTACGCTTTTTTTGACCTTATTCAATCCTTAGTGTTATCAGCAGTTTCAAGGTTTCTCTAAGAGGAGAAAATTCGCTTTTCTTTTTCACCCTAACGCCCTCTCTTTTTTCGCGTTTTTTCTCCCACTTTTTTCTCCAAACGATCCCGCCTCGAAAAAAGCCTATTGCTTTTTCTTCTACACTGGTTATATACTCTGTTTTGTAGTCGTTATGAACAGTTTGTGTATAACCTCTACAGTGTTCATGTTACTTCTCCTCTTTTTTTGATTTTTAACCTTTATCTGATAGGAACTTTGACCATGAAAATCACTGTTAAAAAACCCAACCTCAACGTCGATACGTATCGCCTCAAACTCGCTGTGGCGATGCTCACCAATCCTACTCTGGGTCCTGCTTGCAGTGCCACTGTGAGAAAAGCGATCGAGACCTGTTCTGCCCCTTCAGGTCTTGATGAAAAACTCGAACCCTTAATTGAGTTATACAGTCTGGCGCAACAGGACTCAGAGTCGGCCTTGGAGTTGATCGAGGCGGCTGAGAAAATCCGTGCTGAGAACGTGCTTCGCGATGCCGACAGTATTGAGAACGGAAGGATCCCGCCTGCCATGCGACTTCACGCCACGCTACTAGAACGTGCCACGCAGTTTAAGCGCCGTCTGCACAACGTGATCAAGGTGGGTGAATACGAACTCGGGCGCAAGATGACGCCTCTTGAGCGCAAAAACTACGTGACGAAAAAGAAAAACGAATGGCGCGCTACCTTGCAAGAGCGCTTGGCTAACGTTGAAGGACTCCATCGCGCAAAGGTTTTTGATGAGTTTGAAAAGGAGCTCAATGAGTACTATCAAACACAGGCCGAGCTCCTCAAGCCCACGACTGGCAAGGCCTAACGTTACCGATTAACCGCTTAGTCTTCCTTTGGAGGTTGTGCTCTTCGCTTTACTTAGCGTCAAGAGACGGTATATACTCACTCTATACTGTTAAATGCATTAGGAATCGTGATGGCACAACTTCCAGCGAAAAATCTCGGTCTTGCTGTAGACGGCGCCCGTCTTAGAGATGCGATTGACATCTTGCTCGAAGAGACCGGCCCCATTAAGAAACACTGGCTACTCAAGGTCATCAATCAGCTCCCAAAAGAACCCAACTTGGACCGCATCAGAGAACAAGGGAACGGCGCACTCGAAGAAATCATTAATATTGCTAAGCAAGATAAACAAGCTGCACTCGACCTGATTGAAGAAGTGAGTTCATTCACCAATCACGTCGTTCGCCCTACGCTTAGAGGGCGAGACGAACGAAAAGAGCTCAATAAATTCAAACGTCGTCGCCAACTCCTTGCTGAAAACGCTAAAAAATACAAAGACCGTGTGCGAAACGCTATTCTCGCGCGCGAGTTTGAGCTGGGACACCGCCTTGATCAAAAAGAACGTCAGCAGTACTTATATCAACTCCAAGACGAATGGAAGTTGGGTCTTAGAGAGCGCGTGCGCACCTCGGTAGGTGTTCCTCGCCAGCAAATTCAACGCGAATACGCGGAAGAGCTGAATCAGCACTACCAAAAGCTCGTTGATGAAGGCATGGCGAAAGCGCAAAAGCAGGATTAAACTCGAACTGATTTCGTTGAATGTTTTTCGCTACAATGATGGCGACAATTTCGGTATATACCGCCACTTTTTTGAGGTTCCACTCACATGAGCCACGATCAAATTGATAAAGATTGGTTTTCTGCCACGTTAACAGACGCCTACGAAGCGCTCGGCGAAGCGGTTGAGATGCTCGACAATGGCGACCTGGAAGACGCAGAAGATGTGCTCAAAAATAAGCTTTTGCATGTGTACGCGAAGCTCAATTACGCGGTTAACACCGCCTATCTTGGTGCTGAGGCACTCGAAACCATGGAAGAAGATGCCTTGATCGCCTGGCCTGACGAAATGCCTTTTAATTATGAAGCTGAAGGCGTTGATCACGAATCGGATGGCTCGAACTAAACTCGAATACCAGAGACGCAAAGAGCACGACAGAAGTCGTGCTCTTTTGTTATGGCGTTTTCACTTTCTTAGCCGCGAATTTCTTTAAGTCGCCAACCCATGGCAAAAAGGAGACCAAAGTAAACGACAGCGGCTCCCAGAACCATCACGGCAACGCCCACTGCGCGCATGCTCCAAGCTAGCGTTGTCCAGTCGTAGCCCAACTGTCCCCAGTAGAGCGCCCCGCCCATCACGAGTGTCGCAACGGTAATACGTGCTAAGTAGCGAACCCAGCCCGCTTGTGGCGTATAAATATCGCGCTTACGAAGGAAAAATAGCAACGTTCCTGCATTAAAGAGGCTTCCAATCCCAACAGAGAGCGCGAGCCCTGCTTGCGAAAAAAGTGGTACAGAAATTAAGTTCACTAACTGTACGCACACCAAGCTCCAGCAGGCCACACGCACTGGGGTGCGAATGTCTTTACGGGCATAAAAAGCTGGAGCCACAATCTTGAGGGCAATGAGCCCTAAGAGACCCACGCTATACCCCACAACGGCCAAAGCGGTCTGATGCACGTCGCTAGGCAAAAACTGTTTCCCTTGAAAGAGGAAGGCGACGAGCGCGTCCGCTGTAAGCCAAAGCCCCACTGCCGCCGGAATCCCCACTAAAACCACCAGGCGCAGAGCGCGGTCAAGCAGATGGTTGTAGCGCGCGGTATCGCCTTGCGCATAAGCGCGAGAGAGCCCAGGGAGAAGCACGGTGCCAAGCGCGACGCCCAAAAGCGCCGTAGGAAATTCCATCAAACGGTCTGCGTAGTTAAGCCACGTCACGGCGCCATGCTCTAAGTGCGAAGCGATATTAGTGTTAATCAAAATCGAGAGCTGTGCTACACCCACGCCAAAAAGCGCAGGAATCATCAGTTTCATGACGCGACGCACATTGCTGTCGCCATAGGCTTTTTTAGGACTCACAAACTTAAAGCGGATCCCTAAGCGCCAAAGAGCCACAATTTGCGTACCCAACTGCAAAATACCACCCAAGATGACCGCGATGGCGAGCGCCCAAATCGGTTCACTCATGCGTGGAGCTAAGACAATTGAGCAACCAATGAAACTCAAATTGAGTAGCACTGGGGTAACGGCAGGAATCGCAAAACGACGCCACGTGTTCAAAATCGCCGCAGCGAAGGCCACAAGCGACATAAAGGCGATATAGGGGAACATGAAGCGCGTTAAGGCTACGGCCAAATCAAACGCTTCAGGGTTCGAGGAAAGCCCGCCCGCAATAGCCCAGACGAGCAAGGGCGAAGCGAGCACCCCCAAAACGCTCGCGGCAAAAACCGCCATCGCGAGCATCGTGAGCACATGGTGAATGAAATCTTGGCACTCCGCGTCACTCCCCTTTTCTTTCACGTCAGCCAACATCGGGACAAAGGCTTGCTGAAAGGCGCCCTCAGCGAAAAGACGGCGCAACATATTCGGGAGTCGGAAAGCGGCATAGAACGCGTCCGTTTCGGCACTCGCCCCAAAGTAGCGGGCGATCAACATATCACGGATAACGCCGGTTACACGACTCACTAAGGTGAGACTCGAAACCGTCGCCGAAGATTTCAGCAAAGACATGGAAAAAGATCCGTAGGAAAGAAGCGGATAAACATTAAAGAAAAAATTTTACTCCAAAAGCCCCAAGGAGCTTGGAAATTTGATATAGTCAAGAGCTTTCTGAGATGTGTCATTTCATTGAAGGCTTCTCTCCTTTCGTTCCGGTCTCACGAAAGACTGAGAGTGGCTTGAAGTGATTCACTCGAAAACCCTAGCGAAGTCTTTGGTGTCAACAGCTAAAAACCGCATTGCCAACGTTTTCTGTTCTTGCTCGACAGAAAGTCGGTAGGCGGCGTCTCCGATGCATCCTCAGGTCATCGGGCACACCGAGATGGACCCATGAGAGATCTCTCAAAGTTGAGGGATCATTCATTTTCTCGACGCCGACTGTTAACCTCTTTTAAAGGCAAAGGAATTTTACAAAATGGCCAATACTAAGCAAGCTCGCAAACGCGCTCGTCAGAACGTTGCTCGTAACTCTCACCTCGCTGCCCAGCGCAGCCAGTACCGTACCGCCATCAAGGCTGTGCGCAAGTTCATCGTCGCCGGTGACAAGGCTGCCGCTAAGGAAGCTTTCGTTCGCGCTGAATCCGTGATCGACACGATGAAGAGCAAGGGCGTTCTCCACGCTAATGCTGCTGCTCGTCATAAGAGCCGTCTCTCCGCCGCTATCAAGGCCATGGCCTAATTAGCCGGAGTGATTGAGGGAGATGACACATCGTCTCCCTAATCAAAAAAAGCACAATCCGAAATGGTTGTGCTTTTTTTGTCCCTAGATTTTTTAGAGCGTTCTGGAAAACATCATTTCGCGTCCACCCGCCATACCTTCAACCTCTGGCCAAGGCAATTCCCCTTCTTTCACCCAGGGCGCCTTCATGTAGTACTGCCAATTGCAATTCGTGTCGGTGAAAAGGCAGAAATTTTTCGCGCCAGCCCTTTCCATGCTTCCTTGCATGTATTTGACCATTTGCCTTCCTAAACCACCACGACGGTGTCTTTTTGCCACAAAAAGGAAAAGGAGTTCCGCATCAAAGACGCGACCATTTTGTGCGGCATTCTGGCGAAGCGTTTCGTTCAACTTAAAAATCGTCTGACACAGAAAAATCGATTTGCGCCCGAGCTCGGTTGCTTTGATTTCCGCTTCAAGCGCTGCCTCATCATACTCGGGTGGCAACTTTAACGTAATGGGCTGACTGTGGATGCGAGCAAGTACCACGCCTGCAAACCTGCCACAGTATAGATAAATGTCTGACAAGTTGGTTTGATTGGCAAGGTGTGCGCAAAAGTAGCGCGCAATCTTGCGAGCGAGTGCATCGTCCCCTAAGGTTTCGTGGCGCCACTCGGAATAATAGGCGTCTTCCAGAAGCGATATTGTGTCCTCCGCAAGTGAGGCGACGCTCCACGGTGCGATGCCAAGTTCAGTATTTTTCGACATTAAAGCACCACGGGTTCCATTGCCAAACGCACTCCATAGAGGGCTTCGACTTTATTTTGAATACTCTGCGCAAAAACCAGGACTTCTTCGCCCGTTGCGCCACCATGATTAACGAGAATCAGTGCGTGACGATCCGAGACGCCAACATTGCCTGCCCTCTGCCCTTTGAAGCCCGCCGCTTCAATGAGGCTTGCTGCCGCAATCTTCATGCGACCGCCACCAATCTTGTAAGTAGTAAGACTTGGCGTTGTCGTGAGAACTTTCCTCCAAAGCACCTTGTTAACGATGGGGTTCGTAAAGAACGACCCAGCGTTTCCAATTTCAGCAGGATTGGGCAGTTTTCGCGCACGGATTTCGCGAATAATTTCGGCCATCTTCGCGGGCGTCAAAGTTTCTGCACTCAGTCCTTCGCGCTCTAAGACCTGTTCGACGTCTTTGTAGCCAATGACGGGTTTAAAACGCTTCGTCACACGAAGAACTGCCGAGATAATCACCCACTGCGAGGCTTTGGGCATCTTGAAGACACTGTGGCGATAAGCAAAGTCGCAGTCTTCGAGCGTTAAGACACGCTCAGACTGAGACTGACGATCCCAGACGCGTACACTCACGAAGTGCTCAGCCAATTCCACCCCATAGGCGCCAATATTTTGCACCACAGCCCCACCCACGGTGCCAGGAATGGCGCTTAAATTTTCAAGTCCACTGTAGCCCGCTTCAATCGTGCGACGAATCACATCATCAAAGACTTCGCCTGCGCCCACCGTCACAAGTGCTTCCTCTTCGCCATGCGGTTGAAGGTCAAACCCTTTGATATCGATTTTGAGCACCAACCCACGGATATGTTCTCGAGCAATGGTGTTGGCACCACCGCCCAAGAGGTGCACCTTGATGCCCAAGCTTTGCGCTTCTACGAGCGCGGCTTTCAATTCTTCAAGCGTACTCACACGCGCGAAGTATTGTGCTTCAGAGCGGCAACCAAACGTTGTCAGACCATCGAGAGAGAAGTTGTGCTGCAGTGTCATAGGCTTTCATGGTGCAGTTGCTCGGAGCAATACACCATCTCCTGTGGGTGAAGGTGGGTGGAGTTGGGACTCCCTACTCTTCATTGTACCGCCTTCTTTTGATTTTTTACCAACATCGCTTTTTCTCCTTACCAATAGAGGGGATTCGCCATGTTGTCTGACACATAGCTATTGCAAAAACACACTACAATAAAAAGTGCTCTCGACTAATTTTTCTCACCTCCCTAAATACCATGGCACCTCCTCCCAATCTAAAAAAATATCGTATCGGTGACTTTGCTCGCTACCTTGGTGTATCAGCCGACTTTCTCAAGCACTACGAAGAAAATGGGCTTCTTTTGGTACAACCTTCCGAGAGCGGATATCGCTATTACGGCTTTGAACAATCTGGTCGTATTTTGGAATACTTGCGTTTGCGCAGTTATGGCGTCAGCGTGAAAGAAATGCAGGCATTACTTGAAAAAACGCCTGAAGAAGCGGTGGTTGAACTCGATGAAAAAATTGATAAAATTTCCGCCGAAATCGCTCGCCAGCAAAGCATCGTAGAAGAACATCAACGTTTTCGTGCTTGGTTTAACGAGCACAGTTGCAAGACTTCTGACTGGGAAATTACCAACACTGAGCCCTACTACTTTCTCTTTCACTCTCACACGAGCGACTTCATCAAAGATGAACACATCTATGAAATCCTCAATGATTGGTTAGCCTGGCTACCTATTACAAAATCGGCCCTTTATGTGAGAAACAGTAGTGGAAAGCCAGAACTTTTTTGGGGACTTGCTATCCCTGAGAGCCTCCTCAAGCGCTACAACCTTCCAGTCAACGATGCCGTTGTCAAACTAACTTTCAATAAAACTTTCGTTTTCCATTTCCGTGGCGTTAAGGATGCTTTTGCTATGCGCTCCATTGCAGAAGGCAAGCACCCCGCTCAAGAAACATTGCGCAAATTGGGCTTTGTGGAACGAGGGGACTCGTTACTCATCAACGAAATGCGTCTCTCAGACAAAGAAGGGCAACCTTTGGATGGCATTGGCCGCTTCCTGATTCCCATCCGAATCGAAGAATAGACCGTTGTCTTCTAAAGATTGCCCAAAGAAATCGGTGATCCTCGTCCCGGGAGACATTCGGGACGAGGGGAGAAAAAATCACCTTAGGAGCTTATTAGAACTTGTGAGAGATACCGAAGATGAATTCATAGACACCCTTCATAGCCTTCGGATGCGTATTCTTATAGGCATCAGAGTAGTCAGAACGAATCCAATCAGCGGCCGTGTAAAGCGTGGTGCGCTTGCTCAAGGAGTAGTGGTAACCTAAAGCAACCTGATAGGTCTTCATCGTCATGTCGCGATCATGGCTTCCTTTGTAGCTACCGTAGCCGATAGACGTCAAGAAGTTACCACCCAAAGCACGCTTTTCAGCACCGAGAATCACACCGTAGCCGTCAACACCAGAGGGAACAGCAAAGATCGTGGTCTTAGCAGCGGCAGAGTAATTCTTGGAATACTGACCATAAGCGTAGAGCTTGGCCCAACCAGCATCGAAGTTACCGCCCAAGTTGTAGGAAATCGAATCATCGAGACCAGCTTCACGAGCAGCCGGCTGAGCCTGGTTAATACGTTCAATACCAGCGGCGATCAACACGCGATCATTCTGGTAACGAAGAGCGCCACTATACATACGTTCAACGCTCGACGTCCCTTCATTGCCAGAGCCATAACGGCTCACGTCAGTACCAAAGGAATATTGAAGCGTCGCATCAACGCCGCCAAACTTCGGGGAACGATAAGCCACAGCATTATCCACGTACGGATAGCCCAAAGCCATCAACTGGAGCGTGCCACCAACGTCTGCCCAACCACAGGAGAACGGGTTCATCAAACGACCAAAAAGAGCATAGGGACCATTGCCACCAACGACAGGACCCATACGACCGAAGGAGAGATAACCAAAATCACCTTCCAAGTACAAGCGAGCATCGCGACCAAAGAGACGACCACCCTGGCCCATCATGCCAGTATCGCCATCGAAACCGCTTTCAAGCACGAAACCTAATTTCACGCCATTGCCCAAGTCTTCCGTACCCTTCAAACCGAAACGCGGACCCAAGTACTGACCCGTTTTCATTGCGGTCACAGTAGCGCTGGAATCATCAGCATAAGAGCGGTTCTGAATCGACATCCCATAGTCAACCACACCATAGAGTTCCACATTGGTGGCAGAGGCTTGGCTCGAGGCCATGGCGGCCATTGCGCTCAAAAGAGCGACAGAGAATACGCGGGATTTCATAATGTCTTTCCTTCAATAGGTTGAGTGTTCTTGTAAGGGGGGAGGGTTTTCCGCGGCTTACTAAGATTGAGGTCTAAAAAATTTTTGAGGATTGCCCTAGAGACCCGTACCTCGCATACTCTCGCCTTAACGCGGAGTACGGGTCTCTAGGAAGGACTAAGTCGTTATTTAGGCTTTCGCTTTGGCGAGGTTGCGACCCACGATGCGACCAAAGGTCACCGTACGACCGCAAGCCATACCCGTGGCAAGGTTCGGGTATTCGTTCGCAAAGTAGCTGCCACTGTCGTTACCGACCACATAGAGACCCGGGATGGGGTTGCCTTCCGTGTCAATAGCGTTCATGTCGGTGTTGATCTGGATACCATCCAACGTGCAGAGCAACCAGCCCGTATTCTTAGCACCGTAGAACGGAGCCTTATCGATCGGGGAGAGGCGGTGGGCTTCTTTACCGTAGTCCACGTCTTCACCCTTCTTGTAGAGTTCGTTGTTGCGAGCGATCGTGGCCTTCAAGGTTTCGACTGGCAATTGGAGCTTCTGAGCGAGTTCTTCAATCGTATCGGCCTTCACCACGAAGCCCTTTTCGATCAAGCCAGGAAGCATCTTCGATTCAACGACCTGCCAAGGAATGTTGGGGTCAGCGCCGTTAGCAAACGGGAACATACGAGAGCAGCCGGGCATCTTGAATTGTTCGGCGTACTTCACCCAGTTGCTATCAAAGAGCGTGTAGTGGCTGTGACCCTTCTGGTATTCGTCAGCGTGAAGAATATTTTCGTAGGTACCCGATTCATTCATGAAGCGCTTACCGTCAGCGTTCACCTTGAGCCAAGGCTGAGAGCCCATCCAGAAGAAACCGGAATCACCCGAGTTCATCGTTTCAACGCCAGGCGTCTGATTCGGGCGGATTGCGCAGCGGTCAAACTTCAAAGCGGAGTGGGTTTCGTCCATCTTGGCACCAACCCAGAGGCAAGCGCGGATACCGTCACCGTGAGCGCCAGGCATAGCACCCGTACGACCCACCACACGAAGGTTCCAAGGCTGGAGCGCTTCCATCATCTTGATGTTCTTAGCGTAGCCACCCGTTGCCACAATCACGCCCTTCTTGGCGTTGTAGCGCACGTATTTGCCTTCGCCATTCTGAGCGATACAGCCCGTGACGCGACCTTCTTTATTCTTTTCGAGCTTCACCATCTTGGTGCTGTAGTCAAAGCGAGCACCCTTCTTAAGCGCGTAGTCAGCGATGACCTGGCTCAACGTAACGGTGAATTTGCCATCCTTGCCACGCGGCAAGCGAGGAGAGTGACCCGTGGCGAAGTGTTCATAGCGGGTATGGTCATCCTTGTCGCCTGCTTCGTGCCAGAGTTCGATGCCACGTTCTTCCAAACGGTCACCCAACCAATCAATGGCTTCAGCAGACTGTTCGCACCAGAGCTTCACCAAATCTTGCTGGATATGGCCGCCAGCGTACTGCGTAGCCATCGTGATGAAGTCAAACTTGTCAATCTTCGTGCCCCACTTCTTCTGGTAGCGCGAATCAATAGCACCCAAGTCTTCACGAACGCCAGTGCCCACTGGGAAGCGATCGATACCGATCACCTTGCCACCAGCTTCAGCAGCGGCGGCTACGGCGAACATACCGCCCGTACCGCAACCCACGACGAGAATGTCGGTGTCGTGCGTCGCAACAATATCTTTTTCAGCGATTTCAGGAGCTTTGCCGAGCCAGTCGCCGTCATCCTTTTCTTCATTCTTGGTGATGACTTCAACTGGGATTTCGCCACGAGCTTGGGCGATACACTTGGCAGCGGCCTGATGAACAGCGCGAGACGTAATGGTGGCACCAGAGACGCCATCAATTTCAGCGCTCTGAAGGCTCATCAACTGCTTCTTCAACGTTTCGGCAGCAGCTTGGCCAATCGACGGAGTTTCATTGGCTACATCCAACACCACGTTCGTGATTTTGTTTTCATCAAACGTCATCGTGACGGTCACGTCACCAATACCAGCGGCCTTAGCGGAATAAGTCCCCGGCTTATAGATACCACCAGCAGCGTGAACGAGAGGAGAGGCGGCCAAAGTCGCACCACTGACTAAACCTGTGCGCAAAAAGGCACGGCGAGAAAGTTCTTTTGTCATTGTTGACCTCGAAGTGCGCGAAACGAATTTCGCTGTGATTAAAAAAGCATGGAAGAAACTTTAAGACTGAGGGTCTCCCACAGGTCAAGAGACAAAATTCCTAGGAATATCCCTAGGGTTTTGACAATTTTTTTGAACATTTCACCCAAAAATGCGCAATTTTTCTCAACTTTTACCCCTCCAGAAGGAGTAATTCTCTCTCCTTGGAGAACTAGGTCTAGAGTATATTTTAAAATTTTTCCTTATAAATCAATAACTTAATCAAAACTGGGAAACTGAGAGGAGAAAAGCTAGGAGCTACCCCCAACTTTTCGAAAAATAAGCGTGAAAAAAATCCCGCTGATCGGACCAAGGATCAACGGGACTTCAAAAAAGTAGTGATTTCTCAGAGACTTAACGAGAAGTTAGGCGAGATTGAGCGCTTCGAGGCGCTTTTGAATCGAGGCACGAATCCCCTCAACCGAGAGGCCCACATCTGCCAAAAGTTCGTCTTGTGTGCCCTGCTCCAAGAATTCATCCGGAAGACCTAGACGAAGGACTGGCACAACCACGCCCTCTTCAGAGAGCACTTCAAGGACTGCGGAACCCGCACCGCCTGCGAGCACCCCTTCTTCCACTGTGACGAGTAAGTCAAAGTTCTTAGCCGCCTCGAGAATCGTCTCTTTATCAATGGGCTTCACAAAGCGCATATCGTAGACAGCGGCATCAAAGGTATCCGCTACTTCTAAACAGCGAGAGACCATGGAGCCAAAGCCCAAGATGGCGACTTTCTTCCCGTGGCGCAACTGACGCGCTTTCCCGATAGGAATCGTTTCGTCAAGTTTTGCCGTGGGGCTTACGCCCGGACCCTTGCCACGCGGATAACGAACCGAGGCAGGGGTGCCCAATTCGTAACCCGTATTTAACATCAAACGGCATTCGTTTTCGTCCGAGGGGACCATCACCGTCATGTTAGGCACGGTACGCAGAAGCGGAATATCAAAGAACCCATGATGCGTTGCCCCATCCGCCCCCACCAAGCCGCCACGGTCCACCGCAAAGAGGACGGGCAGATTCTGCAAGGCGACGTCATGGATAATCTGGTCCATGGCGCGTTGCATAAAGGTGGAGTAGATCGCCACCACTGGGCGAATCGTTTCACAAGAGAGCCCCGCGGCAAACGTGACCGCATGCTGCTCCGCAATCGAGACGTCACGATAACGATCTGGGAAAAGCTTTTCAAACTGCACTAAGCCAGAACCCTCGCGCATGGCTGGGGTGATAGCATAAAGACGCTCATCAGCAGCGGCCTTCTCTTCAATCCACTGACTAAAGACCTGTGTATAGGTGGGAGCACCCTTGGGGCCACTCACCAACCCCACCGCGGGATCGAATTTCCCTACGCCGTGATAAGCCGTCGGATCTTTTTCAGCGAGCTCGTACCCGTGACCCTTTTTCGTTACGATGTGGAGCACGCAAGGACAATCGAGCTGCTTCAAATTAGAGAGCACTTCGATTAAGCCGTTGACATCATGCCCATCAATCGGACCGTAGTAATTCAAGTCAAAACTCGAAAAGAGGTTCGAGGGCGGGCTCATAAAGGAGATGGCATTTTGTTCCATGCGCTTCGCGATCTTCCAGAGACCAGGCACGGGCTTCAAAATCTTCTTCGAGAGTTCACGGCACTCCATATAGGTGCGCGTTGAGACCATCTTCGCCAAGTGAGCTGAAATCGCGCCCACAGGTGGCGAAATCGAGCATTCATTGTCGTTCAAAATGATGAGAAGCTTGACGCCAGACTTATAAAAGCCCGCATCGTTCAATGCTTCAATCGCCATCCCGCCAGTCAAAGCACCGTCGCCAATCACCGCAACGTGCCAGCGATCTTTTTTGCCTTCGAGTTTCGCAGCAACCGCCATCCCGAGAGCGGCAGAAATGGAAGTGGAAGAGTGCCCTGTGCCGAATTCGTCGTATTCGGATTCAGTGCGTTTTGGAAAGCCAGAGAGACCATTTTTCTGGCGCAATGTGCCCATTTGTTCACGGCGACCAGTCAAAATTTTGTGTGCATAAGCCTGGTGTCCAACGTCCCAAATCAAACGATCGTCTGGGGTGTTGAACACTCGATGTAAGGCAATCGATAATTCCACGGCGCCCAAAGAGCTCGAGAGGTGTCCCCCCGTCTTGGAGACGGAGTCGACTAAGAATTGGCGCAACTCAGTCACCAATTCTGGTAATTCTTTTTCATCTAAAGCTTGAAGATCTTTAGGGTCGTTGATCTTTTCTAATACAGGATACGAAGTCACTTTTCTTCCTTAGGCTTAGCCACACGGCCATCATTGTATAGTGACACAAAATTTTCTAAAAGAAAATCCCTCTCTTAGTGGAGAAACTTCTTTATTCACTTAAAACTTACGCAAAACCACGTAATCAGCAATTTCTTTGAGGCGCACCGTTGCGTCTGGCGCGACAAAACGATCTTGCTTGATACGGTCTAGCGCGGCAAGCGCGGCTTGGTGCAAGCTTTCAGCTCGCGCGCGAGCGCCTTCTAGACCAAGTAACGACACCCAAGTGGGTTTGTCGTCTTTTTCATCTTTTCCTGCCGTTTTGCCTAATGTTTGGCTATCGGCAGTGCAATCTAAAATATCGTCTACCACTTGGAACGCAACCCCCAAATGGTCAGCGTATTCTAAAAGCGCTTCTTTGGTGAAATCTGCCAAGCGGTCCCATTCCCCCGCTTGTGCGCCCATCAAGACCGCCGCTTCAATCAAAGCACCCGTCTTTAAGGCTTGCATTTGCGAGAGCTCTTCAATGCCAGGTTTTTCTCCCACCATGGCTAAGTCAAACGCTTGCCCGCCACACATGCCTCGAACGCCAGAGGCGTGAGAAAGGGTCTTCACCAATCGCAATACCATAGCAGGTTCAGCCGTCATTTGGCTTAAGGCTTCAAAGGCTTGGCACTGGAGTGCGTCACCAGCAAGGAGCGCGGTGGCCTCTCCAAACTTAACATGCACGGTGGGTTTCCCACGACGAAGCGTGTCGTTATCCATCGCAGGCATATCGTCGTGCACGAGCGAATAGCCATGAATACATTCTAGCGAGAGGGCTACCGAATCGAGCACACCTTCTTCGGCGCGAGAGACTTCACCCGCTGCGTAAGCGAGCAAAGAGCGAATACGCTTTCCGCCACCCAATACCGCATAGCGCATTGCGTCGATGAGCTCATTGGGACCAGTTCCTGACTGGGGCAGATGAAGTTCTGCATAGCGCTCAAAGTGCTCAGCCTTTTCTTGGCCCCAGGTTTGAAAATTTGGACGACTCTCAACCATCTCACTTGCCTTTTCAGAATTATGCTTGCGCTCTTTTTTCTCTTTAGAGCGTATCTTCTTCGTCGTCTACGAAGTCTTTTGCTACCGTGGGGTTAGCGTCGGCCTGCAAGACTTGAATTTGTTCACGAGCCTCTTGGAGCTCGTCTCGACAACGTTTCACTAATGCTACACCACGTTGATAGCTATCAACGCAGTCTCGTAACGTAAGATTCCCCGAAGTGAGTTTGCCCGTGATCTGTTCGATCTCTTCCATGGCTTCTTCAAAACTCAACGACTCAACGGGTTTCTGTTTCTCTGACATAGCACTTCCTTAATGATTCAGAATGCTGGCCTTCTGACCAGCCGCGCGCTAAGAGGCACTCACCGCCCTCTTCTCGCTTGTGGTTCTTGAATTTTACCCGACCTCAGTCAATTATTCGTTTTTTCTCACGCTTTCTCTCCTAGCAAAATCCCGAAGAAAAGAAGCGCAAAAACCGTTTTTTTCGCAAATCATTCTTTCGACGCAATCCAATAGAGCTAATTTTTCAGAAACATCTCCGCAAAAAAGATGAGGATTTTTAACAAACTATCTAACTGATAGTTAAATAAAATCGGATTTTCTTTTGATGATCGTCAAATTTTGCAATATTTCCTTACGTGATCGCCTCTCTTATGAGCACATCGCGGATCTTCCTCTCCAAACCCTAGGGTTTTTCTCTAGCGTTACGTTAAGAGCAAGGCAATACAATCAAAAAAGCAAGAAAAACTCTTGCCTTTACATTCTTAGCGTACCTCTATATCTCTAAGAACTTTCTTCAATCGGACAATTTTTAGCATAAGGGTGGGAAAAATATGTCCTCTGGTAAAAAACTAGGTTTGGCCTGGCAGATGATGATCGGCCTTGTGGTCGGTATTATCGTTGGTGCTATGGTCGATACGCAGTTCGCTCAGACGTGGTTCAAACCACTGGGCGATTTGTTCATTCGTTTGATTCGTATGGTGGTCGTCCCGTTGGTGATCGCTACCATCATTGCAGGTGCTGCTGGGATTAGTGATACGTCCAAACTTGGTCGCGTTGCCTTAAAGACCCTCCTCATCTACGCGATTACGACGGCTATCTCCGTTGCCGTTGGCTTGATCTTCGCTTCGGCTATTCAGCCGGGCGTCGGTTTGGACCTCTCCACGGAAGGCTTGAAGGCTAAGGAAATCGTTCCGCCGCCGCTCGTTGACACGTTGCTCAACATCGTGCCGATTAACCCGATCGAAGCCATGGCCAAAGGCTCCATGCTTCAGATCATCTTCTTTGCTGTGATGTTCGGCTTCGCACTCTCCGCTTTGGGCGAACGTGCTAAACCCGTGCTCAACTTCTTTGAAGTGGTTGGCGACACGATGATTCGTGTGACCGGTACGGTGATGCGCTTTGCTCCGATCGGTGTGTTCGGCTTGATCGCCTTCACGGTGAGCCGTCATGGTCTCTCGGTTCTCTTGCCGCTTGGCTCCTTGATTCTGAGCTCCTTCCTCGCCACGGTCTTCTTCGTGTGTGTGATCCTCTTGCCGATGGTTCGCATCTTCTCGAAGATTCCGGTGATGAAGTTTGTTAAGGGCATTTTCGAACCTTGGCTCGTTGCCTTCACGACTTGCTCGTCCGCCGCTGCCTTGCCGGCTAACTTGGACTCCACCCGTCGTTTAGGCGCAACCAAAGCGATTTCCTCCTTCTCGATTCCGCTCGGTAACACGATTAACATGAACGGTACCGCCATTTACATGGGCGTGTGCGCTGTGTTCGCCGCTGAAGTCTTCGGTATTCCGATGGACATGACGACGAAGCTCACGGTCGTGGTGATGGGTGTGCTCGCTGCCGTCGGTACGGCTGGTGTGCCGGGCGCTGGTTTGATCATGACGACCATCGTCTTCACGCAGATCGGTATTCCGCTCGAAGCTGTGGCCTTGATCGCTGGTGTGGACCGTATTCTCGACATGATCCGTACGTCCATTAACGTGGTGGGTGACGCTGCTTCTGCAGTGGTCGTAACCGCCATGGAAGGCGAATTGAATTCTGAACCCTATGAAGAGGGCGAAAAGCTCATCTAACCCATAGCGTTTAGACTCTCAACCTCAAAACCTCGCGGGTAGCAATGCTCGCGAGGTTTTTCATTGGCTTTTTGCGCTTGTTTCAGTAGTGAGAGAATGTTGCAAGGAGTCCTTCGCTTTAAGGTAGTGCAAACTTAAATTGCTATACTCACACTCAACCAAACTTCATTTACTCTCTAAATTTCGGAGATTTTCTATGTCAGTAAAGACATTGGCCGCCGCTCTGCTCACCTCGTTAGTCGCCTTGAGCACTCAGGCGTATGCACAGGCCCCGCAATTGGCGGGTCGCTCTTTGATGTGGGCTGAAGTGATCAGCGAAGACTGTGAACTTCCCCCTGAGCTTGAAATTAGCGACAAGGGGGAACTCTCGGGCAACACTGCCTGCAATAGCATCACGGGTAAAGTGACGCAAGATGGCGACAAGGTCGACTTCTCCCAGATGGGGATGACCAAGCGCGCTTGTGGTCCTGCTTTGATGAAGGTGGAAAACAGCTTTGTCTCGAATTTGAAGGCTGCCAAGACCGTGAAAGCAGAAGGCGAATCCGTCGTTTTCTTCGACGCTGAAGGCAAGAAGTTAATGACCTTAGTGCCGATGAAGCCGGGCTCCTGCCTCTAAGATTTTTTGCTTCGCTTATATAGAAAACCGCCTGAACGCTCAATTGTCGTTCAGGCGGTTTTTCTCTCTATAGCTTTTTAGTGAGCTTCTTCCCAGCTAGCCCCCACCCCCACTTCAGCGATGAGTGGCACTTTCAAGGAAGCGACTTCAGCCATTAAGCGTGGCACGGCGTCTTTCAACTCTTTCACTTCTTTTTCTGGCACTTCGAGAATCAATTCGTCGTGCACTTGAAGAATGAGTTTTGCTTCGTAGCCTCCCTCTTCTAAGAAGTTTTCCACGGCAATCATCGCGAGCTTAATCAAGTCTGCCGCCGTCCCCTGCATCGGGGCGTTAATTGCAGCACGCTCGGCAGCGGCTTGCACGGGCTTACGCGAAGCGTTGATATCGGGAATCCACAAGCGACGACCAAATTCCGTTTCAACAAAGCCATTTTCATGGCACTCTGCGCGCTTTTCTTCCATATAGCGCTTCACGCCTGGATAGCGAGCAAAGTAGTCTTGCACGTATTTTTCGGCCACTTTACGGTCAATTCCTAAGTTCTGCGCAAGGCCAAAAGGGCTCATGCCGTAAATAAGGCCAAAGTTAATCACCTTCGCCATACGACGTTCGTCAGCGGTGACCTCGTCCACAGTCTTATTAAAGACGCTCGCGGCGGTCGTCTTATGCACGTCGCGCCCCTGCGAGAAGGCTTTAAGTAGCCCTTCGTCGCCCGAGAGGTGCGCCATGATGCGCAATTCAATCTGAGAGTAGTCGGCCGACAAAATCTGGCAACCTTCTTTGGCGACAAACCCCTCACGCACGCGACGCCCTTCGGGGGTGCGCACTGGGATGTTCTGCAAATTGGGTTCCGAACTCGCTAAGCGCCCCGTCACAGCCGTGGCCTGACCAAAGGTGGTGTGTAGACGCCCGTCTTTAGCATCGAGCATCTTCGGGAGCTTGTCGATATAGGTGCTCAAGAGTTTCGCAATCATGCGATATTCCAAAATCACCTTCGGGAGCGGGTAGTCAAGCGCCAATTCGTTCAAGACTTCTTCATCGGTCGAGGGCGACCCTGTTGCCGTCTTCTTAATGACGGGAAGCTTTAAGTCCGTAAAGAGAATCGTGCCCAACTGCTTGGGGCTCGACAAATTAAAGGACTTCCCTGCTAAGCGATAGGCATCTTCTTCAAGCGACTTCAAGCGTTGCGTTAAGTCATCCGATTCCTGCGCAAACTTAAAGCTGTCGATTGCTACGCCATTCGTTTCCATCTTGTCCAAGACGATCAAGAGTGGACGTTCAATGCGCTCGTAGATTCCTTTGAGTTTTTCGTCCACGGCGAGGTGCGCGTAGAGCGTTGAAGAAAGCGCGCGAATCGCCGCGCCTTCTTCAGCGAGCCATTTTTCGAGTTGGTCCACATCGGCTTCAGCGGGCGTAATCGCCTTGGCACCCTTCCCAAGCACTTCTTCCACAAGCGGAATCTGGCGCTTTAAGTAGCGACGAGAAAGCGCAGGCAATTCGTGCTTCAAATGCGCTTCAAGCACATAGCTCATCAGCATCGTGTCGTCCCAACGGCCGCCTGGTTCAATCCCTTGCGAGCGCAAGGCATGACGAATCGTTTTCGCATCGTGCGCGACTTTCGGGGTATCGGCGCTCAACCAAGGGGCGAGCGCGTCGAGCACTTCTTTACTAGAGAATCCCAAGCGTTCATGGTAGACATAAATATCTTTTGCGGAGAGCGCGACCACAAGGCCTTCGATCTTTGCGTGACGTGCTTCACCCGTAAAGGCAAGCTGTAAGCCCACGGGTAACGTGCGCTTCTCTTCTAGCGCTTCGACCAGCGTCTGAAGCGCAATGGGAGAATCCACTTTCGTAAAAGGAATCTCGTCAGGGGCAATAATGAGTTCATCCTTGGCCACTTCCGTAGGCATCACCACGGCTTTGCGTTTAGTGACTTCCCCTTCGTGGTGAGAAGTCGTTTCTGCTGGCGCGTCAAAGAGACTTCCCTGAGCGGGGCCCTCTTCAGCGGCGGAAGCTGGCGTTGCCGAGACGCCAACAGGAGCGGCGTGCAAAATGGTCGAAATCGACATTTCCCAGCGCTGGCAAAAAGCCGTCACTTTTTCGCGGTTGGCAGGCACTAAGTTGAGTTTCGCGGGATCGCTCCACTCTTCAGGCAACTCACAGTCGCGCTTAATCGTAACGAGTTCACGCGCTTTGTCTAAGAAGGGAAGGCCTTCACGAAGGTATTCCCCGACTTTGCCTTTGACTTCATCAGCGTGCGTTTTTACGCCGTCCAAGTCCCCGTAAAGATCAATCCACTTGGCAGCGGTCTTAGGACCACACTTTTCAATCCCCGGGACGTTATCGACCTTGTCACCCATCAAGGCCAAGTAGTCGATGATGCGATCTGGATAAACGCCGTACTTTTCTTTCACCCCTTCCTTGTCGTAGAACTTGATATTCATCGTGTTCAACAAACGAATATCCTCGTCCACCAACTGCGCCATGTCTTTGTCGCCCGTTGCAATGACGATTTTCATCCCTTGAGCGCGCGCTTTTTCCGCGAGCGTGGCGATCACGTCATCAGCTTCAACGCCTTTAACCGATACAAGCGGCCAGCCTAAGTCTTTGAGGATGGCAAGAAGCGGTTCAATCTGTACGCGCAAATCGTCTGGCATCGGTGGGCGGTTTGCTTTGTAGTCAGGATACTTTTCGTGGCGGAAATTCTTTCCCGGAGCGTCAAAAACGATCACAGCGCGGTCTGGTTTTGCCAGATTCCAGACTTTGCCGAGCATGCCAAAAAAGCCACGCATCGCGCCAGTCGGTTCTTGCTGACTGGTACGTAAATCGGGTAATCCGTGGAAGGCGCGAAAAAGGTAATTCGATCCGTCGATGAGAAGTACAGTGTTTGACATGGTATTCCAGCTAAAAAGGTGAATTCTTTTAATCTTAGCAACTTCACAGAAGAGCCGTCTGACGTGAGGTAAAAAACCGCAACAAATGCGTATTTTTTACACTTTTTGGCGGGTCTCGTGGCAAAATGAAAAGTAACATAAGGCGCGGTGGGATTCCCGCCTGCCCGATTCCCCCATTAAAAGGATGAGAAAAATGAATAAGATTCGTCTCTTTGCTCTCTCGGCGAGCGCACTGCTCGCTAGCACATTGGTGATGAGTCCTGCTATGGCTGCTAAGGCGCCGACTCAAGCCCAGATTGAAGCACAGGCTAAGGCTGAAGCCAAAAAAGAAGCGGAAGCTCTGGCTCCCACGGCTAAAGATATGGCCAAAGCGCAGACTGACCGCGATAAAGGTGTCGAAACGCCTCGCAACAACCGTAAGGAAACTACGATTGAAGCCGTGCGCGACCAGGATAATCGCGTCACCGAGTATGTTGTGACGCCTGGCTCCACGCACATTCCTTACACCATGGAAAATCAGGCAGAACGCCCGATTGACTCTACGCCTGGTAGCAACTCTCAGGGCACCTTAGGTACCACCAAACTTTTGAAATTTGGGTTCTAACTCTCGTGCAACCACTTCCATTTAAACAAGGGCTCTCCTGGTTTCTGGCGGCCCTTGTTGTTATTCGTCGCTATCCCCTCACCTACCTCGGTATGGTGATGTTCTACGTTTTGATCAGTGTGCTGCTCTCCAGCGTTCCGCTCGTGGGTGGCATTTTGGCGGGCATTTGGATGCCCTTTGGCACGTTGCTTCTCGTTTATGCTACGAAGCAAGCGCTCGAAGGACGACTCCCCACGTACGATCTTTTCTTCTCGCTCTTTCGTAAGCCGAAGCTCCGCAGCTCCCTGATGACCTTGGGGCTCGTTTATGCAGCAGGCTTGCAGTTTGCGATTTGGATTTTCTTTTACTTTGGGCAAGATGCGTTCAAGATTTTGGAAGCTGAAGAAACGGCGCAGATCCCCGACTTTCAGATGCCTTGGGATGCCTTTAGCGTCTCAATGGTGATTTATCTCATTGTCGTGACGCTCACCCTTTTCTCGCCCCTTTTGCAGGCTGACGCTGGACAAAAGTTAGGTAAAAGCATCTTTTCTTCTTTCTTAGGAATTATCCTTCAGTGGAGAGCCTGCCTTTGCGCAGGGGCTTGTTACCTGGGTCTAGGGATGCTGATTTTGGTCTTTTTCTATACGAGCTTTACGCTCTTAGGATTAGGAAGCTTCTTTGGCTATTTGGCCCCGATTTATGTCGCTGTCATTACGGGCGTGGGCTACGCCATGATTTGGCCCATGTATTCCGATATTTACGGCGCCAAAGGCGGCATCACGCACGCCGAATAAACCGACTAGAGCAACTCCTCCTCACTCCAGAGCATTGGAGTGAGGTTATCGTCAACGACGGGGCTCGCGACGCGAAGCCCCAAAAGACGAATCCCCTTGGGTGGAATCTTCATCATCCGCCAGAGTTTCAACCCATCTTCAATCAGTCTTTCCACTGTGGCATCGTAAGGACGTGGCGCACTCATCGCGCGGCTCACGGTGGAAAAGTCCGCGTGGCGCAGCTTTAGCGTCAAGGTTTTTCCCACAAACGCACTTCTCATCATGCGGCGCGAAAGATCTTCCGCAACACGAACGAGAAGCGTGCTAATTTCTTCCTGCGTGACCAAATCGACTTCAACGGTTTCTTCGCACGAAACACTCTTTCTTTCTCGATAGGGCATTACTGGGCGGTCATCAATCCCGCGTGCGTATTGGTAAAGCGATGTGCCATGCTCACCAAAGAGTTCGATAAGACGCGGGAGCGGCACTCGACGAAGGTCAAGCCCCGTGTGAATGCCACGTTTATAGAGGCGCTCAGCGCTCACAGGACCCACGCCCCAGATGTCAGCAACATCGAGCCGATCAATAAACTCTTGCGCCTTATCAGGGTGAATGACGCAAAGCCCATCGGGCTTACGGTAATCAGAGGCAATCTTGGCTAAAAACTTGCAGTAGGAAACGCCAGCGCTCGCCACTAGGTTGAGCTCTTTACGAATATCAGCCTTAATCGCTTTGGCGACTTCAAGTCCCAGTTCAATCCCTTTTTTATTGAGCGTCACATCGAGAAACGCTTCGTCTAAGCTAATGCCCTCAACGAGGTCACTGTAGCGGTGGAAAATTTCATGAATGGCGGCCGAGGTTTCTTTATAGACAGGAAAGCGCGCTGGCACAAAAATAATCTCTGGGCACAAGCGCTTTGCTTGGCAGCTTGGCATCGCTGAGTGCACCCCGTAGCGGCGTGCCTCATAACTTGCGGTCGCAACGACCCCACGCCCATCTGCGTTACCAACCGCAATGGGACGTCCTCGAAGAGCCGGATTGTCTCGTTGTTCAACCGAGGCATAAAACGAATCTAGGTCCACATGCACGATACGGCGAGACGTATTTCTCACTAACCCATAACTGGGTTCGGGAGCATCCGTCACTTCAATGGGACCTTCTTCTTTTTCGATGGGCTTCTCAGAGGAATTAGTTAAGCCAAAAAAAAGATCTTTTTGCGGTTCCATGGTACACATTATGATCCTTTTTTATGGTCCATGTGAAGGATCTTGATCATCTCTTTAGCACTAAGTCTATGAAAAATTTCAAAATGGTACTAAAATGCATGTCTTACTCAAGTGAGTGTGACTTGCTTTCATAATAATTTTTATCAGAAAAACTGGAGACTCTACAATGGCTCATGTGGTTTGTGAAGCCTGTATTAATTGCAAACGCACCGATTGTGTTGATGTCTGCCCGGTCGATTGTTTCCGTGAAGGTCCTAATTTCCTCGTGATCGATCCGGACGAATGCATTGACTGCGCCGTGTGTATTCCTGAATGCCCTGAAGCAGCTATTTTTGCTGAAGAAGACGTGCCAGAAGGACAAGAAGAATTCATCGAATTGAACGCCGAATTGGCAAAAGAATGGCCTTCTATTACGCGTCGTAAACCCGCTCCGGATGATGCCGATGAGTGGCGTGGCGTCGTGGGTAAGATTACCTACTTGAAGCGCTAACAATTTTTTTCCTCTTTCACCTCCCTCTAAACCCCAAGAGTGGACGATGAGAGCATGATCAGTCGGGATCGCCGATACCTGTCGTTTGGCGATCCCGTTTCACAGTTATATCGCTAGGAGGTAGCGTTAAATGCAAACCATTCAGTTGCTTGAAAAAAACGCGCTTACTGATTCTCTCTTCCACTTACGTTTCTCTCGTCCAAAGCACTGGAATTACCAGGCTGGACAGTTTGCCCGTATTGGTCTCGCGTTAAATGGGGGAGAACCTGTTTTCCGTGCTTACTCGATGTCGAGTAACCCGATTGAACCCACCCTTGACTTCTTGATCAAGCGAGTCGAAGGGGGTACGCTCTCGCCCACGTTAACGGGGCTTGAGGTGGGAGCCGAAGTCCTTCTTGATGGTGAAGCAGAAGGAAACCTTCTCCCCTCTCGTATTCCAGGTGGTGACACGATGTGGTTCTTTGCGACTGGCGCAGGGCTTGCCCCCTTCTTGTCGCTCTTAAAGGATCCAGATGCCATTTCCGAGTGGGATAACGTCATCTTGGCGCTTTCCGCGCGTGGTGTGAAAGAAGTGGATGCCTTGGCTGATGCCGCCATCCAAACAAACCATAAAACGTTGCGCATTTTGACAACGACAACGCGTGAACCTTCCGCCTTGGAAGGTCGTATCACCACGCTCATTGAATCTGGCAAGATTGAAGAGCTCGCTGGGCACAAACTCGTTCCTGAGTCTGCTCGTACGATGCTCTGCGGCAACCCAGACTTTATTAAAGAAATGCGTGCCCTTCTCAAGGCGCGTGGCTTAATTTCGCCTCGCTTTGGGAACCCAGGTCAACTCTTAGTTGAGTCGCTCTGGTAAACGCACTCTCAATACGGAGCTCATTAATGCAAACCAACGAAGACCCCCGTTCTTTGCAACAACTCATTGAGCAAGTGGATGCCCTACTTCCTCAAACCCAATGTCGCCAGTGTGGGACAGAGGGTTGTGCGGCCTACGCAGAGGCGATCGTCAAAGACGGTATGCCCATTAATCGTTGCGCCCCAGGCGGTCAAGTAGGCATCCAACGTATCGCTGAATGCCTCAAAGTTGAGCCCCTGCCGCTTGACCCTGAGTATGGTCAAGAAATGCCCTTTGCTGTGGCGAAGATTGTGGCTGCGCGCTGCATTGGGTGCAGTTGGTGTATTAAGGTTTGCCCCACGGATGCGATTGCTGGCGCCCCTAAACATTTGCATGGCGTCATTGAAGAGCGCTGCACGGGTTGCGCACTCTGCTTACCTGCTTGCCCCATGGACTGCATTGATATGGTGGAAACTGGCGGAGAGTGGACGCTTGAAGATGCACACCGTGCCAAGGGCTACTACGTGGCACGCGAAGCCCGTCTAGAAAGGCTTCGCCAAGCGGATCAAGCTCGCCTTGAAGCCATCAGCCAAACGAACGTTCAAAAGAAGAATTTGCTCATCTCTCAGATTATGGCCAAGGCCAAAAGCACTCGCGCGTGAAGACCCCTACTCACCGCAATGTTTCTGAGAACCTGTTAGGAGATAGTCATGTTGACACTAAAAGAGCGCACAGAATTTATGCAACGTCTCGTCGACGAGCACCCCAACCCCAAAAGTGAATTGAATTACACCACGCCCTACGAGCTGATCGTTGCAGTGGCGCTCTCAGCGCAAAGCACCGACAAAGGCGTCAATATCGCGACGGCAAAGCTTTTCCCCGTTGCCAATACACCGGAACAAATTGCCGCTTTAGGCGTTGATGGAATTATTCCCTACATCCAGACGATTGGGCTTTATCGCTCGAAAGCCAAGCACATCGTCGCTATGGCCGAGATGATTCTCAAAGACTTTGGAGGCAAGGTCCCAGAGCGCTTTGAAGACTTGATTAAACTTCCTGGTGTGGGTCGCAAGACGGCCAATGTGGTGCTGAACGTCGCCTTCCATCAGCCACGTATCGCGGTGGATACGCATATTTTCCGCGTTTGCAATCGTACGGGCTTTGCGCCAGGCAAGACGCCAGACGACGTAGAAGAGGCGCTCTACAAGCAAGTGCCCCCGCAGTTCTTAGAAAATGCTCACCACTGGATTTTGCTTCACGGGCGCTACATCTGTAAGGCGCGCTCGCCAGAGTGTGAGCGCTGCCCTATTGCTGAATTTTGCAATGCACCAGAAAAAGCCGAGCGCTTAGATCTTGGCGTGAGTACAAAGGAAATTGCGGCTGAAAAACCAGCTAAGGCTAAGAAGGCTCCCGCAAAGAAAGCTCCTGCCAAGAAGAGCACGGCAAAAGCGGCAACGGAAGCCTCGACTAAAAAGACAGTCAAGAAAGTGGCAGTTAAAGCCACCGAGACCAAAGCCAAAAAAGCTCCCGCTAAAAAGAAAACAGCGGCTAAGGCTTAAAGCACAAAAGGCGTATCTTTTGCGGGATACGCCTTTTTCGTGCTCAAACTGAGCATTTTTTGCCACTTTTATAGTGAATACTACTTAATAAGACTGATCCATTGAAAGTGAGGCGCAAATTATTTTTTTCGCGCCCGATTTATCGGGGGCTCGCGCCATACAATGGATAAACCCCCTCTCGAAATGAATCGGGTAGGACCTCCTCCTTCGTGACGAAGTAAGAAGAAATAAGGACTTCAACGAAGGATTTTTTCTCTCTCTAACATACTTATCTGGGAATTTCATTATGACAGAAGACTCTCATTGCCAAGAATGCGTGACGCCGACCTATAGCCTCATCGGGAAACCTAAAGCCTCCTCCGTGATTGCCCAGATTCTCGCATTGGCTAACCGTCCTGAAGTGATTAGTTTCGCCGGTGGCCTTCCCTCGCCGGAAGGTTTCCCTGTTAAGGCCATTCAGGAAGCGGCAGATCGCACGCTCGAAAACGAAGCATTGACTGCATTGCAGTACTCGGGCGCAGCTGGCATGGCAAGTCTTCGCAACGCAATTGCAAGTTATGAAACCCAGGCAGGCGTTCCGACCTCTGCCGACGAAGTCATCATCGTGAGTGGCTCTCAGCAGGCTTTGGACTTGATCGCTCGTACGTTCGTGGATCCAGGTGCCAAGATTTTGGTTGAACGCCCCACCTATTTGGGCGCCCTCTTCGCCTTTAACCTCTGCCAGCCGAAGTACGTTGACCTTCAGCATGACGACAAGGGTTTGGACCCGACGAAGATTGGCGAAGAAGCCCGTGATGCGCGCTTTGCCTATGTGATGCCTACGTTCCAGAATCCGACTGGTTTGACGATTGATGAAGAACGTCGTCAGCAGTTGGCTGATAAGGCTCGCGAATACGATTTCTGGATTGTGGAAGACAATCCTTACGGTGAACTCTATTACGGCGACAAGCCCCCGCGCTCCTTGCGTGCTTTCGCCCCAGAACGCACCCTTCGCGTCGGGACGATGAGTAAGATTTTGGCGCCTGGCCTTCGTTTGGGCTACATCTGCGGTCCGAAGCACGTGCTTCAGGCGCTCGTGCAGGTAAAGACCAATATGGACTTGCACACGAGCACCTACACCCAGTTGCTCACCGCTCGCGTGATGAATGCTGGCTTGCTCGACACCCATTTGCCTAACGTGCGTAAGCTCTACCGCGAAAAGGCTCAGGTGATGCTCGACAGCCTTGAACTTCATATGCCGAAGCACCCACAGGTCTCTTGGACGCACCCCTCTGGCGGTATGTTCATCTGGTTGAACCTCCCGAAGGGACTCAACTCTGCTGACCTCTTGCGTCGTGTGTTGGATTCTGACGTGCCAGTTGGCTTTGTGCCGGGCGAAGCGTTCTATAGCCAGAACGCAGAAGTCGATCACTGCCGCCTCTCGTTTGTGACAGTACCTTCGCAGAAGATCCGCGCAGGCGTGGAATCCCTTGCTAAGGCACTCGCTTCCTTGATCGAAGAACGCGGTCTCTAATTCGAGGTTAATCTCCTCAAAAGCGCAAAGTCCACATGGTGTTAAAGCCGTGTGGACTTTGTTTTTCTGCACCCAAAAGAAAACCTCAGCCAGGTGGCTGAGGCTCTCAAGAAGCATTAATGGCGAGCGTCTTTTCCTAAGAAGAGCGACACCAAGGTACCGCCTTCTGGGCCTGCTCTCGAAACGGAGAGCGTCGCACCAATGCGCTTCGCACGCTCGGACATAATCGAGAGGCCGACATGCTGCCCCTTACGCGCTTCAACCACTTCTTCGTCTAACCCGACACCGTCGTCCAAGATGTTGACGCGAAGGTCTTCGCGGTTATCGATCGTAATCAACACAGACTGCGCCTGAGCGTGTTTACGCACGTTAGAGAGCGCTTCCTGAATAATGAAGATCACCTGCAACTTCTGGCGTGGTGTGAGCCCAATGCCCTTGTCGACGACTTTGAGTTTCGTCTGAACATGTGCCTGACCTTCAAAGCGTTTGATCACGGTCTGCACGCCTTCGATAAAGTCTTCTTTGTGCAAGCGTTCACGGAAGTTCAACAGCAACTCACGCACGTCTTCGTAGCATTCCTGCACGCCCTTACGGATCGAAGCAAGACTATCGTCTCGAAGTGGGATATCGTTGCGCTCAATAGCCTCAGTTAAGAACTGCACCTGCAAATTCAAGAAGGAGAGCGCCTGAGCGATCGAATCGTGCAAGCCCTGAGCGAGCAACTGACGTTCTTGGACCACCGCAAACTGGCTGTCTCGCTCGTTTAAGCGAGCGTTCTGAATGGCAATCCCAAAATGCGAGGCAAAGTTCTTTAAGAGACGCACCAACTGAGTCGTCAAGCGCGGACCCGACTTAAAGTAAAGCGAATAGACCCCAATGTCGCCCGTTGTGGAACGAATCTGGAAGCTATAAATCACGTTAAAGCCCTGAGCACGCAAGCTCTGCGAGAGCGGATCATCAGACTCTTTCAAGTGCAGGCACACGGGGTAGCTCTTTTCGAGCACGTTGCGCACCACATCTTCGTCTTTCTTAAAGCGAGAGAGCTGATAGAGCAAATCGCCACTAATCCCATCGGCCGCATCGAGCTGCATCAAGCCAGAGGACTCGTCAATGATGTGCACCGTACAAGCATCG
This sequence comes from uncultured Sutterella sp., assembly GCA_905197905.1. Taxonomy (GTDB): domain Bacteria; phylum Pseudomonadota; class Gammaproteobacteria; order Burkholderiales; family Burkholderiaceae_F; genus Sutterella. Next base: position 90,621 of record CAJKAP010000007.1, on the reverse strand, counting down.
GCGTTGGAGTGGCGGATAATGCGCGAAACAAAGCCTTCGATGATTTCTTCTTGGCTACGCTGCTGCGCGAAGAACGCGGTCATTTCATAGAGCTGCGCCAAGTAGCTATTCTTTTCCTGCACAGAAGCGGTCTTCTCGGCCACCTTCTGTTCGAGGTTGTCGTAAGAATTTTCGAGGCGATCTGCCATCAAGTTAAAGCCCTGGGCGATCTGACCAATTTCGTCTTCACCGCAATGATCCACACGGGCACTCAAATCCCCTGAACTCAAGCGATGAATTGCCTCACCCAACCTATCCACTGGGCGCACGACCCAGCGAAGGAGCAAGAACATGATCACAAAGAGCGAGCAGATCGCCATGATAATGAGCGAAATCTGCAAGTAGCGAAGCTGCCAGAGGAAGTAAGTGCGATCTTCTTCGACCTTTTCCGTCAGCGCAGAAAGGCTCGCCACGAGCTTTCGGGTGGCATCAATATTGACCCCTTCTTTATGCTCACGGGCGGCACGCAAAATCGGCAGCAGGCGATCAAACCATTCGATCGAAACGGTCTCCAAGCCTTCTTGGATCTTTTCACCAGGTGGCAACATCAACGGCAACCAAGGATCCCCTTTCTTGAGGAGCGCATACGAGTCGTTGATCGTTTTCACTTCCGCGTCAAACGTTTCAGTGGAATAAATAGGCTGTGAGAGAATCACCACACGGAAAGTGTGGTAGCGCATGTCGGTAATCGTTTTCGTGGCGGCGGAGGAAGCTTCGAGCTGCCAGTTGAGCAACATCGTATAGCCCACGAGAACCGAGATAAAGCTCACCCAGATAAATGTGAGCAATAAGAGTCTCGCGGAGAGACTCTTGAGATAACGCACAATTTTTTCTTTCATAGAACTGTCGCAAGGTTCCTCTGGCTAATCTCAGCGCCAGAGCCCTGTCTCCTTATTTTGGCAGTATGGATTTCCTGTCACTCATTAAGTGCGGAGAGCACCATTCATCCTCTCTAAACAAAGTGCCTCAATGAGCGTTGACGGATCTTTTATTTAATGCTAACGAGAAAAGCGCCCGTTTGTGAAGGTTTTTTCGCGGTTTTTCCTCGCCTCCTTCTTTGGTCGTAGAAAAGCCTACCACTATGAGAGCGTCTTCCTTGTGCGGAACCGCCTTCAGAGCCAGAAGTGCTCGACTCTTCTTCAGCGGGGAGCGCAGTCACCTTTTCAGCCTTCCAGGAGATACCAATCGGACGGCCCTTACGCGCACGGTGCGAAGCGAACTCTTCAAAGGAGCGCTTCGTGATTTGCACATCGCGCTGCTTACCACCGCGGCCGATGCCACTCACGACCACACCACGCTGGCTACTCGCCGTGAGTGCTACCACGGATTCACCGTTATCGAGCTTCATCACCACAACGCCCTGGCCACCGCGATTCAATTCGCGCATTTCTTCCATCGGGAAGACTAAGAGGCGGCCATTCGTCGAGACGCTCGCACAGAGGTTGTACGTATCGTTAAAGAAGACTGGTGCCAAGAGTTCTGCCCCATCGTTAATCTTGAAGAAGCTGCGACCCACACGCTGGTAGCTACGCAGATCCTTCACGCGGCAGGTAAGCCCCATACCGTCGCTTGTGGCAAGCAACACACGCTGTTCATCGTCACCAGTGAAGACCCCGGCGAAGGAATCCTTTTCGGCGTCAATGAAGGAGCTCACTGGCAACCCATCCCCACGACCATTCGGGAGCGCAGAGACGCGAATCGTATGGATACGGCCTTCCTTGGTGATGATGTAGAGATCATCCACGCTACGGCATTCAAGCGCCACATCGAGTTCGTCACCCACCTTGAAGGTCATGAGCGACGTATCGTGTCCGTGGCCCTTACGCACAAGGATAAAGCCCTTCTTCGAGAGGACCACCGTCACAGGTTCATCAACGACCTTCTGCTCATTGACGATCGTTTCAGCTTCACGCACCAACGTGCGGCGTTCGTCACCATAGAGTTTGGCCGCTTCACGAATTTCTTTCACGAGTGCACGGCGCAACACAGTGTCGCTACCCAAGAGGCGCTCGAGCCCTGCTTTTTCGCGTTCCAACTCAGCCAATTCGCGTTCAATCGCGATCGCGGCAAGCTTAGCCAATTGGCGCAAACGAATTTCCAGAATGTCTTCAGCCTGACGATCCGTCAAACTAAATTCCGACATCAACACGGCCTTGGGCTCATCTTCCTGACGGATGATTTCAATGACACGGTCTAAGTTCAAGAGTGCGATCGTACGGCCTTCGAGCACGTGCATACGGTCGTTCACCTTCGCTAAGCGTGCTTCGCTACGACGACGCACCACTTGCGTGCGGAACTGGATCCATTCCTGGAGAATTGTGATCAAGTTCTTTTGCTGGGGACGACCATCAATGCCGATCATCACCATGTTGACCGAGACGTTACTTTCGAGCGAGGTTTGTGCAAAGAGCGTACGGACAAATTCTTCACGGTCAATCGTGCGAGATTTCGGTTCAAAAACGAGGCGCACTGGCGTGCCACTCCCCGACTCATCGCGTGCACGATCTAGGAGCGCGAGCATGGCGGATTTGGCTTGCTGCTGTTGGCTCGTGAGTGTCTTTTTCTTATTACGAACTTTGGGGTTCGTAATGGATTCAATCTGATTTAAAACGGCAGCGGACGACGTATCGGGCGGCAATTCATCCACAACCAACTGCCACTGACCGCGTGCCATATCTTCAAAGTGATAGCGAGCACGCACGCGAATCTTGCCGCGGCCAGTTTCGTAAATGTCACGAAGGGCTGAGCGAGGGCTAATAATCTGCGCGCCACAGGGGAAATCTGGAGCAGGCAGATAGTTCATGATCTCGTCAATATTGGATTCGGGATAGTCAATCAAATGCTCGCAAGCATCTGCGACTTCGTTTAAGTTGTGGGACGGAATTTCCGTTGCCATCCCCACGGCAATCCCCGAGGCGCCATTTAAGAGCACAAAAGGTAATTTAGCGGGAAGGGCAACTGGTTCATTGAAGTTGCCGTCATAGTTGGGGACGAAATCCACGGCGCCCGTATCGACTTCTTCAAGGAGCAAGTCGGCAATCGGCATCAAGCGCGCTTCCGTGTAACGCATAGCGGCTTGCGAGTCGCCGTCACGGCTACCGAAGTTGCCTTTACCGTCGACTAAGGGATAGCGTAACGAGAAGTCCTGCGCCATACGAACCATGGCGTCATAGACGGACTGGTCTCCGTGAGGGTGATATTTACCCAAAACGTCACCCACGACACGCGCGGATTTCACCACTTTGTTGCCAGCCTTGAGCCCCATTCGATCCATGTCGATCAAAATGCGGCGCTGCACGGGTTTCTGGCCGTCAGTGACTTCGGGGAGTGCGCGGCTCTTGACCACGCTCATGGCGTACTCGAGGTAGGCTCGGCTGGCATAACGCGCGAGCGTCAGCGCACCGTCCTCTTCGAGTTCGCCACTCATCACATCGTCTAAGGAGAGGGCTTGTGACACGTCTGCTGGGGCGGGTTCTTCAGAATCACCATCCCCTTGGCCGTCATCACTGTCGTCACTCTCTGCGGAATCCTCTGCATCGTCTGCAGAGATAATTTCTTCTTCAGATCCATTTTCTGTAAGCTCATCGTTATTATGAGTAACCTCTTCTTCGCGGGTTACTTCTGCTTCATTCTTATTAGTATCCTCTTCTTGAGAATCTTTCTCAACTGTATTTTCCGTTTCCGTGAACTCTTCGTCGCCAAAGAGCGTCATCATGTTGTCATTTTCGGCCGTTGATTTTGGTTTGCGTCCCATTCTTTTGTCTCCTCACCCTTATACGTCGGTTTCCACTGCGTCACCAAAGACTTCCATCCAACGACGGCGATCATTGGCTTCATTGCCCCCCATCAAAAGGTTCATCACCTGATGAGTTACCGCCTCAGTCACGCCACCAAGCGCCACCGGGAGGAGTCGACGGGTATCCGGGTGTAAGGTTGTTTCGGCCAGTTGTTCGGCCTCCATTTCGCCCAACCCTTTAAAGCGCGAAATAGAAATTTGTTCATCCGTAAAGCCTTCTTTGCGAAGCTGCTCGAGCGTGCGTTGCAGTTCACGATCGTCCAAGCAGTAGAGCTTGCGTTCAGCTTTCTTACCACGCTTTGGCACGTCCACTCTAAAGAGTGGCGGCATCGCGACAAAGACGTGTCCCTTCTCGATTAACTGCGGGAAATGACGATAGAAAAGCGTCAAAAGGAGCACCTGAATGTGGCTGCCGTCCACGTCAGCGTCAGAGAGAATGCAGATCTTTCCGTAGCGAAGGCCACGCAAATCCGCCTTTTCATCCTTAGCGTGGGGATCCACGCCAATCGCTACAGCGATATCGTGAATCGTGTCCGAGCGGAACAGCTCGCCGCCGTCCACTTCCCAGGTGTTCAAAATCTTGCCTCGCAAGGGAAGCACGGCCTGGAATTCTTTGTCGCGACCCTTCTTAGCGGAACCGCCTGCCGAGTCCCCTTCCACGATGAAGAGTTCGTTGCGGCTAATATCATCGGTTTCGCAGTCGGTGAGCTTCCCTGGTAGCACGGCCACGGTGGAGGTTTTACGCTTTTCGTATTTCGCCGACTGGCGTTGACGAGCCTGTGCCTGCGCAATGATCAATTCGGCAAGCTTTTTGCCTTCTTCAATGTGGTCATTTAACCAGAATTCAAACTGCGGACGCACAAAGCTACTCACCAGCTTCATCGCATCGCGGCTCGTCAGTTTTTCCTTGGTCTGACCTTGGAATTGCGGATCAATCGACTTGGTGGAAAGCACAAAATTAGCGCGCGAGAAGACGTCTTCCGAGAGGACTTTCACGTTTTTGCTCTGTAAACCGTAGGCCTGCATAAAGGCCATCATAGCTTGATAGAGCCCGTCCTTTAAGCCTGCTTCGTGGGTGCCGCCCTGAGGTGTTGGAATGAGGTTCACATAGCTTTCGCGCTCAATCGCGCCTTCAGCGGTCCAAATGACCACCCAAGCAGCCCCTTCCCCAACGGAAAAGCCTTCGGTGGATTCGTCTGCGTAACCCGAGGCTTCAAAGGGCGAGATGTAAGCGTCGCCATTGAGTTCCGAGAGAAGGTATTCACGAAGGCCACCTTCGTACTTCCAGCTCAAGGTTTGCCCAGTGGCTTCATTGGTGTAAGAGACTTCGCAGCCAGGCAAAAGAACGGCTTTCGAGCGCAAAAGGCGCTGCAGAGCGGCTTCAGGCACTGTAGCGCTATCAAAGTAGCGGGGATTGGGGCGAGCGGTGACCGAGGTCCCCGTCTTCGTTTTGCCGCGCTTAGAGGGCGCGAGAGACAAGGGCTCAACCACGAGGCCGTCTTCAAAAGAGATATGCGCTTCTTGACCATCACGCCAGACAGTCACGTCCATGCGAGAAGAAAGGGCGTTAGTGACAGACACGCCCACGCCGTGCAAACCGCCAGCAAAGGAGTAAGGGCCAGAACCCTCTTTTTTCGCGAACTTACCGCCAGCATGCAGTTGCGTGAAGACTAATTCCACCACAGGGCGACCTTCTTCGGGGTGAATCCCAAACGGAATTCCACGCCCATCGTCCTCTACGGTAATCGAGCCGTCAACGTGCTTCGTCACCATAATCTTGGTGCCGTAGCCTGCGAGCACTTCGTCACTCGCGTTATCAATCACTTCTTGAATAATGTGTAGCGGCGTATCCGTGAGGGTATACATCCCTGGGCGCAACTTCACCGGTTCCAAGCCTTTCAATACTTGGATGGAATCAACACCGTAGTCTTCTTGCTGTGCGCTTTTTGTAGCCATAAATTCTCTAATCGTCTGACGAAAGTCCAATAAGGTCTAAGCATTTTAGCAAACCGACACCAAGATGAAAGGCGAAAACGCTCGGCGTTTGACGCTTTTTTCGCTTCGATCAGATTCTTCACCAAAAGGCGGGATCTTTTGGCCGAAAATTGAGCAGAATTAACTCGCACAGACGAAGCTCACTACCACTTAAGAAGGATTTTCTCTCCTCCAAATTTCTTCTCCCGTCTTCTACGAATGGCAGTGGTTAGAAAGGAAAGCGTTTTTTAAAATATAAAGACAGTTCAATTTACTTGACTTAGTTTTCGTTGAATGATGTCTCATACAGTTTCTTGGTTATCAGGTTTATATATTGTTGGTGCACTGGCGACGTTTTTTGTGGGAACGCCAGCACCTTGTGATCCCACCTCGTTGAGCGCAACAGTGGATACCACCCAGCGTGTGATGTCCGCCATCATTTGGCCCTTTTACTGGCCGATGCGCTTAGGTTGGGCGGCAGTGCATAACTGGGCACTCGTCTAATTCAAATTTTCTCTCATCCCTTAAAGCCGTGTTGACACATTTGCTGCCACGCGGCTTTTCTCATGAGTGCTTACAGTTTTCCGCCACGAGCACGTGATTTTTCTGCAAAAATATGTTCTTTGCCACCTGAAAAAGCGGACACTTTTCGTGTATTCGCTTTTTCGCCTAAATCTCGGTACACTATATCCTTAAAAAATTTCCGAGAAAATTATTTAAAAAAATCACTAGGAGCGCCTAATGGGTAAGCTTTACATGGGTTTTGATGCGGGTACACAGAGCGTCAAAGTCGCCGTCTATGACGAAGAATTTAACTGTTTGACGAGTCACAGTCGCCCCACCACCCTCAACTATCCGCAACCCGGCTGGGTTCAGATGGATGCGGATGAATTCCTCAACATTACCGTTGCCAACATGCGTGATTGCGCACACTCTCTGCGAGAAATGGGTCGTGACCCGGCAGATGTGAGCGTCATCATGGGCGACGGGATTATCTGCGGTATTGTTGGTGTGAATGCCAACGGTAAAGCCATCACCCCTTATGTGAACTATCTCGATAGCCGCACGACAGAAGACGTTGAAGCCCTCAACGCTCGCGGACTTGAGATCTGGGGTCGCGAAACGGGCAATGCGCTTGCCTCTCCAATGTTCCCCGCGATGTTTGCTCGCTGGTTCTTGAAGAACAATGAAGCGTTCGTTGAGCGCGGCGTGAAGTTCGTTCATAACGCTCCCTACATTTTGATGAATTTGGCTGGCCTCAAGGGCGAAGATGCCTTTATTGACTGGGGCGCCATGTCTGGCTGGGGTTTAGGCTACGACGTTCAGAAGAAGGTCTGGTCTGATGAACAGCTCGAAATCTTGGGCATCGATCGCAAATACATGCCACGCATTGTGAAGCCTTGGGACAAGATCGGGGGGCTTTCTGAAGAAATGGCCGCCGCCACGGGGCTCAAAGCTGGCACGCCTGTGTTGGGTGGTGCGGGTGACACGATGCAAAGTATGTTGGGCGCTGGGATTTTCTGCGCCAACCAGGGCGTTGACGTCGCTGGCACTTGCGCTATGTTCTGTGTGTCCACCTCGGGCATTATTCCTGAACTCTCTCGCCCTGGTACGGGTCTTATTTTCAATTCTGGCACGCTCCCCAACACCTATTTCTACTGGGGCTTTGTGCGCACGGGTGGTCTTTCCCTTCGTTGGTTTAAGGACCACGTCTGCCAGAAGGAAGGCGACTCGAGCTACTATCAGCATTTGAGCGAAGGAGCTGCTAAGGTCCCCGCAGGTTGCAACGGCGTGCTGTTCCTCCCCTACTTAACGGGCGGCTCGGGTGAAGAGAAAGAAGCGAGCGGATGCTTCCTCAATATGACGATGGACGATGATCAGTTCGTGATGTGGCGCTCTGTCTTAGAAGCCATTGGTTACGACTACATTGGGCTCGCGGACAGCTATCGCGCCGCAGGCGTCAACCTTGATCGCATCACCGTGACCGAAGGCGGTAGCCGTGATCCGCTCTGGAACCAGATTAAGAGTCATATGTTGAATGCCGACATCGTGCGCTTTAAGAACGCTGGTGGCGCAGTGCTCACCAACTGTATCTTAGGCGCTTACGCGATCGGAGAAGAAAAGGACGTGGTGGCCACACTCCAAGCGAACATTTCGCTCGATGGAGAATACCACCCTGATGCTGAGCTCACCAAGCGCTATCGTCGCCTCTATGAAGCACGTAATACGCTGGTGCGCGAAGATATGAAGGCTGCCTTCTCGCGCTTAGTGTCGATGCGAGAACCCGCCTAAAAACGCGCTCTAAACTTCAAGAAAAAGTCGATCATGCTATGGATGAGCTGATCGACTTTTTTGCGTCCAAAAAGAAAGGCTCCCGAGTTAACGAGAGCCTATCTTCAAAGATCACCTAGCGCGATTAGTTTTCATCGCTATTGGTTTCATCCCCTTCAATGAAGGCAGGACGCAAGATCTTTTCACCCAAGGACTGACGCAAGGCATTCAAGTAGGCCACGACTTCCGTGCGACCATAGAGTTGCGAGAGCTCGTTGCGAATGCTCGTCAATTCAGCTGGCTTGGGTTCCGTGACTTCGTGCGAGAGCACCTGAATCACCATGTAGGAGCCATCGCCTAAAGCGATACCCGTGAAGGCTGGCAAGCCCTTAGCAGGAACGGAGGCGACACGCAAAATCACTTCACGCGGGAATTCGCCAGGAGCCTGCATGCTCACCGTGGCCTTTTCAGTAAAGCCATCGAGCGACTGCTGAGGATTGGCCTTCAAATCAGCCAAGAGCTTTTCGCCCGCGGCGGCGGTCAACTTGGAAGCGGCTTCACGCTGCAAGTGAGCCTGAATTTCATCCTTCACATCGTCGAGCGGCAAAACTCGCTTGGGTAAATGCTTCGTCACACGAGCGGTCACCAAGACGTTCGGGCGCACTTCGATAGCGGAGGTGTTGTGCTTATCCTTCAAGGATTCGTCCGAGAAGAGCGCTTCAATGACGTGTTCCGTAATCAACGTGCGAAGAGCGGGGTTCGTTGCGCCATCACGCGTGATACCATCAGCCGTCTGAACCTTCAAGCCGAATTTTTCAGCGATCGGATCCAAGCTATCAGGCTGCTCGTAGCTCATGTTCGTGAAATCTTCAGCCTTCTGGGCAAATTCACGCACTGCTTCCTGCGACTGGTACTGCTTTTCGATTTCGCCACGCACAGCTTCATAAGGACGCACGGTCGAAGGACGAATATCCGTCACCTTGATGATGTGGAAACCGTATTCGGTTTCAACTGGACCCACGATGTCGTCTTTCTTCGCAGAGAAGACAGCGTTTTCAAAGGGCGCGACCATCATGCCACGACCAAAGAAGTCCAAGTCCCCACCTTCCTGGGCGGAACCCGGGTCCTGAGAGTATTCCTTGGCGTACTTAGCAAAGTTATCGGGATCTGCCTTCACCTTGGCTAAGACTTCTTCAGCCTTCTTACGAGTGGCTTCGACGTCTTTCTTATTCGGATCAAAGGCGAGCAAGATGTGGCTAGCGCGACGTTCTTCAGGCACGCCCCAACGGTTCTTGTTCTGCTCGTAGTAGGTGCGCATTTCGTCTTCATTGGGCTTAGTCGTCACCTTGATATCATCAGGGGACAAGACTAAGTACTGAATCGAAACTTCTTCAGGAGCCTGGAAGGCCTGCGTGTGTTCGTCGTAGTACTTCTTCACGTCCGCATCGGTCACGTTCGTCTGCGATGCGTACTGCGTTTGGTTGAAGGTACGCGTACGAATGTCGCTCTTTACCGTCAAGGCGTAGTGCAAGGACTTCACGGTATCTTCTGGAACGATGGAAGAAGCCAGCACACCGTTGGTGAGCGTCTGACGGGCCAAGTCACCACGAACCTGCTGCACAAACTGCTGGTCAGAAGTAGCACGGCTACGCAAGAACTGTTCATAGCGAGCGGGCACGAATTTGCCATTTTCCTGGAAGGAGGGCGTCGCCTTAATCACGGCTACAGCATCAGCTTCACCGATGTTGATGTGGTTTTGCTGCACAGCCTGTTCGATAGCCACCTGATTGGCGAGCTGATCAACGATGGCCTGACGACCTTCTTTGTTATCGAGCATCGAGGCTTTGAAGCTATCCCCCAACGTATTGCGGAGTTCTTCGAGTTGCTGACGCTTTTGCTGGTCAAACATCTGTGGCGTAATAGATACTTCACCGATTTTGGCAATGGCGTCGTCAGCCTGTCGCATACGGTTATAGCTATAGATCCCCGTTACGATGAAACTCGGAATAATCAGCACCATGGCGATAAACATCAGCCAGCGCTTATGTGTTCGAAATGCGTCAAGCATGGTCTTCCCTAAGGTTTGACTCGGGTAAGAAGCTTAAAAAACCGCTTCTTACCTACAAAAAGTATGAGATGACAAGCATCTCACGAATACACTTTCATTCATTTTGTGGCTCTCTTGCGCCTTTTCTAAAAGAACGCAAAACGCCAGTTTAGAGGTAGATTTTAGCGAATTTTGCGCACGAGTACCGTGCTTAGTGAGAAATTGAAGCACTTTTCCTTGCGGATTTCAGAAAGAATGGGGAAAACGAGGGGGCGAAGAAAAAGAAAAAGTCCCGAAGTTTTCACCTCAGGACCTCTAAAGATGGTTGGCGGAGTGGACGGGACTCGAACCCGCGACCCTCGGCGTGACAGGCCGATATTCTAACCAACTGAACTACCACTCCGCACCAAAACTGGTGCGACGCTGAACTCTGGCATGGTTCATCAGAGCTCACTCATCTTTTGGGTGTGCGTTTTGCGCACTGAATTAGGTTTGGCGGAGTGGACGGGACTCGAACCCGCGACCCTCGGCGTGACAGGCCGATATTCTAACCAACTGAACTACCACTCCGCACAGAGCGTTTCGACACAGCTTAGGTTGGCGGAGTGGACGGGACTCGAACCCGCGACCCTCGGCGTGACAGGCCGATATTCTAACCAACTGAACTACCACTCCATACCGAGCAGTGTCGTTACTGAGAAGCAGAATTATACCGAACTTTTGAGCCCTGTCAAGGTCTCCATCTGAAGATTCCACACTTTTTTTGCTGGTGGGTGCTGAGAGTCTCGAACTCCCGACCTACGCCGTGTAAAGGCGCCGCTCTACCAACTGAGCTAAGCACCCAGCGAGGATTCTTCTGTTCGGCATCTTTTTGCCAAGCAGAAAATCTATTTTACAGCATCTTTGAAAATTTTGCCTACCTTAAATTTGGGATGGCGTCCCGCAGGGCGAACTGCCTCCCCTAACGGGGTACGATAAACGCGTTCAGCATGCTTTACTGAACTGAAAGTGCCAAAACCAGTGAGGCGAACATCATCGCCCTTTTTCACCGCGAGCACGATCTCAATTAACATCGCATCGAGCGCTTCGCTTGCTTTCGCTTTCGAGAGGTCCGCGCGTAGCGCAATTTTCTCAATCAAGTCTGCTTTATTCATCGTGTCATCATCCGCTTCAAAAGGCAAAAAGAGAAGCGCAGATAAAAATAATGCTTGCGTAGAGAGCTTTGAGCTCTATGACGCAAGCATCATTTCGTACGCTAACTCTTAGCTTACCGCATTCACAGTGGCTTTACGCTTTGTGGTTCGGCTTTTTTTCGGCGGAACTACGTCGCTCGCCTTCTCTGCGTCAGCCTTCTTCTCTTCCTTCTTTTCAGGAAGGGGTTTTGGCATCTCGACGAGCGCTTCCTTCAAGACTTCATCAATCGTCGTCACCGGAACGATACGCAAGGACTTTTCAACGGTCTCAGGCATATCTTCGAGGTCACGCACGTTGTCTTTCGGGATCAACACCGTCTTGCAACCAGCGCGCACTGCAGCGAGCAACTTCTCTTTGAGGCCGCCAATCTGCAACACTTCACCGTGCAAGTTGATTTCACCCGTCATCGCGATGTCGCTACGCACCGGGATCTTCGTCATCGCAGAGACGATCGCGGTAGTCGTCGCGGCACCAGCAGAAGGACCATCCTTCGGCGTTGCGCCATCTGGGAAGTGCACGTGCAAGTCCGTGGAGTAGAAGGTTTCGTTTTCGATACCTAACTCACGAGCGCGCGAGCGCACCACGGAGCGTGCGGTCTGCACACTTTCCTTCATCACGTCGCCCAAGCTACCCGTGCTCTGGATATGACCCTTGCCAGGGAAGGTTTGCGCTTCGATGTTGAGCAAATCGCCACCAACCGAAGTCCAAGCCAAGCCGTTCACCACACCAATACGCGGATCTTTCTTCGCGTATTCGACCGTGTAGCGACGCACACCCAAGAAGGTCCCCAAGTTTTCCGAAGTGACCTTCGTCACCTGCTTCTTCACACTCGTGCCCTTCATGCGGCGAAGTTTCTGCGGCTTCGCGGCTTCCTGTTCCGTCTTCAAGACGATCTTACGCAAGACCTTACCGATCGAGCGTTCGAGACCACGCACACCCGCTTCGCGAGTGTAGTAGCGAACGATGTCAAGAATGGCTTCGTCCGTGAAGTCCACTTCAGCGGGCTTCAAGCCATTTAACTTCAATTGCTTGGGCAACAAGTGGTTGCGAGCAATGTGAAGCTTTTCCTCTTCGGTGTAGCCCGAGAGGCTGATGACTTCCATACGATCGAGCAAAGGTCCCGGGATGTTGTAGCTATTAGACGTGGCCACAAACATCACGTCCGACAAGTCGTACGTTTCTTCCACATAGTGGTCCTGGAAAGTCGAATTCTGTTCCGGATCGAGCACTTCCAAGAGCGCTGCGGACGGGTCTCCACGGTAGTCCATTCCCATCTTGTCGATTTCGTCCAACAAGAAGAGCGGATTCTTCACACCAGCACGGATCATGCCCTTGATGATCTGACCAGGCATAGAACCGATGTAGGTACGACGATGACCGCGGATTTCGCTTTCATCGTGCACACCGCCCAAGGCGACACGCACGTACTTGCGACCCGTTGCGCGAGCGATGGATTCCCCGAGCGAGGTTTTACCCACGCCAGGTGCCCCAACCAAGCACAAAATAGGCGACTTCACCTTGCCCACGCGCTTTTGCACAGCAAGGTATTCAAGAATACGTTCCTTGACCTTTTCAAGACCAGAGTGGTCTTCGTCGAGGATCTTCGCAGCACGAGCCAAATCGCGAGAAATGCGCGACTTTTCCGACCAAGGAATATCAAGCATCGTATCGAGGTAGCTGCGCACCACGGTAGCTTCAGAGCTCATCGCGGGCATCTGACGCAAGCGCTTTAATTCCTGACGAAGCGTGGCTTCAACCTTCTTCGGGAGCTTGGCCTTCGCAATGCGTTCAGCCAATTCCTTATATTCGTCAGCGGCGTTTTCTTCCTCTGGCGAGTCTTCACCACCAGCCAGTTCCTTACGGATAGCCTTGATCTGTTCGTTCAAGAAGTATTCGCGCTGGTTCTTTTCCATCTGACGCTTGACGCGACTGTCGATGCGCTGCTGAATGTCGCGCAACTGCACTTCGCGTTCAAAAAGTTCCGTCAAACGTTCCACACGCTTAGCCCAGCTCGGTTCAACGAGCAATTCAGCCTTTTCAGCGGTGTTGAACTTAGCGCTCGAGAGCACAAGACCAACGACCTGTTCAAGATCATCGACGTCCTTGTACTTGTTATAAACCTCGAGCTGAGCACGATCCATCTCGGCGTAAGCACGCCAGACTTCCATCAAGGCGCGCAGATAGAGCGACTTTTCTTTTTCGCTGGGTTCAACGACTTCGAGAATTTCGCATTCCGCGAACAAGGAGCCTTTTTCCTCGAAAACACGCTTCACTTTGTAGCGTTCAAGACCGTAGACGAGCGCCTTCACGGTGCCGTCAGGCAAACGGAGGAGTTGTTCGACGCGAGCAAGCGTCCCCACTGGATAGAGATCCTCTTGCTGGGGATCATCCACCTTGGCATTGGTCTGCGTGATCAAAATAATCTGAGAATCATATTGGTCACGAGCCAAATCAGCTGCTGCAATCGATTTATCACGGCCCATGAAAATCGGAGAGCGGCTGTATGGGAATACGATCACATCTCGAATCGCCAAAGCGGGGAGCGTGATCTGGGTGGGATGTTGTTGTTCTACTGTCATTCGTTTCAACCAAAAAATTCAAGCTTGAAAAAAGGGATTGCTTTTTTCTCTCACATATAAACTCTATGGGGACGACTGGACCAGTTTTCAAGAGCAGAGAGGAGGCGAGAGATAACCTCATCTGGTGGGTTCGTTACGTCCAGAAATCCGATTGGGTTGCCCTACTTCGCTACTCGTTACGCCTCTTTTGAGATGCCGAGCGAGTCTGCAAAGCGACGATAAGGACCCTTTTCTTTTACATTCAGTATCAAAAAGAGATTCCTCTGCCCAGAGTGGATAAATCCTCACGGATCCGAAAAATCCGTGAGGATATCCTTCACTGTTTATTCCATTCTACAGTAGTGAACCATAATCTCTCGCACTCTCCTCCATCATATGTAGGTGATTTGGTGAAGAGTGTTGAGGTATTGCCTCAAAAGGCATTAGGAAGCGGTTTTCTCGCCGCGGATCAACTCCACGGGAGCCCCCTTCTCAATCGTATCTTGGTTCACAATGGCGCGCACCACATTACCGTCCGTTGGAATATCGAACATCGCATCCAAAAGAACGCCTTCCACAATGGCACGCAACCCACGCGCCCCAGTCTTGCGCGTAATCGCCTTGTGAGCGATGGCTTTGAGCGCTTCCGGGGTAAATTCCAAATCCACCCCTTCCATATCGAGGAGCGCTTGGAACTGCTTGACGATGGCGTTCTTGGGTTCCGTCAAAATATTGATCAAGGCTTTTTCGTCAAGTTCTTCCAAAACGGTGATCACCGGTAAGCGGCCCACCAATTCAGGAATCAAGCCAAATTTCACCAAGTCGCCCGGTTCAATCTGAGAGTAGACCTCAGTCAAATTCTTCTTTTCCGGGTCCTTACTAAAGACCTTACCGCCAAAGCCCATTTCGGCCTTTTCAGTGCGACGGCTCACAATGCGTTCCATCCCATCGAATGCCCCACCGCAGATAAAAAGAATCTGGGAGGTATCCACGTCGATCATCGACTTGCCGGGGTTCTTGCGACCGCCCTGTACTGGCATCGAGGCAATCGTGCCTTCGACCAACTTCAAAAGGGCCTGCTGTACGCCTTCGCCCGAAACGTCACGGGTAATCGAGGGGTTTTCACTCTTGCGAGCAATCTTATCGATTTCGTCCAAGTAGATAATGCCGCGCTGAGCACGTTCCACATCGCCGTCAGCGGCTTGCACGAGCTTCGCGACAATGTTTTCCACGTCTTCGCCCACATAGCCTGCTTCCGTCAAGGTCGTGGCATCAGCAATGGCAAAAGGCACATCGAGTGCGCGGGCCAAGGTCTGCGCCAGCAACGTCTTCCCAGAACCCGTTGGACCCAAGAGAAGGATATTGGACTTTTGCAATTCGACCTTTCGCTGCGCATCGTCATGGTTACGCAAACGCTTGTAGTGGTTATAAACAGCCACAGAGAGCGTACGCTTTGCCTTTTCCTGACCAATCACATAGTTGTCGAGCAACTCATAGATTTCCTTGGGCTTAGGCAAGGGCTTTTCAGCGGGCTTTTCGCCAGTCGCAGCATCAGCCGCAGGGACGCTCCCAGGATTGCGCAAATCTTGCTCCATCGCACGCACGCAATCCCCACAGAGAATTTCCCCGTGTAGCCCACTAAAGAGCTCTTTACACTTATCTTCGGGTGTTCCACAAAATGCACAAAAACGCATGAATGTCTTCCACTGTCAAAATTCGGTATTGATTCTGCGCTGATTACTCAGCCTTAGCCATTTCTTCACGAGAGGTGAAGATGCGGTCGATTAAGCCGTACTTCAAGGCTTCTTCGGCCGTGAGCCAGTAGTCGCGTTCCGTGTCGCGAGCCACTTCTTCAATGGGCTTGCCGGTGTTATCGGCCAAAATCTTGTTCAATTCAGCCTTGGTGCGCAAAATTTCACGAGCGACAATTTCCAATTCCGTCGCCTGACCCTGCATGCCACCCAAAGGCTGGTGAATCATCACTCGGGAGTGAGGAAGAGCAAAGCGCTTACCCTTTTCCCCAGAGCTCAAAAGAAGCGCACCCATACTCGCCGCCAAGCCCACGCAAATCGTGTTCACCTTCGGACGAATAAAGCGCATCGTGTCGTAAATCCCCATGCCAGCCGTGACGCTGCCGCCCGGGCTGTTGATATAGAGATAGATGTCCTTATCGGGATTTTCGCTCTCTAAGAAAAGTAACTGCCCAATAACGGAACTTGCCGACTGATCGTTCACTTCCCCAGTGAGAAAGACGATGCGATCGCGCAAAAGACGAGAATAAAGGTCGTAGCTACGTTCGCCACGGCCGGTATCTTCAATAACGTAAGGAATGAGATTCATAACTCTACAACTCTCTTTATTGGGTTAGTTTTTCAGCGTTGCCAGAAAGCTCGGTCACACCAGAAGTTTTCCAGCACAAAAATCCGACAAGATTTTTCAAGTATAGCGCGTTAGTGCGCCGTTTCTTTCCAAAGAAAGAAAAAGCACTGCGCAATAAGGACTCAGTGCCACTCGCCGTGGACTTAAGTACATGTTTGCCGCAGTGCTCGGGTGCAAGAGAGGTCAGAGCAAATTACCGACCTCTCAGGAACCAAAATATCCAGCTTTCAGATTAGAACTGAGTAGCCATCAATTCGTCGAAATCAACCTTTTCTTCGGTCGTCTTGGCGTGGTCAAGGACCCATTCCGTCACGTTACGTTCGGTAGCCTGGTTCTTCAAGCTAGCAACGCGGTTCTGATCCTTCATGATGTAGCCAACGACTTCTTCAGGCGTTTCGTAGCTAGCGGCCATGTCTTCAGCCAAAGCCTTAACCTGTTCGTCCGTGCCTTCAACCTTTTCAGCCTGAATCAAAGCATCAACAAACAAGCCCATACGGACGCGGTTTTCAGCCTGAGCAGCAAACGTGTTGGCAGGCATCTTCGGCATCTTCTTCGTGTCGATACCACGAGCAGCCAAGTCGCGCATCATCTGTTCGGAGAGGCGTTCGGCTTCTTCGTTCACCAAAGCCTTCGGCACAGCGAAGGTGACGTGCTTGCTAGCGGCTTCAAAGACTTCACCGCGGGTACGCATTTCAAGGCGAGCCTTCACTTCGCGTTCGAGGTTAGCGCGGATTTCCTTGCGCATGGCTTCAACGCCATCTTCCACACCGAGGGACTTGGCAAAGTCGTCGTCCACTTCAGGGTAAACCGGTTCGGAAACTTCGAGAACGTCGATGTCAAACTGAACGGTCTGGCCTTCGAGATCCTTCACGCCATAGGTTTCCGGGAAGGTCAACGGGAAGGTCTTGCTTTCGCCAGCCTTCAAACCAACCACGGCAGCTTCGAATTCGGGGAGCATGCGGCCCTGACCCAAAACGAAGGAGTAGCCTTCAGCGGTACCACCCGGGAAAGCTTCGCCATCCTTGGTGCCCTTGAAGTTAACCTTGACGGAGTCATCGTTCTGAGCGGCACGATCCACGACGGAGTACGTAGCACGCTGACGACGCATTACATCGATGGTCTTGTCCACTTCTGCATCCGTCACCGGGCAGGTGTAGCGCTTCAATTCAACTTCAGCGAAGGAAGGAATTTCCACATCGGGGAAAACTTCGAAAACAGCATCAAAGTGCAAGTTAGCAGCATCGTCAGCCACCTGCTTGGCATCGATACGCGGAACGCTAGCGATACGCAAGCCGCTTTCAGCAGAAGCCTTCTGCCAAGCGAGGCCGATCAATTCGTTCACAGCACGGTCGAACGCTTCGTTGCCATACATGGCACGAACGCGATCAGCCGGCACGTGGCCCTTGCGGAAGCCCGGCATTTTAGCGGACTTGGCAAATTCCTTGAGGTACTTTTCCAAGCGAGCATTCAATTCGTCATTGGAGATCACCAATTCGAGGCTACGTTCCAACGGATTGACCGGGGTTTCTTCGGTCTTCACGGTTTCTTGTTCAGTCATTTTAAGTGTCTTTACAAAAGAATCTCTAGAGCATGTGAGCTGTGCTACTACACATCCCTAGAGAGATGGGAAATTGCTTCTACCGCACAATCATTTCGGTAGAACACCTTATTGCGGACAGCTCTCTGGGGCAACAATCTGCACGATTCCAAAGGACCGTCACTAAACTCTTATCTAGCTGGGAGAGGCTTTTCGGGAGAAGACTCCAAAGTCTTCGACGCCAACCATTTTGCCCAGAGCTAAAGCGCCTATTATACCGAAGCGTATCCTTTCTTGCTGAAAGGAAGAGTTTTTTTGGAAAAAAAGCCCATCATCTAGACGCGCCTCTCTCACAATTCGCAATATCTACAAGCACGCCGACCTTTGTGCGTTTTGCTACAATTTTGTCGACTTTAATTTCATACACGTTTCTTCTTGGTTATTGACATGAAATTCGCTAAGCGTGCTCTTCTTGTTTGTGCTCTCAGTTCCACCTTCCTGCTTTCTGCTTGCTACACCGTGCATGTTGATGAAAGCGAAGTGACCAATCTTGAGTCCGCCAATACCTCTTCGCCCGACTTAACGAATCTTGAACGCAATCGCCGTGCTCACGAGTTAGAACGTATCGACTCGATGGTGAAAAGTAAGCCCAAGAAGCGCCCTGCGGAAAATACGCTCTATCAGCAGCGTATCGATGAAGTTTCCCGTTCCTTGAGAAACCTCTGCACCAATCCGCAAAATAAAGCCTACTTCGATAAGACACCCTGCTTACCCGCTGGGATGAAGCGCGCTTACCTTGAAGACAACTCCTACCCCACGGAAGCGCAACGCGTTGTCGCGGCTCGTGTGTTTAAAGAGATGAATAATCTCAACACCACCACGCACCAGATCATGCGCTCGACGGGGAATCAACGCTACACCGAAAACGCCAACTATTCTGCCAAGCACGTGCAACCTCGCATTCAAAAGCTCCAGCAGAAGTTCCTTTCGGGCAAGATGACGTGGGCCGCCTACAACAAAGAACGCTTGGCGATTTTTAACGACACAGCCGATCGCGACACCACACAATAATCACCATTTTGAGTGGCGCGGGTACCTTAAAAAAGAAATCTAGGCAAAAGTTCTTAAAACAAGGTACAATGTGCGCTCCAGAAATCAAGAGTGTTGGTTTCTGGCATGAACTTAATGGCTTAAACCTCGCGGGAGTGGCGAAATTGGTAGACGCACCAGGTTTAGGTCCTGACGCCGTAAAAGGCGTGCCGGTTCGAGTCCGGCCTTCCGCACCAATAACCATTAAGCACATGCACTAAAAGGGTCTCTACTTGTTTTCATGCAAGTGGAGATTTTTTTTGCGCCCTAAAAAATAAAACCTCGTCAACACTATCGTCAACGAGGTTTAGAAAAGCAAAGTGGCGCAACGCTTCAAGCGCGCTACGCCTTCTCATACTGAGATTACTTGCTGCCGCAGCCGCAAGAACCTTCAGCCTTTTCTTCCTTTTCGTCGCTGCAGCCACAGCCGCAACCACAGGATTCTTCTTCGTGGTGATGGTCGCCACAACCGCAAGAACCTTCAGCGTGATGGTGGTGATGATCGCCGCAACCACAAGATTCTTCTTCATGGTGGTGATCGCCACAACCGCAACCGCAAGATTCTTCTTCATGATGATGGTCACCGCAGCCGCAACCGCAGGATTCTTCTTCATGATGATGGTCACCGCAGCCGCAAGAACCTTCATGGTGATGGTGGTGATGATGGTCACCACAACCACAGCCACAGGATTCTTCTTCATGGTGATGATGGTCGCCACAGCCACAACCGCAGCCTTCATCTTCGTGGTGATGGTCGCCGCAGCTACAACCGCAGCCTTCATCTTCGTGGTGATGGTCGCCACAACCGCAACCACAGCCTTCATCTTCGTGATGATGACCGCCACAACCACAGCCGCCACCACCGCAGCCACAACCGCCACCCTGCTGCAAGTCAAAGCGAACCGGCACAAAGGCTTCGTCCACTTCGGTCACATCAAGGCCGATCATGCCGAGCATCTTAGCGATGTTGGGCATCGGCAAAACAGCAAAACCTTCCGGAGCTTCAGCAACCGGAACGCCACGAGAAATCAAAGCGGTAGCAGCTTCCTGCAACGTGCGCATATCGCCAGAAACGTGCAAGACACGTTCAACACCAGGACGAACCACCCAGAATTCACCCTTGTCGTCAACGAAGACGTCGTCAATGTTCAAGGGACGGCGTTCTTCAACGGCGACAGTCACCGGGCCTTCGGCAGTTTCAAAAACTTCAGGCCACTCAGCGCGCTGAGCCGAGGTCAACACCAAGTCATGAGCGCGAGCCAAAATCGGCTGAGCGGGCTGGGCATCGGACGGGAGGAGCTTCGTAAAAGTCGTCATAATGAATTTAATCCTTCAATAGATCGGGCAAAATGCCCAAAAAAGTTGTCTACAGATTGTATACGGATTTTTTGCACATCGTTAGGCTAGAGCTGCCTCTAATGCATCACCCAAACGATCTACTCCTACAATTTCTAATCCTTCAATAGGAGTACGCGGCATATTGGCTCTAGGAATAATGGCTCGAGAGAAGCCAAGTTTGGCAGCTTCGCGCAAACGTTCTTGTCCACGCGGAGAGGGACGAATTTCTCCCGCTAGACCAACTTCCCCAAAAACAACTACACCACGTGCTAATGGTTTATTTCGAATACTCGAATAGATAGCGGCTAAGAGTGCTAAGTCTGCCGCCGTTTCACCGATCTTGACACCACCGACTGCATTCACGAAGACGTCTTGGTCAAAGCAACCAATCCCTGCGTGGCGGTGCAGTACGGCGAGCAACATCGATAAGCGCTGCGCATCCACCCCAACAGCCAAACGACGAGGCGTTGGCAAGTGAGTGGTATCCACCAGCGCTTGAATTTCAACAAGCAAAGGTCTGGTACCTTCTTGCGTCACGAGGACGGCGGAGCCAGGCACATCAGACTTATATTCCGACAAAAAGATGGCCGAAGGGTTACTCACCCCACGCAAGCCATGGTCGGTCATGGCAAAAACGCCTAATTCGTTGACGGCGCCAAAGCGGTTTTTAAAAGCGCGCACCAAGCGGAAGTTGGAGTGCTGATCGCCTTCAAAGTAAAGCACCGTGTCGACAATATGCTCTAAAACACGGGGGCCCGCAAGAGAACCTTCTTTCGTAACGTGACCCACAAAAATCAACGTGGTCCCGAGCATTTTCGCGAGACGCGTTAAGCGTGCCGCGGATTCACGCACCTGAGAGACGCTCCCTGGGGCACTCTCTAAGGCGCTTGAGAAAATCGTCTGAATGGAGTCGATCACGACAAATTCTGGCTTACGCTCAGAAATGACTTTTTCGATGTGTTCGAGCTCAATTTCGCTCATCAGCGCCAAACCTCGCGGCTGCAACTGTAAGCGCTGGGCACGTACGGCAATCTGCGAAGGGCTTTCTTCGCCCGAGACGTATAGCGCCGAGCGCCCCATCTCAACTAAGCGAGCCATCACTTGGAGAAGAAGGGTGGACTTCCCAATCCCAGGGTCCCCACCAATTAAGGCAACGCAACCACGAACGAGCCCGCCGCCCATTACGCGGTCAAATTCCCCAATCCCAGTGAGCGTACGAGGGACGTCTTCTACTTTCACGTCCGCCAAGTCTTGTAGCGACCCAGAGGTTTCCACAAAGCCACGCCCCGTCGTTAAACGGTCGGTGGAATAGCGAGAGGCCACCCCCTCTTTAATCACAAATTCTTCGAGCGTATTCCACGCCTTACAGTGCGGACACTGACCCGCCCATTTAATGGTGGTGCCGCCGCACTCGTTACAGACGTATTCGGTTTTGACTTTTTTGGCCATATCGCTCTACTCGTACTCTCTATTTTTTTAGTGATGGTCTAAATCAGTTAGCCTTCAACAACTTTTAAGGGGACTCGACGCGCAAGGGCACAAATTAATTCGTAGCCAATCGTGCCACAAGCTTCTGCGACTTTGTTGACGGATAAATTCTTGCCCCAAAGTTCCACAACGGAACCCAACTTCGCCGCAGGAATATCCGTAATATCAATTTCAAGCATATCCATCGACACTGCGCCAACGAGCGGCGCAATTGCGCCTTCCACCCAAGTGGGCGCTCCATCAGGCATCGAGCGAGGGTAGCCGTCCGCGTAGCCACAGGCCACGACAGCAATACGGGAATTGCGCTCTGCTTTCCAGCGGGAGCCATAACCCACCGATTCTCCTGGCGGAATCTGCTGAATCGCAATAATTTTTGCCGAAAGCGTCATCGCAGGAATTAAGCCCAATTCTTCAGAGGAAATATGCGAGTCTGGGCTCACCCCATAAAGGGCAACCCCAGCACGCACGCCGTCACCACCCACTTCTGGGTGCCAAAGAATCCCAGCAGAATTGGCCATACAGGCGGCTGTCGCGGAATGTGCCAAGTAGCCCATGCGAGTGAGCTGCTTATCAACGGAAACCGGCTTTTGCGCGTCGTAACTCCACTCTGCATTCGCAAAGTGCGTCACAGTGCCCATCACTTTCACACCTTTAATCGAGGTGAGTTGTTCCCAAACGGTATTGACTTCAATGGGGAGGAATCCCAAACGGTTCATCCCCGAATTCACTTTGATATGCACACGCACATCGCGCAGCGGCATCGAGCGCAAAATATCGATTTGCCACGGAGAATGAATCACCGTTTCGACCCCTAACTCTTGTAAGGGTTCAATGTCCGTGCGATCAAAAAAGCCTTCCAACAATAAAATGCGTTTTTTCCAACCCGCGTCGCGTGCGCGTTGCGCATCGCAAAGGTCAATCGTGGCAAGCCCATCGGCCTCTTCAAAAGCCATCACGGCTGTTTCAAGCCCGTGACCATAGGCATTCGCTTTCACAACAGCCCACAACGTGCGGTCACCCGCTTTTTCACGCAGTACTCCCAAATTGTGTTTCAGGGCAGGAATATCAATTTCAGCATATATAGGACGTGGCACTCGATTATCCTTTCTTCTCTCTTGTGCATCAATAAGTCCGTCCAAGGCGAGCAAGCTCAAGCACTTGGGCAACGCAGTCGCTTCTCTTATTCGCTTTGCACTGCTTTCTCTCAAACGAAGTGCGAAACGAACAATAAGCGACCTGAATCTAAAATCTTACTCGCCTTTTGTCAAAATCGCACATCTTCCTTCATTCGCACACAATTTTTTCTGTCTCAAGACGTTTTTTAACGCTTCCTTGTCTCAATACTGGTTTTCCATATCATCTTTACGGCTGAAAAGCCGAATTCCCTTTTTTCTTTCTAAAAGACCTAAAATTAGTTTGCTAAAATTGAAAAATTGTCTCATCGGTATTCCATGACGACCGATGAGGATTCTTATTCTTGTCATCCATTGCCTCACCTGCCAGGCCCCTCAATAGACTCCTTGGCAGACTGAGTAGAGAAAACAATTAATTATGAAGCGCGGTTTTTACACGATTATGTGTGCGCAGTTCCTCTCTTCGCTAGCGGACAACGCACTACTTATTGCAGCCATTGCTCTTCTCTCGAGCATCGGCGCACCAGACTGGATGACGCCACTCCTCAAACTTTTCTTCGTGATTAGCTACGTCGTGCTCGCTGCTTGGGTGGGACTTTTTGCCGACTCGATGCCCAAAGGGCGCGTGATGTTTCTCACCAACTTCGTGAAAGCCGTAGGTTGCTTGTTGATGCTCTTTGGGGGTCATCCGCTTTTGGCTTACGCGATTGTGGGGGTGGGTGCTGCCGCTTATTCGCCAGCGAAATATGGCATTCTGACGGAACTTCTTCCGGCTAAACAATTAGTGATCGCCAACGGTTGGATTGAGGGCTTGACCGTGGGCTCGATCATTCTCGGGGTCGTCTTGGGCGGCGTGTTGATTAAACCAGAAGTCGCTGACCCGATTTTGAATCTTTTCCATTTAAACGCGATTGGACTTCATAGTTTTGCTGAGGCCGCAATTTTTGCAATTGCCTTTGTGTACTTAGCCGCTTCGCTTGTCAACCTAGCGATTCCCGATACGGGCGCACGTTACCCGAAGCAGCCTCTGGATCCAGTGCACACGATCCGTAAGTTCTACGGGAGCTGCAAAACGCTCTGGTTGGATCGCTTGGGCCAGATTTCCCTTTCCGTCACCACACTCTTCTGGGGCGCGGGGGCTGTATTGCAGTTCTTGGTCTTGAAGTGGTGCGAACATGCGCTTGGCATGGACCTCTCACAAGGTGCCATCATGCAGGCCGTGGTGAGTTTGGGGATTGCCGTTGGGGCTGTCTTGGCCGCCACGAAGATTTCGCTTAAAAAATCGCTCTCCGTTCTCCCGATGGGGATTTGCATGGGCGTACTCGTGATTCTCATGAGTTACTACACGCGTGATGTAGCACCTTCGGGTGGCATCACCCTCTTCTCGTGGACGCTGAGCTGGGCCGTCATCATTGCGGCTGGCGCCCTGATTTTGGTTGGCGTTTGCGCAGGGTTCTTTGTGGTGCCGATGAACGCCCTTCTCCAGCACCGCGGTCACGTCTTGATGAGCGCAGGGCGCTCCATTGCTGTGCAAAACTTTAACGAAAACCTCTCCATTCTCGTGATGTTGGGCGTTTACTCGCTCCTCATCAAGTTAGATTTGTCGGTGCCTGGCACGATGCTCGTCTTCGGTATCTTCGTGTCGGTGAGCATGGCCTTGGTGATTTTGAAGCATCAACGCAATCAGCGCGAATACGATAGCACCCACTTGATTGGGGAAGAAAAGCGTCCGCACTCGGACCACTAAGTCGCCGATCAAAGCTTCTTATGCAAAGAGCCGTCCAACTGGACGGCTCTTATCGTTTTTGACCTACTCTCAGGAAGCAACCTTCGTGATACCTGGTCCCGCAAGGTCACTGCGACCTGTCCCAGGAATAGGTGTCACGGTGACTTGAAGCGCCACACGCTCTTTGATCATTTTGACGTGCGAGATAAGACCAATGAGCTTGCCGCTCTTACGTTGAAGGGTTTCAAGCGCATAAATCGCTTTATTGAGCGCCTCTTCATCCAAGGTCCCAAAGCCTTCATCTAAGAAAAGCGTATCCACGTTGAGATACTGCCCACCCATGCGAGAGAGCCCAAGCGCTAGCGCTAAACTCACCATAAAGGTTTCGCCCCCAGAGAGGTTAGCCGCCGTGCGCACAATACTTCCCATATCGTGGTCTACCACATCTACGCTCATGCCGCCGTTACCTGCTGCATGAAGGCTATAGCGACGCGTCATCGTGCGCATTACGCTATTGGCTTCACGAAGCAAAATACGGAATGTGATGCGTTGCGCAATACGGCGGAATCGGCTTCCGTCGGCACTACCCACCAAGGCATTCAAGCCATACCAATCGCGATAGACCGCTTCTTGATGGCGAATCTTCGCTTCAAGCTCTTTATGCTTATCTGAGAGCGCCTTGTCTCTGGCAATCACTTCTTCTTGGCGCGCAAGTTCACGAGTCTTTTCAAGAAGTTCTGCCTCTTGGGCTTCTTTTTCAGCGGCGAGCTCAGGAAGTGCTTTTTCCGTCACCGATTGTTCTCGCAAGTCTTTGGCTTGTTGCGTCAAAAGGGTTAAGCGAGTTTTTGCTTCTTGGCGAGCGGTTTCAGCGCCCTGCCCTCGAGCCAGCGTTTCTCGCATTTGCTCTTCAGGCATAAAGCGCGCTTCTAGCTCCTCATAAGAAGCAATCCCCACTTTTTGCATCTCTAGCGCCAACTCGTCTTTGGCCTTTTTGGTCCATTCTTTGTGGCGCTCAAGTTGCTCGGCTTGCTGAGTTTGGGCGGCAATGCATTGATTTTTCTGTTGCAGCACTTCTTGATAAAGTTTTTCCGCTGTGCGTAAGACCTGATCAGTCGTAGCGACCTCTTCACGCAACTTCTTTTGCTCAGCCTCAATATCCTTCTCACCAAAAAGCGCCTGGCGCTTTTCTTGCAACGTTTTAAGAGCAGTCTCTTCCCTCTGGAGAGCCTCTAGCGCCACGCGTTCGTCTTTGGCGAGCGCAAGGAGACTTTCTTTTTTCGCCTCAATTTGCACGTTAAAACGCGCAAGGGCTTCTGTCGTTTCTTTAAGCGCTTTTTGCGTTTCTTGATAAAGTGCCCACTTCTTTTCGTAAAGATCCACTTTTTCTCGAGCGGCTTCACTTCTCTCTAGAGCGTCTTGCGTGAGATGAAGTGACTGGAGAGTTCTCTCTTTTGCTCCCTTGAGACGCTCTCTAAGCGGCGTTAATTCCTCTGCATAAAGCTGCGCTTCGCTCTCTGCCTTCTCTAAACTTAAGCGAGCCGTTTGATGGGCTTTCCCTGCTTCGTCAAGAGCCGCGCGTTTTTCTTCAAGAGTCTGCGCCAAAGCGCTCAAAGTCTTTTTAAGCGTTTCCCCTTCGTCTCGCCACTCAAGAATCGAGGCTTTAAGCGTGGAGAGTTGTGCGAGCGTCTCTGGTGCCCGTGCTTCGGCAAGTGCTTCTGCGCTCAAGCCTTCCAGCATGATCCCCTCTAACGCCTCTAGCGCATCTTTGGCAAAAAGGTCTCCCCCTAAAAGCGTTGAGAGCGACTCTTGCGCACGATCAGTACGAGTCACCAGGCGCACGTTCGCTTCGCGATAAAGAATTTCAGAGAGTTCGGTGAGTTTCCCGCGGACGGTTTCACTTGCGCTCATCACTTCCCAGCGCTCTCTTGTGGCAGCTTCTTCAGCTCGAGCTTTTTCAAACGCCTCTTTCGCTAGCGTGAGGGCGGCTTCCGCGCTACTCACTTTGGCCTTGAGTTCGGCTCGCAATGCCTCAAGCTTGGCTCTTTTTTCAGTGAGTCTGGCGTACGAGCCTTCTGCCTCGCGCCAGGCTTCCCAATGGTTCTTTAAAAGAGTCGGCGTCACACTCTCATCGTGCCCGCCCTCTAATTGGGCAAAGCGCGTCTGAAGGGTGGCTTGGCTGGTTCGGAATGTTTCCGATTTTTCCAAGAGCGAAGTGAGTGCCGCTTTTTCCGTGAGATCTCGATCGCGCAGTTTCTGGAGTTGCTCTCGCTGAATCGTTAATGTCGCTAAACGCGTTTTCACGCTTTCATCCAACTCACGAACTTGCTGGTAGAGAGGCTCAAAGCTCGTCAAGGCTTTTTGCGCCTCTGAGTAAGATAACTCGCCCTTTTCACAAAGCGTTTTTTGGGCACTCAACTGGCTCTCAATCTCGGGGAGTGCTTTCGCAAGGCGGTCTACTTCTTCCTTCACACGGATCACCTCGGAAGCATATTCCCTCACTTTTTTCGCGGCAAGCCCAGCAACGAGCGCTTCTTGCGCGGCACGAGCCTTCTTCAAATCATCTTCGAGCGCCTGATAACGCTGCTCAGCTTCGGTGTAGAGAAGCCCAGCTTTGGCTTCCTCTTTACTCAATGCGTCAACGCGTTGGCGCCACTGAAGGCCCATTTCGGTGACCTTTTGAGTGGCTCTAAGCGCTGTCACTTTCTCTTTTAGTTCACTAATTGTCGTTAAAAGTTGACTTTTTGCGTCTTCTGTCAACAATTGCAGAGATTCAGCTTCTCGCGTTAAAAGATCCTTCTGCTGCAACTCTTCTTTTGTGCGCAAAAAGATCCAACGACCCACGTCGGAATAAATCGCCGTTCCCGTGATCTGCTCCAAAATATTGGCGCGATCATCGTCCTTGGCTTTTAAGAAGTCTGCAAACGCCCCTTGCGAGAGGAGCACACTACGCAAGAACGTTTCAAACGTCATATGGGTAATCTCAACCATGCGGGCTCGCCAATCGGTTAACTGCGTGGTGAGCACGGTTCCTGTGTCACTTGTTTCATCGGGGTACTGGACGAGTTCCACTTCCACTTCAGAGAGGCGCTTGGCGCGTGCGGTAATACGACGCTGCCAAGAACTCATATACGTAATGCCATCGATCTGAAAGCGCACCGCGGCGCGCACAAGTGCTGTCCCCTTACTCATCACAGGACACTGCTGATCTTGGTCACCTCCACGAGGGAGCGCATTCATACGAGGCGTGTTGCCATAAAGCGCAAGCGCAATCGCGTCAAGAATGGAACTCTTCCCACTTCCCGTTGGGCCAATAATGGCAAAAAGCGGATTACGCGCAAAGGCCATATCGGTAAAGTCGATGCGCCAGTGCCCGTAAAGGGAATTGACATTGGTGAGTTCAAGCTGAAGTAATCTCATTTTTTAGCCTCCCTCACTCTTTCTCTGCCATTGGCCAATGGCCAGTTTGTACTCCATCGACCGCTTCCATGAGAAGCTGCTGATAGCGCTCAAAGTCTTCTGCGGGCATTGCTTCTTCCCCTGCTTTCCCGCCAGATTCCTCAGCAACGAGCAGTCGAAATACTTCTCTGGGGCTTAATTCATTGAGCGCCACAAGGCTGGACTCTTCTTCTTGATAGCGTTGCAGTGCGCGCTCATTTCGCGTCGCAATCAAAATCACCCCCGCTTTTTCAGCGACGGCGGTCAATTTTTCGACGAGCAAGGGTTCCACTTCGTCCGAAGTGAGCACCGCTTCAACATAAGGCTGATGGTGCGTTTTCCCTGCCTCCTCAATCCCCGCGATTAACTCTGCCAAGGTGCCTTCAAAGTGGAGGAAAAGGCGAGTTTGAGCAACGGGGAGCGTATCAATCGTGAGCGCCCCAGTTTCGTCAATATTGAGCTCCACAATCGAATGCGAATACTTGCGGTGATTAAACGTGAGCCCAATGGGAGCGCCTGAGTAGCGCATCGGTGTTTTGGACGTGAGCTCTTGCGCGTGATGAATGTGCCCCAGAGCTACATAGTCCCAGCCCTGCTCGAATGCGTCAGAGGTGACACTATTGAGTGAGCCCACGCGAAGCGCATCCTCTTCTCTCGCTTTTTGCACACCAGGGCGCAGTTCTGAGCCCGTCACAAAGAGATGTGCCATCGCAATGCGAGGCACTTTTGCCCCAGCGAGTTCTTTATTGACGAGCTCCCAGACTGCTTGGTAGTGAGCTTTCACCCCAGCTTCAAAAAGTTCAGCACGCGTGGCGTCGCTATAGCTCATGGAGCCCGTGCGCACATCGCCCTCTCGCAGATAAGGCACGGCACCCACGCCAAGCAAGGGTTCGCCCTTTTCGTCGCTCAAAATAAAGACTTGTTCTTCTGGGGTTTCGCCCGCAATAAAGCAGTTCATCGTCTCAAGAAGCGCTTTCGGCGCCTCGAGGAAACGTTGCGAATCGTGGTTTCCTGCCGTGATGACAATGGCTTTAACAGAAGTGTTTTGCAGGCGATGAATCCAGCTGTAGTAGAGCTTTTGCGCTTTATTAGAGGGAAGCGAAGTATCGAAAATATCCCCAGCAATGAGAAGCACGTCGGGCTTACGCTCCTCCACCATCGCGATAAACTGATCGATAAAGGCGAGGAAATCCTCTGTTCGATCCACGTTCCCAATCGTCTTTCCAAAATGCCAATCTGCGGAATGAAAAATTCTCAAAGCGCGCGCCATTGAATCCTGCCTGCGTCAAAAAACTTTAGGCAGAAAAGACAAACTTTCCTGCCTAAAACAAAAGCTTGTGAATTGTTTATATCACAATGGCGCTTTGAAGAAAAGATCATTTAGAGAGATTTTATTTTTCGTCTTCTGCGATCTTCTCTTTGACTTCTTCCACCTTCTTCACGAGCGGCTTTTCTGCGCGAGCGCCGTCTTGAGAGAGCGCAAATTTAGCAGCCGCACGACCCGCGATACGACCAAAGACAACGCTAGAGGTAAGCGATGAGCCTTCTAAGCGGCGCGCCCCAAAAAGCCCACCGGTGACTTCACCCACTGCGTAGAGCCCAGTAATGGGCTTATCGTCTTTATTGAGCACGCGAGCTGACAAATCCGTTGCCAAGCCACCTAAAGTGCTTTGAAGTCCAGGGCGCACATTCACGGCGTAGAGTGGATACTCTTGGAGCAAACTCCCCATCGTTGGACGGCGATAGTCCACATCGTTTTGGCGACGTGCAAAAGCGCGGTAGCGAGAGAGCTCTTGATCCAGAATTTCAGGATTCACACGAATCTGGCGAGCGAGCTCTTCCTCTGTACGACCCTTTTGCATAAAGCCAGAGTTGGCGTAGTTACGCAAAATAGGGAAACGATCCACAATGCCTTGGTCCAAAATGAGCCAAGCGTGACCATCGGCACGTTTGTAGTAAGGAGGGAGCTCAGAGGAGAGTTCGTTCGTAAAGCGATGCCCCTTTTCGTTCACCAAAATGCCACCCGCCGTGCGAGCCTGCATCGGGATCACGAGCCCTGAGAAAGGCAAGGTGGTGACGTGCACCATCACGTGGTTCATATCCACGAGCTTAGCGCCCAACTTTTCAGCTAGCACTAAACCGTCACCCGTCGTTCCAGGCAAATTCGTGCTACTCATCGGATAAGGGAGCTTCACGTATTTGTCGAGCATCTTGTCGCTGGCGGCAAAGCCACCCGTAGCGATAATGAGCGCTGGGGCGCGCACTTCAATTTCGCGACCATCTCCCTTGAGAGCGATCACGCCGTTGACAACGCCTTTTTCATCCGTGGTGATTTTGGTCGCTTGGGTGAGCGTGAGCATAGGGATATTTTTCGACTCGACGGTGTGCACCAGCGCCTTGATGATTTCTTCACCCACCGTGTAGTTACCTGCGAGCGGATGGTAGGCCACAGAAAAATCTGTGGTGACGTAATCAGGCGTACTCTTTAAGTCAGCGCCCATGCTCTGGAGCCATTTCACCGCAGCATGCGACTGATCGACAACGACGGAGATTTTCTCTTTACTCGCGTCTTTGCCGCCTTCTGTCACCATGTCTTTAATGAGCTCGTTACGCGTCTGGGTGAAATTCACCTCGCCCTTTTCAGAGGGGAGCGCCAACATGTAACCCGCGGCCTGCATGGAATTGCCACCGATCATCGGCATTTTCTCTAAGACAATCACTTTGGCGTGATTGTTCGCGACTTCAAGTGCTGCAGATAGCCCAGCACTACCTGCTCCCACAACCACAACGTCCGCATGATAGAGAAGCGGCTCTTCTTTGTGGGGAGTGGAAGCAAGCGTCAGCGTAGAGAGAGTTAAGGTCAGGAACGAAAAAAGACCTTTTAGAAGAAGTTTCTTCTCAAACATGCTCACAAGTATTTGCTTATACGTCGGAAACGCGCGGGGTGCGCGAAGTATGGCTATTCCGAATCCTAAAAACTTTGCCCATTCATCAAAGTTTTAGGGACATATCGGGGTTAACCCTTAAAGGATAACAAAAAACCCTTGACACGCCTAGGCGTTATGGCAAGAATCCGCCCTATGCGTGATACAGGTCAATCTTTGAAGAATACTCGATTTTTCTTTACTTTTAAAGTGCTAATTGATCGCTCTAAAGACCTAGTGCTGTGCGAAGTTCACTCACTTCTTCACACATCGCAATCGGAGCGTGTTGAGCCAATTCCGCGCGAAGCCCTGCGCCATAGAGCATGGCAACAGAATCGCACCCGTAACGAGCGGCCATTACGAGGTCAAAAACGGAGTCACCGATCATGATCGTGCGCTCTACAGGAACTGCGGTTTCAATCGCAATTTTCTCTAGCATATCGGTTGAGGGTTTGGGATCGCACTCATCAACCGTCTGTGTGCTCACAAAGTATGGCGCTAACCCCGTGGCGCCCAGTACGCGAGTGAGACCTTGACGAGACTTCCCAGTGGCCACGGCCATCTGGACGCCAAGGCTTTTGAGTTCATCCATCAGGTCCTTCATCCCGTCGTAGAGAAAGACTTTTCGCTCGTTCGGGATATACCAATCGCGATAGACCTGATTGAAGTGCAGATATTCTTCTGGCGGGCAATCGGGTACGGCGATACTAATCGCGTGCTGCCAATCGAGCCCAATCGTCGAGCGAGCAAGCGCGAGTGTAGGTTCCTTGTAGCCCAAGGTTTTGGCAGCAATACAGATTCCGCGGGCAATGAGCCCCGTCGTATCCATCACCGTTCCGTCCCAATCAAACACCACTAAGTCATAGCGACAAGCCATTCGTTACTCCTTTGCTTTCTTTTCTTTTTTCTCTTTCGGCACCCAACCCAAGGCTTTCAAAAGCGCCACGCATTCTTCAGGCAGGGGTGCGGTCACGGAAACAGGCTCTCCCGTCACAGGGTGCATGAAATGGAGTTCTCGGGCATGTAAGAACATACGCTTAAATGGCGCCCCCAAAAGCCCTGCTTTTACCTGACGGTTAAATTCAAAGTCTCCGTATTTATCGTCTCCCACAAGCGGGAAACCTTGCGAGAGCGCATGCACACGAATTTGGTGCGTGCGACCGGTTTTGAGTTCCACATCAAGAAGGGAAACTTGCCCATAGCGGTGCAAGAGCGTAAAGATACTGTGCGCAAACGCGCCCTCTTCTTTATCGACTTTCACAAAACGCTCGCCCGAGGGCGTCAAAATGCGCAACAAGGGTAACTTCACATGCTGACGATCATTCACCCAATCGCCTTTGACGAGCGTGGTGTAGTGCTTCTCAAAGCCCCCTTCTTTCATCATGTCGTGCATGCGAACAAGAGCTTTGCGCGTCTTGGCGACAATAAGTGCCCCAGAGGTTTCTTTATCTAAGCGGTGAGCGAGTTCAAGGAACGGTTCTTCGGGGCGCGTGGCACGCAGGCGTTCAATTAACCCGTGGCTAATGCCAGAGCCCCCATGGGAAGCCAAACCCGAGGGTTTATTGACGACTAAGAGATGACGATCTTCGTAGAGAATATCGAGGGCGCCTTCAGCCAAAGGCACGGCATCGGGTTTAGAAACCTCAGCATTCGAGCGACGCATCGGCGGCACACGGACAATATCGCCCAAGGCGAGCTTAGTTTCCGCTTTCGCGCGAGCACGATTCACGCGCACCTCACCCCCGCGAATGATGCGGTAGATATGGCTTTTTGGCACGCGACGCCCTAATTTCATCAAGAAATTATCGAGGCGCTGTCCTTCGGCATCAGGGCCAATTTCAACAAAAGAAACGGCGTCCTGAGGAACCTGTGACAAATTCTTTGATGGTATTGGGAGATTTTCCCCCTTTATTTGCTCGCTCATCGTTTATACTATCGTCCGTGGAGAAGAGTGTATTTTGCTTTTCTCTTCCAAAAATGTGCTTAGTTTGCTTGGCTCATCGCTGAGAGGTTCTTGATTTATCAAGAAAATTTCCTCAAGAGAGCCAATCATAGCGCATTGTGAACTTTTAAAGAATTTTCGTCCCAGAAGTTTTTCCCCATCCCTTGGACGGGAGAGAAACGGCTGAGACTACCTATTTTTTCAACTCAGTTTCTGCGATTGCCTTCTTTAGCGTCAATCCAAGTGAGTCCTTTTCGTTGTCGCGTCCAACGCACGAACGATAAGTGACGTGATGGTTACGCTCGACTTGCTTTTAAGCGATCGGCAACTAGAAGCTCAGGTGCAAATATGGCGTCCATTTTAAGACTCGCAATCATGCATTGGTCAGTCAACCAATGTGGGAGGTTGCTGGAGCAAATGGCGCGAAACCACTCAACTAAAGCCACTCTTTCTGGCTTTACACTGCACCCGTAAGAGCTCTATTGCCCTTCATCGAGTCGATGAAAACCGATGCGTTACGCTTCGATCGGTGCTGGAATACCCCGAATTCTGTGGGTTTGATGCAGACCGGAAGGAACCAGTCACTGTTGCCGCTCTTTATAGCGTGAAGTGCCATTGAGCAGAAACAACCGACCACGATTTGGCCGTCGTTGGTCGTTTGTTTGAAGATTAAGTTTTTGTGCCGCTTGGGCTGTCAGGACCCAACAACGATCGTCTCTGGTTGGACGTTCTCCTGACTCGATAAACCAGGTAGAGATCCGTCACTTGACGACCGACATTGAATTCGTGAGAAGCAGCTCCCCCACAAATTTTGTGGCGAGTTGAGCGCCGAGCGCCGAAGATGTCATCGTGAAGTCTTTTGAGTACGTTTCTTAAAAACTCGGTTTAAGTGGGTCATGGAAGAAATCTTCCTAGGCGTTAACTCTTTGAGCAGCGTTGTGAGTCCTTATCAGTAATTTGGATAACAGGATTTCGCTAAAAGTGGAGAACTTTTAGCCCTTTGGAGTCTGTGAGGGATTGAGCCCCAACGCACCGACGATTTGCGGTGCCCCTTGGGTAGAAGACTCTCCCCACGTTGTCAGAAGCCCTGCTTCTTTGACCAACACAGCGCCAAAGTGAACTTTAATTCTAGGACGGAAGCGTCGTGCCTTGAGTTCGTAACAACGCTCATGAGCACTGGTTAAACGCTTAAATTGTGTAGGCGAAACGAACGGTTCGTTTTCGCTAGGATGCCTTACCTTGCTAGAAATGCGTTTCTAGCAGCACTAGGGAAAGGTCGATCGTCTCGCGTGCGTGGGCACTAAGCCCATGGGCGCCTCTGACTCTTCGCCCAAAACTAGTGCTATGAGGCCCATTTTCCCCTTTGGGAGCATTGCGCCCAAAGTGGGTCACTTCGCACAATCCGTTGCCCAAGTCCCTCGCACAAGAATCTCTCCTCTTCAAGCACGCCTTTTCCCTGCCTGCGACAATGGCAGTAGGAGTGCTACAAGATGAAACGCATGCTTTTCAATGCGACCCATCCGGAAGAAACCCGTGTGGGTATTGTCGACGGGCAGAAGCTCATCGACATCGATATCGAAACAGCTGGTCGCGAAGCGCGCAAATCCAATATCTACAAAGGGATTGTGACGCGTATTGAGCCGAGTCTCGAAGCCTGCTTCGTGAACTACGGTGAAGAGCGCCACGGCTTCCTCCCCTTTAAAGAAATCTCTCGCTCGTACTTCAAAGAAGGCGTGGATGTGCGCAATTGCACCATCCGTGAAGCCATCTCGGAAGGTCAGGAACTCATTGTTCAGGTTGAAAAAGAAGAACGCGGTAATAAGGGCGCTGCCCTCACCACGTTCGTGAGCTTAGCGGGTCGCTACCTCGTTTTGATGCCGAACAATCCCCGCGGAGGCGGTGTTTCTCGTCGTATCGAAGGGGAAGAACGTCAAGAATTGCGCGAAGCAATGGATAAGCTTGATTTGCCCCACGGCATGTCCACCATTGCCCGTACCGCCGGTATCGGTCGCACCACGGAAGAACTCCAGTGGGACTTGAATTACCTCTTAAAGCTCTGGCAGGCTATTGTTGAAGCCGCCGAGCCCCAATACGAACTCAATCGTGAAGAAAAGGGTCGCAAAGTTACGGTCTCGGTCAATACGCCGACCTATGAAGGCCGCCACTTAAAGCGCCTCAACCCTGCTCCCTTCTTGATCGTCGAAGAATCCAATTTGGTCGTGCGCGCGATTCGCGACTACTTCCAACCGGAAATCGGCGAAATCCTCGTGGATACCGATGAAATCTACGATCAGGCTCGCCAGTTTATGGCACACGTGATGCCTGATATGGTGAACCGTGTGAAGCGCTACCGCGAAGACATTCCGCTCTTTACGCGCTTCCAGATTGAACACCAGATTGAAACGGCTTATTCCCGTACGGTTCCGCTCCCCTCGGGTGGTGCTATCGTCGTGGACCACACCGAAGCCTTAGTCGCCATTGACGTCAACTCTGCTCGTTCCACGCGTGGCGCTGACATTGAAGAAACCGCTTTCCGCACCAACTGCGAAGCCGCTGATGAAGTGGCTCGTCAGATGCGTTTGCGCGACTTGGGTGGTTTGATCGTCATTGACTTCATCGACATGATGGATCCGAAGAACCAGCGTGCTGTCGAGCAGCGCTTGAAGGATGCTCTTCGCTATGACCGCGCTCGTGTGCAGATGGCGAAGATCAGCCGCTTTGGTTTGATGGAACTCTCCCGCCAGCGCTTGCGCCCATCGCTCTCTGAAGGCAACCACATCACCTGCCCGCGCTGTAACGGTGTTGGCGTGATTCGTGACACGGAAAGCTGCGCCTTGCAGGTCTTGCGTATCCTTCAGGAAGAAGCTATGAAGGAAGGCACAGGTGCCGTCTACGCTCAAGTGCCAGTGGATGTCGCCACCTTCTTGTTGAACGAAAAGCGTAACGACATCACGAAGCTTGAAGCACGTCACCGCGTCCCGGTGGTGTTGATTCCGAATACGCATCTTGAAACGCCACACTACCACATCGAACGTATGCGTCAGGATGACGACCGCATGGATGAAACGCTCGCGAGCTACAACCGTGTGGAAGAAATCGATGTGACGGAAGCCGACGATCCGTACGCTCAGAAGAGCCAGGAAGATAAACCGGCCCGTCCGAAGCAGATCCCAGTTATTAAGAACGTGTTGCCGAGCGTTCCTGCGCCTGTGCATGCCACGAAGACTGAAGAAGAAGCCAAAGAGTCCGAAGCCGCTGCGAAGCCCTTCGTGCCTGAAGCTGAACCGAAGTTGGGTCTCTTTGCGCGTATTGCTAAGTTCCTCTTTGGTGACTCGGATGCCGCTACGGCTAAGAAGCCCGAAGAAAAGCCGACCGACAAGGATGCCGTGAAGTCTGCTCGCCGCGAAGCCAAGGAAGACACCAAGGGTCGTAAGCGTCGTCAGCCGCGTAAGAACTCGCGCCGCGACCGTAACGATCGTCTCGAACGCACGGATCGCCTTGAACGCGAAGAACGTAAGCGCGATGAAAAGGCTGATAAGAACGACAAGGTGGATGCCGTCTCGGGTGCCGCTCCTGTGGCTGACGCTGAAAAGCCCAACCGTCGTCGTCCACGTCGCCGTAAAGAAGACTTCGCCAAAGACGTGAAGGACTCCGCTCAGGATGTCGCTACGGAAGAAAAGACCGAAGTGACGGACGCTGAAAAGGATAACGCGACTAAACCTGCCCGCACGCCACGCAATCGCTTACGTCATCGCAACGAAGCGCGTGCTGAAAAGAAAGAAGCCGCTGAAACGACGGAAGAAGTGAAAGAAGTTGTCGCTCTTGCTGAAGTTCCTCAGGAAGAAGCCCAGGCGACGGAAGTCACCGAAGCCACGGAAACGACGTTTGATGAAGTGGTTGACAGTGCTGAAGAAGGCGACGAAAAGAATTCTCGTCGTCGTCCTCGTCGCCGTCGTCGTCGCTCTGGTAAGGGTAACGCCGAAGGGACGGCTCAGGTGATTGCCACGGACGAAACGTCTGCTGAAGAAAACGTTGAGCCTGCCGCTGATGAAGCCACGGCTGAAGATTTCGACGAAGGCACGACGGAAGCGGTGGTTGCTCCAGAACCCACCCAACTTGAACCCGAAGAAGAAGTCGTGGTGGAAGAAACCACGGTCACTTCGACGCTCGTTCAGGTGGAATCTAAGCAGCCTAGCGTTTCCTTTGAAGAAACCTACCGCGCCCCAGTCAATACCGGTCGCGAAGTGAAGCCTGTGGAAGTGGACCACGCTGACGAACCCCTCGTTCAAATCGAAACGAGTAAGGCCGAAAGCGTTGCCGCTCCAGTGGAAGCAGCACATGTGGAAGCTGAAAAGCCCGCTTATGACTTAGACAATCTCGCTCAGAAGATTTCTAAGAACTTTGAAAAGGCTGATGCCGCTCCGCGTCGCGCCAAACAGCGCACCAACCGTCATCCCAACCATCGTTTGCGTGGCTCGAAGAAAGCCATTGCTGAAACGGTGGAGGAAGTCGGAGCAGCAATGGCAGCTCCCACGATTTTCGCTCGTCTCGAAGCCTCTGAAGCCGAAGCGCGTGCTTCCTTGAAAGAGTTGACCGAGCACCTCGATCGTCTCGCTAAGGAAAAAGAAGCTGCCGTCCACGCTGAAGAAACGAAGACGGAAGTCGCCGCCGATGAAGCTGCAGTGGTAATTGCGAATACGCCTGTTGAAGCGATTCCTGCTGAAGTGGAAGTTCCGCAACCCATCACGGAAACGGTGGAAGAGCCTGCAGAAGCTGCTGTGGTTGCACCGCGCGTTGTGGAAGTCTCGGGTAACCTCGAAATCGCTCAGGGCTTAGTGGAAAACTTGGCTCGTGCTGGTTTGGTGCAGGTTCACACGGATCCTGCTAAGGCTGAACCCTTTAGCTATCAGTCCGTGCGCTACACTGGTCGCCCGACGGTGCGCGCAGCAGTCGTTGACGAAGGCGAACTCACCCAGGTTCACACCCGCGCTGAGTTAGTGAAGCCCGTCGTCTACGAAGCGGTGAAATATCCTGGTCGCCCCTATGTGGCACCGGTCACCGAAGACGTGGGTCCCTTAGTTCAGGTTCATACCACTAAGGCCTAACACGGCTTTTTAGCTCAAGCAATGTTGAGGCCAGTTTTCTCAAGTGGAAGCTGGCCTCTTTCTCATCTAAGGTTTTTTAAAAGCAATATGTCCACCATCTACCGAGGTCGATTTGCGCCGTCTCCTACTGGGGCACTGCACGCAGGAAGCTTGGTCGCCGCCATGGCGAGCTACCTCGACGCGCGTGCGCACGATGGCGTGTGGCTGGTGCGTATTGAAGACGTGGATAAACCGCGAGACCTTCCCTGGGCGGCTGAGCATATTCTGCGCACTCTTGCTGCTCTGGGGCTTGAAAGTGATGAGCCCGTGCTTTGGCAACACGATCGAGATGAGGCGTATCAAGCTGTGCTTGATCAGCTTATTGCTGAAGGAAAGGCTTATGGTTGTGCCTGCTCACGACGCGATATCGCGCTCGTGAACGAACGCTTGGGACTACCCTTGACCATCTACCCAGGAACTTGTCGCCATGGCACCAACGGGCGTCCTGCGCGGGCGATTCGCTTTTTAACAAACAACGAGCCCTTACATTGGCGAGATCGCTACTACGGAGAAGAAGTCCAGCGCGTGGAATCGGAAGTGGGAGACTTTGTCCTTCGTCGCGCCGATATGCTCTGGGCTTATCAGCTCGCCGTGGTGGTGGATGATGCTTTTCAAGGCGTCACTGACGTCGTGCGAGGCGCAGACTTGCTCGACAATACCGCACGACAAATTGCGCTTATGAAAGCACTCGCCTACCCAGTGCCACGTTACCTCCATTTACCGATCGTCTTAAACGATCAAGGGCAAAAGCTCTCGAAGCAGGCGGGCGCCCGTGCGCTTAACCCCGATGATCTCTTGGGCGAAATGGAAGCTGCTTGGATGCATTTAGGCTTTGAGCGGCTGGGAGCCGATACGATTGCCGCCTTCTGGCGAGCCGCCAT
This sequence comes from uncultured Sutterella sp., assembly GCA_905197905.1. Classification (GTDB taxonomy): domain Bacteria; phylum Pseudomonadota; class Gammaproteobacteria; order Burkholderiales; family Burkholderiaceae_F; genus Sutterella. The sequence goes on along the minus strand of CAJKAP010000007.1, from coordinate 51,726 downwards.
TCCGCTCTGGAAAGCCAAGTGTCCGCCTTTGGTTAATGCCATTTAAAACGAAAGCCCGCAAATTTTGCGGGCTCTTCTTTTTCTGTGGTCAACCTTTAGCGAATGATGCGAGGCGGCTTTGCCATACGATCCATGGCGCTTGGCTCATGGGTGTGGCCTTCTTCAATCTGAGCATCGTAGACCGCATCCTCATCGTCGTCCATATCTTCGCTCACCAACTGGTCAGCGATCGACAAGAAGGAAGGCGCTACTTCGCCCTCTTCTTCAAGCGCTTCAGGATCGTCGACTTCAGTAACCTTCGTCACACGAATTTCAAACTGCAAAGCCATCCCCGCCAAGGGGTGATTGGCTTCAAGTACAGCCATCCCTTCCGCCACGTCAGTAACGCGCCAGAGGCGACCGTCTGCGACTTCACCAGGAATCCCTTCAAAGGAGAGGCCTGGCACAATCAATTCTTCTTCGCCCAACTGGCTTGCGGGCACAATGCGAATCGCTTCGCTATCGTATTCGCCAAAAGCGTCTTCGGGTTCGAGCTTAATAAAGAACCCTTCGCCTTCAAAACGCCCTTCCAGCGCTTTCTCTAGCTTTGGCAAAATGTCCCCGTGACCATGCAAATAGGTGAGCCCTTCGGGACCCGTTTCTTCCAAAATCTTGCCACTCATATCGGCCATACGGACCGACAACGTCACTAAGCGATCATTTTCAACGGACAATGCCATGAGTTACTACTCCGAAATTGGCCTCTCGTCGCGTTCCCGCAAAAGGCGCTTTGGCACTGGGCCAAAGTAGCGCAAGAGGCACCAAAATAAACCAAGGCTCGGGGATGCACAAAAGCAGTGCTGGGGCACCCGAAAAGCCCATATCGTGCAATCGACGAATCGTTGCCGCTATCGTAAAAAAAAGAATGAGGTTTGTCAAAAAAGGGAAAGGATATTGTCCTATCCACATGAGAGTTTCATCGCTCACGCCCTCTTCCCAATCGGCGAGCGCCAACCCTCCTCCGTAAAGAAGCAAAAAGAGACCACCCGCGAGCAACATCGAACTCAGATAGGTGAGTCGTCCCTCTGCGCGTTGCGGATTGTAGAGCTGCGCCACGCGAGAGAAAAAGGTCCAGAGGGAAGACGCGAGCCCACTCACTTCACTTCTTCCACATCAATCACGTCGTCCTGCGGTTTGCGATCACTACGACGAATCGTGACAATCTGCAGGGGATCGGGCCCAAAACGGTTCGCGCCCTTCATCCCAGGCCATGCCATCAAAATAAGCGGAATCAGGATGTTCGCACCAGGAATCAGCAAAAAGAGCGCTGCCGCTGCGCTATAGCCCAAATCATGCAAGCGACGGGCAATGGCGCAAATGTAGGAATAAGCGAGAACGACAAAGCCCACGACAAGGAGAATCATCAACCAGCCTTGCCCGTCCTTGGTGTGTCCCGCAACCGCCTCAAGTCCGTGCGTCTCTTCAATAATCGCGGCGCTTAGCGCATCAAGCGAATCCGCAAAGAACCAATGGTTGAGCAAAAGCACCACTTCCATCACGATGCCTAGGAGCAATAACTGGCTCACCAAAGCCCAAATGTATTGGCTTCGGGAAAAACGACCTCTAAAAGAGAGCGGAACCAGCTGATTGATTGCGATAGCCATAGTGACTCACCAGAAAAAAGAGCAAGCGTGAGTGAAGTAACGAAAGCCCCGCCACTTCTATACCGATAGTATAGAGAGACAGGGCTTTGCGATGTCGATTTCTTAAACCGAATTAGCGGAGCTGTTCAGCCAACAACGTCAAGATGTTGGAAGAGACACCCGTCGGATCGGCACCACCATCCGGACCCTGAACCGTCAAGCGGCTCGTCGCGGTGTTGTCATCCAAGTGGAGACGATACTGCGGGGCTTCCACGGCGGCGTCAGAGTTAAAGACCTTCGAGAAGAAGCCACGTTCAGACTTCTTCTGCTGTTCGTACTTCGGATCGAGATAGCGGACCAAGTAGTAGCCAGAAGAACGATCGCGGTCGATCACTTCAAAGCCCATACGGTCGACAACAAGACCCAAGGTACGCCAAGCGCGGTCAAACGGTTCGTTGATGTCCACAGCGACCAACTTACCGACAGCGTCCTTCACTGGCGTAGAGAGCGCCTGCTGCGGCGTCACGTCCTGAACTGGGACTTCAGCCTTTTCAGCAGCTTTCTTCTGAGGATTGAATTCGTTTTCGATGTGCACTGCCAAGCGTTGGAGCATTTCGGCTTCCATCAAAGGATCCGAAGGACCAGGCTGCCAGCGGGAGGATTCCTTGTCGTGACCGGTCATGACTTCCACCATCGAGCGGTGCGTCAAGAACACATCCGTCGTGCCATCGTCGTTACGTTCCAAGCGAGCGCGATACTGGTCACGTTCACCGGTGGAGTAAGCGAAGTCGATCACTTTACCCAAGGTGGCGCGGATAATATCCTGCGGCAACTTAGCCTTGTTTTCAGCCCAACCCGTTTCCATGTAACCGGTCTTGGCATCTTGGCTAGCCACGTTCAAACCAACGGAGCCCCAGAAGTCCTGAACGATCGGCCAGAGGTGCTGAGCATCCACATTCACGTGCAACCAACGCGTATTGCCGTCTTTCATCATCTTGGCAACGGTGGTCTTCTGCACGATGTTGTCGGCACGCACTTCGGGCTTAGCCTGAGCCTGCGCACGCATAGCTTCATCGTTAGCGCTCACTGCACCACGACGAGCCGGAATGTCAAAGCGATCATTCTGAGGAATCGGTGCCAAATCTGGCGGAACTTCCAAATTGGTTCGAGACTGTGCGGCATTGTACTGAACCTTGTCATCGGAGAAATTGATGCCCAAAGCAGAACAACCACCCAGAGCTACAAGAGCGGGGGCAAGAGCCACGCACAAGAATCGTTTTTTCATGAAACATCCTTTGTAATGAAATCTTGGGAAAGTCGTTTTGACCTTTCCTCCCAGTGCCCAAGCAAAACTTTAAGAGCACGGGCTATAAGCGTCTACGCTTTGCACACGGCACAGCGATAATTGTCAGATTTTAGCAAAAATCGCTACTCTCGCGTGGAAGCGAAAATTAGAAAAACGTTTAACGAGCTGTTTCCTTCGGGAAATTACTCAGCATTGAGATCGTAAACGAGCGGCTCAACGGAAGAAGGCTTTGCGAAAACCACACGCGCATAGGCGAGTTCACGCTTCGTTAACCCCTGCTCCAGAGCGATAATGCGAGCGCCCTTGGGAATGTAAGAGAGAATTTCTCCTTCCACCCAAGAGTGTTCATCGCGAGCGGGACGCCCCCAAATGTCACGATTAGCGCGCAAGAAGGTTTCCGAAATAAAGATGCCGCCCTCTTTAAGCGAAGCCCAGTAGTGCTCGAAATGTGGACGATAGAGATAGTTCGTCACCACAATCCCATCAAAGACCGCTTCGCCCCAAGGCCACTCTTCGCCTTCGAGGTCGCGCGCTTCAACCGTGAGTCTTGGCATTCCGACTAAGGGTTCCACGGCGCTCACGTCTTCGTCCACTGCCGTCACCGACCAACCGTTTAAAAGAAGCCAAGCCGTGTGGCGACCGCCACCACAAGCTAAATCAAGCACCTCTCCGCCTTGGCGGATAAGGGGTGCAAAACGCGTCACCCAAGCGGAAGGACGCAACATCGTTGGACAACGAGGAATAGCCATCGTTACACCTATTAATTGAAGAAGTTGTTTTTCCTGTTAGAGCACCAGTGTCGTGATCACCCACTGACCAAAGGAGAAGAGCGGGTAGACCAAGTACTTAAAGAGCCCTGTGAAAATCAAAATGAGCAAAATCCACTGCCCATAGGGAAGTAGACGCCCGTATTCTTTCGCGAGCGACGGGGGAAGGATATTCAAAACCAACATCCCACCATCTAAGGGCGGCAGAGGAATCAAATTAAAGGCCATCAACATCAAGTTAATGACGATACCGGCTTTGACCATTTCAAAGAAGAACGGCTCGTGAATGCCCACAAAGAGCAAGACCTTTAAGAAGAGTGCCCAGAAAATCGCCTGCAAGAGGTTAGAGAGCGGACCCGCAATCGAGACAGCTGCCATCTTATTGCGCCAGTTGTCGCGGAAATTCATCGGATTGACTGGCACGGGCTTGGCCCAACCGAAAATTGGCACGGCGCTCCCCGTTAAAGCAGAGAGCGCAAAAAGCGCACCCGGTACAGCAATCGTACCCACCGGGTCAATGTGCGGAATGGGATTAATCGTCAAGCGTCCCAAATAGTAGGCCGTCTTGTCGCCAAAGCGATACGCCGCGTATCCGTGGGCGACTTCATGCAACGTGATCGCCAAAATCATCGGGATCGCGCTACTGCAGATGGTCTGAATCAATTGATCAATCATCAATTAAGCTCCAACAAAAATTCTTTTTCTTCTTTACGCCTGACGCTTCAGGACTTCCCAAATGGGCGAGAGATCCGCAGGAATTGGTCCCTGCTGACCGGGTTGTGGGCGGTCTCCATCAAAGCTGTGGAAGTCCGAGCCGCAACTCGCTAAAAAGCCCATCTGACGGCATACATCGCTGTAGTACTCGTTAGATTGCTGGGACTGAGAGCCAGAGACAACTTCAATCGCATCGCCCCCGTACTTCTTAAAGTCCTGCATCAGTGCGTCTGACATCCAGAGTTCCTTGAAGTGATAGCGCCCTGGATGCGCAATGACGGCAAGGCCGCCCGCACTATGAATAAGTTCGACCGTCTCGTCAAGCTTTGGCCAATCCACGGGCACCAAGCACGTAGTGGCTAAATATTTATCAAACGCCCCCTGATAAGTGTCGACATAGCCCTCTTGGCAGAGCCAGCGCGCAAAGTGGGTGCGAGAGATATTGTATTTATTCATCGCAAAGGAAAGCGCACCTTCATAAGCGCCTTCAATCCCCGCGACTTCACGGAGTCGGTCACTAATTTCACGAGCCCGGCGATCGCGCTTTCCACAAGCATCGCGGAAATAATCCGCCGCGCGAGTGTTTTTCGCATCAAGCCCCAGACCCACAATATGAATCACCTTATCGGCCCAACGCGTCGAAACTTCCACGCCCGGGACAAACAGCATTCCTAAGCTTTCTGCAGCGGCTCTCGCTTCAGCAGCCCCTTCCATCGTGTCGTGGTCGGTTAAAGAGAGCATCTCGACGCCATTTTTGTGCGCGAGCGTCATCACTTCAGTCGGGGTTAAACGCCCGTCTGAAATCGTTGAATGCATATGTAAGTCGACAATCATTACCTTATCCTCTCCAAGTCAGGATTTTTTCATGAATGTTCACAAGGTGAATTTTAAAATTATAGGCGGTTAATGCCTTTCATTCTCACGCGGATTGGCACTTCTTTGTGCCTCTTTTTTGCATAGTGCCTCAAAAACCTTAAGAAACGGAAAGCCGTATGCTTTTGGAGACAAAAAATACCGAACTGTTTCAGTCGGATTAGTTAAAATACTATCTCTTCAAAAAAGCAAACGATTCTATGGTGTGCTTTTCTGAAGAAACATCGTTAACGTGTTTGTTGTGCGCTTTCTGATAGGTCTCAGTCCACGGAAGGCGTTTTTTGATCGAGTATGGTCTCTCGCTCACTAAAGAGAGGCAGGAAAAAGATGGATACCTTACAAAAACTTTTATTTACTCATGCCGCCGCTCGTGCGGAAACCGTCACGCTTGATGACTCTTTTAACGACGCTGTTGCGCATCAGCATTTGCCTATCGCGGTGCGTCGCCTTGCGGGCGAAGTGACCGCCTCAGCGCTTCTTGCTGCCGCAGCGCTTCAGTTTGATGGCACCGTGATGGTGCAAGTGGCAGGCGACGGTCCTGTGAAACTTCTCGTCGTAGAAGTGCGCCCTGAGCTCACCTATCGCGTCTCTGTGACGTTGCGTGACCCAGAAGCAAAGTTGGACGAAAATGCCACGCTGCAGTCCTTGGTTAACGCCAACGGTCGCGGTCAGTGCGCCTTGATTTTGGATCCTACAAATCGCGCAGAAGGCGTGCAACCCTATCAGGGGATTGTGGCGCTTGATGGCGACAGTTTTGCCCAGATCATGACCAACTACTTCATTCATAGTGAACAGGTGGAAACGTTGATTGCCTTGGCAAGCGACGAGCACCGCGTGGGCGGCATCATGCTCCAGAAGATGCCAATCATGGGCGGGAAGAAGTTGCCTGAAGACTACGATGAAGAAGCGTGGGACCGCTTGAAGATGTTTGTGGGGACGGTGAAGAGCGAAGAACTCTTAACTTTGACGCCAGAAGAAATCAATCGTCGTCTCTTCTGGGAAGAGTCCCCTCGCGTCACCTACGAAGGCACCCCAGTCTTCCGTTGCCGTTGTAGCGATGAAGGCGTGCGCCAAATGATTCAATCTTTGGGCGAAGAAGAAGCGCGCGACATCATCAAAGAGCACGGCAAGATTGAAGTCACCTGCCACTTCTGCGGTCAGGTACGCACGTTTGATTCGATCGACGTGGAAGCTATGTTCTCTGACGCACCGGTGCAACCTGTGTGCGAAGATAAGCCCGAAAATAAATAATTTTCGAAGCGCTTTAACGAAAAAAGCCATCTGTTTTGTGAGACAGATGGCTTTTTTCTTAGCTCAAGAAAACTACTGAGATGAGCGAGCACGAGGCGAATGGTAGAGGTCGCCTCGCTTAGCGGAGAACGTTGCACGAGACCCAGATTTCGCATCTGGATTGCGATAGTCTGGCATGGTCGAACTCTCGGTCATACGCTTTTCGTAGTCGTCGGGCGTTTCTAAGCGGAAAAGCACTTCGCCAGCTTTGACCATATAAAGATCACGACGGGCACGCTCTTCAATCGCTTCCGTCCCATTTTCTAGAGAGGCCAACTCTGCACGCAACTCTTCATTTTTGAGGCGTTGCTGTTCATTCTGACGCTGCTGCTCAGCCAGAGACTGGCGCAAATCTTCCACATGGAAGTATGCCCCTTCGGGTCCCAAGAGCTGATAAGCCAGCACCACTGTGCAAGCCCCTACGATAAAGATTGGTAAGTAAAGACGCATGGCCTCTCCAGACTCCCACTAGTCTTATTTACGCAAGCAGTAGAAAGCGTCACGGCCAGGATAGACCGCCACACCTTCCAAGTGCTCTTCAATACGGATGAGCTGGTTGTATTTGGCGATACGATCAGAACGGCTCATGGAACCCGTCTTAATCTGACCTGCGTTCAAGCCCACTGCCAAGTCAGCGATGGTGCTATCTTCCGTTTCGCCAGAGCGATGGCTCACCACAGCGGTATAACCGGCGCGCTTAGCCATTTCGATGGCTTCAATCGTTTCGGTCAAGGTACCGATCTGGTTCACCTTAATCAAGATGGAATTGGCAACACCCTTTTCGATCCCTTCCTTCAAGATAGCAGGGTTCGTCACGAAGAGGTCGTCACCCACCAACTGCACGCGCTTACCTAAGGCAGCCGTCAACTTGGCCCAACCTTCCCAATCGCCTTCGGCCATGCCGTCTTCGATAGAGATGATGGGATAGCGATCCACCCAGCTCGTGAGCACATCGATCCATTCTTCAGCCGTCAAAGCGCGACCAGAAGACTTCTTCATCACGTATTTACCGCCTTCAAAGAATTCGCTAGAAGCGCAGTCCAAACCAATGGCGATATCCTTACCAGCTTCAAAGCCAGCAGCCTTGATGGCTTCGAGGATAAGTTCAATCGCTTCTTCATGGCTTTCGCACTTCGGCGCGAAACCACCTTCATCACCCACAGCGGTAGACATGCCACGCGCGTTGATGATCTTCTTCAAGGCGTGGAACGTTTCTGCACCATAGCGCACGGCTTCAGAGAAGGTCGGAGCGCCGAGCGGAATGATCATGAATTCCTGAAGGTCTAAGTTGTTGTTAGCGTGAGCGCCACCGTTAATGACGTTCATCATCGGCACTGGCATTTGCATGGCGCCCATACCGCCAAAGTAGCGGTAAAGGGGCAAGCCCGTTTCTTCAGCGGCAGCACGAGCCACGGCCATGGACACGGCCAAGATGGCGTTAGCCCCTAAACGGCCCTTATTATCCGTGCCGTCCAACTGAATCATCGTGCGGTCAATGAAGGCCTGGTCAGAGGCTTCCATCCCGATCAAGGCGTCAGCGATTTCGCCATTGATGTTAGCGACGGCGGTGAGCACACCCTTGCCGCCATAGCGCTTCAAATCCTTGTCGCGAAGCTCAAGAGCTTCACGCACGCCCGTAGAAGCGCCAGAAGGAACGGCGGCACGACCCATCGCACCACTTTCGAGCCAGACTTCAGCTTCTACCGTCGGATTACCACGGCTATCAATAATTTCGCGACCAACGATGTCAATGATTGCGCTCATGCTGTTTTCCTTTTTTCCTAAAGAAAGAGGCTGCGGGAGAGGGTTCTCCCGCAGCATTAGTGATTAAAAATCGTTAATGGTATCTTCCAAGAAGGGGCGAGCCTTCACGATGCGATCGATTTCGACCAGGCTTTCGAGCAACTCGGGCATCTTGCTGAGCGGAACGGCATTAGGACCGTCACTCTTGGCGCAAGGCGGATTCGGATGCGTTTCCATAAAGAGACCAGAGACGCCAGCGGCGACAGCGGCGCGAGCGAGCACTGGCACGAACTGACGCTGACCGCCAGAGGAGCCACCGTTGCCACCCGGCAACTGCACGGAGTGCGTCGCATCAAAGACGATTGGCGCATCGGTTTCACGCATAATCGCGAGACCACGCATGTCGGAGACGAGATTGCCGTAACCAAAAGAGGCACCGCGCTCGCAAACCATAAAGTTATCGGTTTCAAGTCCCGCTTCCGCAGCAGCGGCACGCGCCTTAGCGATGACGTTTTTCATGTCGCCAGGAGCTAAGAACTGGCCTTTTTTGATGTTCACGGGCTTCCCAGAGCGTGCGCAGGCGTGAATAAAGTCCGTCTGACGGCAAAGGAAAGCAGGCGTCTGCAAGACGTCAACGACGCTAGCGACAAGGGGCACTTCTTCCGTGGTGTGCACATCGGTCACCACCGGCACACCCACTTCGTCACGCACGCGAGCGAGAATACGCAAGCCTTCTTCCATGCCTAACCCGCGAAATGCCGTTTCGCTCGTACGGTTAGCCTTGTCGTAGCTTGCCTTAAAGATATAGTGAATACCAAGCTTGGAGGTGATTTCCTTCATGGTGTGTGCAATGTCAAGGGCCATCTGTTCGCCCTCAAGCACGCAGGGGCCTGCCATGAGGAAAATAGGCTTATCTAAGCCAATATCAAAACCACAAAGTTTCATAATGTTCTGTTTCTTCTGTGTGCTTTCTCTCGGGCTCTCATCTTTCCACTAAGGGAAAAGAAGGTCTCGTCAGAGCAGAGAAAAAACTGGTCAAATAAAAGGTTGCGCAAAACTGGAATCCATTTACAGTGCGCAATATAGCACGCTAAGTTTAGCCGACTCACGAGCCATCTAGTGTTTTTTCTTGAAGCAAAACGTGTTTAGTCGCTTCCTGCACGTGAAAAAAGGCAGTGATCAAACCGTTTCATGGTCGATAACTGCCTTTCTCTTAGCCCGTTAATTAGTTGCCAGCTTTCTTAGCACTGTGAGCGATCGCGGCTTCGACGTAGGCCTTAAAGAGCGGATGGCCAAAGCGCGGGTTCGAGGTGAATTCCGGGTGGAACTGCACAGCGAAGAAGAACGGATGGTTCGGGAGTTCCATCATTTCAGGCAAGTGTTCAGAAGGCGTACGAGCCGAGATCACCATGCCCTTTTCTTCAAACTGAGCCACATAGGCGTTGTTGACTTCGTAGCGGTGACGATGGCGTTCTGCCACCACGTCGCCATAGATCTTGTGAGCCAAGGTGCCTTCTTCAACCGGCACTTCTTGACGACCCAAGCGCATCGTGCCACCCAAGTCGGAGTCTTCGTCACGCTTTTCAACCTTACCCGAACGGTCTTTCCATTCGGTAATAAGGGCCACCACGGGGTGAGCCGTATCGGGATCCAACTCGGTGGAATTGGCGCCACCCAAGCCGCAGACGTGGCGAGCAAATTCCACCACTGCCATCTGCATGCCTAAGCAAATGCCTAAGAAGGGCACGCCTTTCGTACGAGCAAATTCGATCGCCTTGATCATGCCTTCCGTGCCGCGCTTACCAAAGCCGCCCGGGACGAGCACTGCATCGACGTCGCCCAAATACTTTTCAGGACCTTCTTCTTCGATCAAGCTTGCGTCCACAAAGCGCGTCTTCACCTTGGTGTCGGTATGGATACCAGCGTGCGTCAACGCTTCGTTCAAGCTCTTGTAGCTATCGGCGTAATCAACATACTTGCCAACCATGGCCACCGTCACTTCGCGTTCCGGGTTCTGGATGCGGTGAACGATGTTTTCCCAAGCGGAAAGGTCCGCCGGCTTCGTTTCAAGACCCAACTTCTTGCAGACGATATCGTCCAAGTGCTGTGCGTGGAGCATGAGCGGCACTTCGTAAATCGTCTTGGCATCCGCGACGCTAATCACGCAGTCCATCGGCACGTTACAGAAGAGCGAAATCTTGGCGCGTTCGCCTTCCGGAATCATGTGTTCGGCGCGGCAAAGGAGAAGGTCAGGATAGACCCCTTCTTCACGCAACTTCTGCACGGAATGCTGTGTGGGCTTCGTCTTCAATTCGCCAGCGGAAGCAATCCACGGACAAAGCGTCAAGTGAATGAAGCAGGTGTTGTTGCGACCCACGCGGAAGGACATCTGACGAACAGCTTCCACGAAGGGGAGCGATTCAATGTCACCCACCGTACCACCGATTTCGACCACAGCCACATCAGGCTTGCCGTCAAAGGTGGAGGCAGCACCGCGCTGGATGAATTCCTGAATTTCGTTGGTGATGTGCGGAATCACCTGCACCGTCTTACCCAAGTACTCGCCACGGCGTTCCTTGTGCAACACGCTTTCATAGATCTGACCGCAGGTGAAGTTGTTTGGCTTATGCATCTTCGTGGAAATAAAGCGTTCATAGTGCCCTAAGTCCAAATCGGTTTCTGCACCATCTTCCGTCACAAACACTTCACCGTGCTGGAACGGGGACATCGTACCTGGGTCCACGTTGATGTAAGGATCGAGCTTGATCATCGTGACTTTTAAACCACGAGATTCCAGGATAGCCGCCAAAGAAGCGGCGGCGATGCCTTTACCTAAAGATGAGACAACGCCGCCGGTAACAAATACGTACTTGGTCATGAAAAGCTCCACACAAGGAGGTCAAGAAGTTTAAAAATAAAGGCGTGATTATAGCCAAAAGCTCGCCCTTCTGCCATCGGTTTTGACACCTTTAAAAAGAGAAAGAGAGGCACGCTTCGCCTCTCTTTCTTCTTCTTTTTTCTGGCAGATCGAATATCTCTTTATTCTAAGGGAAAACGGTCTCACTTGTCACTGAGTTCGATCTAGAACTGAGGACGTAGTTTAGAGCTTAGACTTGTCAAGCTCAGTCGTACAAAGGATCTCCTCTGGTTCATTAGAGAAGTCCGTCTTGCAAAGACCTTCTTGGCAAACTTCGCACTCAGCCACATTCCCATCAAACTTCCATTCGGGCTGCACCGTGACATGGTCAATGCCGAATTTGTCATGCACCACCACACGGATCGCATCCAAAATCTTGGGCCAGCAGTCGTAGCTTTCAATCTTGATATGGCACTGGATAGCGCCATGCCCTGGGCTCATCGTCCAGACATGTAAGTCATGCACGTGTTCCACACCAGGGATTTTTTCGATTTCACGACCCACCGAGAAGTAGTTCACATCTTCAGGAATCCCATCGAGCAGGACGCGAGACGTATCACGCAAGATGCCGTAAGTGGCATGAAGCAGTAGCACCCCTACCAACATCGAGAGGATCGGGTCAACGATCGTCGGGCCACCAAAGTAAATCACAGCACCAGCGGTGATCGCAGCGACAGAACCCAGCAAGTCACCCATCACATGGATGAAGGCGGCGCGCGTGTTCATGTTCTTTTTGTCGCGAGAGAGCGAAAGTCCCACCAAGATGTTGATCAATAAGCCCACCGAGGCAATCAACATCACCGAAAGACCAGAGACGTGTTCAGGTTCCGAGATACGGCTAATAGCTTCGACGAAAATCCAGATCACAACGCCCAGCATAATGATGCCGTTCACAAAGCCTGCGAGCACTTCAACGCGCCCGTGACCAAAGGTGTGCACACTGTCAACGCCCTTTTGAGCGATACGGTTTGCGACAAGCGCAAAGAGTAAGCTCGCCGAGTCGGTGATCATGTGACCTGCGTCCCCCACTAGGGCAAGAGAGTTGCCCCACAAGCCACCGATTAATTCAATGGCGGAGAAGGTAAAGGTCAAGAGGACTGCGAGCCCTAAGGCCGAGGTTTTCGTTTTACTTGCCGCGTGAGTCCAGCGACTATCACCACGTTCGTGGCTAGAAAATTCCGATTTCGGTTCAAGAACTTTTTGCTCTTGAGAGATAACAGCTTGAGTCATATTCTTATTTGCTCCTTGTTGGCTTTCCATCCACTAGTGAAAGCCCTAAATAGTCATTCATCTTCTAAACTTGACCCCATCATAGGGATTAAAAGTTACAAATGCAAGGAGGCAACAAAAATGAGAATTACTCTCTCGCAATGGCATTGAGAATGGCTCTCAGTCCATTCATAAATAGTGCATAAATAAGGCGATTTGAGGGAATTTTCAGAGACTGTAAAATGTTGTAAATTCGCTCTTCTTATAGGGGTTAACCAATCCCCTATTCTAGTTATTGCAAGTGAGTGTGATTCTCAAAAAGGAAAGAGCCTGCGCCTCCCGTTCAAAGGAAGTACAGGCTCTTGAAAGTATTTTCTCTAGTGCGAGAGCGGATTATTTTTCGCTAATGAGCGGAGCCAAGGAGCCTTCGCCACCCGTGAGCAAACCCGTCTTCGAGTAGATAGAGAGCTTCTGACGCGTATCGGTAATATCAAGGTTACGCATCGTCAACTGACCAATACGGTCCACGGCCGTGAACATCGAGTCACCCTTTTCCATCGTCAAGCGAGAGGGTTCATAGGTGAGGTTCGGGCTCTTGGTGTTGAGGATCGTGTAGTCGTTGCCGCGGCGCAATTCAAGCGTCACTTCACCCGTCACAGCGCGGGCAACCCAGCGCATCGCGGCTTCGCGGAGCATGATCGCCTGGCTATCGAACCAGCGGCCCTGATAGAGCAAGCGACCCAACTTAATCCCACCGATACGATATTCAGCGATCGTGTCTTCATTATGAATACCAGTCACCAAGCGTTCGTAGGCGATAAAGAAGAGCGCCATACCCGGGGCTTCATAAATACCGCGGGACTTCGCTTCGATAATACGGTTTTCGATCTGGTCAGACATCCCAAGACCATGGCGACCGCCGATGGCATTGGCTTCGAGCATCAAATCAACGGCGTTGCTAAAGCGCTTGCCATTTAAGGCAACTGGGACGCCTTCCTTGAATTCCACCGTCACCGTTTCGGGTTCGATCTTGCAGTCTTCGCGCCAGAAAGGCACGCCCATAATGGGTTCGACAATCTTCATGCTGGAAGACAATTCTTCCAAGTCTTTGGCTTCGTGCGTTGCACCCAACATGTTGGAGTCGGTCGAATAAGCCTTTTCAGCGCTCATGCGATAGTCAAAGCCTTCAGCCTGCAAGAACGCGGACATTTCCGCACGACCACCCAATTCAGAGATGAACTGTGTGTCGAGCCAGGGCTTATAGATCTGCAAATTCGGGTTGGTGAGCAAACCATAGCGGTAGAAACGTTCAATGTCGTTTCCCTTGTAGGTACTGCCGTCACCCCAGATGTTCACACCGTCTGCGCGCATTGCAGCCACGAGCATCGTACCCGTCACAGCGCGGCCAATCGGCGTGGTGTTGAAGTAGAGTTGACCGCCCGTCGAAATGTGGAAGGCGCCAGACTGAATGGCGGCGATCCCTTCGTTTACTAACTGTTCGCGGCAATCCACGAGACGGGCATTTTCTGCGCCATAGAGCATGGCGCGCTTCGGAATAGATTCGTAATCCGTTTCATCAGGCTGCCCGAGATTCGCCGTGTAGGCATACGGCAGGGCGCCTTTGTTTTTCATCCAACGCAGAGCAGCGCTCGTGTCGAGACCACCAGAGAATGCGATACCGACTTTCTGACCAACGGGCACGCTTTGGAGAATTGCTTGAGACATTTTTTTGTTTAACCTTTTAACGTTGTTGTTAACCCAGCAACCTGGGGCCATGGTGAGAGATTATGAACCTCTCTGAGGGAAAGAGTGGGCAGAATGGAGGAATTTTTCTCTCTCAAAAAGAACTTTTGAGGAGGACACAACCAGTCTAATCAAGATACCTAGGGGTATTCCCTGGACGCTTGCGAGACTTTAAAATGCACTAAGACTAAACCTTTTGATCTAAGACTTCTATTAGGGTTTTCCTAATTTTCACTTCCTTTAGCGAAAGATCAAACAACTTAAGTATCGCGACTTCCATTCCCCCTTTTTCTCCATAAACTGTGAAACAGCTGTGCCAGTTGGATGAATGAAATAGTTCACCCAATTTTGGACCCGCAGAGAAGTCAGGACCTAATTGATCTTTCTCTGCACGATGGGCACGCTCATCGTCTCCCTTAACACTACAGACGATGCAACTATCTCTTTTTATTGGAGCAACCCTATGTCGTTGAAAAAGACTGTATTAGCTTTGGGCCTTGTTATCGCTTCTGGTTCCGCACTTGCTGCCTTGCCGAACATCGCTGTGTTCGCTACGGGCGGTACGATCGCTGGTGCTGGCCAGTCCTCCACGGGCTCTGCCTATTCCGCTGGTAAAGTGGGTGTTAACCACTTGGTCGCCGCTGTGCCGGAACTCGCCAAGGTCGCCAACATTACCCCTGTGCAAGTTGCCCAGATTGGTAGCCAGGACATGAGCGACGAAGTTTGGCTCAAGGTTGCCAAGGCTATCAACTCTGATTGCGGCAAGTATGACGGTTTCGTGATCACTCACGGTACCGACACGATGGAAGAAACCGCTTACTTCCTCCAGCTCACCAGCAAGTGCAAGAAGCCGATCGTTTTGGTTGGCGCTATGCTCCCCTCCACCGGTTTGGGTGCTGACGGCCCGCGCAACCTCTTTAACGCTGTTGTGACCGCCTCGAATCCTGAAACCGCTCAGCACGGTGTCGTCGTTGCCATGGACAACGTTGTTATTGGCGCTCGTGACGTGATCAAGACCAACACCGTTCAGCCGGAAACCTTCCAGGCTGGTAACTTCGGCAAACTTGGTACGATCTTCAACAACAAGGTGACCTACGAATCCAAGGGCTTGCGCGACTACTCCGATACGCCGTTTGACGTCTCCAAGTTGGATAAGCTCCCGAAGGTTGGTATCGTTTACAACCACGCTGGCGTGGAAGGCGTTCAGGCTGAAGCCCTCCTCAAGGCTGGTTACAAGGGTATCGTGAGCGCTGGTGTGGGTAACGGTAACATCCACAAGTCCATCTGGCCGGTGCTCGAACAGGCTACGAAGGACGGTGTCGTCGTGGTTCGTTCTTCCCGCGTTCCGACTGGTGCTACCACCAAGGACGCTGAAGTGGACGACAAGGCTCAGCAGTGGGTTTCCTCTGGTGACTTGAACCCGCAGAAGGCTCGTGTTCTCCTCCAGTTGGCTCTCACGAAGACCAGCAACTGGGAAGAAATCCAGAAGTACTTCGATCGCTACTAATTGTCTGTAGTGAAAAAGAGACTCTGTGTCCTGCTGTAGTCTCTTAGATAAACGGATGCCACTCTTTCTTTATCGATTGAGTGGCATCTTTTTTTGTGGCGTCCCTGTTGTGACGTCCTTTCCTTAGACAAGACCTTTGAGATAACGTCCCGTGACGCTCTTGGCGTTCTTGGCAATCTCTTCAGGTGTTCCCGTAGCGACAATCTCACCGCCCGACTTCCCGCCACCAGGTCCCATATCAACGATATAGTCCGCGTTGGCGATCATATCGAGGTCATGCTCGATCACAATCACGGTTGCCCCGTTATCAATCAGTCGCTGGAAAACCTCGATGAGTACGCGATTGTTTTCTGGGTGAAGCCCGATCGTTGGCTCATCAAAGATAAAGACGGCGTCTTCCTGCGACTTCCCCATTTCAGAAGCAATCTTCAAGCGTTGTGCTTCACCACCCGAAAGCGCAGGCGTCCCTTCGCCTAGTGTGAGGTAGCCTAGGCCCAGATCATCCAACACTCGCAAGCGTTCCTGCACCTTTTTCACCCCAGCCATCTGATGGAGTGCTTGCTTTACGGTGCTAAACATGAGTTTAGGCAGTGTGATAGCCTCGTCACCCGTAGACTTCTTTGGCACATAACGAACCTTCTCTGCCTCTTTAGCGTAACGCGAGCCACCACAATCAGGGCACACAATTTCCACGTCTGGCAGGAATTGAATATCCATTGTGATCTGCCCAGTGCCTTCACAAGTTGGGCAGTGAAGCGAGCCCGTATTGTAGGAAAAGTCACCCGCTTTGTAGCCCAACTCTTTCGCATCAGGCGTTGCCGCAAAAGTTCGGCGCAAATCATCGAGCACATTGCTGTAGGTGGCGACCGTCGAGCGAATATTGCTTCCAATCGGTGTCGCATCAATCACGTTGACGCGTTGAATCCCATCCGCCTTCACGTCTTTAACATGTGCGGGAAGCGCGGTGTCATGAATTTTCGCTTCTAGTGCAGGCACCAAGCTTTCGAGCACGAGTGTGGTTTTCCCAGAGCCAGACACGCCAGTCACAGCAATAAGGCGTCCCTTAGGAATCTTTAAATCCAAGGCGTGAACGGTGTGAAGTGGCGTGGTTGAAAGTGAAATGCTCCCTTTTTTAAAGAGCTCCGATTTCTTCACCTTTTCGCGTCCCGAAACGGTTTCTTTCCCGGACAAATACTTTCCGATAAGCGATTGCGGTTTTTTCTTCACCTCTTCAATGGTGCCTTCGGAAACCACATTACCGCCCTCTTCACCCGCGCCAATGCCCATTTCAATCAACCAGTCGGCAGCTTTTAACACGCGAATATCATGGTCCACCAACACGACAGAGTTGCCATGCTGAGTTAAATCGTCAATGACGCCCAAGAGCCCATCGACGTTTGAAGGATGTAGCCCGATCGAAGGTTCGTCCAAGACATAGAGTACGCCCGTTGTTTGGTTTCGCACCGCACGGGCCAATTGCACACGCTGGCGTTCACCCGTTGACAACGTTGAACTCGTGCGATCAAGCGTCAAATAGCCTAAGCCCAAGTCCTGTAAGCGCTTTGCGGTATTTAAAAACTGCGCTGTGATGCTGCGCGCCATTTCTTGAAGCACTTCTGGCATTCCGTCAGGTACTTTGCGCACCCAAGCAACCAAATCGTCCAGCGTCATTGCACAGGCCGTGGGCAAATCAATTCCACAAAGAAGCGTCGAGCGCGCACGTTCATTGAGCCTCGTCCCATGGCAGTCTGGACAGACGTCTTGCTTTAAAAACTTTTCCACGCGCTTCATGCCTTTTTCGTCTTTGACTTTAGCGAGCGCGTTTTCGACCGTATACGTGGCATTAAAGTAGGTGAAGTCCAGCTCACCCGCTTCATTGCTGTTTTTGGGCTTATAGAAAATGTGCTTTTTCTCTGCAGGTCCATGAAAGACGATATCTCGCTCCTCTGGCGTCAATTCAGAAAAAGGCACATTGGTACGCACACCCATCGCGCGGCACACATCGGTCATCAAAGACCACATGAGCGAATTCCAGGGTGCCACTGCGCCGTCATCAATCGAAATCGATTCGTCTGGCACGAGAGTTGACTCATCAACGGTTTGCACGATTCCTGTGCCCGTACAACGAGGGCAAGCGCCATCGCTATTAAAGGAAAAACTCTCAGCACTGGGTGGCGCAAAGGATGTATGGCAAACGGGACAGGTGATATTCTTCCCGCGAGCAACCTCAAAGCTTGGCGCTACATGATGTCCATTGGGACAACGGTGGCTTCCTAATCGCGAAAACATCAAACGCAGACTGTTGAGCAACTCCGTTGCCGTTCCAAAGGTGCTTCGCACACCAGGCACAGAGGGGCGTTGATGAAGCGCCAACGCGGCAGGAATATTTTCAATACTGTCAATTTTGGCTTCTGCCGCTTGCGTCATGCGACGACGCGTATAGGCAGATAAGGCATCCAAGTAGCGGCGAGAACCTTCAGCGTACAACACGCCTAGTGCTAGAGAGGATTTTCCAGAACCAGAAACACCCGCAATTCCAACTAATTTCCCAAGCGGAATATCGAGGTCAATATTTTTAAGATTGTGCACATGAGCGCCTCGGATCTCAATAGCAGAAGGCGATACGCTATCTTTCTTCATATCTTGTCCTTTTTCTTATTTCGAACTCTAACGCAATCATTTCAGCCTCAAGTGATAGCAAGCTTTAGGAAAAAGCGCAAATATTTTTGATGAGAAAAGTGGCACTAAAAGCACAACACTATTATTAACAACTTATTATCGTCATTGAACAAGACTTTAGGCCCGTAATTTAGCTAAAATTGTAATCTTCTCTTCGTTTTTTTGGGCCTCACTTGCCCTTACGAAGAGCTTCTTTGTTTTGTCTCTTCCTTCCTGCTACTTTTAACTATTTTTTTCTTTGACTAGCTGTCATTTAACGGTGAGTTAATGTCTGAAAAAGTGATTCACCCTCAGGTCTATAGCACCTCTCAAATTCTCAAAATGGTGCTCCCGCTCATTTTGAGTCTCTTGATTGAACAAGTGATCGGTCTCACAGACGTCATCTTCTTAGGACGTGTGGGGGAAATTGAGCTTGGTGCTTCTGCGCTAGCTGGGGTGATGTATCTCTCTGTCGTCATGTTTGGCTTTGGCTACTGCTTTAGTTTGCAGGCCTTCATGGGACAGAAAAATGGCGAAAAAGACTATCTCAGTATGGGAGAAGCCTTGCACTCGGGGACCATCTTCTTGATGCTCCTCTCGGTGCTTCTCATGGCAATCTCTTTTTTGGGCTCCATGCCCTTCTTAGAGCGCGTGGTTGAGACCCCTGAAATTGCTGTCGCGTCAGAAAAATATTTCTTCTGGCGTGCCGTGGGGATTCCCTTTACGTTCTTAGCGGCTGTGGCGCGTGGCTTCTTTATCGCAACGCTCAATCCTCGCATCATTACGGTGAGTTCCATCGTCATGATGGTGAGCAATATTGTGCTCGACTATGTGTTGATTTTCGGTTGTGGAAGTATTCCTGCACTTGGAATCAGCGGGGCAGCTATTGCGTCTACGATTGCTGAAGCCTTAGGCTTTTTCGTGCTCTTTATTTATGCGATGCTTCGTGCGCATCCTGAGCGCTACCAATTCTGGCATCGTCCCACGTGGAATTGGGACATGCAAAAGCGACTCTTTAAATTGGGTCGTTGGTTGATGATTCAGGAAGGGGCTGCCTTTGTGGCTTGGCTCTACTTCTTTGTGAGCGTGGAGCATTTGGGACCTGCAGCACTCGCAATTTCTAACGTGGTGCGTCAGCTCTCGTCACTTTTTTATCTCTTCATTCATAGTTTTGGCTCAACGGCAGGCGCTATTTGTGCCAACTTGATTGGGGAGCGTCGCTTTGATGAAATCACGGAAGTTTGCCGTCGTACGCTCTACATCAACTGTGCGGTGATTTTCCCTCTCATGATTGTTGTGGCGCTCCTGCCAAAACACGCTCTGGGAATCTTCACCAACATTGAAGATATTTTGGTGGGTGGGGTGCCGACACTTTATGTGTTGCTTTCTTCCTTTATCTTCGCTGGCATCAGCATGTTCTATAACTTTGCGATGTCGGGGATGGGGTTGACAAAGGAAACTTCCATCGCGGCTATGACCTCGGTCTTCTTCTACGTGGTCTATATCTTCTTTATCACGCAGGTGAGCGACAACGTGGCGGTGGCTTGGACCGCGGAATATGTCTACAACATCACAATTGGGATTGTGTGTTGGTACTTCTTCCGTCAACATCGCTGGCGCGTCGTCTAAAAACGATTCCACAAAAAGCAAAAGGCGTTTTTCCGAACAAGTGGAGAAACGCCTTTTTTGTGTCAGGTGAATGGCGCGGCCGCCGGGACTCGAACCCAGAGCGGTCCCTTAGGAGGGGACAGTTTTATCCTGTTAAACTACGGCCGCGCGATGACCTAATTCGTTAAAGTGGCTCAAGTTTAGCGAGAAAGCGCGCGTCTGTCCACGCTACGCTCGCTCGTCTATTCTTCTTTTAGAGTTTGGTGAGGTTTTTCGCCGCAAGTTTTAAGAGCAATTCTTTCGTGCCAGCGGTTTTAAAGTCCACCAAAATACGCGCATCATCCCCTGTGCCAGAGAGCTTACGCACCACGCCTGGGCCAAACTTCGCGTGCGAGATTTGGTCGCCTACTTGGTAACCATAGGTGTCGTTTGCTTTTTTCGCATGAGCGCGTGCCACCACAGGATCTTCCGAGGGACGGTAGGTCTGACCAGAGAAACTTAACCCACGGCGCCAATCATCTTTATCGGTGCGAGAGCCTTCCCCTCGACCGTAGCGAGAGCCACCGCTGTAGCCACTACCATAGCCACCACTATAGCCCCCAGAGGAGCGCCCTGAAGAGCGACTCCCGTTCATCGAGGGGCGCTCCCAACCGTATTCACGGTCGTACCCGCCGGAAGAGTAGCCACCAGAAGAGGAGCGCTTCGTCGAATTATTGATCTGCATGATGAGCGCTTCAGGAATTTCGTCCAAGAAGGAAGAAGGCGGATTATATTTTTCTTCCCCGTGAACGAAGCGTGCGTTGCAGTGCGAAATTGCGAGCGTTTTCTGCGCACGCGTAATTGCCACGTACATCAAGCGACGCTCTTCATCCACCCCACCCTTCTCGGTTTCATTAAAGGAAGAGAAGTGCGGGAAAATCCCTTCTTCTGCGCCAATGATATAGACGTGCTTAAATTCCAAGCCTTTCGCGGCATGGACCGTCATCACTTGAACGCTATCTTGATCATCCCCTTCGTTACGCTCCCCAGCTTCTAGCGTTGCCTGCGTCAAGAAGCCTTGCAAGGGCGTCTGATCGGTTTGCTCCGTTACCTCAAAGGCTTGCGTATCGGGGGCAATCCCTTCGTTTTTGAGGTAACCAAGGGCAGCAGGAACCATTTCAGCCATATTGGCCAAGCGTTCTTCGCCGTCCTTTTCATTTTGATAGTAGTCTTCTAGCCCAGAGCGTTGCACCACGAGCGCAATCGTGTCGCTCAAGTTGTAGTTCTGTGCTTCCGCTTCCGTGCGAATCTTATAAATCAAGTCGCGGAAAGCGGCGAGCTTCGGTGGCGGCGTATAGCTCGGATGCGACAACGTCGCCCAAAGGCTCATCCCGGTGTGCGAAGCATCGTCCACCAATTTTTCAATGGTCTTGGCGCCAATACCACGCGTTGGCATATTCACCACGCGCAAAAAGCTCGTATCGTCCCCAGCGCCATCCAAAAGGCGCAAGTAAGCGAGGACGTGTTTGACTTCCTGGCGCTCGAAGAATCGCAACCCGCCATAGATACGGTAAGGAATCCCACGCGCGGTAAATGCGCTTTCAATCGCGCGCGACTGCGCGTTCATGCGGTAGAGAATCGCATGATCGCGATAAGCGTTCCCACGACGCACATCGGTACGGATTTCTTCTGCCACCCACTCGGCTTCATCGTTATCGGTATCGTGCTTCACAACGGCAATACGATCCCCTTTGGCGCCTGCGGTCCAAAGGTTTTTCCCTAAGCGAGAAGCGTTGTGGCTAATCACAGCGTTCGCCGCTTCCAAAATGGCGCCCGTCGAGCGATAGTTTTCTTCCAGACGGATGGGTTCTTTCACTAAGAAGTCAGACAAGAAGTCCGACATATTGCCCACATTGGCGCCACGGAAAGCGTAAATCGACTGGTCATCGTCCCCCACCGCAAAAACAGCGTTTTTCGAGGGACCAGCTCCCTCGCTGTTTGCCCCCGCAAGAAGTTTTAACCAGTGGTACTGCAAGACGTTCGTATCCTGGAATTCGTCCACCAGAATATGGTGGAAGCGGTCTTGGTAGTGAGCGCGAATCACTTCATTGCGCTCGAGCAACTCGAAGCAGCGAAGAAGTAACTCCGCAAAGTCCACTGCCCCTTCTTTCTGGCAAGTTTCTTCATACAAACGATAGAGTTCAACCCCTTGATCGTTCACACTGCCCGTCGAGGCACGGCTCGCGCGAATGCCGTTTTCTTTATTCCAGTTGATGAAATTTTGTACTTTCTTCGGCTCAAGCTGCTCAGGATCCACGTTCGCTTGCTTCATGATGCGCTTAACCATGGAGAGCTGGTCCGAAGAGTCAAGAATTTGGAAGGATTTCGGAAGACCCGCTTCTTCTGCGTGACGGCGCAAAATACGGTTGCAAAGTCCGTGGAAGGTCCCTACCCACATATGTGAGAGATCGTACGGAATCATGCTCTCCAAGCGCGTCATCATTTCCTTAGCGGCCTTATTCGTGAAGGTCACGGCTAAGATATTCGCGGGGCGTGCCATGTTTTGTTCCAGTAACCACGCAATACGAGTCGTCAAAACACGTGTTTTTCCAGACCCTGCGCCCGCTAAAATCAGCACACTTTGCGCTGGAGCGGTCACAGCTTCGTACTGTTTGGGATTAAGCGATTCGAGTAGATTCTTTACTGGCATGACAACAACAAATTTTTCTATATAAATCAAATACTTATGCGTCCCACTGGATGCGTTTTAGCCTCTCAAGAGAAGCGCTAAACTTTTCTTTTCACAAGAAGCGGGAATGCGTAACAGTAGCACAATTTGAGCCTACTCGTCCCGGTTCTTCCTCACTCAAAAAGAAGACAATTCCTCTCCTAAATTGAGGAAATTCACCTAGCTAACAAGAGTTAGCGCACAGTCTTAGAAGGCTTTTCTCACGGTAAGTCTTTCTCTCGCGCTATACTTACGCTTTATATAATTTTCCTTTTTCCCTGTAACCCTTTCTGGAAACCAATATGCGCGAGACTTACTCTGCTCAAGCAGTGGAATCTGAAGTCCAGGCTCAATGGCGAGCCAAGGACGTGTATCGAGCCGTTGAGAATGCGGTCGATCGCCACGGCAAAGCAAAGCCGAAATTCTACGTTTGTTCCATGTTGCCCTACCCCAGTGGCAAGTTGCACATGGGGCACGTCCGTAACTACACGCTCAATGACGTGATGTACCGCTACTATCGTATGAAGGGCTACAACGTCATGACGCCGATGGGCTGGGACGCTTTCGGTTTGCCAGCGGAAAATGCGGCTATCGCCAAGAAGGTCGCTCCTGCCGCTTGGACCTACAGCAACATCGCCGATATGAAGGCGCAGATGGAACCGTTGGGTCTCGCTTTTGACTGGTCGCGTGAACTTGCCACCTGCAAGCCCGAATACTACCGCTGGAATCAGTGGCTCTTCTTGAAGATGCTCGAAAAGGGCATCGCCTACCGTAAGACCCAGATTGTGAACTGGGACCCGGTTGATAAGACCGTGCTCGCTAACGAACAGGTGATTGATGGTCGCGGCTGGCGCTCTGGCGCTATCGTTGAAAAGCGCGAAATCCCTGGCTACTACTTGCGCATCACCGCTTACGCGCAGGAATTGCTCGACGATATTAAGAAGCTCGACGGCTGGCCCGAACAGGTTCGCCGTATGCAAGAGCACTGGATTGGTCGCTCTGAAGGGGTGACGCTAGCTTTCCCCTACACGATTGATGGGGAAGATAAACTCCTGCGCGCTTACACGACGCGCCCCGATACGTTGATGGGCGTGACATTCGTTGCAATTGCCGCAGAACATCCGCTCGCTACGCGCCTCTCTGAAGGCAAGCCCGAATTGAAGGCCTTTATTGAAGAATGTGCCAAGGGTAGCGTGAGTGAAGCCGATATGGCCACCATGGAAAAGAAGGGGATGCCCACGGGCTTCTTCGTTCGCCATCCTTTGACGGGAGCTGAAGTTGAAGTCTGGGTTGGTAACTACGTCTTGATGAGCTACGGTGAAGGCGCTGTGATGGGCGTGCCGGCTCATGACGAACGTGACTTCGTCTTTGCCAACAAGTTTGGCCTCCCAATTAAGCAAGTGATCGCCGTGGATGGCGAAACGTATGACGACAAGAATTGGCAGGAATGGTACGGTGACAAGACGATTGAGTCTGCTCACCTCGTTAATTCTGGCGAATTCGATGGTCTCTCCATTAAAGACGGCTTTAACGCGATTGCCGCTGCGCTCAATGCCAAGGGCTTGGGTGAAAAGCAGGTGCAGTTCCGTCTGCGTGACTGGGGGATTTCCCGTCAGCGCTACTGGGGTACGCCGATTCCGATCATTAACTGCCCGCACTGCGGCGCGGTGCCTGTGCCGGAAAAAGATTTGCCGGTGGTGCTCCCTGAAGATTTGATTCCGGATGGCTCCGGCAATCCGCTCAACAAGTGTGTGAGTTTCTTGAACGTGAAGTGCCCTTCTTGCGGCGCTGACGCTCAACGCGAAACCGACACGATGGACACCTTTGTGGACAGCTCCTGGTACTTCCAGCGTTACTGCTCGCCCAACTGCGACACCGCCATGGTCGACGAACGTAACGACTACTGGATGCCGATGGATCAGTACATCGGTGGGATTGAACACGCTGTGCTTCACTTGCTCTACGCTCGCTTCTGGACGAAGGTGATGCGCGATATGGGCTTGGTGAAGTTCGACGAACCGTTTAAGAACCTCTTCACGCAAGGGATGTTGATGGCCGAATGCTTCTACCGCTTGGAAGAAGACGGTCACAAGACCTGGTTCTACCCCGACGAAGTCGAAGTGCAGTACGACGAAAAGGGTCGTCCTGTGGGCGCAACCTGCAAGGCTGACGGCAAGCCCGTTGTCTTGGGTGGCGTTGAAAAGATGTCTAAGTCGAAGAATAACGTCGTCGAACCGCGCGAAATTATCGCCAAGTACGGTGCCGATACGGCTCGCTCCTTCGTGATGTTCGCAGGTCCCCCAGATCAGTCCGCTGCTTGGTCTAACTCTGGCGCTGAAGGCACCTTCCGCTTCTTGCGTCGTATTTGGACCTGGGCTTACAACAACCAGGAATTGGTCCAGAAGGCGGGTTCCGACTTCACGGGTCTTTCTGAAGAAGCCAAGGAATTGCGTCGCAACATTCATATGGCACTTCAGCAGGCTGACTTCGACTTCGCTCGCATGCAGTACAACACCGTTGTTTCTGCCTGTATGAAGATGTTCAACACGATCGAAGGCTTTAAGCCTGCGCACGCTGCTGATGAAGCCGCTGTGCGTGACTCCGTCTCGATTCTCTTGCGCACCCTCTACCCGATCGCGCCGCATATTACGACAGAGCTTTGGGAAGAGTTGGGCTACATCCGCGAATTCGGTGACTTGATTGATGCCGAATGGCCAACCGTGCACGAAGACGCTTTGAAGGTCGATACCGTCAAGCTCGTGGTGCAGGTAAACGGCAAGCTTCGTGGTGAAATCCACGTCGCAGCTGATGCCAGCAAGGAAGTGATTGAAGCCGCAGCGCTTGCTAACGAAGACGTTCAGCGCTTCGTGGGAGACGCGACGGTTCGTAAGATCATCATCGTTCCCAATAAGTTGGTGAACGTTGTGGCGAAATAATCGCGTTTAGCTTCTGAAGATAAAGGTCTCAAGGGGAATTTCTCTTTGAGACCTTTTCTCTTTTTTGCCTTCTCATTGGTGAAAACTCACTCACAAAGAGGCGCACTCCTCTATAATTCTAAAATTATGGTTCTCTTCCTTTGTGAAGAGACTCTCCTCTGACAATCATCTTTTCTTTAGGATTTTCAGCTGTGCTCACTCGTCGACAGTTACTCGGTGCTAGTGCTCTCTTAGGTTCACTCCTTTTGACTGGTTGTGGCTTCCACTTGCGTGGCGCCTTTACCGCACCGTTTGAAAAACTCTACATTCAGGGGGGATTCAATAATCCGCTGATCGTGCGTTTGCGCCACATGCTCGAAGCTGGGTCCAACCTCACCATCGTGCAAAACCCGAGTGAAGCGGATGCCATTTTGGAACTCTTAAGCGATACGCGTAACCAAGACATCTTGGCGTTGAATGACCGCGGTCAGGTTCGTGAATATACGCTCACGCGTACCGTTGGTTTCCGTATGGTGGCGCCTGACGGCTACACCTACATGAAGCCCACGTACTTCTCGGAAAACCGCAGTTTGGCCTATACGGACTCGCAGTTCTTGTCCTTTAGCGATGAAGCCAATATGCTTTACCGCGACATGCAAACGGACCTCTGCAATCAGTTGATCCGTGTGCTTGAAACCGTGAAGCCACGCCCTGCTGCACCGACGGCTGACGAAAACAAATAATTCTTCTTTAAGCCCGAGCCTCTCGGGCTTTCTTTACTTCCCATCCACTCAAGGAGAGCTTATGGCTGCCAACACCGATCCACGTCGCTTTTGCGAACAATGCAAAAAGTCTGGTAGCTTGCCCGCTTTTGTGTTGGTGACGGGTAATGACGACTTCTTGATGATTGAAGCCGCTGACGAAATCCGTCAATGTGCGCGTGATTTGGGCTACCTCGATCGCGAAGTCTTTGAGATGAATGGGAATTCCGACTGGTCTCAAGTGACGATGTCTGCCGCAGACGTCGGGATGTTTGCCGATCAGAAAGTCGTTGACGTGCGCATCCCCGGTGGGAAGGTTGGCCGTAAGGGACCTGATGGTCTTCAAAAGCTCCTCTCTCAGCCTTACGAGGGCGTTTGCATACTCTTTACGGTGCCTACTCCCGATCGGGCAACGGCAAAAGCCGCTTGGTGGCAAAACCTCCAGAAAAGCACTCAGGTGGTCACTTGCAACACGCCACCTCGCCAAGCCTTGGGTCGTTGGCTCGCAGAACGCTTGCAGCGCCAAGGGCAAAGTGCAAGCCCCGAGGCGCTTGACTACTTAGCTGACCAAGTCGAAGGCAACCTCTTTGCCGCCAACCAAGAAATTCAAAAGTTAGCGCTCCTTTTTGAGCCGCGCGAAGTGACGCTCGAAGAAATCGCCAAGACGGTGACAGACAGCTCTCACTACGAAATTGATGCCTTGATTGAAGGGATTGAACAAGCGCAGCCAGAGCGAGTCCTCAAAATCATTGAAGGGCTCGAAGCGCAAGAAGCGCCCCTCGTGCTTTTGCTCTCTCTTTTAACGCGTGAAATTCGTGACCTCATCAAGTTGCAGTCCGCTTCCGCCAAAGGGCAATCCTTTGTGAAGGGCGTTTTTGCGACGCCAGGGAAGCGCCAAGCCGCACGCCGCTTGTCGGCCACCAAACTCAAGAATGCGCTTCTAGTTTGCGCAGACCTTGATAAACAAGTGAAAGGTCTTCCCGTTTCCGATCGTGATGACGATCCGTGGATGGAATTAAAGAGTATTGCGCTCTTTTTAGCGCGCTAATCCAATTCTTCAAAAATGAAAAGTTGTCCAAACCTTGGGCAACTTTTTTCTTTGTCTATTCCACTAAAACTGATTGCATTTAGGCACGCAAAAACGGCCTTTCCGCGATAGAGAGAAAAGCGCTTTTTGCTAGAATGAAAAGATATCTTGCCTTTTAATGAAGGCGTGTCGTTGGCGCACTCTTTTTTGCCTGCCAAACGACTTTTAGGGAGAGTTTTCCATGGCCGAAATTTCCATCAATCCTCAAGACGAAATTGAGCACATTGGTCGTGCTGCACGTCAGGCTTCTCGTGAGATGGCGCGTGCCGTCTCGGGTACCAAGAATACTTTCTTGGCTAAGCTCGCGGCTTTGATCGACGCAGAGCGCCCAGCCATCATGGAAGCCAATGCTCGCGATATGGAAGAAGCTCGCAAAGCGGGGCGCGATGAGGCGTTTCTTGATCGCTTGGCACTAAACGAAAAGCGTATTGATGCGATGATTGCGGGTTGCCGCGATATTGCCATGCTCCCCGATCCGATTGGCGAAATTTCGGATGTGCGCCCACAACCTTCTGGCATTCAAGTGGGTCGCATGCGCGTGCCACTTGGTGTCATTGCCATGATTTACGAAGCTCGCCCCAATGTGACGATTGATGCGGCTGCCCTTGCTGTGAAGTCTGGGAACGCCGTAATTTTGCGCGGTGGTTCAGAATCGCTTCAAACCAATATCGTTCTTTGGGAATTGGTGCAAAAGGCGCTCGAAGAAGTGAAGCTGCCCACGAAAGCCGTGCAGTTGATCACCACTGCTGATCGCGCCATGGTGGGTGCCCTGATTCAAGCCAAGGACTGGGTCGATGTGTTGATTCCGCGTGGCGGCAAGAGTTTGATTGCGCGCTTGATGGCGGAAGCTACTGTCCCGATGATTAAGCACTTGGACGGGATTTGCCACACCTATGTGGACCAGTTCGCGAATTTAGAGCTCGCTCTTTCGGTGACAGATAACGCGAAAACTCAGCGCTTTGCGCCTTGCAACGCCAC
Organism: uncultured Sutterella sp.; assembly: GCA_905197905.1. Classification (GTDB taxonomy): domain Bacteria; phylum Pseudomonadota; class Gammaproteobacteria; order Burkholderiales; family Burkholderiaceae_F; genus Sutterella. The sequence continues at coordinate 23,321 of CAJKAP010000007.1, read as the reverse complement.
GGAAACGCTCCTCGTGCACAAGGCAGTGGCTTTTGACTTCTTACCAGATATTGCTCGCATCTTCCACGACAAGGATGTGGAAATGCGTTGCGACGAAGTCTCTCGCCGTATTGTTGAGCAAGCGGGCTATAGCGCGATTGACGCCACGCCTGAAGATTGGGACACGGAATACAACGCCCCGATTATTGCCATTAAGGTCGTGGGCTCCTTTGATGAAGCGGTGGCCTTTATCAATACGCACTCTTCGCACCACACCGATGCCATCATCACAGAAAAGTGGACGCATGCTCAGCGCTTCTTGCGTGAAGTCGATTCCGCCTCGGTGATGGTGAACACCTCGACGCGCTTTGCGGACGGGTTCGAATATGGTTTGGGCGCAGAAATTGGAATTTCCACTGACAAACTCCACGCTCGTGGTCCAGTCGGTTTAGAAGGGCTCACCAGTCTCAAATACATCGTTTTAGGACACGGAGAACTCCGTCAGTGATATCCTGTCGGTTTTCCTTGAAAATTCTTTAGAGAAACTTTGGTTATGGCTTCGCTTTCTTTTTATGCTTTGTGCCCCTTTGGGCTCGAAGAATCGCTTAGTGATGAAATTCGCGCTGTCGGGGGTGAGTCCCCTCGCCCTCAGCGTGGCGGTGTCGCATTCCGTGGTAGCACAGAAGTTGCCATGGCGCTTTGCCTGCACTCTCGCTTAGCAAGCCGTGTGCTCATGAAGGTCGCTGAAGCCAAGTACTGGGATACGCGCGATATCTACGAAATCGCCACCAATACCCCTTGGGAAAAGTGGTTTGAATCAGACCAGTCGATCAAAGTTTCTGCTACGGGTCAGCGTTGTCCCTTGGAGTCAATTGACTTCGCGGTGCTTCGCATTAAGGACGCCATTTGTGACCGCTTCCGTGAGTTAGCTGGTCGTCGTCCTGATGTGGATCGCTATCACCCCGATGTGCGCATTGCCGCCTTTCTTACTTACGACATGTGCACGCTCTACTTGGACCTCGCTGGCGAATCGCTTTTTAAGCGCGGTTGGCGTTTAACGCATGGGGAAGCGCCACTCAAAGAAAACTTGGCCGCGGGGCTCTTAGTGCTTTCGCAGTGGGATGCCAAAACGCCGCTCGTTGATCCCTTCTGTGGGTCTGGCACGATTGCAATTGAAGCTGCTCAGAAGGCGATTAATTTGGCACCAGGGCTTGAACGTCACTTTGCCTTTGAGTCCTTAAAGGGCTTTGATATGGATGCGTTCGCAGAAATGATTGAAGACGCTCGTACCGCTGTCAACGTGCATGCACCCGTCTTGATTCAGGCGAGCGATATTTCCTCCCTCGTGGTTGAGAAGGCCATGGAAAACGCAGAACGCGCTGGGCTCAAGGCACTGCTCTCTGATGGGCGCTTACGCTTCACACAGCACGATGCGCGTGAAGTCTTGCCACCAGAAGGGACCAATGGCGGGATTTTGATTGCCAATCCCCCATACGGCGAACAATCAAACCCCAAGAGCGCCTCGATTCGATCCATGATGAAGGATGTGGCTGACAATCTCAAAGCCCACTTTGCTGGGTGGACCGCTTGGATGCTCACTTCTGACCGTCAGCTCCCGCAGCAGATGCGCCTTAAAGAGTCGCGCAAGACGGTGCTCTTTAACGGGGCGCTCGAATGCCGCTTCTTCCGCTTTGATATGGTGGCGGGCAGCAACCGTCGTCACGCAAAGACGGAAGCTACCGAAGAATAATTCATCCTCTTCAAATGAAGACAGAGCCTGAGGTTTTTTACCTTCAGGCTCTTCTTTTATCTTCTCCGAGAAGTCTTTAGAGCGCGCTCAAAAAAAATCATATGAGAAAAAAGTGGAATAGTTGTACCATAGGAAAGAACAGATTGTTTTCTTCCTCTGAGGTGCTTCATGTCCTCTTCGACAACAACGGGTCTTAGTGGCCGACTGATTCTTCTTTTTGCTATTACCGCAGGCGCCTCGGTAGGAAATTTGTACTGGTCTCAACCGCTTCTTGCACTCATTGCACAAAGCTTTGGGATGCCAACGCACGAAACGGGACTTGTCGTGACCTTTACACAAGTGGGCTATGCTCTAGGTGTCTTTTTAATTGTGCCTTTGGGCGACGTCTTAAACCGCCAGCGCCTCATGCCCTCCGTACTCCTTCTCACCGCCGTGATGCTTGTTGCCTCTGGGCTCGCACCTAACTTCTGGAGTCTGCTTGTCGTGAGTCTCCTTTTAGGGATTTGCACGGTGGGCGGACAAATCATCACACCACTCGCAGGAGATCTCGCTGCAGATCATCAACGAGGCAAAGTCTTGGGACTCGTGGTCTCTGGGCTCGTTCTCGGCATTCTGATTGCCAGAGCACTAAGCGGCATCATTGCAGACTTCCTCGGTTGGCATTCAGTCTTTTTTATCGCCGCTCTCCTCATGGTGATTCTGGCGTTCTTACTCTCAAGAGCGCTCCCTCCACTGCCACCCAAGGAAACACTGAGCTATGGAGCACTACTGCGCTCGGTGATTGAACTCCCGATGAGCGATGCGCGGATTCCTCGCTGTATGTTTCTGGGGGCGTTACCCATGGGCACCTTTATGCTCTTTTGGACGGGACTCACGTTTTTGCTCTCTGAAGCGCCCTACTCCTATAGTGCTGGGCAGATTGGACTCATTGGTCTCCTCTCGGTGTCAGGTGTTTTAGTTTCGCTTGGTATTGGAATTCTCTACGACAAAGGGCTCGCACGCCCGACGATTTTGGTCGGCATCCTCTTAACGTTGCTCTCGATGGGGGCTTCAGGTATCTGGTACTCCTCGATCTGGGTAATTGGGCTTGTGATTGTCGTCTTCTCGATCGGGATGCAAGTCACACTCGTGCTCGTGCAAACCTGCATGCTCTCGATTAATCCTGTTGCAAGAAGTCGACTCAATACGCTTTTTGGTGTGAGTAACTTTATTGTGGGGGCAATGGGCTCTGGCGCGGCAGGGCTTTTCTGGGGATGGCGAGGCTGGAGTGGTTTAGCGATTATTGGCGTTATCCTTCTCACGTTGACGATTGTCGTGTGGTTTATCGATGGTAAATCGCAGCACCAAATCCGATAAGATAGAAGTTATCTCTTTCTCAAAAGACTTCACATCATGAAAAAAGCCACTCCCATCGTTCGTCAACCTCTCTACCAGCAAGTCGCTCGCGCGATTGAAAGCACGATTGCCGCGGGCGACTGGAAACTTGACGAAGCCATTCCTAGTGAAATTGAGCTAGCGAAAGAGTTTGGCGTGAGTGTGGGCACGGTGCGCCGTGCAATTACCGAGCTCACCGATCAAGGGCTTCTCGTCGCGCACCAAGGAAGCGGCACCTATGTAAAGCGCTACAGCGATGGCACCTATTGGAATCGCTATCAGCGCTTTATGACGCGAGACGGACGACTAATTCAATGGGATAGTGAACTGCTTCGCTTTGAGCGCATTCCTGCCACCAAGGAAGTCGCTGATGCGCTAGGACTCAGCGAAGGCGCTGAAGTCATTCATGTGCAACGCAAAATGACCGCGAATCCTAAGCACAATCCTAACGTCACCTGCACGGGGATTGATGAGTCATTTCTGCACCCCGAGTACTTCCAAAAATTGACGCCAGAGAGCTACAAAACGTTCTCTAACGTGAGTCTCTACGAAGTCTACGAAAAAGCTACAGGCACGATTATTTTGAGTGCTAGAGACTATCTCTTGGCAAGTGTTTCCACAAAAGACGATGAAAAGCACTGGGGCATCAAGGCGGGCTCTCCCATGGTTACGATTGTGCGAAAAGCGAGCACTTTTGGAAATAAGACCGTGGAATATCGTCGTGAGTATGTACAGGCAGGCGACGTAAGAATCGTCTTTGCCGAGTAAAATGCGGGCGCTAGATACGAAAAAGCCGTTCCTCTTTTAGTAAGAGCAACGGCTTCAATAATCCGAGTCCTAACGGTCTGGATATTAGTTCTTGCGAACGAGGCGTTCCTTAATACGGGCAGCCTTACCAGAACGGTCACGCAAGTAGTAGAGCTTGGCGCGAGCCACATCACCGTGACGCTTCACTTCGATGGAAGCGATCGTCGGGGAATAGAGCTGGAACGTACGTTCCACGCCTTCGCCGCTAGAAATCTTGCGAACGATGAACGAGGAGTTGAGACCACGATTACGGCGAGCGATAACCACACCTTCGTAGGCCTGAGCACGCTTGCGGGAACCTTCAACCACGTTGACGTTCACAACAACCGTATCACCAGCACGGAAATCGGGGATGGTCTTGCCTTCGGTGAGGCGAGCCATTTCTTCCTGTTCAAGAACCTTGATAAGATCCATTTTTATATACTCCGAACCATCGTCATGTGGCCAAATTTGAGAGCAAAAGCGCCCGCCACCGAGAGGATGGGAAATGTCTGTAAGAATTATTGCTTCTTCCAACCAGCTGCCGCTAACCAACGGTAATCCGCAGGCGTCAGTAGACCAGAAGAATCCGCAATTTTAATCAAATCTGGGCGATGTTGCAAGGTAAAACGCAAACTTTCCTCGCGCGTCCACTTCGCAATATTGGCGTGATGTCCAGAGAGAAGGACTTCTGGCACTGGCATCCCACGCCAAACCTCTGGGCGCGTGTAGTGCGGTGCATCAAGAAGCCCTGTGGCAAAGCTTTCATCCTCGGTCGACATCGCTTTAATGGCGCCAGGGAGCTGACGCACAATTGCATCAATCAAAGCGCACGCCGGGAGTTCGCCCCCTGAGAGCACAAAGTCCCCGAGGCTAATCACCTCATCAACCTCAGTGCGCAAAAAGCGCTCATCGATCCCTTCGTAGCGACCGCAAAGCAAAACGAGTTCTTTTTCGTTTGCGACAAACTCACGCACGCGAGCGTCCGTCAAGCGTTTGCCGTTCGGGGCAAAGCTAATGACTTTCCCGTGATTACCCGCAGCACGAATCGCTTCCACCGTCTTGGCAAGGGGCTCTGCCATCATCACCATGCCAGGGCCACCACCAAAGGGGCGATCATCCACCGTGCGGTGAAGGTCTTCGGTGAAAGTGCGAGGATTCCACGTCTCACAAGACCAAAGCCCACGCTTCATCGCGCGAGACGTAATCCCACACTCCGTCACAGAGCTCAGAATTTCAGGGAAAAGCGTAATGACATCAAAGCGCATGTCCTTTTGCCTCTTATCGCCAGTCCAACTGCCAATCAACGGTGATTTCTCGAGCGTCCGTATCGATCTTGAGCAAATAGACGTCTTTCACCAGAGGGACCATAAAGGCCTGCGTTTTTCCGTTGGCGTCGTACTCGACTTCAAGCAAATCCTGTGCGCCGTTGGAGCCAATGCGTGAAACTACGCCTAACTCTTCGCCCGCCTGATTCACCACTTTGCAGCCAATCAAATCGACAGCCCACACTTCGTTTTCTGCCGCTTCAGGGAATTCTGCGCGGGCAACATAAATCGTGCCCTTTAACTGGTCAGCAGACTCTTTACTGTCGCACCCTGCCCACTTGGCAATGAGACCACCACCGTGTTCACGCACGGCTTCAATGGAGAGGTCTATGGGGTTGCCGACCATTGGCTTTAAACGCCAGTGCTTAACTTTGCGGAGCGCCTCACCAGAGGCCAAGGGTTGCACACGCACCCAGCCACGAAAACCATAAGCGCCCGTTGCACGGCCTAACTCAACATAATCGTCCATCAATCAATCCTTTTCAATTAACGACGTTTTCTTCCATTTAATCAAGTGCGATTACTATAGCGGAAAGCACTTTAGCATCGGCTCATTTCGCACAAAAAAATTCGCCTCAGCGCTTCTTGAAAAAAGACACCGAGGCGAATGGAGAACACTATGTCAAACTTAAGCGATGAAGTAGAGCACCACCAAGCAAGTGAATACTGCTGGCGCGCTACGCTTCACAATTTCCATGGGATTCACGCCAGCAACACCAGCGACTAAAATCATGCCACCTGCAAGAGGTGAAGACATACGGCCAAAGCTACCACCCATCGCGGCGAGGTAACCCAAACTTTCTACCGAAAGGCCAAATTCTCCAGCGTGAGGGGTCACTGCTTCGTTAAAGGCAAACGCTGCCGCATCGCCCGACCCCGTCAAAACGCCCATCAAGTATGGCCCTAAAGCGCCGCCCAACTTAGCGACTTCCTGCGCACTCGTCAGATAGTGAATAAACACATCAATAACGCCTGCGGCGCGAAGACCAGCTGCGAACACACCCGCGGCAATAATGATGCCCAAGATGTTGGCATAGCCTTTGCCCATACCATTAAAGAACTGCTTAATGACTTCATCAGGGCGCGTACGCGTCACCGCAATGGCATAAACCATCCCGATCAACATAGCCGTTGCCACACTCATCTTCATTTCTGGTGCAAAAAGCGAAGCGCAAAGCAAAATCACTACAGGTACCAAGGAAGCAATCGCGTAGAAGAAGTTTGGATTCTTTGGCAAAGCGCTGTCTTGGTTGCCTTCCTGAGTAGATGTTGCCGAGAGAGCATTCGCTTTGTTGTAGTCCCGATAAAGCAAACAGATCAGCGTTAAGAGCGCCGCGGAAAGAAGACTCATCCCGATCGTCATAGAGGCGTGCTGACGAATAAAGTCCATCACGGGAATATCCGCCAACTTCGCGATAAAGACGTTATGCGACACGCCAGGATTCAAGAAGGCAGGCGTGATAGAACTCACAATCGCTGCCGCAGCAGCGGCTGGATGAATCCCAGAGCGAATCATGAGAGGAATCAGCGTTGGCGCAACAGCTGCCGCACAACCTGCCGTTGAAGGAATCGCAATCGAGACAATCCCGGTCACTACAGCGCAGGCGGGAAGCAGGAAAATGCCCATCTTTTTGAGCGGTTTAATAAGCAGAGCCACCAGATGCACATCGCACTTCGTGTAGGAAATCACTGCCGCAAAACCCATTGCCGAACAAATGGCAATGATGAGTGCAGGATTCGTCATCGACTTATCAAACTGCTGGAAGGCGATCATGGGCTTCATTGAAATGAGCGCCATGACCAAACCTGAAGTCAGCAGAACTAAACGCGTTTCATAGCGTTTAATCAAAGCCCAAACCGTTGCGATCGTGACAACGATCGCCATCCACAGAAGCCAGTTTTCCATGGTTTTCTCCTTAATTTTTAATGGGTCGTCTAAGGTCTGATCTCTATGGATTAGGCTTTATTGAGCTTATTAACCGTGCCCACTAAGACGCGCAAGGCAATCGGAAGCGAGACGGTATCTTGAATTTCAAAGTCAGCGCGATGGTGACCATTCTGGTTACAGCCATAAAGGAAGAAGGCTCCCTTAGCCCCATGCGCCTGAGCGCGACGCACTAAGGTGCAGCAGTCTTCAGAACCCGCTACTTTGTGGAAACGCACTACCTTCACATCGGGCATTTCTTCCGTGACTTTTTCAAGTACTTCGCAGGCTTCTGGAGAGGAAACTAAGTTTGTGGCTTCCCCAGCCTTTTCCCACCACCCTTCAACTTCTTGAATGATGGCAGCGCCTTCTACTGCATGCGCCACTTTGTCGACCATGTAGGCGTTGATTTCGCTCGTTTCACCACGCACTTCAACTTGCATCTTGGCATGCACTGGCGTGACGTTACGCCCTTCACCAGCCTGAAGTGTCCCCACGGCAACGCGCGTAGCCCCTTGCCCATGGCGAGGAATCGCTTGAATGGAAAGCGCACAGGTGGCCGCTGCCATCAGAGCGCTATGCCCTTTTTCTGGTTCTGCACCTGTGTGTGACGGCGTCCCTTTAAAGAAGATATCGATCTTGGTGGTGGCTAAGAAGCCTTCATAGATGATGCCGACTTCACCCAGTGTGCAACCCGCCCCCACGTGGCCACCAAAGAACCAATCCACATCATCCACGACGCCTGCAGCCGCCATTGCTGCTGCCCCACGTGTGCCTTCTTCTGCAGGTTGGAAAATGAGTTTTACGCGACCCACGAGTTCCTCTTTGTGGTCGACTAACCAATGCGCAAGCGTCAAGCCCGTGGCGGTATGCGCATCGTGCCCACAAGCATGCATGAGACCCGGGCGAGTGGAGCAAAACCCTTCAGCGGTTGGAACGTGAGAGGGGTCAGTGCTTTCTTCGACTAACACACAGTCCATATCAAAGCGGAAAGCAGTCGTGGGACCAGGGCGTCCCGTATCGAGCACTGCCACCGCGCCGGTGTAGCCGCCCATACGTTCGAGAAGCGCTTCGCTCACACCATTCTCACGCGCACGCGCAATCGCTTTTTCCACGAGCGCAGGATTGCGACCCATTACGGCTTCGGGATTGATGACTTCTAAGCCCATTTGCACCTTGTAGCCCAACTTTTCAAGGCGTTCTACAACGAGTGCTGTCGTTTCAAATTCGGTCCAGCCTTCTTCAGGCTTTTGGTGAATCGCACGACGGGTAGCGAGCATTTCAGGAATGTATTTTTCAAGTGACTGCATGATTGGGGTCCTTCCTTGGTTAAAGAGTGAAAAGAAGATACTTTCAATTTAACCAAAAAAAGTAGGGAAATTAACCCCAAGTCTGCTATAAGACTACAGACTTCAAAAAAGCACTTAAAAATAAGAGATGGGTGGTTTGGCAGGGTTGGGCGGGATTTTTGAGGCAAAAAATAACCCCGCTTCTGGCAACTCAAGTGTAGATACCGAACTTCCTAGCGATTACGGAACCGATGTGCTGGACACGAGAGGCACGTCCGTAATGGCATTGTTCGCGCTTGAGCAAAAGCGGGGTTTTGGCGTTAGCTCTTTTTTTCTCTCCCAGAGCTACGCGCTTTGTCTTGGGAGGAGTTCACCCTTAGGGCTCACTCTCGAGACTGCTTTTTAATTAGGCAGCCTTGTTGCTCTTCACGAGGCGAGCAACGGTGTCAGAGAGCTGAGCACCCTGGGACTGCCAGTAAGCCAAACGTTCGGCATTGAGAACCAAACGGGTAGCCTGACCAGAAGCCATCGGGTTGTAGTAACCGATACGTTCAATGAAACGGCCATCGCGACGAGCGCGGGAATCGGTCACGTGAATGTTGTAGAACGGGCGCTTCTTGGAGCCGCCACGGGAAAGACGAACGATAACCATGAGTCTACCTCTAGAACTATTAGGTTGAAGTTAAAAAAACACATCACCCAAAAGCGGTGTGATATGCAAAGAAATCTGTTTTCTCTAGGAGATGAATCCCAGAAAGCTCTCAATTGTATAAAACTTGGAGAGCATGTGCAAGTGATGAGCCTGCAAAAATCTCAAAAGGGCGTCAATTGACGCCCTCTTTATTGCCACTTCCGTTGTTTATTTACCAAGCTTTTCGGTCAAAGCTTTCAACGTGGGAAGCGCATCGGCGACCAGACCGTAGTCTGCGACCTGGAAGATCGGTTCTTCTGGGTCGTTATTAATGGCGACTACAATCTTCGCGTCTTTAATCCCAGCTGTATGCTGAATGGCGCCCGAAATCCCAAAGGCAAAGTAAAGTTCTGGGGCAATCATCTTACCCGTCTGACCAATCTGCCAATCGTTGGGGCAAAGACCCATATCAACGGCGGTACGCGTGGCGCCCACCGCTGCACCAATCGCATCAGCAAAGCCTTCGAGCACCTTGAAGCCTTCTTCGTCAAAGAGCCCCGCGCCACCCGCGACCACGCGCTTAGCGGAAACGAGATCTGGACGATCGCTCTTTGTTTCTTGGAAGTTCACAAAGCGAGAACCATCGTAAGCGGCGGGTCCAATCAACTCTTCAACCTGAGCGTTCCCTTCAGAAGGTGTGGCATCAAAGGCCGTGGTACGGATCGTGGCGACCACCACGGGTTCACCCACTTCCACCGTTGCCAAAAGGCTACCCGCGTAAATTCCACGCACAAAGGTCTTGGGACCTTCAACGGCGAGGATATCGGAGACGGGGGAGACATCCAACAAAGCCGCAACGCGAGGCATCGCAGCCTTACCCACTAAGTTACCCACGAAAAGCACGTGGCTGTAGCCTTCGCACTCTTTGTGCACGAGTTCAGCCAAGACTTCAGGCGACTCGTGAGCGAGCTGTGGATGGTCCACATAGTAGACCGTACGCACGCCAGAAAGTTTTGCGGCTTCGTGAGCCACCGCTTCGCAGCCATTTCCAGCCACCAAAATATCGACCACATCGGTCATCTTGAGGGCGGCCGTCACAGCCTGCGCCGTCGACAACTTCAAAGAGACATTGTCGTGGTCAGCAATCAATAACGCTGTCATGTTCTTATCTCCCTTCTTAGAGCACGTTCTCGACGTTCTTCAATTTTTCAATCAATTCGTCGACCGAATTAACGATCACGCCAGCACTCTTTTGCGGCGGGAGCGTCACTTTGGTAACACGATTGCGGGCGGCAGTATTGAGCCCCAGGGAAGCGAGTTCAATCACTTCCACGGGCTTCTTACGCGCCTTGCCCATCGCAGGGAGCGTCACATAGCGAGGCGAAGCCAAACGAAGGTCCGCCGTCACCACAGCAGGAGAAGAGAGCGAAACGGTTTGCGTGCCGCCTTCCGTTTCACGCGTCACCACCCAACGATCTCCTTCACGCACGATCGTGTTCGCGGCAGGCGCCACAGGGAGATTGAGAAGAGCGGAGAGCATCTGACCCACCTGATTCGAGTCATCATCAATGGCCTGTTTACCAAGGAGAATCAAATCGGGGGTTTCTTTTTCAACGATTTTCTGCAAAACCTTCGCCACCGCGAGAGGTTCAAGTTCTTCGGCGCTCGTCACGTGGATGCCACGGTCTGCACCAATCGCCATTGCCACGCGCAACTGATCCACTGCTTTTTCGATGCCAACCGTCACGGCAACGACTTCATCCACCACGCCAGCTTCTTTCAACTGAACAGCTTCTTCAACGGCGATTTCATCAAACGGGTTGATGGCCATCTTGGCGAGTTTGGTATCGACACCGGACTCATCGGGCAGCGGACGCACCTTAATCTTGGCGTCAACTACGCGCTTCACTGCGACCAAAATTTTCATGGAATATTCATCTCAGATTGCCCACTCTACGAGCAACCTTGATCAAATTGGATTAGAGGTGCGCTGAATGCCTTCAACGCAAAAATAGAAAGTGTGAAAACTGTACCAAACTAATCGGATTCATTCAAGCCCTCCAGAATAGAGATTGACGTTTTCACAAAATTTAAAGGGAGAGATTCTTCATCTCTCCCCTATTTCGCTTGGTATTAACGAGGTTCTTCGTTGAGAACTTTCGTCTCAGCAAAGCACCAAGCTAAAAAGACCATCGTCGCTGAGGCGACCATCCCCATATAAGTGAGGCAATTCATGCCAGTGAGGTTAGCGGCAAGGCCACAGATCCCCCCGACCACCGCACCGCCTAACCACAGCTGATGGTTGAGCGCACGTCTGGGTAAAAGAAGCGAAACCAAAAGCGGTATCGCCACCCCCGGCACAAAGAGCGCGTAGCCCGTCAAGAGGAGCTTAATAATGTTGCCCTGCACATAGACCATCAAGGATGCGGCGACGCCAATAATGGCCAGCATAATCTGGATATTGCGCGCAGAGTTGCTCTTTAAAATATCGCGTTCAAAAATCCCCGCAGCCGAAAGCATCACGGTGTCTGCTGATCCGCAAAGCGCACTAATTAAGCCCAAGGAGAGCATCGCTTTCAGCACAAAAGGCAAGGGAGAGGCAGTGCCCAACCAGTCACCAATCGGCTGCTTTGCGCCCAAATTGGTGACCGCTAAGATCGTAATCACAAAGGCAAAGAAGATAAGCACGGGAGCGGCTGCCCAAGAGGCTTTACGAGCCGCAGTGGCGTCTTTTGCCGCAAAGGAGCGACTAAACATATCGGGGCCAATCACATAGGTGATCCCCACAAGGAGCATCAGCGAGGCCCAATCTAAGAAGCCAAACTTTTCAGTAAAGAATTGCCACTCAACCGCGGCAACGCGTTCTGGCTGTGCCACAAAAAGCCATACGGCGGCAGCCGAAAAGCCCACAAGCAACATAATCGCTTGAATGACGTCGGTGCGAATCACTCCGCGCTGCCCACCAATGATCGTATGCAGAAGAACGCCTGCGACGGTAATCCAATAGAGCACCTGCCCCGTGGTCTCGCCACCGAGCGAAATCAAAAGCGCGTAGAGCGCCACAAACTGGGCGGCGGTAATCGCGACCCACGAGGTCGCAATGATGATGGCGGAGTAACGCTCAGCCATGGGTCCTGCGATTTCAAGGAGTACTTCAGGGAGCGTCACCGCTTTCATACGGCGAATCTTTGGCACAATGAGCCAGCCATGAATGATGAGGCCAATCGCGCCCACACCCAACCACCAGAAAGCCGAGGTTCCCGTTTTCTGAGCGAGCGTGCCCATCCCGAGCGTAGCAGAGCCCCCGATGATGGTACTCACAAGTGAGAGTGCACAAAAAAGCCAACCCACATTTTGGTTCGCAGTTAAAAAGTCTTTCCCTTCATGAGTTTGGTGAGTGCCCCTCAACCCGTACCAGAGGACAATGAGGAAGTAAGCACTAACCAAAATCGCGAGGATGGTCGTTTCCGAGAGATTGAACACGACTAAATCCTTTTGAAAACATGGTTTAAAAATGGGGAAGCTCTAAGGTCTAGAGCATACCTTTGGCAGTCAAGGCAAGGACGACGACAACCACAAAACGCGCCGTTTTGCCAATCGCAATAAAAAGAAAGGACCAACGCCAATCTAAGCGCCGCCACCCTGCAATGAGAGGCAGCACATCACCCACAACAGGCAACCAAGAGAGGAGCAACACAGGAAGACCATAGCGGTCAATCCAGGCGAGTCCACGTGCAGAAAATTTCTTTTGCGGAATATAGCGCCCAATCACCCAACTCGTCATCGCCCCCAGTGTGTTCCCTAGCGAGGCCACGAAAGTCAGCACTACCCAACGCATAGGATCTGGTGTTGCCAGAACGCTCGCGACGAGAAGCACTTCCGAGCCAGTCGGAATGAGCGTTGCCGCAATGAATGCTGTCACAAAGAGCAGAATTTCAAGCGGCAAGGAGGACAGAAAGACTTGCCACTCACTCGCCATGGTCTTCTCTCACTAGGAGGAAAATGGTTTTGGTCATTTAATCTATCGCCTTCTTGCGCAAAGGTGTAGCGCCCATCATAACGGACTTTAGAATTTTTATCGACTCCAAAAACGAAACCCCGCCAAGTGTCGGTGGTTTGAACCACTCACTAGACGGGGTTTTCATGGCTATTTCACGATTGTGTGAAGAAATTATTCCGTCACACGAATGCGCTTCGTCGTTTCTGGGTCGAACCAGTAAACGTGCTGAGCATCAAAGGTGATGCCCGTTTCGGTACCGACTTCAGGAATGAACTCATGATTGTCGACACGGAAGACCGCGTTCTGACCCAACATCGAGGCGTGCACCAAGCAGTCTGCACCCAAGCTTTCCACACTTTCCACAGCAGCCTTGCCGTGACCAGCTTGAGGCTGGAGCGTGACGTGTTCAGGACGCAAGCCCATCACCACACGGCGACCAGCGAGCGACTTGAAGCTCTTCGGGAGCGTGACGGTTTCACCGTTTTCGCCCTTCAAGGAAAGACCATCCTCAGAGAGCACGCCTTCGAGCAAGTTCATAGGAGGCGAACCGATGAAGTTCGCAACGAACATCGTCTGCGGATCTTCGTAGACTTCTTTTGGCGTACCGACCTGTTCAGCGCGACCTGCGTTCATCACAATCATGCGATGGGCAAGCGTCATAGCTTCCACCTGGTCATGCGTCACATAAAGACTCGTGGTCTTCAAGCGGCGATGCAACTTCTGGATCTGCAAGCGCGTCTGCACGCGAAGCTTGGCGTCCAAGTTGGAGAGCGGTTCGTCAAAGAGGAACACAGCGGCTTCACGCACGATAGCGCGACCCATAGCCACACGCTGACGCTGACCACCAGAGAGCTGGCGAGGACGGCGGTCGAGCAAGTGACCCAATTCGAGCATGTCGGCAGCCGCCTGCACACGGCGCTTGATTTCATCCTTGGGCACCCCGCGGATCTTCAAGCCATAGGCCATGTTGTCGTAAACCGTCATATGCGGGTAAAGCGCATAGTTCTGGAACACCATCGCGCAGTCACGATCCTTCGGTTCGAGCTGATTCACAACGCGATCGCCGATCACGAGTTCACCACTGGTGATCTGTTCAAGACCTGCCACCATACGCAAGAGCGTGGATTTACCACAACCCGAGGGACCCACGATCACGATGAATTCGCCATCTTTAATGTCGAGGGTAATGCCATGGACAACAGCAACGTCACCATAACTCTTGCGGATATCTTTAAATTGAATACCGGCCATAATTTTTCTCTTACTTTTCTGTATCAACCAAGCCCTTGACGAACCAACGTTGCATGATGGTCACGACAAGTGCGGGAGGCAGCATGGCCAAGATGGCCGTTGCCATGATGAGGTTCCATTCATTAGCGGAGTCGCCCCCACCAATCATTCGCTTAATACCGATCACGATCGGGTACATATCTTCCGACGTTGTCACCAACAACGGCCAGAGGTACTGGTTCCAACCGTAGATGAACTGAATCACGAACATAGCAGCCACGTTCGTCATCGAGAGTGGCATCAAGATCGTAAAGAAGAAGCGCATAGGACCAGCGCCGTCCATACGAGCCGCTTCGGCGAGTTCATCAGGCACCGTCAAGAAGAACTGACGGAAGAGGAACGTTGCCGTCGCAGAGGCAATCAACGGCAAAATCAAGCCGCCCCAGCTATCGAGCAAGTTCAAGGTTGCCATCACTTCATAGGTCGGCGAAATACGCACTTCCACTGGGAGCATCAACGTGATGAAGATCAACCAGAAGCAGAACGTACGGCCAGGGAACTTGAAGTACACAATGGCGAACGCGGAAAGAAGCGAAATAAAGATCTTACCTACAGAGATCCCCATGGCCATGCCCAAAGAGACAAGGAGCATGCGACCCACAGGTGCGCGAGAAGCGGTACCACCACCTTCGAGCAAAATCTGCGCGTAGTTTTCTAACATGTGCGTGCCGGGGAGCAAGCTCATCGGCGCGGCTTCCACTTCAACAGCGGTCTGGGTCGAGGCCACGAAGGCGATGTACACCGGGAAGACCACGGCGACAATACCCAAAATCAAAATGAAGTGAGTGAAAAAATTCAACCAAGGACGATTTTCTACCATAGTTCAGTCACCTCCCTTAGTAGTTCACTCGACGTTCGATGAATCGGAACTGCACAACCGTGAGCAGAATGACCATCACCATCAAGACCACAGACTGGGCTGCGGAACCACCAAAGTCCATATTACGGAAACCGTCCACGAACACCTTATAGACCAACACGTTCGTTTCCTGACCAGGGCCCCCCATGGTCGTTGCGTCAACAATAGCGAACGTATCGAAGAAAGCGTAAACCACATTCATCACGAGAAGGAAGAAGGTGGTCGGGCTCAAGAGCGGGAATACCACGGACCAGAAGCGACGGAAGGGACCAGCACCGTCCATAGCCGCAGCTTCGAGTAAGGAACGAGGAATAGCTTGAAGACCTGCCAAGAAGAAGATGAAGTTATAGCTCACCTGCTTCCAAACAGCAGCAATCACAATGAGGGTTAAAGCCTGATTGGCATTAACAAGATAATCCCACTCGATACCGAATTGGTGCAGAGCAAAGCTCAACACACCGAGCGTGGGATTGAAGATGAACATCCATAAAACGCCAGCCACAGCAGGGGCAACAGCGTAAGGAATAATCAAGAAAGTTTTGTAGGCGTTCGAGCCGCGAATCACACGGTCCGCGCAAACGGCTAACGTCAAACTGATCGCCAACCCTAAACCTGCCACAAGGGCAGAGAAGATCATCGTGATTTTGAAGCTACTCAGATAATTGGGGTCATCAAAAAGTATCTTGAAATTCTGGAGACCTACGAATTCGGTGGCAGTACCAAACGCATCCTGCATCAGTACCGATTGGTACATAGCCTGACCGGCTGGCAAAAAGAAAAAGATTAGCGTGATCGCCAACTGCGGTGCAACCAACAGAAACGGCAACCAACTGCTCTTGAAAACGACTCGTTTTTCCACTTTGTTTTCTCTGGCTTGGAAAAGGAACTAACCGCCCGGTAAATAATCCAACAGCCGTCAGAACCCACGAGGGGTTCTCACGGCTTTCGGCGTGTATTCTACAGCATAAAAAGACTTTTTCCGCGAATTCCAAAAGGAGGACCTAAAAAATACCTCCTTTTGGATAGACGCAAAGCGTCTTTTTCGCGTGCAGAAGTGCTTACTTACGGGACTGCTGACGTTCGAACTTCGTCAGCTCGGCGTTACCGCGTTCAACCACAGTAGCGAGAGCGTCCTTGGCCGAGGCTTTGCCCGCCCAAATCTTTTCAAACTCTTCGTCCACAATGGTACGAATAGCCGGCAAGTTGCCAAGGCGGATACCGCGGCTCTTTTCCGTCGTCTTCAACATCTGCTTCACAGCAACGTCAGAACCTGGGTTCTTGTCATAGTAACCAGATTCCTTGCTCAACTCGAAAGCCTTCATCGTCACAGGCAAGTAGCCAGTGCGCTGATGGTTAGCGGCCTGAACCTTCGGATCCGAGAGGAAGTTGAAGAATTCAGCCACGCAACGGTTTTCTGCGTCAGGCTTGCCAGCCATTGCCCAGAGGGAAGCACCACCAATAGCGGTGTTCTGCGGAGCGTCAGGCGTGCCTTCGTAGTACGGAAGCGTAGAGGTTGCGTATTCGAA
Organism: uncultured Sutterella sp.; assembly: GCA_905197905.1. Lineage (GTDB taxonomy): Bacteria > Pseudomonadota > Gammaproteobacteria > Burkholderiales > Burkholderiaceae_F > Sutterella. Next base: position 6,585 of record CAJKAP010000007.1, on the reverse strand, counting down.
CTTAGCGTTACGACGGATGTTGGCCAACGTGCCAGAGGAACCCATCGTAATAGCGCATTCGCCAGAGTAGAAGGAGGCGTCAGCGTGGTTACCACGTCCCTTATAAACGAAGAGACCTTCCTTGTTCCAACGTTCGAGGTTTTCCAAGTGACGCTGGTGCAACGGCGAATTGATCATCAAACGAGCATCCAAACCACCAAAGCCGTTGTTCTTCGTTGCGTATTCAACGTTATGCCACGTAGAGAAGCTTTCAAGCTGGGTCCAACCGATCCAGGAGGTCGTCATCGGGCAAACTTCACCCGCAGCTTTGAGCTTGCGAGCAGCTTCTTCGATTTCTTTCCAAGTCTTCGGTAAATGTTCAGCGTCTGTGGGGAGACCGGCGTTCTTAAACTTCGTCAAGTTGAGGTAAAGAACTGTGGTGGAGGAGTTGAACGGGAAGCTCATCATGCTTCCGTCAGGAGTGGAATAGTAGCCGTAGACGGCTGGAATATAGGACTGCGGGTCAAACTTGAAACCGGCCTTTTCCATCAATTGTCCAACTGGGACAACGGCGCCGCCACTGTACATCATCGTGGCAGTACCCACTTCAAAAACCTGAAGGATGTTGGGGGAGCGTTTGGCACGGTGAGCGGCAATACCAGCCGACATCGTTTGGTCGTAAGGACCCTTGTAAATCGAAGTGAGGTGGCACTCCGGAACCTTTTCGTTGAACTGGGCGGTTAAGTCAGAAACCCAGTCACCGAGCGTGTTCGCCATCGCATGCCAGAATGTGATTTCGGTCGGCGCAGCCTGAACAGAAGCGCAGGTTAAAAGTGTGGCCGCCATCACACCGGCAGCGAGAGTGTGTTTGCTCATGCGTATTCTCCTTTGAGCGAGGGATGTCTTTTCTAGGCGTCGACCAGCAAGAACTTTGGGGTTCCCCCGCGACACTTCCATAAGGAGGAAAGACTGACTCCTGAGTCACAAAAAAGGGGAAAACTCTTTTGGGTTTTGTGACCTGAGATGGATCATAGGGGATTCTGAGTATTCATGTCTATTGCGGTTTTCGAGTTTATACAAAGGGATAAGAGAGAAATCTCCGTTTTTTCAGTCACTTACTCTCTTGGAAGCCCTTTACCTAGGAATTACCCTTAAGTCATGTGCTTTATCACTTTTTCTAATACTAAAAGAGGAGAGACTAGCTCCTAAGAACTAAATCCCCCCTCTTTCTCACAACACACTCTACACACTCATTAAGCAAAGAGCCCTTCGAGGAACCACACCCCATCGCTCATGCGCTTAGAAATCCAGACCGAGGTGCCATCCATACGGCAAGCGCGCACGTAAAGTCGCGTGCGGTCTTCCGAATAGCGCCCTTTGCCTAAACTCTTTAAAGGACCAAATAACTGTGGCACACCTTCAACGGTTTTAAGCGGCAAGGGTTCTGGATAAAGGAACGTGGGCATTTCATCCGCTCCAGACGTGCGAACCACTTCACGGTTCGAGGCTGGTGGGATGCTTCGCCCCATCGTCTTTAACGTGGGGCGTGCTTCACCCGTATTCTCAAGGTAAAAAACTCGGCCTTCGCCCAAACGGGCTTTCATCTTTTCAACAAACTCTGCATTCATTTTCTTTTCCTTCGTGCGCTCTTTTTGGCCCAAGAGGGCCAATACGCACCGCTTCCATATTGTCATTTAGGCTGCTTTTAAGTAGGCTGGTTTGGCAAAATCGTGGCGCAACTCTTTGCTTTCCATCGTCATAACGCGTTCAAAGTTCACCGGAAAGACTGCCTGAGCAGGACTACTCCAGATATAGTTATCGGTCACGATACGGGCACGCACTTCTGCGGGATTAGGCTCCACAAAGAGCTGGATACGCATGAAGGCAGGAGAACTCACCCCAGACATCACAAACGGACGAATCAAAAAGAGCGTGACATTGCCGCGACTCGCAGCGAGCTTCAAACGAGCCATAGCGTGAAAGTCTTCTTTGCTCCCCAAAGCGGGAAGCCAAGCGACAATGGCGTCACATTCTTCCCCAGCAGCGGCTTGTTCAACGCACCAGAATGCTTCGCGAGGCGAAGACGGTGCCAGAAAAAGCTGGCGGGAAAGGTCAAGCCCTGCGGCTTCTAAACCCTGCTGATTCGGAATCATGGTTTCTGCGCAATTGAGAACCCAGCAGACACGCTGGAAGGAGCGCAATGCACCAAGGAGCATGCCCACTTCGCCGCGACCGTTACGCTGAGGGTAAATTTCAATTACTTTCCCTGCAGGAAGGCCACCTTTGAGTGCGACGTCGAGCGCTTCGATCCCCGTGGGGATGAGTTTGCGCTGCGAGAGCAAATCATCAATGGTGCTTTCAGCACCAATGGTCCAATCCGTGATTAGGCGATGCATTGTAGATACGGCAGTTGACATCTCTTCTTACCCCAAAAAATTAGCTTTCGACCAAATACGACTCGTCAACTCGATCTGTCGTTAAGGATGAGTTTATAGAAGAGAACCCCAAATATCTATAAAAAAGATCTTCTAATTTTGATCTTTTGATTATTCCCCTTTATATCAACAACTTAAAAGTAAAAATACTACGAGAGAAGTATAGATCAGCAAGAAGCCAGAAATTCGTCATAGAGTCCGATTTTCTGCGCCTTTCCGCTGATCCAGAAAGGGAAAATTCTCGCTTCTCGCTAAAGATCAATGGCTGAGGTTTTTTGAATTTTTGGCTTGATATCAATCAACTTTTCATCACTTGGGCACTTCCTCTATCAGAAGCTCTCTCACATTTTTCCTCGCACTCATCTTTGCGAGACACTTTCAATCGCGCTAGACTTTTTGCACTTCAACGATTTTTAGCCAATATAGACATGAGTGAACTATTGCCAGGACTTCCTGAAAGACTCAAAGCGGTTCGTGAGCGTTTTGCGCGAGCCCTCTCTGCTGCCCATCGAGCGGACGATGCTGCGGAACTCATTGCGGTAGGCAAAACCTTCCCCGTGAGCGCAGTGGAACTCGCTTGGGAATGTGGCGCACGAGCCTTTGGGGAAAACTACGTGCAAGAAGGGGTAGAAAAGATCCAATACTTTCGTGAGCACCACCCCGAGGATCTCCCGGTCTGGCACTTTATTGGTCCCTTGCAATCCAATAAGACGCGCCCAGTGGCAGAGCATTTTGATTGGGTCCACTCAATTGACCGCTTGAAAATTGCGCAGCGCCTCTCAGATCAGCGACCAGAAGGGATGCCGCCACTCAACGTCTTGATTGAAGTGAATGTGAGTCGCGAAGACTCAAAGTCTGGCGTGGCGCCTGAAGAGGCCCTAGCGCTCGCGCGAGAAGTGGCCGCGCTCCCACGCCTTAAACTGCGTGGCTTTATGGCGATTCCCGCGCCAAGTACAGACTCTGAAGCACGCCGTGCACCATTTCGTGCGCTAAGAGAGTTGCTTCACGAGGCACAGAAAACGCTCCCTGAGCTCGATACCCTCTCGATGGGAATGTCGGCTGATATGGAAGAAGCCATTTTGGAAGGCGCCACTTTTGTCCGTGTCGGTAGCGCCATCTTTGGTCCGCGTGACTATAGTAAAACGCGCTAAAATCGCTTTTCTTTAAAAAACTTTCTACTAAACGAACTTTCATGGCTGAAAAAATTTTGCTTCATAGCTGCTGTGCACCCTGCTCCTCTGCGATTTTGGAGTGGTTGCTCAATAATGGCTATGAACCGACAGTCTTCTTTTTTAACCCGAATATCTTTCCGCAGGAAGAATATATGGTGCGCAAAAACGAGTGCGTACGCTACTGCGAAAAGTTAGGGGTGCCCTTTGTGGATGGGGACTATGACCATGCACTCTGGCGCGAAACCGTAAAGGGCCTTGAAGATGAGCCCGAGCGCGGGGCGCGTTGCCGTCAGTGCTTTGGCCTTCGTATGCGTGCCACTGCGAAAGTTGCGCAGATGTTAGGGATTGAGCACTTCACCACCACGCTCGCTGGAAGCCGTTGGAAGCGCCAAGATCAGATTCGTGAAGCAGCGAACGAAGCTGTCTCGCTTTTCCCAGGAACCGCCTATTGGGATAAGGACTGGCGTAAAGGGGGATTGCAGGAGCGTCGCAAAGAAATTATCCAGCGTGAGCAGTTTTATAACCAGCTCTGGTGCGGTTGTGAATTCTCGATGGGCCACTTATTAAAGCGCCCTGAGAGCGATCTGCCAAGCTACATTCTCGACATGATCCCAACGATTAAAGCGCGTGAAGATCGACTCAGCGCCAAAGCTGAGGCAGAAAAAGCCAAAGAAGAGATCGCTAGCACTGAGGAAAAGAAAGTCTAAAAAGTCAAAAAGGATGTTCACCGCTGAACATCCTTTTTTATTCTTGTTAACTCGCCATACTCACTTGTTCAATTGGCGTGATCCAACTAGCCACCGCCAGCGCCACAAAGATCGCAGCGGAGATGCGCCGCATCCACAGAAGAGACAATTTTTGCGAGAGTTTGTCGCCAATATAAACTGCGGGCACATCAGCAATGAGCATCCCTAAGGTCGTTGCAAACACAACGGCCACCACACTTTGATAGTGCGCTGCCATCGCGATCGTGGCGATCTGCGTCTTATCGCCCATCTCAGCCATAAAGAAAAGGAAAGCTGTCGTTAAAAAGATGCTGTAGCGAGGCTTCTCTGTGGGGCAATCCACATCATCGAGCTTATCAGGAACCAACATCCAACAAGCCATCAGAGCAAAGGAGATCGTCAAAACCCAGCGCAAAATTTCTGGCGTCAAAATTGAAGCGAGCGACACCCCTACCACCCCGGCGAACAAATGGTTGAGCACCGTAGCGGCCAAAATGCCGAGCACAATCGGAAGCTGCGTTCTAAATCGCGCAGCCAAACAGAGCGCTAAAAGTTGCGTCTTGTCGCCAATCTCCGCAGTAGCAACAACGAGCGTCATCAATCCAATAGACGAAAACATGATTTTTGGGACGGACAAGGACAGAAGACTCTTGTAACGTGCACGATCGCCTGTCATCGGTTTTATCCCGTCCAAGCTTATACGCGATCAATGCCGCTACAGGTCTTGTTGCCAATGGTGAGGCCATTGGTTACGCACCACGTCCAAAATTGGGGTCAGCGGACGAGTATGTTGATGCGCAAACCTAGTTTGAAAACCAGGTTAACTACTCCCCTGTGTATTGAGAATCATTATTCTATACAAAAATAACGCGATTGTGTAAAACTATCGATCCTTGGAATACCTTATATTCCTTCAATCACCTAAACCTTCTACAATATCTAGTGTTGTTGCTGTTGCGCGAGACGTCTGCTGTCCACGCTTTCTGGAGGTACTAGCGTGTTTCTCTACCTTTCTCTTCTAGCCGCTATTGCGCTTATTGTGGTGCTGCTTCGTAAGCGTATCCCCATTGGGATTGCCATTTTGTGCGCGGGGCTCTTGATTTGGGTAGTAAACGATCGCTCAGCTTCGAGTTTAGTGAGCGCGGTGAAAAACACCGTTCAGCTCTCGCGCACCTGGGACCTAATGTTCGCGCTCTACTTTGTGATGTGTCTTGAGATTCAACTGCGTCAATCAGGCACGCTTAAAGGCATGATTGATGCGCTGGGTCGCTTCTTTTCTTCCACCAAAGTGATTCTCGCCACGATGCCCGCTTTCCTGGGACTACTCCCCTCGATGGGTGGCGCTCGCTTTTCTTGCCCGATTGTGGAAGAAGCCTCTCGCGATATGACGATTAGCGCCGAGAGTAAAGCGAGCATTAACTTCTGGTTCCGTCATATCTTTGAATTCTGCTCCCCTATTGTTCCTGGTCTTCTTCTTGGGTGCTCGATTGCACAAATCAAAATTGGCGACTTTATTGAACACCTAGCTTGGTTAACCGTTGCGGCTGCCCTCATTGGGTGGTTTGTGATGGTGCGCCCGCTTCGCTTTGAAGAAAAGCGCCCAGACCACGCCCCGACGCCAGAAGAGCGCCGTATGGACATTTTCAATGTCGTCTTGGCGCTTCTTCCAATTATCGTGAACGTCATCCTCATGCTGGTCTTTGATTTCCAAGCCTCAATTGCCATGGGGTGCGTCACTTTTGGACTCTTTCCGATTTTGTGGTTAGCCAAGCGCCCTGTTTCCGTTTGGAAAACGCTTCTGGGCGCACTCGACTATAAGCTCTTAGGGAATGTGTTCTGCATTTTGACCTTTACCCAGCTCTTGGTTGCCACAGGCGTACTCACGGCGATTACAGCTTCTTTTGATAATTCAAGCCTTCCCATTTCAGTCATTATTGCGCTGATTAGCGTGATGATTGGCACACTCACAGGGATGAGTCAAGCGCATGTCGCTATGGTGATGCCACTTGTCGCACAGATTGCCCCTGGTTCCCTCGAGCTCGCTGGGATCGCCATGGTCTTTGGGGTCGCAGGACAAATGTGGACGCCCACACACGTTTGCCTCACGATTTCTGTTGACTACTTTAAGGCCGACTTCTTGAAGACCTTAGTGCCAGTTTGCTGTGCAGAAGCGATGCTTCTGACGGTCTTCTCGCTTTGGACCTATCTAAGCTAACCGACACGGCGAACGCAGCCTGTTTCAAAATGTAACAGCCCGGTAAATCCGGGCTGTTC
>CAJKAP010000006.1 GCA_905197905.1 uncultured Sutterella sp. | reverse complement strand
GTGATTAGTGAATCCTAGGAGAGTGGCCTGCAGAAGATGCCGTGCGTTCGCCGTGTATTGTGGGGGTGATTGGTCCTAACGGGGCCGGTAAGTCGACGCTATTTAAGATGATTACAGGGAAAGAACAGCCCGATAGTGGGGAAATTAAGCTCGGGACGACGGTTCGTCTGGCTGCAGTTGATCAGATGCGTGATTCCCTCCCCAATGACAAGACGGCCTTTGATGCTATTGCTGATGGACAGGATATTCTGCAGGTGGGTAAATTCAGCATGTCTTCTCGGGCTTATTTGGGTCGCTTTAATTTTAAGGGTGGCGACCAACAAAAACTCGTGGGCACTCTTTCTGGTGGTGAGCGTGGTCGTTTGCATCTGGCGAAAACTTTGCTCGCTGGTGGCAACGTATTACTCTTGGACGAACCGTCTAATGACTTAGACGTGGAAACCTTGCGAGCTCTTGAAGAAGCATTGCTTGAATTTGCAGGCTGCGCTCTGGTGACGTCGCATGACCGTTGGTTCTTAGACCGAATTGCTACACACATTCTCGCTTTTGAAGGAGATTCGCAGGTTGTCTTCTTTAACGGGAACTACAACGAATACGAAGCGGATAAGCGTCGTCGTTTAGGTGAAGAAGCCGCTCAGCCGAAGCGTTTACGCTTCAAGCCCTTGAAGCACTAATCATTAAGACTACAATAGAAGGAGAGCTGATAACTGCATCGCTCTCCTTTTTTCGATGACAACCATACTTCTACACTCCTCTGATCCCCGGTGTTGGGTCGAGGCCTTAAAGTGGTCTCGTACTCATGGAGCTAGCAATGCGCACTGGGTTATCCTCACTCCACCTGAGGAGGGGCTTCCTATTGCACAAGAACTAGGAGTTCTTAGCCCCGACGCTATCAAGGAGTGTGCCTTTTTTTCTTTGCCTGGCATTCATCGCGTGCCTTCGTCACTAGGGAGTCTTCTCTGGGTAAGGATTCCAGAGAAACATTGGCGTCGAGAACTCCATTTCAAGGTAGACCTTATCGCGGTATCCAACCTTGCAGAAATAACTTCGTTACGTCGTTTTGCTCATCAAGAAACAGAAGTACTAGGACTCGACCGAGAATCTCTCCCGCCTTTTTTAGAAACGAATGCGGGAAGGGTTCGATTCAAAAACGCTCATCCAGCCTTTCTTCCTAAACCCTTAAACGAAGTAGTGATCATTGGTTCTGGTCTTGCAGGAGCTATGGTAGCTTATGAATTGGGGAAAAGAGGGGTACGTGTTACCGTCATAGATGAGTCTCCTGTCCCAGGAGGTGCGGCCTCCGCGCTTTATGCAGGGTTATTCCACCCTCACTGGCAAGCTACGGATAGCCCTCTTTTTCGTCTCACGCGATTAGGCTTTCGACTTCTTCAGCCTCTGATGAAAGCTTTTCCCGATTGCTTCATTCCTTGTGGTGTTTTCGACATGGCTGCGAACGAGGAGGAATATGCAAAGTGGAAAGAACATTACGTTTCAGAGAAACCTTTAGCGTTACCCCGTGGTTTTGCAGAACTAGTGAATAGGGAACGAGCAAGCTCATTAGTGAGAGTGCAAGTAAGGCGAGGGGGGTGGTGGTTTCCGCGTGCAGGGCTTGTTCATGCTGGAAAACTCGCGAAAAGACTGCTTGAAAGTGTACATGCTAGAGTCCTCACGAATCAAAAAGTCTCCCTTAAGAGGGAAAGTGATAAATGGACGATTTGTACACCTCAGGGTGCTACGTTTGAGAGAAGCGAACATGTTGTGCTTGCCAGTGCAATGGGCATACCTGATTTGCTTTCTCTTCCTAGAGAAGCTTTAGGGCTTTCGCAGCTCAAAGGGAGAATTAGCTTACTGAGTGTGGCGCCTCTTGGATTAAGCGAGACTGTGGCAATGACAGGTCCCGGATATTTAGTGAAAGTAGGCGAGCATTTCACTGCTGTGGGGGCAACGTATGAACCTGAGCACCAAGTCTGGGATGTTCAGGACGCTCATGCTCACAATTGGTCTGCTCTCCTAGAACTTGTCGGAGAAAAGTGCGGTGAAGGTATTTTCCCTGCGGGTTTTTATCAGGGAGTGCGTGCAGTATGTCTTGATAGATTGCCATTGGTTGGACAAGGATTTACCGCAGAAACGCTTCGAGGATGCCATTTTGCGGGGCGTCCAGAACTAGAGAAGTTGCCTGTAGAAGAGGGACTATGGGTTTGTGGTGCCTTTGGGTCTCGAGGGCTAACCTGGGGGCTTGCTTGCGCCGAGCATCTTGTGTCATTAATGTTGGGTGAGCCATCGGTGCTCGAATATTCCCTCTCTCAAGCTGTGCACCCTGGACGTTTTATCGCGGAAACTTTGACCAAACCAGTAGCTTAAGAAAATCGTTTACGGTACGTCAATTTTTGTGAAACCTGACGAATCATAGGTTTGTTTTGCGGATTGAAGTCTATATAGCGGTTGAACAAAAAAAGAGGCATCGTGAAAATCTGGCAGGCCAGACATTCACAACACCTTCTTCTGCGCATTAACGCTTATTTTTTAGCACAGCACTGCTTGTATTTTTTCCCGCTACCGCAAGGGCAGGGATCGTTGCGACCAATCTTGGGAGATTCGTTTCGTACAGGTACATTGGGACGGAATGCTTTTCGCAACTCAAAAGTTGATTCAACCAAATGGTAAAGTGCGCCCTGCAAAGAGTCGTTTTTTTTACGAATCTCCAGTAAGTGTTCATACCCTTCAGGGAAGGCCTCCTTGAGGTATTCGGGATCGCAATGGCAGATAATACAAGCGACAGAGGCTTGAACTGCTTCATCTTCCATAGAGGTTTCTGGCCAAAAATAGAGCCCTGTTGCAAATCCTGCAGCCCATGGTTCAATAGAGTCGTGAATATCGTCCCCAGTTTCGATTACATTACCGTTATCATCGGTGACAGGGTAGATGATCGGATCGAGGCCATTCCCAGCCTGAAAAGCTGACTCCAATTGCGTGAAACGCGTTTTGATAAGTTCGATAAGACGATCTTTTCCTTCGGGAATTTTGGCGGGATCCCCTTCTTCATCGAAGATATAAGGAAGCACAGCTTCAAAGGGCGGTGTTTCAGGATTGAGCAAAGAAGCAACCAAGAAACCATCCAAGACACCACTATCCATGACGGTATCTTGGTTTAAGTTTTCCAGTTCTGCTTGTAGGTCCTCGACAAACTGATCGTCGATGATGGTGGTAGCGGCCATAAGCTATCCTCTAAAGAAAAGTCCGTATTTTGTAAGAGTTCTTTGTAGAGAGCTCTAACTATAGAAAGTGTCTGCATAATAGCAAAAGCTCTTTGTTCCTATCAAAATAAAGGTAGGAATTCTTTTTTAGCAAACAGAGGCAACGCTTGTTACCTCGAAACGGGAGGTTAACATGTCGGTCTGGGAGATACTTCAAGCGGTCGTGCTTGGCGTAGTTGAGGGGCTCACTGAGTTTCTCCCGATTAGTTCCACAGGACATTTAATTATTGCCTCCGACTGGATAGGGTTTGCAGAGCATCCTTATAACAACACCTTCGTTGTCGTTATTCAAGCCGGCGCCATTTTGGCCGTGTGTTGGTACTACCGCGCTCTGATCAGTCAAATTCTCAAAAAAGGTTTTCGCCCAGGATCTGAACGTCGTCTTGTGGTCAACACTTTAGTTGCGTTCTTACCTGCCGCAGTTGTCGGTTTTATTTGTGCGGGCTTTATCAAAAATCATTTTTTCAACATCACGACGGTGGCGACGATGCTTATCGTGGGTGGTGTGATTTTATTGTGGATTGAAAAGCGAGCAGTGCACTCTCACCAAGCTCCTAAAGTGGCAGCGATGGAAGACTTAACTCCTGGGCGAGCCTTTCTTGTGGGTGTAGCACAGTGTTTCGCCATGATTCCTGGGACTAGTCGCTCAGGTTCTACCATCATTGGCGGGCTTCTCTTGGGTCTCTCTAGAAAAGCGGCAACGGAATTTTCGTTTTTTTTGGCCATTCCAACGATTTTTGGCGCAACTATTTATGATCTTTGGAAAGATCAAGACGCCTTATTCTCCGGAGAAATGCCCTGGGGGCTTCTTGGCATTGGAATTATTGTGTCGTTTTTTTCGGCGTTAGTGCTTGTGAAGTGGCTGATTGGTTTTGTGGGGCGTAACGACTATAGAGTCTTTGGCTGGTATCGAATTATCTTTGGCGTAGCTCTTTTTGCTGCCTCGTGGTTAGGATGGATTAGTTTTTAAAAATCAAAAAGCGGTGGAAAACTTTGAACCGTCCCCCGTTTAGTGGACCAGTTTGTTAATAATTAGATCGGGTTACTCGATGATGATATTCCAGCGGAGTCAGGTAACCCAATTTTTCTTGGATACGTTCTTCATTGTAGTACCGAACGTATTCATTCACCTTGTCGCGAAGTTCCTCAAAAGATAAATTCCATCGGTTCTTGTTATAGTATGGGTAGAACCACCACACTTCATTGATCCATTAAAACTTTTAATAACTGCATTGTTCCAGCAATTCGCACGGTGCGAGAGACCCTGTTGAAGGCCCATTTTTTCCAATTCCACGGCAAACGCTTGATTCGTATACATAAAGGCTTGATCAGTATGGAAGAGTCCATTGGCCGGAACTTCTTTAAGCTGCCGTAAGGTCTCAAATGCTAAGTCCATATTTTGTGAACGAGACATCGCGCAAGCCATTATTAACTATGTACATAAATCCTTAACTAACGAGACGTAACACCAACCGCCATCCTTTACTGGCAAGTAAGTCACATCACTCACTAGCTTTTCCCTAAACTGGGTCGCAGTGAAATTACGGTCCAAGACATTGCCAGGTAAATTTGCCCTTGGTTCCTGCTTTACACTACAACGGTAATTTCGCTTAGCTCGAATAATCGCGTTGGGATTATTTGCTTTCATCAATCGTTCAACCCGCTTATGGTTAGCAGTAAAGCCACGACGCTTCAACTCTGCAGTAACCCGTTTAACCCCATAGGTATATCGGTGCTTAGCTTGAATAGCCTGAATCTCAACCACTAAGAGGCTATCTTCAACTTTCCTTGCACAAGGAGCACTGATCGCTTTCCGATGCTTATAAACAGAACTACGATTGAGTCCTAAGACAGAGCAGACTTTACGATGGCTAATTTTCTGTTCAAAAAGTCGATATGCTGCCTGAATTCTTTTTTTTGAGCATATCTGGCTCAGTTTTCTCATACTCTTCAAGCAATACGCGCAAAATGATCATTTCGTCGTGAAGGTCTTTCAATTCCTCCTTGCTAACCAGAGACTCATCAGTAGATTGCTCAGGCGTTGTCTCTTTACCATCGTATTTTTGTCGTTTTTTCACAGCATTTCTCCCTCTTGGAAGATTCACTATGCCATATTTCAAGTAGTTTTGCACCCCTCGATAGACGGTAGAGTCCCGAATTTCAAACTTTTTTGACGACAAGTGGTATCCCATATGACCTCGAAAATACTCGGAAACAGCTTCAGTCAAGATATCGGGATCGACGGGAGTATAACTGGAGGTGATCCAAGAGAAATCTCCTGCAAGGTATAGGCATTCGTACTTTTGTACGGTAGCAACTGATAAATTCAAGGTGCTCGCAACGGAGCAACATCGCATTCCTTTCTCAAAATATTCCAAAATTCTTTGTTTCAGTTCAGTTCAGTGGATAATCTACGTGCCATAAAATTTAACCCCCAAAAATGGTCTATTTTTTGGGGGTCGGTTCACTTTTCTCCGCTTTTTTTGTAGTTACGTGGGTCTTATTGGCGAATGAACACTAAGTCCCAAATACCGTAGCCTAAGCGCTCGCCACGAGCTTGAAATTTTGTGCGAGGACGTTCACACAAGGGATTTCCCATAACGGGACTCCACTGCTTTTCTCCGTGGAGATTTTTGAGCAACGGTTCTGACGAAAGCACTTCCATCATCTGCTCGGCATAGTTTTCCCAGTCGGTTGCACAGTGTAAATAACCACCTGGACGAATTTTTGAGCAAAGAAGTCCAATAAAGGGCTGGGCCACAAGACGACGTTTGTGGTGACGCGCTTTGCGCCAAGGATCGGGGAAGTAGATGTGCACACCGTCGAGACTGTTGTCGGCAATCATGTCACGAACGATTTCAACAGCGTCATGGCGGATGATGCGAATATTGTCAACGCCAGTTTCATCAATGCGCTTGGCGATAGCGCCCACACCAGCGACAAACACTTCACAGCCAATGAAATTGACTTCAGGATGAGCTTGAGCAATCGCTACAGTCGTTTCCCCCATGCCGCAGCCAATTTCTAAGACTGTGGAAGCCTGACGAGCAAAAATTTCTGTTGGATTGAGAGTTTGTTGAGCATATTCGATCTGATACTTAGGCAATGACTCTTCAATCGCGCGCTTTTGCGCAGCAGAGATATGCCCGCGGCGCATCACAAAAGAGCGGATGTGACGGTTCTTGAGCGTTTCGAGCTCTTCGGGCGTTAATGTCGGTTTTGCAGTGGATTTTTCCATAGTGGGAAAGAGGAAGGTAAAAAATAACCGCCTGTAGCGATACGGCGGTGACGAGATTAACCTCAAGCAATTTTTTGCAGTAGTGTGGAGCGGGTGAAGGGGATCGAACCCTCGTCTTTAGCTTGGGAAGCTATTGCTCTACCATTGAGCTACACCCGCACCGTGGGCGAATTCTAGCACGATTTCATGGAAGCGTGGGAAGAAACCTAGCCCATACTATCAAACATGATCTTGACTAGGGGAGACTCTACTGAGCACCCATAGTGCTCCCACCAATACTAAGATAGAACCCGCAGTCATGAGCATAAAGAGCGGGGTCATGTGTTCTACGTCAACTACGAAGTAACGTGCGATTGCCACGATGGCAAGAGCCACAGGGGTGCGAATCGGAATTTCGCGCGTACCCAGGGCCGAGCCTTTAATCATAGAGAGGATCTCGATGTACAAGAAAAGCAACAAAAGATCGCCCAGGCTAGCGATGCGGTTGTCAATCATATCGAGTACCGAAGAAGAGATTCCAACGACAGTAGCCACAGTGATGGTAATAAGCGTAAAGGCCTGAACATAGGTGATCAGGTAATTAAATTTTTTCGAAGAATATTCCAACACTGGGGAAGATGTGTGTTCAGAGTGGGGGTCCATAGCACAACCTGGGGAATGCGTTAAAAAATATCGGCCAAGAGCTGTGATAAAACAGCAATCTTGACCGATTTATTTTAGCAGAGGAACTGCTCCGAGGTAACTTACCAAGCGCAGATCATGTTGCCATTGAAGCGTTTTTCAATAAAGGCTTTGACTTCGGGCGTTTGGTAGAGTTTCACGAACTCTTTCACCCAAGGTTGATCTTTATCGGAGGAGCGAACAACAAGGATGTTGGCGTAAGGACCATCAGCGCGTTCGGTGTAGATACCATCGCGCTTGGGATCCAAGCCTGCGGGCTGAGCGTAACTGCCGTTAATGGCAGCTGCGTCCACGTCCTTCAAGCTCAAGGGCAGTTGAGGGGCTTCCAGTTCCACTACCTGAATGGATTTGGGATTATCAACGATATCAAGCACCGTAGCCGTGTGACCAACCCCATCACGCAAACGAATCACACCCTGGTCAGCGAGCATATGTAAGGCACGACCGCCATTAGTCGGGTCGTTCGGAATAGCAACGCGGGCTTTCTTTGGCAAATCAGCGAGTGTCTTGTAGCCCTTCTTGCTATAAAAAGTAAGCGGGAAAGTGACAGTCTTAGCAACGGAAACTAAGTTGTAGCCACGATCCTTATTTTGCTGATCCAAATAGGGTTGATGCTGGAACGAATTGAGATCGAGGTCACCTGCGGCTAAGGCAGCATTAGGCTGCACGAAGTCGGAGAACTCAACAATTTTAATCGGGAATCCAGCCTGGTCAGCCGCGTTCTTTACAACTTCCATAATTTCAGCGTGAGGACCAGAGGTTACACCAACTACGATCGTTTTCTGTTGAGCAGCAAAGCTGATTGGGGCGACAGCTAGCAATGCGCTAGCGCCTAATAAAGTACGACGAGAGATAGACATATCGTTTTTCTTCCAATATCGAAATCTGTTTATTTGTGCGAGAGACGACGCACTAACCAATCACCGAAGGACTGGATGCCCTGGACCAAGAAGATCAACACGAGAACAACGGTCCACATCACCTCTGGCATGAAGCGCTGGTAGCCATAGCGAATACCCAAGTCACCCAGCCCGCCGCCACCAACGGCGCCTGCCATTGCGGAGTAGCCGATCAAGCTAATGATCGAAATGGTGAGGCCGGCGACAATACCAGGTAGAGCTTCGGGTAAAAGAACTTTGGTAATAATCTGAAGGTTGGTTGCCCCCATTGCTTGAGCTGCTTCAACCAAGCCCTTATCGACTTCGCGCAAGCTGGTTTCCACGATACGGGCCATAAACGGAGCCACGGCCAGCGTTAACGGCACAATAGCGGCAGCCGTCCCGATCGAAGAACCTACGATCAAACGAGTAAATGGAATGATCGCAACTAGCAAAATGATGAACGGCACAGAACGCAAAGCGTTGATCAACGTCCCTAAAATTGCGTTGAAAGCCGGCATCGGCAAGAAGGACTTCTTATCAGAAATGAAGAGTAAAATCCCGAGAGGAATCCCAAAGACAGCACCAATACCGCCAGAGACCAACACCATGAGCAATGTGTCGAGTGTGGACTCCCAAATCATCTGAATTAAGTTACTGGACATCAGTCAACTCCTCAACAACAACACCTTGTTCGCGGATAAAGCGAACGGCTTCTAAATACACCACTGGATCGCATTCAATAATCACCGTCAAGGTGCCTAACATTGTGCCGTGAATGTCGTCGACAGAACCACGCAAGATGTTGAAGTCAATATTGAAGCGACGAGAGCATTCCGAAATGGTTGGACGCGTCACGCGATCACCGCGGAAAGCCAAGCGTAGCAAATGCACGTAGGAGGGGTCTGGGTGAGCGGCGCGAGCAGCACGCAGACTTTCTAAAACGGAAGGAGGCATATCACGAGCCATGACGTTACCGATCAAAGCCTTGGTCGTTTCGTGTTGCGGCGTGAGGAAAATATCTGCCACGTTACCAGCTTCGACGATTTTACCGTAGTTCATCACTACCACACGGTCGCAAATTTCTTTCACAACCTGCATTTCATGGGTAATCATCACTACAGTGAGGCCAAGTTCTTTGTTAATGCGCTTGAGCAAAGCCAAAGTTGCAGTTGTCGTTTCCGGGTCAAGAGCGGAAGTGGCTTCGTCTGAGAGCAAAACCTTCGGATCGTTTGTCAAGGCGCGGGCGATGCCCACACGCTGTTTCTGACCACCAGAGAGCTGAGACGGATATTTGTGGGCATGTTCCGTGAGTCCCACGAGTTTGAGCAGAGGTTCGACCTTCGCGCGGATTTCAGTAGCAGGCGTGCCCACCAATTCGAGAGGGAGAGCGACGTTGTCGTAGACCGTACGAGAGCTTAGCAGGTTAAAGTGCTGGAAAATCATGCCGATAGAACGACGCGTTTCACGTAATTCGTCCTCGCTGAGGGACATTAAATCCTTGCCATCCACGGTCACTGTGCCTTCAGTGGGACGGTTGAGCAAGTTAATACAACGCACAAGCGTACTTTTCCCTGCACCGGAGCGACCGATGATGCCAAAAATTTCCCCTGGTTTAATCTCTAAGGAGACGTTGTCGAGTGCTTTGAACTCGCGTCCCTCAGGTGTCTTATAGGATTGGGTAATGTTTTGTAATTTGATCATTGTGATTTGGCAAATAAAAAGTAAACGTTCTTGGAACGAATGAAGTTACAGTGTACCTTTATCAGTTAGATCTCGGGGTAGAGAGAAAGGAAACTTTGAGGTATTACCCTTTGAAGTAGGAGGTTGATCTAGAAAAAGATTTCTAGATACGAAAAATCCCACTGATTTTCATCAGTGGGATGGAATTTTGGTGGGAACGCAGGGATTCGAACCCTGGACCGACGGATTAAGAGTCCGCTGCTCTACCAACTGAGCTACGTTCCCGAAACTAGTCTCTTCGGAATTTTGAAAACCTTTGGTGGGAACGCAGGGATTCGAACCCTGGACCGACGGATTAAGAGTCCGCTGCTCTACCAACTGAGCTACGTTCCCAAAGGAGACTGTTTAGTAGTGGTGGGTCGTGCGAGACTCGAACTCACGACCAACGGATTAAAAGTCCGCTGCTCTACCAACTGAGCTAACGACCCACGGAGCAGTTAACGACTTTTCGCGCTAACCCTACTAAGGGTGAAAATTATGCCTGAAGTTTCATGTGCTTGTCAAGGAGATAACTTGTTTTTGGTATTTTGCCTAAAAAGTGAGCAAAAAAGTAGCCTCGTAGGTGTTAAATTCTGCAATTCGGAATTTTCGTATAAGTTGTTAGCGTAAAACCTAACAAAAAATAACTAGCATTTTAGAAAAAAATCAGGCATCATTAGAAGTACCGAAGGAGATTTATTAAAAATATCCCTTTGATTTTTATGATATATTGTGATACTTTTTGGGAATGAAGTATACCAAAAAGATCTCAATTGACAAATTAAAATTTTTTAGAGGCCGGTCTACTTGGAGTAAGAACGATGGCAAAAGACAAACAACCACCTCGTGCGGTACGCCTTGAAGGCGACGAGCGCGCTAAAGCCCTTAAAGCAGCTTTGGCCAGCATTGAAAAGCAGTTCGGTAAAGGCGCGATTATGCGCATGGACGACACCGCTACTCCAGAACCGATTGAAGTTGTTTCGACTGGCTCTTTGGGTTTGGATTTGGCCCTTGGGGTTGGGGGCTTGCCACGCGGACGTGTGGTCGAAGTGTACGGCCCAGAATCTTCTGGGAAGACAACTCTTGCATTGCAAGTGATTGCTGAAATGCAGAAGTTGGGTGGTACCTGCGCTTTTATCGATGCAGAACACGCACTCGATGTGAAATATGCCCAGAATTTGGGCGTGCAAATGAAAGACTTGTTGCTCTCTCAGCCTGACACTGGTGAGCAAGCGCTTGAAATTACCGATTCTCTCGTGCGTTCTGGATCGCTTGACTTGATTGTCGTTGACTCTGTTGCAGCGTTAACGCCGAAGAGTGAAATTGAAGGCGATATGGGTGATGCACTTCCTGGTTTGCAGGCTCGTTTGATGTCTCAGGCTCTTCGCAAACTCACTGCTTCTATCATGCGTACGAAGTGCTTGGTGATCTTCATTAACCAGATTCGTATGAAGATTGGAGGTTACGGTAATCCAGAAACGACGGCTGGTGGTAACGCTTTAAAGTTCTACAGTTCCGTGCGTCTGGATATTCGTCGTATCGGCGCGATCAAGAAGGGTGAAGAAGTTATTGGCAACGAAACTCGCGTGAAAGTCGTGAAGAACAAAGTCGCCCCACCCTTTAAGGATGCTACGTTCGATATTCTCTATGGTGAAGGGATTTCTCGCCTAGGAGAATTGATCGATATTGGGGTTGCACTCAATGTGGTCGAGAAGTCGGGCGCTTGGTTTACCTATGATGGCAACCGCTTGCAGGGTAAAGACAAGTTGCGAGAGTTCTTGAAGGCGAATCCTGAAGTGGCCGACTCTTTAGAAGCTCGTATTCGTGAGTTGAAGAAAATCCACGTCACAACGGTGAATACCGATGCGGACTCGGAAACAGTCAGCATTGATGATGACATTCCACCAGAACCCATCGATGAATAATTAGGTCTTTTAGTCCGAGGGAGTGTTTTCTTAAAAAAAGCACTCCTTTTTTACATACCAGAGCTTATGAGTCGAAAGAATCCTAAGAGCGAAGAACAAGGTGTAGTTTTTGTTTGGGGTGAAGATGACGACCTATGTGTGCAAGAGACGCCACAAGAAACAGCGCCAGACGAAGTTGAGGGTGTCCCTTTCTCTTCTCCAGAAGAATCTCCTGCTTACCAGGAGTTGTCGTTTGCAACAGAACATGTGCGTATTTCTAAAGAAGTTGAGCGAACCTCTAAAACACGTAAATGCGCCTCGAATCGAAGGGAAAAGCAAGTAGGCTATAAGACAGAAAATGAAGCGATTGCCTCGTTGCTCATTGATGAACCCGATGAAAGTGCACCATACCGCCGAGTGTCCTTAGATAAATACGCTAATGAGTCCGCTTCAGAGTTTGAGACTGATGAGAACGGTTATTTACAGAAACGAAAACACAAAGAGTCGCGCAAACCTAAAGAAGAAAAGAGTCTTTTTTTGCGTGCCGTAGAGTGTCTGAGCCGTCGTGAGTATTCTAGGAAAGAACTACGCCAACGCTTACTCAAAGGACTCAACACAGAAGAAAGAGAAAAGGCTCTGGAAGAGATGGAGGAGGTTCTTGATCGTCTTGAAAACCTCAAATATCTTTCCGATGAGCGTTTTGCACAAGGTCGAGTCCGTGTACGTTCCTCTCAAATGGGGAATTCTCGCATCCGCGGAGAACTTCGTCGACTCGGTGTCGCAGAAGAGGATATTTCCACTGCTCTTGAAGAAATCGCAGAGCCTGAAGAAATTCGAGCTTATCGCGTATGGTCAAAACGTTTTCACGAGTTGCCAGCGGATCGAAAAGAGCGAGATCGTCAAATTCGCTACCTTCTTTATCGGGGCTTTTCAATGGGGGTAGTAGATCGAGTTATTCGTGGGCGGGTGGAACCACCTGATGGGGCGGACCTTTGGTAATAACCATACGGATAAATACAATTTTTGATTGCAAGAAATAGACGTTTTGCTACAATCATTCACTCAAAAAACAACCCTTGAGGGAGAATAACGTGGAGTACCTCTACGACTTATTGGTCAATTTGCACTGGGGTGCCGTTGGCCAAATCATCATGATTGATATTTTGCTCGGTGGCGATAATGCTGTGGTCATTGGTATGGCATGCCGTAATCTGCCTCCCGAACAGCGAACGAAAGGCGTTATCTGGGGTACTGCTGGGGCAATCCTCCTGCGTGTTATCTTGATCGTCTTCGCTGTGATGCTATTGGATCTCCCATTTCTCAAGGTCGCTGGAGGCCTTTTGCTTCTCTGGATTGGAGCGAAGTTGCTTCTCCCGGATGACGGTAGCCACGACAACATCGAAGGTAGTAGCCGTCTTTTAGGCGCTATAAAAACCATTATTGTGGCCGACTTGGTGATGAGCTTTGATAATGTGATTGCTATTGCAGGTGCTGCCCAGCAGGCTCATGAAGCTCACCAGACTCTTCTCGTTATCTTCGGTCTTGTGGTTTCTGTTCCCTTTATCATCTTTGGCTCTCAAGTCGTGATGCGCCTCATGGATCGCTTCCCGCTGGTGATTTATTTCGGTGCAGGCTTGTTGGGTTGGATTGCTGGTGGCATGGTCGTCTCTGACGGTTATGTCACGAAAAACTGGCCTGAATTGAGCTTTACGTTGCACTATCCAGCTTGCGTGATTGGAGCTGCTCTCGTAATTGTGATTGGTATGATGTGGAGCAAAGCCAAGCAAAAAGAAATAGCAGCAAAATCGAATGCGAAAATTAGCCAACAGTAATTAAAGTTGCACTTAGAAAAATCCCTCTACTGTAGTAGAGGGATTTTTTCAAATCATCAAAAAAAGTAGGTTCTAGATATCAAGGTTCAACTTTGTCGATAAAGCCACCACCCAGGCAGACGTCTCCTTGGTATAGTACCGCGCTTTGACCTGGTGTAGCAGCCCACTGTGGGATATCAAAACCTAACGTAAAGGCCTCAGGATTGTTAGAAATCAAGCGACAGCCACCATCTTGCTGACGATAACGTGTTTTTACCGTAATCGTTTCATCGAGTTTAGGAGCCAAGCCACTGACCCAACTTGGATGGACCGCTGTGAGTTCATGTGACAGTAGCCAGGGATGATCGTGCCCTTGGCAAACCCAAAGAGTATTGGTCGACATGTCTTTTTTTGCCACGAACCAAGGCTCACCACTTGAGTCTTTTTGCCCGCCGATACCAATACCCTTTCGCTGACCTAACGTGTAGAAGGAGAGACCGATATGCTCACCAATCACGTACCCATCAGGTGTTTTGATGGGACCAGGATGAGTGGGTAAATAGCGATTCAAAAATTCACGGAAAGGGCGCTCTCCGATAAAGCAAATCCCTGTCGAGTCCTTTTTTTGGGCATTCGGCAAATGAATGTCTGCCGCGATTTCGCGCACTTTTGTCTTTAATAAGCCCCCAACAGGGAAAAGGACACGGGAGACTTGTTCTTGTGTTAAACGGTGTAAGAAGTAGCTCTGATCCTTGGAGGGATCTACCCCACGCAGAAGCTGAACCTCATTGTCGGTATGACGCACACGGGCGTAGTGCCCGGTTGCAATCAAATCAGCCCCCATCGCCATAGCATGATCTAAGAATGCACGGAATTTAATTTCGGCATTGCAAAGGACATCGGGGTTAGGAGTACGGCCAGCATTGTATTCTCGCAAGAAGTCGGCGAAGACGCGCTCTTTGTATTCTTTGGCAAAGTTTACGGCTTCGATATCAATACCAATAAGGTCAGCGACACTACTGGCATCAATAAAATCTTGACGCGAAGAGCAGTACTCGCTGTCGTCATCATCTTCCCAGTTTTTCATAAAAAGACCGATGACTTCATAGCCCTGTTGCTTCAACAACCAGGCACTTACGGAGGAATCGACTCCGCCCGAGAGACCGACGACCACTGTTTTTTTAGACATTATGCGCGATTCGAAGAAATAGAAAAGGTTAGGGATGAGTGAGGTAAAATCTCAACATCTACCACTCATCCATTAAGAAAAGTAAGCCCTCATTATGTCTCACCACGCTTCTGTTCGCACAAATTTAGACCCGCTCTTTAAAGCGTCACTTAAAATCATGAACCAACCATTGGTCCGCATGGCCAGTGCTGAGTTGGTGGCAGCAGTATCAGAAGCCGGCGGGCTGGGAGTTGTCCCTGCTACGCATTTTACGCCTAACGAAATTAGAGCATTTTGCTCTTTGGTGAGAAAACGTACAACGCGCCCATTTGCGATTGCTATTGACGTTGATGAATCTACTTTTGATACCTCCCATGTCTCCGAGTTGATCGCGGAGCTTGCTCCTTTGCTCGAAGAGTTGGGACTGCCCACGGAGTTAACCGAGCAAACAGCGCCTGCGCTCGGACTCTCTGTCCCTCCTTCTTTGCAAGAATGCTTAAAAACCGCTATTGAAGAGTCCCCATGCGCCATGATTGCGCAGTATGGAGGTTTTCGCGAACCAGAGGCTGAGGTGCTTGAAGAGGCAGGTATTGTCAATATGGCCTTTTGTACCACTCTCAAAGAAGCTAAGGTACTCCACTCCGCAGGTTGCCAAGTACTCATTGCTCAAGGTGCCGAGGGTTCGGGAGCTAGAATGACGTTTGAAGAAGATGACGCAATGAGTGTTGGGCTCATGAGTCTTGTTCCCTCTATTGCCCAAGCAACAAGTTTGCCAGTAGTGGCTTGTGGTGGGATTTGGTGCAGAGAGCAGCTAAAAGCACTAGAAGCCTTAGATGCGATTGGCGCTATGCTAGGAACCGCACTAGTGAACACCCAAGAATCCTCTGGCAATGAAGCATATAGATATTGGGCCGCGCAGGGGCAAGTTGCTGATACAACGGTGGTAAGTACCTACGATAGCGTGCCTGCTCGAATGCTGAAAAATAGCTTCACAGGATGGTACTGGGAAGGTAGCCCCATTCCTCGAAAGGTATACCAACGTTTTTTCTCTACGATAGAAAAGGCTGCGCTTGTGTCAGGAAGGAAAGATCTTCTAGTTTATGAGCTCGGCAGTGGTATTGGTCGCTCTCGATATCGAAGTGTTGCCGAGCTTTTTAAGCTCTTTCTTGACTAGCTATTTCTGTGATAGAAAATTCGCTAAAAGTCAAAATAAAACTCCGAGAGAGAAAGATTCATACCCACTTAAAAACTAAGAAAAATTCCTTAGAAAACGAGCTTTTTGGATAAAAATTCCGTATTGTGGAAAAATAAGTGAAAATTATAGGGATCTTTTAGCATAAATATTCGATAACTGATTTTTCAACTTTGATTATTATCAACGCAAAAGCCTTTCTTTACATTACGAAAGAGAGGCGATAAAAAGTTAAGACGTTTATCGGAGGCTCCATGACGGAATCCAACATTGAAATTGGTGGTCTGTCCATGAAAGGACGAGCTATCTCGCTCTTGATCGGACCACTATTGGCATTGGTTACGTTCTATTTACTCCCCGATAGCTATCAAAATGCCGCTGGTAAAACGATAGCCTTTGCCTACGAAGGTAAAGCTTGTTTGGCAGTGACGGTTTGGATGGCTGTTTGGTGGTTTACTGAAGCGTTACCCATCGCCGCGACAGCCATGCTACCTCTCGTGATCTATCCGCTTTTCCAGATCACTACGCCTGCCGCTGCGATGCAAAACTATGCATCGAGTACGATCTTTCTCTTCTTGGGCGGCTTTTTGCTCGCAGCTGCTATCCATCGCTGGCACTTAGACCGCCGCATCGCATTGACGATGTTGGCTATCTTTGGAACGAAGCCAAACCAGATGATTTTGGGTTTGATGACAGCCACAGGCTTTCTTTCGGCCTGGGTGTCGAACACTGCAACAGCTGCCATGATGGTGCCAATTGCAGTGGCTGTGATGGGGGTGATTCGCTCTACGCAAAATTCTCCAGAAATCTCCAAGGACGAGAAAAACTTTGGGATTGCCATTTTGTTAGGGATTGCTTACGCCGCATCCATCGGAGGCATGGCCACCTTGATTGGTTCGCCACCTAATGGTATTTATGTTCGCTTTATGGAACAGACTTATCACCAAACGGTGAGTTTTGTGGACTGGTTAATTCTTGGTTTACCTGTGGCGATGATTCTTTTGCCACTCTGCTACCTCTTACTCGTTAAGCTGCTCTTCCCTTCGAAGCTCGATGCTATCCCAGGTGGTCGTGAATGGGTACGTAAAGAGCTCCGTAAGTTAGGAGATATGTCTCGTGGAGAACGGATCGTGTTAGCGGTCTTCGCTCTTGCAGCTGCCCTCTGGGTGTTTGGCCCTGTGATTCGTGATATCGATCTCGGTGGTATGAAACCTTTCAAACCGATGTCCGACTCCGTGATCGCTATGGGCGCAGGGCTCCTGCTCTTCATGATACCGGTGGATATTAATCGTGGTATTCACGCTCTCGATTGGAACTCTACGAAAGATGTAGTGGCTTGGGATGTGCTTCTCCTTTTTGGAGGCGGTTTAACGATGGCAGCTGCTATTCAGAAAACTGGTGCCGCTGACTTGATTGGGGCTCAGGCAGCAATCCTTGCTGGCACAGGTGAATTGACGATGATGGCTGGCGTGGCTACTTTGGTGACGTTTGCAACGGAAGTTACTTCTAATACCGCTTTGGCGGCTACGATGATGCCCTTGATTGCAGCAGCAGCTGAAAGCTTGAAAATTGCTCCTGAAGGTCTCTTAGTGACTACGGCTATCGCAGCATCGTGTGCCTTCATGATGCCAGTAGCGACCCCCCCAAATGCCATTGTTTTTGGCACGGGACGCTTGAAGATTGGAGACATGGTGAAAGCAGGTTTCTTCCTCAACGTTCTAGGTGTGATTGTTGTGGTAGGAGTGTGCTACTTCATCGGACCACTTGTTTACGGCCATTGATGCGGTAACGAGGTCACTCTTGATAAAAGCAAAAAAGCGCTTTGCGAAGGCAAGGCGCTTTTTTTAGGGAGATACATTTTGCGAATCAAATGCCTAAAAGCTTCATGAGCGGAATAGCTAGAAGAGGGGCTAAGAAAGCGGTAACCACTCCACTAATGCCCATAGCTAAACCAGCAAATGCACCAGCTTTGTCCGACACAGTAAAGGCGGCGCCAGTGCCCATGCCGTGGGCTGTTAAGCCTAACGAGACACCGATTACATGATCTTCACGCATACCTACAAGACGCATAATGGGGCGTCCCACAATGGAACCGAAGATACCAGTAATCACCACTAACACTGCAGTCAAATCAGGAAGACCACCTAAGGTTTCCGACACGCCCATAGCGATAGGTGTTGTGACTGATTTCGGGATTAAGGAAATCAAGGTCTGAGAGCTTAAACCAAAAGCCCAGCCCAGTAAGACGACAGAGAGTACCGCAGTGGTACACCCCACAACAATACCGATAGCGAGTGGTAGCCAGAGTCTTGCTAGACGTTGGCGCTGTTCATAAATAGGAACCGCGAGTGCAACAGTAGCAGGTCCCAGTAAGAAATGGATAAATTGAGCCCCTGAGAAATACTGTTCGTAAGGCACACCAAAAATGAGCAGTAACGACATGATACTCAAGACGGCTACAATAATCGGGCTCAGTAAAGGATTGAACTTAGCAGTACGAAAAACCCATTGCCCAAACAAATAGGCGATCAATGTTAAGGCAATCCACAACGCGGCGTTGTCTTTGAGGTGATCGTATACAGAAAGAATGATAGACATTGCAGTTCTCTAGTCGTCGTGGATCTTAAGGAGCTTTTGAGCGAGCATAATGGTGTAGGCCGTCACAATCAAGGAAATAATGGTCGAGAGGACGATAACAGCGAAAATACTCACGCCTTCATTCAAGAAGCGTTCACCTTGACGCATGATTCCTACGCCAGCAGGAACAAATAGCAAAGAAAGATTAGAAAGGAGTACTCCACCCGTAGGACGAATGACGCCGATGAGGTTATCCTTCACAAAGAAGGCCATCAGCATCAGGATCATCCCTAGCACGGAGCCGGGGACAGGAAGACCTGTCGCGCGGCTGATGATTTCTCCGATAACTTGAAAAAATAAAATTAGAGTAATGGCATTAAGCATCACTAAACTCTCGGTGTGACCAAAATTCTGTCACAATAAACGTCGACGACGATGTACAGTGGCACTTGCGTTGTGTAAGATCGTCATTGTTGCACTATTCGCCCTAATTTGGGGAAAATAGTTTTGATATAGGTTAGAGAATCCCAAATGAATACTGAATTTTATATCCGTGGCGAGCTGATTACATTAGATGCATTGCTTAAGGCAACTGGCTTAGCTGATTCCGGCGGGCAGGCCAAAGAATTGATCAACGAAGGAAAAGTTAAGGTTAATAACGAAGTAGAAACACGCCGTGGACGTAAGCTTCGTGGCGGTGAAGTGGTGGAAATCCAAGACCAAAAAATCACAGTGAAAGCTCAGCAATAATATTCCCAAAAAGCACAAAGGCCTTTCAGAGAAATTTTCTGAAAGGCCTTATGCTAAAGAATCATTAGAGATTCTTCAATTCACGACGTAAAATTTTACCCACATTCGTCTTAGGTAATTCATCAACGAAAATGATGTCTCTGGGCATTTTATAGGCTGTGAGCTGGGCTCGACAGTAAGTTTTGACCTGATCAACCGTCAGCGTTGGATCTTTGCGGACGATCACCGCTCGGACCATTTCTCCACTCTTTTCACTCGGCATCCCAACGACGCCCACTTCCAAGACACCAGGCATAGCGGCGATAACATTTTCCACTTCATTGGGGTAGACGTTAAACCCAGAGACCAAAATCATGTCTTTCTTGCGGTCCGTAATAGAGACTTCACCGCGGTGGTTCATATAGCCAACGTCACCAGTGCGAAGCCAGCCATCACGCATAACTGCAGCGGTTTCTTCTGGTTTGTTCCAGTAACCTTGCATGACCTGTGGTCCACGCACACAAATTTCACCAGTGTACTCGGCGGGATCTCCCCCTTCCGGGCAGACGCCTAAGTCATTGAAATTGTCACCGCGGATGGAAACCTCAGTAGAAGGAAGCGGAACCCCCACAGAGCCATCCCAAGGAGCATTCGGGATATTGCCACACACACCAGGAGAGCATTCTGTCAATCCATAGGCTTCCAGAATGTTCGAGCCAGTCTGCTTAGCCCAACGTTCAGCAACTGGGCGCAGGACCTGCGTACCGCCACCAGCAGTCATCTTAAGACGTGTGAACTTGTGCGAGCAAAAGAGCTCGTTGTTGAGCATTGCTGCGAAGAGAGTGTTGACGCCAATAATGATGGAGAAGTCCCACTTCTTACATTCTTTGGCAAGTCCATTGATGTCACGAGGATTTGTAATCAAATCCATGGAGGCACCCCAGGCTGAGAATGTCATGGTCGCGGTGAGCGAAAAGATATGGTAGAGAGGCAGAGCAATCAAAGCGGTTTCTTTCCCAGCTTCGAAGGTACTCGAGAGCCAGGTACCAACCTGTTCCATATTGGCCAAAATATTGCGATGTGTGAGAATGGCACCTTTGGAAACGCCAGTGGTACCCCCTGTGTATTGCAAGAAAGCTGTGTCGGTGTTTTTAATGCCGTGCGGCTTGAAACCGTGGGCGCGGCCACGGGAAAGAGCATCATTAAAGCTGACTGCGTGAGGAAGACTATAGGCAGGGACCATCTTCTTCACTTTGCGAATCACGAAGTTCACGAGCGTACGTTTGAAGAAAGGAAAGAGATCGCCCACGGCCGTCAGCACCACGTGCTGGCAAGATGTACCAGGCAAGGCTTTTTGGAGCGTTTTAGCAAAGTTTTCAATGATGATGATGGCTTTAGCGTCAGAGTCCACCAACGATTCATGCACCTCGCGAGAAGTGTAGAGAGGATTGATGTTAACGACAACAAACCCAGCACGTTGGCAGGCGAATACGGCCACGATGTACTGCAAGAGGTTCGGCATCATCAGTGCGACGCGATCGCCTGGCGTCATACCTTCCAAGCTTTGGAGATAGGCTGCCAAATCTTTTGAAAGAGTGGCAGTTTTACTGTAGGTGAGTCCCACCCCCATATTGCTGTAACCAATACGGTTTGGGAACTGCGCAGCAACGCTATCGAGCATGCCCGGCAGACTTGCGAATTTGTCGGGGTTGATAGTATGAGGAATCCCCTCGGGATAGGATTGATACCAAGGATAATTGGCCATTTGACTTGTTAAAAAATAGAGTAAAAAAATGCTCAGAAGATTCCTAAATAAGTCGTCTAAGCCGTCAAAAGTTAGTGAATCAAGTGTAAACACTCAATTCCGCTATACCGCGCGCTGAAATGTGATTGTGTAAATAAATATTACGAAAAGTATGGTCTTTTTCCAGAGAGCGAGGTCATTCTTAAAAAGAAAAACGTAGCACAAGGTCTATTTGGAGTAGAGCATGCTACGTTTTTCTGATCTATTGGCTTAACAATGGATTAGGCTTCCAAGGTCAAGCAGTGGCGAGCATATTCAGCCACTTCGTCCCAATTGGTGTAGTCGATCACTGCGGTCGGCTCCGTTGGGCCCTTTGTCATCTTCATGATCATCTGGATGAGCTTAGTATCCAACCAACCCCAGTTCGGGTAGTCGACTTTACCAGCAAAGCACTTCACATCCTTTGGATGCCAAGGATTGTTTTCAAGGAATTTACGGCAGTAAACATTGCCCTCTGGCGTAGCCTTAGCTGGCGTACGAGCAACAACGGAAACACAGAAGAAACTGTTGGCCTTGGCGTCAAGGACGGACTTCCACTTGTTCACAAAACCCAAGAAATCGCGACGGAATTTACCGTAAAGAACTGGAGCGCCAGCAATGACGGTGTCGTACTTGTTCCAGTCGACGCCTTCGCGGTCGGCTTCAAGCACGTTCATCATGTCGGCTTGATGACCTTCATTGACAATGGTTTCCCAGATGCAACGAGCAATACGGGCAGTGTGGCCATAACGGCTATCGTAAACCACGAGCACGGTTTTCATATACGGTTCTCCTTAGAGCGTTTCCAGTGTTGACAGAGCTTTGGAAATACTTCGACGTTGAGGGGGGGGGAGGAGTACTACTCCAAAATGAGCACCTCCTCTAGTTATCCTGAAAGTTATTTTAGCCGAGTTCCCTTAGCTGGCGATGAAAAAATATTGAGTACACAAAAGATTTTCTCAGACTCGATGGCTGAAGCATACCCTAAAAGAGTGGTACAATCTCGATCCTGTTGGTTGGCTCGTTCCTGCGCAATGAGAGTGAAATAACTTGTGCTGTAGCATGATGGGTCTTATCGATGAATCCGTGAGATTGCTCCACATCAAGAGGAAGCAATCTCAAATATTATTTTCAAGCAAATTCTTTTTAGCTCCCACTAGTGTGGAGAGCTTACTCATGTGAGATTCTAGAAAAGAAAGAGAATTTGCTTTTTTCTATGGAATATTATGGCAAAAGAAGATTTGATTGAGATGTCTGGCCAGGTTTTGGAAGTCCTGCCTGATGCTCGCTATCGTGTGAAACTCGACAACGGTCATGAACTGGTGGCTTATACCAACGGTAAGATGCGTAAGCACCACATTCGTATTTTGGCTGGTGACAAAGTTTCGCTCGAGCTTTCGCCATACGACTTGACTAAAGGACGCATTACGTTCCGCCACATCGAAGGTCGCCCTTCTGGTGGTGCCTCCCAGTCGGCTGGCTCGTCCTCTCGTCGTCGTTAATTGGCACTTGAGTTCGGTCGCGTACTGATGAAAAGAAGCGCTTTCTCTAAAGAAGGCGCTTTTTTACGACTTTGACATAGACAACAAACAAAACGGGAGCGTTGAATAAACTGACTCCCGAATTTGCTCCTTAGAAGAGGTGTGGATACCACACAAAGAAGAATTGGGTTAGGTGGTAGAACACTGGCGCCGCAAAAGTAAGGGGGGCAAGACGCGCTAGTGTGCCTCGTGTGATGTAGATATCAGACTCACCAGCGAGGCGCTCTGCACCCATACTACGACGCACGGCACTAATGACGATATCCCCCATTACGCCAGCTATCACAATGGCAATTGCCATTAAAATAGCCTGCCAGAAGCGGAATGGGGTAATCCAGAACATCATCATGCCTGCGGCTACCCCTGCGGTGCATCCTACAATAGTTCCCATCAAGGTTCGGTTGGGGTTGAAGCGCAGCGCTCCTTTGCCGAGGAAAGAACTCGCAATGGTGGAACAGAGATCACTCACAAAGAGGACCAACAAGAAAAAGAGCAACAAAAGGGGACCAGTCGAGTTGTACCGCGTTAAGTCAAACGTTGCAATGGCAGGCGCATGACTGACGCAGAAGACGCAGAGCATCACGCCCCACTGCACCTTAGCTACACGCTCTAAATAACCATCGGGATCGTGTTTAAGTGCCATGATCACGGGGAGCGCTAAGAAAAGATACACCGGAATGAGCAGTGTGAAGAGCTCAGTGAGTTCATAGTAAATTAGAATGTACTGCAACGGGATGGCGATGTAAAAAGAGAGCACCAAGGCGTTGTGGTCAGTCGGTTTCGTTGGCGTAATTGCAATAAACTCGCGTAGCAGGAAAAAGCTAATCAAGGCAAAGAAAACTAGTAACGAGCCGCCCCCAAAAGCAAAAGCAATTGTGAAGACCGCCGTCAGCCACCAAGCCATACGAAGACGAGACGAAATAGCCAAGAGGCGAGAGCGACCAACCGCGGTCGTTGTGTGTCCTAAAGCGTAGGAGCTATAAAGCGTCCCTGCGAAGGCGAGAACGAATAGCCCAACGAGAAGGAAGATATACGCTTCGTAAGTAGAAAAACCCAATCTCATGGTTGTGCCAACTCAATAATGGACTGACGAGCTCGATTCAAGAAGTCCTCTTTGAGGTCTTCCACAGAGTGTTCCAAGGGCTTCCCAAAACGAATCGAGCAAATCGTAGGCACCGGAAGAAGCACACCTTTAGGCATGGCGCGGTGCAAGTTTTCAATATAAACAGGAATGAGTTCCACCTCGGGGAACTCTTTCATCAGACGCCAAAGCCCCGACTTAAATTCGCTCGGAAGCGGTTGAGGGCGTCGAGTTCCTTCAGGGAAAATAATCAAAGAAGCCCCTTCTGCGAGCGCTTCACGAAGCGGATCGAGAGGGTTGCTGTGCTCGGTATGTCGACGATCGACAAGCACGACATTGAGTTCTTTTAATGCAATCTGGCGACGAATCCATCCTTTTTCCCAATAGTCTTTTGCGGCTACTGGGCGGACAAAAGGACGCAACTGTGCAGGGAGGGATGCCCAAATGACAATCGTATCAAGATGACTAGTATGGTTCGCAAAGTAGATGCGCTGGCGCGCTGAAGGCGCACAACCCTGCCAGTGCGGATAGGCTCCCACTAGCAAACGAGTCAACCACACAATCGGGGTCATTAATTTGAAAGAAGTAAACACCTTTAATTCCTGTCACTTACTCGAGCCTTCATTATAGACAGTAAATCACTTTTGACTAGACTTACTACCGCCGAGCTTCATCACTATCGGGTCGTCAAAGGTCCCCGTAATAGTGTACTCGGACTTGAAAAGCTGCGAGATTTGATCTTGGAAAACCCACTGGGAGACAAACGTTCCGATCCCAACGGCTGGATTAACCAAGGCAAGGGCTAACGACGGTCCACCCACGTTAATGGATGGGAGTATCACCGATTTTAAATCAAGCGTTTCGGCAACGAGGTTAATTCGGCCAACTGTTAGTACGCTTGCTGCTGATCCTAAAATTGACATCTTGGGCGTGGTAAATAAGCCTTGAGAAACAGTACCTTCCACATGTAGAGAGTCAAAGGCAAAGCCTGCTCCGAACACGTCGCGGAAGTCAAACGTGAGGCGCTTCAAGAGGTGCTGCAATGAAAGCAAACTCAGGATGCGCCCAGCGCCGGGTTCAATTTGTAAAAATTCCCCCTGACTAAAGTCCCCTACGAGGGTTCCGTCAAGGGTTCGCACATTGAAGTCGAGTGGGGACCCTTGCCAAGAAAGCGTAGCTTCTATACTTCCTGTGGTGCCACGAACCGCATTGGCATAGTTCAAACTAGAAAGCAATTTTCCCATGTCGGTCACACTGAGTTTGACCGTTGCATTACTCTTATTGCGAGATCTCGAATACCATACGCCATGTACATCCAATAACCCCCCAGTGTTGAGGACTTTCATTGAGCGCAAATACCAACGTGGAATTTCTTGCCCCTCGTTTGTAGCATCAATGTTGACGCTCCCTAGGCGATGCTGATTCAGGCTCAAGTCTTTCACGTTGAGCATGATGTCGGGAAGAGAGTCTACACTGCTTTTCACTTCCGAAAGAGCAATGGTTTTGGCAACTTCGTTATCGTCATCTTTAGTGGTGAGGTGAAGTCGATCAATAGTTCCCGAGAGCTGAGCGGCACGATTGACTCTCTTTGGTTGGTATTGCAAACTACCTGCCAATTCAGTGCTCTGCAGTCCGATATGCCAAACGGCATTATCCAATTGAGCAGTGAAGCTGGCGTTTTGGAAGACTTGATTTTTAAAACGAACAAACTGAGACGCATGCAACCCAGCATAGGCGAGTGGGAACGTTTGTTCGGACTTTTTTTCTGTCGAGAGAACTTTTTGCCAGGCATCTAAATCAAGCTGAGGAGCATTCACCAAGAATTGCACACCAGATTTGCTGGGTGACAAGGCTTTGTGGGTTCCAATGAGAATGTGTCCAGATTTGACGAGAAATTCTGGCGTTGCAAATGTCAGATTGACATCAGCATGCTTTGGAGACGCGATTTTGAGCGTAGCGGTATGTTCATGTGCTTTTTCGTAGACGAAGTCTACTGGCCACTGATGGCGTGCTTCTTTAGAAAGTGGCGCAGGGAGCGTACTTTCTAGTCCTTCAAGATTGGATTTTCCGCTGATACGTAGTAGAGGTTGCGCTAAACCAAAAACAATATCCACCGAGACAGGGAAACTCCCTTTCAGAGCCTGCGAGAGCTCATGCTTAAAGGGGTTCTTTTCCAATAAGTTGAGGGCTTCCTGGGCGCTTAAATGTCCAGAAATGCCGATATGTGTTTGCTTTTGAGCGGTTAAGAGCCTGATGCTAATCGGTCCCTCTGGAGTTTTCCCGCTGAAAGGAATGGGCGTACTGATATCGTCGCTGGTGACGACGAGTTGACCACTGAGCTCACTAATTTCGGGAAGATGGAATCCATATGATAATTTAGTCTTGTTAAAGTCCGTGACCACTTTCGCCGAAGTGTGTTCTGGTGTACTCAGTGGAATGGAAAGATCAAGATGAGTTTTTATGGGGCCAGAACCCGTTGTCTGATCAAAAGTGTTTCCGAGAATCTGAGCGAGGAGAGCGCTCTCTTTGAGATAGCGCAGAGCGTTTTTCAGATCACCAGAAATGCTGGCATCAACGTCAAGAACAGGCTTAGCAAAGTCATCAATTTTGACGATTGCGTTATTGCTTTTTAGTCCAAGGCTTGTGGCTTGCGAGCCTTCAATACGCATACTATTCCCTTCAAAAATGAGACGAGCAGTAATGTCGGTAAGTAGTGGCCAAGCTGTCTTTTTACTTGTGGTATTGGGCGTTGGGAAGAAGTTGAGTTTCCCATTTTTTACAATCCCATCAATCAAGAAGCGCTCATCTGGATTGGTGCTCTTATGCCAAGGGAAGGTACGCAACGGCCCCCTCACTTCAAAGGTTCCTGAGGTGACCGTCCCCGCTAAGATCGCATTATCGAGCCAATTCAAAGTCGAGCTACCCACAGCGAGAGGAAGATAGTTTTCCACTGCTCGACCGTCTGCCCGCATAATTTTCCCAGAAATGTTGAGCGTTCCCACATCACCAGTGTTTAACCAATAGCCTTGACCTGCAACTTGAGCTTCGTTGTTCTGGGCAGAAAATTGCATAAATTCAATTTTGAGTTCTGGTATGAGTGCTATACGAGCGGTGGCCTTTAACGAGTTCACAGGGATTGTTGAGCGCTTAAAGACGCCAGGAAAAGTGAGCGAGCTGTTTATCGAGTCGAGAATAAGGTCGTATTGTCCCGAATCGTTCGACTTAATAGATCCCGAAAGACGTGTAAAACTTGGAATGTTTGAGTCAATGACTTTGAAAGAAAGGTCATCGAACTGAGTATTTAAACGCCAATTGTGTAGCGCTTGCCAGTCTCCCCGATTATTGAGAGATAGGTGCTGAATGTGTCCATCCACGCTGTAGTGGCTCAAAATATCGCGAGTAGCGGATTCAAGGGGTAATGCGGGTAAAAGGCGCTTCCAGTTAGAAATACTCGCGTCAGAGACCTCTACAGAGTAGAGGTCCGATGAAGCGTTTTTCTTTTCACTGAGAGCAAAGTAGCCTAGATAATTATTCTGTGCTGCTTTGTTACTGACGGTTTGCAGGAAAAGATTTTTAAAAGCAAAAGCTCGCGACGATTCGGATTTGTTCTTACTTTCCTCGTATATGAAGCGCGTCGCCAAGCGTGCAATATCGAGCGGCTCAAGAGCATTTGGTAGCTTGAGGTTAACTCCTTGAATATCGATGTCAGAGATGAGATCAGTCAAGCAACCTTCTTGGAATTTGCTCCACAGTTCGATCGCTCCAGTACCAGAAGAAAGCGCGAGCGGGAGCTTTAAACTTTTCACTAGTCGAGCAACATCAATAAAATCAGTTTTGGCGTAAAAATTACCTTTCCACGTGAAAGGGTCTGTGGCCTTGTGAAAGAAATTCTTTTCCACGTTGCCAACAATGTGTATATTTTCTTCACCAGTCTCTTTAAGGAGACGGGCACGAAAACCAAGGCGCCAATCCAGAAGATGTTGCTCAAATAAGAATTGAATATTAGTGAGGTGAATATCTTCGTTTTCTGGGTCGATGTCATCTCGATAAATTATGTCGCCGTCTATCAGACTTAACTTGGTTTGGGAAAGAAGCCACTGATAAAACTTAGTTGTACCACTGTTTGGGGTGTTATCGACTCCATTACGAGAAAAGTCAACAGTCCAACCCGCAATGTTATAGACATACTCGCCCGTTCTATGAATAGAGAGCGAAGGCGAAATTACTTGTAAGGTTTGAAAACGAGGACTCAAGGCCCAAAGACTAGACCAAGAAAAACGGGCTTCAATTTTTGGCAATTCCAGCGAAGCGCCCCCACCAGTTTGCGCAAAACGAACTTTCTCAAGAGTGAGTGTTGGCCAGAATTTTGAGAAGCCACCAGTGATTTTTTCGGCTTCAACGTGCACGCCCAAATAAGTCGAGCTCAAACGAGTGATGTCGTCTCGATAGTTATCAATTTGGGTGGTGAAGAACCAACGACCTGTGAGGATGAGCGTACAGGTGAAAAAATAGAGGAAAAGTCCAACCACGCCCAGAATGCGCCAAGCACGATACCGACGCTGCGGGTGAGCAGAGTCTGACGAAGTTGAAGAAGGGGTGCTACTTGTCATGGATACATTATGGCGACGAAAAAAGTCGAAAAGACTGCTTGACTGCCCCTATCAGTGAAGCGCTCTTTTCGCAGTAGTCAAGAGGTTCTGTGGGAGAGAGGAATCACTAATAACAGTTCTTCATTGTAGCAAATCTCTTTTTAGGCTTTAAGAGTTGTAATACTCTCCTTGCGAGGATGCATAATGGATGAAATGCTCGGGTTAAAATATTCAGATATACCCCCTTTTCGTTGTTTTAGGTAAGGAGACTGAGTGCTCCCAAAAAGCACTTTAGCGACGAATGACTACTACAGCCCCAACCTTGCAGGCCGTTATAGAGAGCTCGGCCTTTGTTCATCGTTCTCTTGAAGCTCTTCCCAAAGGAGAGGGAGAGTCGCTCGTAGAGTTTTATGAGTCTCGTCTTTCTCAAGAGTGGTCGCGCGCCTCTTTAGAGGAGCAAATTCGAGCTTGGGATAACCCTGACTCGCTAGCTTTGGGCTTACGCTTGCTACGCCGAGACCTGATTTTGGCCATTATTGGTGAAAACAGCACAGGGCGAATTAACTACGAGACTGTGGTTGAGCGCATGAGTGACTTTGCGGAGTTGGCGGTTTCTCAAACCGTTCGAGTTCACTCAAAAAAATTAGCCGAACGTTACGGAGTCCCTTACGGAGTCTCTGGTGACCCACAAGATCTCTTGGTCGTAGGAATGGGTAAGCTAGGCGGTCGAGAGCTTAACGTTTCTTCTGATATTGACCTCATCTTTATCTTCGATGAGAACGGAGAAACGCGCGTCACACCTGAGTACCCCAGTGCTTATAAGACGCTCACTGTGCAAGAATTTTACGAGCGTCTTGCAAGACGCATTATTCCTGCTTTAAGCGATATCGAAGGTCCAGGGTTCGTTTTCCGCGTAGATATGCGATTGCGACCCAATGGAGACTCTGGTCCGATTGTTTGCTCTTCGAGTATGTTGGAAGAATATCTTTACTCTCAGGGTCGAGACTGGGAACGTTTTGCGTGGCTCAAAGGACGAGTGGTGAATAAGCCAGTTTTTGCGACTGAAGAAATTTTCGCTCGTCAAAGCAAACAACTACGAGCATTAGTTCGTCCTTTTGTTTTCAGAAAATATCTTGATTTTGGCGCGCTTGAAGCACTACGAGGACTCCATGAGAAGATCCGCGCAGAAACGGCAAGACGCGAACTACTTCGAGGTTCGACCGGGGTCAATGTCAAACTTGGGCGTGGTGGCATTCGAGAAATCGAATTTATTACTCAGACTATGCAGATTATTCGTGGAGGGAGATATCCCCAGCTTCAAGGGCGCTCCACCTTAGCGATGCTTAGTGCCTTAGGGGAAGAGCATTTTTTGGAACCAGCGATCGCTCACCAGTGTCAGCTCGATTACGTTTTCTTGAGAAATGTTGAGCATGCAATTCAGTACATCAATGATGAACAAACGCAGATGTTACCCTCGTCAGGAGAAAAACTGCAGGCAATTGCGACGCTTTTAGGTATTTCGCCTGAGGAGCTCTGGGACGCAGTGCACGCTGTGCGAGAGCGCGTTGCGAGTGTTTTTGACAGCATCTTCCAAGTAGAAGAATCGACAGTGAGTACCGAAGGCTGGCCTATTGGTTGGGAAATGGGCAGTCCGAGCTCGTCTGTGCTTCTTTTGGAGCGCTTGCAAGCTTTGGGTTACGGGGAAGAGTCAGAAGAACTCTTGAGTCGCATTTTGCGTCTAGCAAGTGGGCGCTGGGGCAAGGGCGTTTCGGATACATCTCGAGTGCGCATGCAAAAGCTTCTTCCCATCATTGTGGAAAGTTGCCCTCAGTGGCAAAGCAAAAATGGCGTACGTGTAGTTTCTTTAGGAGAAATGCTCTCGCGCTACTTAAAGCTTTTGGAGGTTATTGCAGGTCGCTCGACTTATGTGGCTCTTTTGAGCGAATACCCCAGCGCCGCAGAACGTGTTGGGAAAGTGCTGTCAGCGAGTCGTTGGAGTGCGGACTTCCTAATGCGTCACCCGATCATTCTCGACGAGTTGGTAGACGGTCGAGAAAAAGAGTTTGATGACTATTCACCAGTTGATTGGACAGCTTGGTTAGAAAAACTCCACCGATCACTAGAACTCGCCGACGGTGACCAAGAACGCCAAATGAATATTCTGCGCGATGCACACCACTCTGCAATTTTCCAACTTTTGATTGCAGACTTGGATGGACGCTTTAGTGTGGAGCGCTTAGCTGATCAATTATCGGCGTTGGCGGACGCTGTACTGCAAGAAGTCTGCGAATTGGCTTGGAGTAGTTTAGCGATGCGGCATGTAGATCGCCCCAAGTTTGGTGTGATTGGCTACGGAAAGTTGGGTGGGAAGGAATTAGGCTACGACAGCGACTTGGACTTAGTTTTTATCTTTGATGACGAGGACCAAGATGCTGAGCGCGTGTATACGCGTCTTGTGCGTCGCATGATGAGCTGGCTCACTCTGCAGACCTCTTCGGGAAAACTCTTTAATGTTGACTTGAGGCTACGCCCCAATGGAGAAAGTGGTTTAGTGGTGACGCCTTTTGAAATGTTCTGTCGTTATCAAGACAACGCCGATGGCACTGGGGCATGGTTCTGGGAACATCAGGCACTCACACGAGCTCGCTTTGTAGCAGGAGATCCAGAATTGGGGCGCCGTTTCGAACAGCAGCGAGTACAAGTTCTGCTGAAAGAGCGCGATCCTGAGCAAACACGGCATGATGTCTTAGAGATGCGAGAAAAAATGCACGAAGGGCATATCAACCGCTCAAACGCTTTTGATATTAAGCACGATCATGGTGGCATGGTCGATGTGGAATTTGTGGTGCAATGGTTCGTTCTCACTTATAGCGCTCGCTATCCAGAACTCACAAATAACTTTGGCAATATTCTCTTGCTCGAAAAAATTGGTCAATTAGGACTATTGGATGCAGAGCTTTGCAAAGAAGCGATCAAGGCTTACCGCCACTATCGCCTCTTGCAGCACGAAATCCGTTTAAACGCAGGGGAAAACGCCCCAGTTCGCGTGAATCCGGCGCTCGTGGAAAAAGAAAGTGAGGTTGTTTCACGTCTCTGGAATACGGTTTTTCATTTGTGAGAGAGGGAATTTCGTAAAAAATAGAGAAGAGATGTTGAGGTTTAAGCTATTTCCAAATTTTCCTCAAGAGTCGTAAAATAACTTTCTTTCTCTTCGGCGTATTCTTTTTTCTAAAAAAGAGTCGAACGCGACAAGTAATCGTCCAACAACATCTACGTAGAGCTCTATTAAGAGGACAAAATGCCAATCTCGACATCAGACTACCACGCCCCCACTTGGTGTGTTGGTGGTCATTTGCAAACTGTGATTCCTGCCAAAGTTAGCACAAAGCCCCAGGTGGAGTATCGCCGAGAGCATGTGTCGACACCGGACGGTGACTTTATGATTTGGGATTGGTTGCAGCCAGAACCGCTTCGTGCAGACACACCTGTGTTAGTTCTCTTTCATGGGCTAGAAGGCTCGAGTCACAGCCACTATGCCCTTTCCTTAATGGATGAGTGCAAAAAATGGGGGTGGCGTGGTGTTGTCGCACACTTTAGAAGCTGCGGCGGTGAATTAAATCGTCTTCCTCGTGCTTACTTTGCAGGTGATAGTGACGATTGCGAATGGGTGCTTAAAACAGTGAAATCTCGCTTTCCTCGTGCGCCAATGTACGCTGTGGGGGTTAGTTTGGGAGCTAACCAATTAACGAAGTACTTAGGAGACCGTGGCACCGATGCTACGAGTCTTTTGACTGCGGCAGCCGCCGTAGGCGCGCCACTTGACTTGGTCGCAGGAAGTGAACGAATCAGTAAGGGTGTCAATATTCTCTATGCCAATATGTTCTTGTCTACTTTGAAACCAAAGCTCGAAGCAAAAGCGCGTCTTTTCCCAGAGCTGATTGACATTGAAGCCGTTCGCCGTTGCGAAACGATGTACGATTTCGACACGATTTACACCGCGCCAATCCACGGTTTTCGTTCCGCAATGGACTATTGGCAAAAATGTTCTTGCAAGCAAGCGCTCCCTAATGTGCAAGTTCCGCTTCTCTTCTTAAATGCCAAAAATGATCCCTTTTTGCCAGCTTGGAGTTTGCCCAGAGCACATGAAATGAGTAACTATGTGCTCGGGGAGTTCCCAGAAGAAGGTGGTCATATTGGCTTCCCAGAAGGCAAGATGCCAGGGAATTTGTTATATTTACCCACCCGCATCAAGCGATTCTTTGACACCGGCGGCTAGACTGCTGCAGTGGTGTCGACTTTTACCATTTTGCGTGGCGCAGGCCTGTCGTTCTGTGGCCACAAAAGGGACACCATGAGATTCCTCTCTTCAAAACAACTAGGCTTTTTGTGCCTAGGACTTTTTACGCTTACGATTTTGCTCGGTAACTGGGTCGTTTCTAATGTCGGTCTGGTTTGCCAATATGAAGGTCCCTGCCTGATTCCTGTTTGGCCAGGGATCATGGCGCCTTCTGGTGTATTATTGGCTGGCTTTGCCTTAGTGTTGCGTGACGCGCTTCAGAATCTTCTTGGAAAGTGCTGGACAATTGTGGCTATCGTTGCTGGCGCCATTTTATCGGCCTTCTTAGCCCCTTCAGAAATCGTTCTTGGTTCTACTCTGGCTTTCTTTTTCTCAGAGATAGCAGACTTTCTGGTCTATACACCGCTACGTGAAAAGTACCTAACGCTCGCAGTTATTCTTTCTGGATTAGTGGGTTCTGTTGTTGACTCGGTGATTTTCTTGAGCTTGGCCTTTGGTTCTCTCGACTTTGTCATCGGGCAAGTGATCGGAAAATTCTGGATGAGTTTATTGGGCGGCATAGTGATCTATATTTGGCGAGCTCGGCAAGATCGTTTATCACTTATGCGAGTCGCCCGATAAAAAGAATTGTTTTTCTTAAAAGACAATGGTACTTTAAGAATTCATGATCACAATTAGATCATCGTTTCAATAACCACAAATAGATTTACCTTCATGAATCCCTCTGTCGCCGTTGTTCTCATTAACACGGGCAGTCCCGATGCGCCGACCGCCCCTGCTGTGAAAGCTTATCTTGCTGAATTTTTGAGTGATACCCGCGTGGTGGAATTGCCTCGTTGGAAATGGTGGCCCATTTTGCATGGGATCATTCTCAACACTCGTCCCGCAAAATCAGCTGAACGCTACAAAATCGTATGGACGCCAGAAGGGTCTCCGCTCATTCTTCATTCACAAGCTATCGTGGATCGCTTGACAGAGCGCTTTACTGATTCGCCCATAGTATTTTATTCCGCTATGTGTTACGGTTCGCCCTCAATTCCGAGTGTGATGGCGAAAATTGCCACTGCGGGAATCAAAAAAGTGCTGTGCGTGCCAATGTTTGCTCAGTATTCCAGCCATACGAGTGCGGGCTGTGTCGAGTCCATGTTTAAGGTTTGCATGAATATGCGCGATATTCCTGCGTTGCGTACTATCTACGATTTCTGTAATGAACCCCTCTATATTGATGGGCTAAAGCGTCACATTGAGGACTATTGGGAGGCTAATGGTAGCGCTATTGCACGGGGTGGAATATTAGTTTTTAGTTTCCACGGCATTCCTCAGAGCAGTATTGATAAGGGCGATGAGTACAAGAAGCACTGCGAAGAAACTGCAGAACGTGTCGCGGCGGCATTGAAGCTAGACAGAACGGCTTGGGAAATCAGCTTTCAGTCGCGCTTTGGTCCTGACCCCTGGGTTCAGCCCTATACAAGTGATAAGGTGGTGGAATTGGCTAAGGCTGGCGTTAAACGCATTGATGTGATTTGTCCTGGCTTTGCCGCAGATTGTTTGGAAACCATTGAAGAAATTAATGACGAGTTGCGTCACACATACCTTGATGCACTTCCTGAGTCAGACCGTAAAGAAGACGCTTTTCATTACATCCCCGCAATGAACTCTTCGCCGGAGGCGATAGATCTTTACGAGACCATTATTCGTCGTGAACTTCAGGGCTGGGTTTAAGCTAAACTAAGCATCAATCTTGAAAAATCATACTTCGTCCCCATATAAAGGGGAGAAGTCGCTTTTAGAGCGCTTCCTGCTTTAAAAGTTAATGAGGCACTCTGCAGTGCAGACTTTATCGCCAAGCAGAGACTCAAGGTAAACAATTTGGATTGGGCACCTTAATCGCCTGTTCCAAAGATAAATACACGGAGCATTTGAATGACGGAATCCAAGGAACAAAAGCCGGTTGAAGAAGGTTGCTGCGCTGATCAGCAATGCGATTGCGAAAAAGACATTAAGTGCGAATGTGATTCAGCAGCTACAGAAGACGCACAGGCATCAGCTCGCGAGATGTCTGCTGAAGAATTGCAGACTGCTTTGAAGATGGCCGAAGCCAAAGTGTTGGAGCACTACGATCTTTATGTTCGTGCTATGGCAGAATTGGAAAATACTCGTCGTCGTGCGGCTGATGATGTTCAGAAGGCACGAAAATTTGGTATTGAAAAGTTTGCTGAAAACCTTTTGCCTGTCGTTGACAGCTTAGAAAAAGCCCTTGAAGTGACCAAAGATTTGTCGGATTCTCCGATTCGTGAAGGCATGGAAACAACCTATCGTCAGATGTTGCATGCTTTGGATGTATCGGCTATGCACCCAATTGATCCTAAGGGGAAGCCTTTTGACCCGCATACTCAGCAAGCGATTGCTATGGTTCCTGCTCCCGAGGGCGTAGCCTCGGGTACGGTCGTTGAGGTTTTTCAGCGTGGTTGGATGATTGCAGATCGTGTTTTGCGCCCTGCTATGGTGAGTGTGGCTCAGTAATGCTTTCGCTATCGCGTTGAAATGACTCTAGGCGTTCTTAAAAAGGGCGCCTTTTTATTTACGTGCAAAGTCCTTTGCGATAGCGATAAATGTAATTTTTTATGACAACCCCTTGGTTTAGGCTTGAAAAATGAGAGCTAGTCCCCATATAGGGATTAAAGAGTGAGAGCACAGAGCCTCTAGGTGAAGTGCTTGAACAGGTTTCAGAGTCTTTACCTCGGGTGAGCTTCTCGCAAGAACGGGAGTGAGTCCCAACGTCTAAAGAGCATTGGTGAGAATCCCTCTCGGAAGCTTCCTTAGCGGGTAAAGCAAGATTTCTTTTGAAGGATAACAACACTATGGCAAAAATCATTGGTATTGACCTTGGTACGACCAACTCGGCTGTTGCCGTAATGGATGGTGATAACGTCAAGGTTATCGAAAACAGTGAAGGTGCTCGTACGACACCTTCTATCGTTGCCTATATGGATAATGGTGAAATTTTGGTTGGTGCTCCTGCTAAACGTCAGGCCGTGACCAATCCGAAGAATACTCTCTATGCAGTGAAGCGCTTGATTGGTCGTCGTTTTGACGATGCGGAAGTTCAGAAAGACATTGGATTGATGCCTTTCAAGATTGCTCGTGCCGACAATGGTGATGCTTGGGTAGAAGTTCAGGGCAAGACTTTGGCTCCCCAGCAGATCAGTGCTGACGTGCTTCGCAAGATGAAGAAGACAGCTGAAGATTATCTCGGCGAAACGATTACGGAAGCTGTGATTACGGTTCCAGCCTACTTTAACGACTCTCAGCGCCAGGCTACGAAGGATGCTGGTCGTATTGCTGGTCTTGAAGTCAAGCGTATCATTAACGAACCTACGGCTGCTGCTTTGGCCTTTGGCTTGGACAAAGGTGGTAACGTTGACCGTAAGATCGCTGTGTATGACCTGGGTGGCGGTACGTTCGATATCTCTATCATTGACTTGGCTAACATCGATGGCGACAAGCAGTTTGAAGTTCTCTCCACGAACGGGGATACCTTCTTGGGTGGTGAAGACTTTGATCAGCGTTTGGTTGACTACCTCATCAACGAATTCCGCAAGGATACGGGTGTAGACCTTTCCAAGGATGTTTTAGCATTGCAGCGCTTGAAGGATGCAGCCGAAAAGGCCAAGATCGAACTCTCGAACCGTCAGGAAACGGAAATTAACCTCCCGTACATCACTGCTGATGCGACTGGTCCGAAGCATTTAAACCTCAACGTGACGCGTGCTAAGTTTGAAAACTTGGTTGAAGACTTGGTGCAGCGCACGATCGAACCTTGCCGCAAGGCTTTGCGAGACGCTGGCGTCTCCACGTCGGATATCACCGACGTAATTTTGGTGGGTGGTCAGTCCCGTATGCCGCGTGTGCAAGCTGTTGTGAAGGAATTTTTTGGTAAGGATCCTCGCAAGGATGTGAACCCAGACGAAGCTGTGGCTATCGGGGCCGCTATTCAGGGCTCCGTGTTGACTGGTGAACGTCACGACGTACTCTTGCTCGACGTTACTCCGTTGACCCTTGGTATTGAAACCTTAGGTGGCGTAATGACGCCGATGATCAAGCGCAATACGACAATTCCGACCAAGCACAGTCAGGTGTTCTCTACTGCTGAAGACAATCAGCCTGCTGTGACCATTAAGGTTTATCAGGGTGAACGTGAAATGGCGGCTTCCAATAAACTCTTGGGCGAATTCAATTTGGAAGGGATTCCGCCGTCTCCGCGTGGATTACCACAGATTGAAGTGACTTTCGACATTGACGCTAATGGTATTTTGCACGTGGGTGCCAAGGATAAGGCTACAGGCAAAGAAAACAATATCACCATCAAGGCCAGCTCTGGCTTGAGCGAAGATGAAATCGAACGCATGGTACAGGATGCTGAAGCCAATAAGGCTGAAGACCACCGTCGCTTCGAGTTGGCGCAGTCTCGTAACTTGGCTGATTCCGCTGTGAACCAGGTTCAGAAGACCTTGAAGGAAAATGGCGACAAGGTGGAAAGTGTTGATCGCGCTGCCTGCGAAGATGCCATCAAAGATGTTGAAGAGAAGATCAAGGGTGAAGATAAGGAAGCCATTGACAAGGCGGTG
Organism: uncultured Sutterella sp.; assembly: GCA_905197905.1. Lineage (GTDB taxonomy): Bacteria > Pseudomonadota > Gammaproteobacteria > Burkholderiales > Burkholderiaceae_F > Sutterella. Next base: position 111,508 of record CAJKAP010000006.1, on the reverse strand, counting down.
GAACGCTTGATGGATGCAGCTCAGAAGATCGGTGAAAAGCTGAACAAAGCAGCTCAGGCCGCTCAGGCGCAGCAACAGCAGGATCAGGGTGCTCAGAAGGCGGACGGCAAAGATGACGATGTTATTGATGCTGAATTCACCGAAAAGAAGTAATCAATGCCTCAACAAGGAGAGGATTCTTGTGAGAGAAATCGCGCAAGAATCCCACCCTTGAATAAGGTCGATTTTCGAAGGGTGGGTACACAATCGGTGCACCAACCCTTCTGCTGTTTAAAATGAGTCTCTTTTTGAGGCTCAACGTCTCGCTTAAAAATAGGGCGTGACGAAATCTTTTGATGATAACGATAGGCTCTTAGAGCATATCAAGAAGAGACAAAACGATGGCTGATCAGGATTATTATGAGTTACTCGGCGTGAGTAAATCAGCGACAGCTGATGAAATTAAAAAGGCTTATCGTCGTTTGGCAATGAAATATCATCCGGACCGTAACCCCGGTAACAAGGAAGCTGAAGAGAAGTTCAAGCAAATCGGTGAAGCTTATGCAGTTTTGTCCGATGACCAAAAACGTGCTGCTTATGACCGATACGGTAAGGCTGGCGTGGATCCCAATGCAGCTGGCGGGGCTGGTGGCTTTGGTGGATTCGGCGGTTTTAATCAAGCAGGCGGTTTTGCGGATGGTTTTGCTTCTTTTGGTGACATTTTCGGCGAAATGTTTGGGGGCGGTCGCGCTCAAGAACGCCGCGATCAGCGTGGAAACGACTTGCGCTACGACGTTGATGTGACGCTTGAAGAAGCAGCTCATGGTGCGAAGGTTGATATTCGTATTCCGACCTGGAACGAATGTGGTACGTGTCATGGTTCTGGTTGCAAGCCAGGAACGTCTAAGACAACCTGTACGACCTGTCGTGGTCAGGGTACAGTGAGGATGTCGAGTGGCTTCTTCACGGTGCAACAAACTTGTCCAGATTGCGGTGGTACTGGTCAAGTTATTAAGGATCCGTGTCCAGATTGCCATGGTGAAGGTCATGTTCGCACGGCTCAGACAGTTACCATTAATATCCCAGCTGGTATTGATGATGGCCAGAGCATTCGTTTGAGCGGTCGTGGCGAACCAGGTCGCAATGGAGGCCGTGCTGGGGATATGTTCGTTCGTGTGCACATCAAGCCGCATGACCTCTTTAGACGAGATGGGGACGATTTACACACCGAGTTGCCTGTTTCCTTTGTGACAGCTGCTTTAGGTGGTGAAGTTAAGGTTCAAACGTTGGATGGGGAACGTAGCATAAACTTGCCAGAAGGTACGCAGAGCGGGAAGACCTTCCGTATGCGTGGTAGTGGCGTGAAAAACGTTCGCACTCAAGAGTCTGGAGACCTCTTCTTGCACATTCGTGTAGAAACTCCGGTCAATTTGAGCGCTAAACAGAAGACGATGTTGCGTGATTTTGAGGCCTCTTTGAAAGAAGGAGGCGATAAGCACACACCAGGCAAACAGTCCTTCTTTGATCGTATGAAGGGTTTCTTCACGGGTTAGAGCTTGTTCGAGTTAGTGAAAAAATGAAGGGGTAGCCTGGGCTACCCCTTTGCCGTATCTACGCGTTAAAGCCTCTTATTACGACGGCGTGCAAACCACGTGAAGAAGACTGGCACAAAAATCGTGGCGACAAATGTCGCAACAATCATCCCACCAAAGACCCCAGTGCCCATAGACTGACGTGCACTAGCTCCAGGACCTGCTGCAAGTACCATCGGAAGTACGCCTAAAATGAAGGCGGCAGAGGTCATCAAAATCGGGCGCAAACGAAGTTTGGCGGCTTGCAAAGCTGCATCCATCGGCTTCAAGTTCTTCTCTTCCATGAGTTGCTGAGCAAATTCCACAATCAAAATGGCATTTTTCGCAGTTAAACCAATCAAGACCAAAAGGCCAATTTGGAAGTAGATATCGTTAGACATCGAGCGTAACCAAAGGGAGGAAAACGCGCCGAGTAGAGCGTAGGGAATAGCCAAAAGCACAGCCAACGGCAAGGACCAACGTTCATAAAGCGCTGCCAGAATGAGCATCACCATCAGTAGACCATAGCCAAAAGCACCCGAAGTAGAAGAGCCAATACGCTTTTCGTGGTAAGCCTGATCGATCCACTCGATGGTGTATCCAGGGGGTAGTACTTGAGCGGCGACTTGTTCGACAATTTGAATAGCTTCGCCCGAAGAGGTGCCTTTTACAGCATTCCCTAAAAATTGTCCTGCAAGATAGCCATTGAAACGGCGTAAAGAATCAGTCCCAGACGTGCGTTCTATTGTGACAAGGGAGGCAACAGGCACCATTGTGCCATTACTTGCTCTGACCCAACCGCCGCCTAAATCCTCGGGCTTCTGACGGAATTGACCTTCAGCTTGCATCATCACGCGATAGGTCTTCCCGTTGCGTGTGAAGTCATTAATGTAGTTTCCCGCTGTTAAATAGGAAATGGTGTCATATACATCGTCGAGCGAAACACCTAGCGAAGAGGCTTTATCTCGATCAACGGTAAGAAGCAATTGCGGTGTATCCGCACGCATGATGCTACGCAACCCTGTAAGTTCAGGCTGCTGTGAGAGCGCCTGCATGAAGCTGTTGATCGCTTCTTGGAGCAAAGGCAGGTTGTCTGAACCGTGAGCAATAACGTAGCCCGAAAAACCATTCGTCGACCCTAAACCAGGAATGGGCGAAGGTAAGCTTGCAGTACCCATCGCTTCTGGGCTTTGTCGCAATACATTTTGGAGCGTGAGCTGCATGTCGGCCGCAGTTTCCGTTCTCTCGGACCAAGGTGTGAGTTTGATGCTCAGACTCATCATGTTGCTCTTAACGTCGCTACTGGAACTATCAAAACCCAGCATAGCAACTATAGACTCCACTCCTGATACATTGCGAAGCTCCTTCAAGAGTTCAGTCCCCACAATATCGGTTCGTTGGAAGGCGGTACCTTCAGGGAGTTGAATAGCCATGCCGATACGACCTTGGTCTTCTTTGGGTAAGAAAGCAGTAGGTAACGAAGAAAAGAGGTAATAAGCCCCACAAGTGACTAAAATCAAGGAAATAGCACTGACAACACGATATCGAAGTAGCCAAGCAACAGTTGTTACAAAACGATCGGTGAGTGCGCTTAAAAAGCGGTTAAACCAACCAAAAACACCGCGCTTAGGGTTGCGATTTTCATCGTGAGGCTTGAGCAACAGAGCGCAAAGAGCGGGAGTGAGTGTTAAGGCAATAAATCCAGAGAGTGCAACGCTCACTGTGATCGTGACTGCGAACTGACGATAGAGCTCACCAGCGATGCCTCCTAAGAAGGCTACAGGTATAAACACTGCACAGAGCACTAAAACGATGGCAACTAACGCACTGCCCACTTCCGTCATCGCTTTTTGAGAAGCGGCAACAGGCGTCATTTTCTCTTCGCGCATCAGGCGATCAATATTCTCAATCACGACAATGGCATCGTCCACCACAATCCCGATGGCTAGCGTCATGGCAAAGAGCGTGAGCGTATTTAGAGAGAGACCGAGGACCCATAAACCAGCCATCGACCCAATAAGAGACACAGGGATCGCTAGCAAGGGAATAAGCGTTGCACGCCAATTTTGCAAGAATAAGAAAATGACAAGAAGCACCAAAGCTCCCGCTTCTAGAAGCGTGGAGAACACTTCTTTCAAAGAAGCGCTCACAAAGACACTCGAGTCGTCAGAAATAAAGTAGTCAACCTTATCCTTGGGGAAGTATTGAGCAAGTTCCGTGAGGCGTTCTTTGGCGAGTACGGCCGCTTCCATGGCATTGGCGCCAGTCTTCAGATAAACGCCCATATTGACGGCAGGCATGCCATTTAGGTCAACGCGAAATTCGTAAGAACGCTTCCCTAATTCAGTGCGTGCTACATCGCGTAAACGAATCAAACTGCCATCACTTTCTTTTTTGAGAACGATTTCGGCAAAGTCTTCTGGCGTTAAGAGCTGTCCCGGGGCTTTGACAGTATAGAAAAGTTGTTGCTCATTGGGAGTTGGCGGATTCCCAATACGCCCAGCAGTGTGCTGCGCGTTTTGTGTTTTGACTGCAGAACGAATATCGCCTACGGTAATGCCAAGCTTTCCCATTTTGTCTGGGTCCAGCCAAATACGCATGGCGGATTCTGCGTTACCAAAGACGCTCACATCACCAACGCCAGGGAGACGTTTCATTTCGTTGACGATATTGAGGTTGGCGTAGTCAGCAAGATCCGTAGGGCCTAGGCTGCCATCAGGAGACCAGAGAGCCACGCGTAAAAGACTTTCTTCACTACGTTTGCGAACAGTCACCCCACGCTCGCGAACCACTTCAGGAAGGCTACGTTCTGCACTACGGACGCGGTTATTGATTTCCATCATGGCATCGTTGGGGTTGGTGTCCACATCAAAGACGCAAGCAATGGAAATCACCCCGTTACTACGAATAGTGGTTGTGTAATAGAGTAGTCCATCAATCCCAGAGAGTTGATCCTCGATTGGCTGAGCAACCGTACGCGCGATCGTTTGCACATCAGCACCTTCGTACTGGGCGGAAATACGTACGCTAGGAGGGCTGATATCAGGGTACTGAGAAAGGGGCAACTGCCGCCATGCAAGTACGCCAGCGAGCACGATCAAAATAGCTAAGACCGTAGCAAAAATCGGGCGTCGAATACAAAATTGACTGAGCATACAACTTACCCTTGTTGTTCAACAGGCTTGTCGGCCAATTTAACATCGATGCCATCACGAAGGCGCAAGAACTGATTTGTGATCACCAGATCTCCCGCCTTGAGTCCACTGGTGACCACCCAATCGGTGTCTACCCACTGAGCGAGTGTAACGCGTTGGGCAACTGCTTTTCCGCCTCTGGCAAGATAGACCTGATAGGAACCGTCAGAGAGCTGTTGAACGGCTTTTTGTGGAACACGAAAAACGTTATCGAGGCGGCCTGTTTCAAGACGTACACGGATAAAGCTACCCGGCATAGCATGGGCGAGATCTTCGTCGCTCAGTTTAACTCGGAAAGTTCTCGTTGCCGTAGTGTTTCCAATTTCAGGGGAAATATAGTCAAGCTTCCCTTGTAACTTGACACCGTTTTCTTGACTGAGGAGCACACGGTTTTTTAAAGAGATGTTCTTGCCAAAAAGCAACCGATCAGCAACCGTAAAGACCACTCGTAAATCTTTAGGCGTTTCTATATTTGTCATGAGCGTGGATTGCGCCGTAATCATGTCGCCAGGGTTGACATGGGAGAGAGCTGGAATCCCTGAAACAGGCGCGCGAACCGTGCAATGATTGAGATCAATCACGGCTTGTTGCCACCGAGCTTTCGATGCGAATTCGTTGAGTTTGGCACTCTCTAGTGCGGTTCTACTGTCATCATACGTCTGCTTGCTAATAACCTGTTGCTTCCAGAGGAGTTCGTTACGTTTAGCATCGCGCTCAGCCTTAATACGGTTGCTTTTTGCCACCGAGAGCGCAGCTTCAGCATCAAGAACTTTGGCGTGATAGGAACCATCTTCAATCGTGTAGAGGATAGCGTTCTGTCCTACCGCTTTACCTGGTTCAAAAGCAATCGTTTTCAAGCGTCCTGTGACTTGAGAGCGAACAGCAATGCCTTGCCCAGATTCCACCCGTCCTAAAGTATCAGTCCATGCAGATTCACTGACAGTGTTAACCGTAATAGTATTTACAACAATAGCGTTTTCCACCGTTTTAGGGGGATCGCTTTTCTGGCAACCTGCGAGCAGCAGCATTGAGACCAGAGATGCGAAAATGGGTGAGTAAATACGCATAAATTTTCTCTCAGTGGCAAAAGGTTGGGACTTGTCTTATTAGACGGGTAGAGTTGCGTTAGCGAGCCAAGTTACTGTTTTTGGATCCAGATATGGCGTTAAGCGTTCTCGAACGACACTGTGGTAGTTGTTGAGCCACTCTTTTTCTTCGGCTGTCAGCAAGCTAAGATCCAATGTCTTAACGTCAATCGGGGCCAAGGAGAGGACTTCAAAATTCAAAAACTCCCCGAATTCCGTATTATGGCAACGGCGTGCAGCTAACAAGTTTTCGATGCGAACACCCCAACGACCTTCGAGATAAAGTCCAGGTTCATTAGAGACAACGATACCTGGTTGCAGACCGAGTTCTCCTGAACTAGTCGATCCTGGAGAAATACGAAACGGACCTTCATGAACATTCAGGATATATCCTACACCGTGACCCGTGCCATGACCATAGTCATAGCCTTCTTGCCAGAGGGGACCGCGAGCATAGGCATCGAGTTGAGCACCAGAGACGCCAAGCGGGGCATGCGCCTGCGCAAGCTTGATGTGCCCCTTGAGTACTAGAGTTACAGTGTGTTTTTCTTCTGGGGTTAGTTCTCCCACGGCAAACATACGAGTGATATCAGTTGTGCCTGTTTCATACTGGCCCCCCGAGTCAATCAAGAGAAGGCCTCGCGTAATGGGAGCGTCATGTTCTTTTGATGGGGTGTAATGAGGAAGCGCTGCATTGGGGCCAAAAGCAGAAATAGTTCCGAAGCTTTCGCCTATGAAACCAGGGCGTGCGGCGCGTTGTTCGTGTAACAGTTGCGCCACCTTCATTTCGGTTAAGGGCTCACCACGGGCAAGGCGGTCTTCCAAATCAGCTTGAAATAGAGAAATAGCCACACCATCTTGTTCCATAGCTAAGCGGATACTGGATATTTCTGCGTTTGTTTTCCGGCTCTTCATGAGTGTGAGTGGAGAGAGCGCTTCTACAGGGTCAGCAACTAAAGAAAAAGTCACAGCGTTTACGCGGTCTGGGTCCAATAAGGTTCGCCCACCGAGCGTTTCAAGGAATGTGGTAAAGCTCTCGGGGTCTTCAATTTGAACGCCTTCTTCTCTCAAGGTTTCAATCAGTTCTGGCGTGAAACGGGTACTTTCTGTAAAGAGATGAACTGCGTTTTCCGAGACCACCATATTGGCTACGAAAACAGGGTTGTAGTCAACGTCAGTACCACGCAAATTGAGGAACCAGGCAATTTCATCAAGCGTATTGGTGACGAAATTGACGCACCCATACTGACGCATCACATCGCGCAAAGCCTGAAGTTTTTCAAATACTGAGCGACTAGAGGCCTGAAGACGAATAACAGGGCGGCACGGACGAGCAGGGCGGTCCTGCCAAATTTCAGCAATAAGATCTTTGGTGGGAATAACTGAAAAGCCTTTATTTTCAAAGGTTTCAATTAAACGATTGAGATGGCGAGCACTGAGAAAATGGGGATCTAACCCAATTTTTGCTTCATTAGGTAGGTGAGCGGTCAACCATTCAGAGAGAGACGGTGCCCCAGGAGCTCCACTCTTGACTAAATCAACGCCAGTGTTTTTTAGGTCGAGCAGAGCACGAAGCCAATAGCGACTGTCGGTGAAAAGAGCGGCATCAGCACTTGTAACGACAACGGTGCCTGCACTGCCATGAAAACCCGTGAGCCAAGCACGTGTCATCCAGTGGTCAGGAACATATTCTGAAAGATGAGGGTCGGCGGTGAAGACAATCCAAGCATCTAATTTTTGAGCGCGCATATGCGAACGCAAAGCTTCAAGTCGAGAATTTGTCATAGCGAGAATCGCATCTAATAGTAAAAGAGAAGGATTCTCAAATATTAACGCTACTTTGTGGCGCTGAGGAAAATTAGAGCTCGTGAAGTGTATTTTTTTGAACAGACAAGGTGATCATGAGGTGCACAAGGCACCTCAAGGAGCAACTCTTTCACAAGGAGTGCTGTTAGAAGAGTTTCCGTAGCGTCACGGTCACCGGAAAACCAACGTGATTATGTTGCTCGGTTTCTTCTCCAATATCAAGATTAAGCAGGCGCCAGCCAGCATCTCGCATTTCGTTGATTGTGGCGGATACGCCTAAGCTCTTACAGGCAAAACGAACTTCTTTAAAGCGCCTCAATACGGTGACAGGCTCTTCGGAAGTGCATGTGATCAATGTGCGGTGCGCGGCGTCAAGTAACGGATCATGTGTACTACCGTGTTTTTTATCGACTTGGCTTTGCTGATAGGGACCGCCAACATGGTCTCCTACATCTTGTCTCATTGGTGTGGTACAAGCACTTAATACAAGAGTCAGCGCGCAAAGACCAATAAGATTTTTCCATTGTTGCATTCCGAATTCCATTAAAAAGAAAATCCAGAGGTAGCATCTATCCACCTCTAGATAAGGCGTTATGTAAGATTACCTGTCCCCGCGATTTGAGCGGAATCGCTTCTTTGTCGCGGGTTTAGTATTTCCACGCTTACCACGAAGAGAGCGAGAACGCATCGGATAATCTTCATCGGGCATGGTTTGCGGCAAACTGAGCGCTTGGTTGCTGGGGTGATAAGGATCTATCGGTTCCCAGTGCATAGGCTGGTCGCTACGCAAAGTACGCAGGTTTTGACGCTTTGGTTGGTAATAAATCGAGTTACCGAAATTATCATCTCGCCTACTCATAGGCTTGGAGTCACGAGTTAGAGCTGATCGATTGGATGGGGCTCGCGATTTTTCAGACTTCTCTATTCTGCCTCCAACTCGAGAAGCTTTCTGTCCTATTTTGGTAACAGATTTTTTAGTGCGGACAGGTTTATTCGTTTTTGCTCCCTCGGGCTTGATACCTTTAGCAGGGCTGGCTTTCCTAAGACGTGCAGATTGGGATGCTTTGAGGTTTTTTGGAGCTTTTGCCGAAGGAGACCTAAGGCGAGGGCGATCGCTCGAAGAAGTCGTTGCACTTTCCTGAACTTCTTCGGGGGTAACTTTGGTTTTGTCCATCTTGCGGCGTGGCTTAGTGACGACAGTTTCTACGCCCTCATATCGTTTTGCAGAGAGACTCGCTCTCGCGTTGTTATGGCGTTCGGCGCGCAAACTACGAGGAGTACGAACTTGTCGGCGTGTTGGACGCTTTCGTTCTGGGTTGGTTTTCTTTGCGGAAGAGGTTTCGTAATCCGCTGCTTCTTTTAATTCTTCAGTCACGGTACTAATGGTTTAGTTGTAACAAGTCGGTTGATTACAGCTCACTTTTCTTGGTTGCATATCCTTAGAGGGTAATGCCTAGAAAAGTGAGGAGGAGTTTTTACTGTGCAAGAATGGACTTAGCCCAGGGAATATCGAGGGTCGGAGGTAAATTCCGCACACAAATATCGATTGCGCTATCGAAATACGACAAAAGATTAATCGTAGGTTGTCAAGATGTCGAACGGTATTTTCTCAACAAAGTATCTGCTACGATGCCAAGAAGACTTATGCGAAGGCGGTGTAATACCAAGTCTTTATAGCAGAGGGTTGGGCGATAGCCTCAAGCGTTGTCTTTTCTTTGAGCAAACATAGTCGCTTAAAGAAAAGACAACGCGAGCAATTTTTCGCGTTTTTTCTCTTACGCAACGGAGCGTGCCACGGTGTCGCGCTCTAGGGTAAGTTGTTAACTGTTAAGTTGATCATCATTGTACACTGAAGATGGTTAGTATGGGTCTGCTCTCAGGCACGGAATATCTGTACAACCCGTTGTTTAAAGTCGAAAGAATTATCCTTGCTTGATGGCTCTCACGTCATATTTCAACAGAAGCTCAACAGTTTCTGCAATAGGAAGTCCCATCACTCCGCTGTAGCCTCCGCTTAAATAGTTCACAAATAAGCCACCTACCCCTTGAATACTATAGCCACCAGCTTTGTCATAGGGCTCAATGGAGCTTGTATAGATGTCAATTTCGCGAGAATTGAGTTCACGAAAGCCCACTTCACTCGTTTGCACGATAAGTTCGTAGTCGGTTTCGCTACGACCAACAACGACCCCTGTGCGCACAAGGTGTACGTGGCCTGAGAGTTGATGCAAAAAGGCTTTAGCTTCTGTTTGATCAGCCGGTTTTCCGAGTACGATGCCCCCCAAACTCACCACAGTATCCGCGGCCAAAACGACACCACCGCTTACTGCGGGGTAGAGCTTGGATTTAAGAGCGAGCCCTTCACGGAACTTGTTCAGAGCGGTGCGACGCACATAGGGCTCGGGTAATTCACCAGGCAGTAATTCTTCATCACCAGAAAAAGCATAAAGAGTGTGATTGTTGCTGGCGATTACATGCACATCAAAACCTGCCCAGGAAAGCAGTTGGTTGCGACGGGGGCTTTTGCTAGCTAAAAAGAGTTGGTTTGTCATGGTTTGGCGTCTGACACTTAGGCACGATGATACGGGTGCTTCGCGAGAATCGACCAAGCACGATAAATTTGCTCGACAAGGAATACACGGGCTAGAGCATGTGGTAAGGTCATGGACGAGAGTCGAATTGTTTCGTTTGCGGCAGACTTGACCTCGGGCGCAAGGCCATCTGGCCCGCCGATAATGAAAACGACATCAAGACGCTCGTTGTGCCAATGCGCAATGTCGGTCGTAAAGGACATCGTTGTGAAATCTCGTCCGTGTTCATCGAGCACGACAACGTATTCTCCAGGATCAATCGCAGCGAGAATACGCCCTGCTTCAGCCTGCATGAGTTTGGCTGGAGTTTGCCCACTGCGGTGCTCGGTACGAATTTCCTTTAACTCGATCTTGAAGTCGCGAGGAAAACGTCCAAGATAGTCCATAGTGGCCACCCTGGCCCAATCAGCGATGTGTTGCCCAACGGCAATAATCTTGATTCTCATGGGAAGTCGTGTGCTATTAGGTTAGTTCTCGTTCGAAGAACGATGAGGCATCATGCGAGAAAGACATTCTGCATTGGCCGAGAAGCTGAGTTCTGTACCACCCCAAATTTCTTCGAGGTTGTAGTATTCACGCACATTAGGCTGTAGGCAGTGTACCACGACCATACCGCAGTCCACCAAAACCCATTCACCACTGTCGAGACCTTCCATCCCGAGCACATCACCGCCAGCCTGCTTCACCGAAGAGGAAACAGAGAAAGCCAAAGCGCGAGTCTGGCGGTTGGAGGTTCCCGAGGCAATCACTACGCGTTCAAATTGATCAGTGAGCTTTTCGGTGTTAAATACTTTCACGTCTTTAGCTTTCACATCATCAAGGGCGTTAACGATTTTTTGGGTGAGTTCTTCTAAAGTCATACAAATAATTCTCAGATAGGAAAAAATCATTATTAGCGAAGCGCACTATAAAGCTTCGCTGTCAGTGTATTGGGTGTTTTGTAGGAAACTCTTCTGAGTAGAGACTCAACAAAGTTGAGAATCTACCCCATAAAGCTTGTGGTCTCGTATATAGGTTAACACTTCTACTGAGAGAAAGTCTCCTACTTCGAAGAGCGCTTTCTGAGTAGGGTAACGAGACAAAGTATTGCGAATGGTAGTAGAGCTTGCTCGGTGCGCCGGCATCGTAAAAAAAGCGATACGGCCAAATGAGCTAAGAGTTAATTCATTTGCTACAACGCGATGGCATTTTAGTAAGCTTTTGAGCTTCTGTGGAGTTGGAACCTTCATTTCTCGATTAGCGACAGCAATATGAGCGACCTTAAGGATATCCTCCCACCGATGCCATGTTGTTAAATTACACCATTGATCCATGCCAAGGATGAGGACTAGTGGCATTGAGGGTCCCATCTTTTCACGATATTCTTCAAGCGTATCAATGCTGTAAGAGGATCCCATGCGAAGAAGTTCTTGCGGATCAACGCTAAATTGATCCGAAGGCAAATCCTTGAGTGCGAGTTCCAACATCGCCAAACGATGCTCGGTAGCGGTGACGCCATTTTTTTGCCATGGATTTCCAGCCGGCACAAATGCAATGCGGGCAAGCGCTAAGGCCTCCCATGCAGCGTTGGCAAGAGCGATATGACCGTGATGGACGGGATCAAAAGTCCCGCCAACAAGACCTACGCCACGACGGAGAGATCCTTCACTCATAAATTGGTAACCTGAGCAGCAAAGCTCTTATCAACGAGCCCTTCCTTGTCGAAATGAACGGCTAGCCAGTTGAGCTCTAATTCTTGCAGATTACGCGCATTGCGGAGGAAGCGTTGGCTAAACCAGAACAGCCATCCATCTTCTTCAGCAAGTGAGGGTGTACCTAGATGTTCTTGAATTTCTTTAGCAGTCATACCAAGTCCTACCTTACCTAAACGCACAGGGAGGTGCTCTGCTGGCAAGACCTTGCATACAGGAGGAACAGCGCGATCCTTCAACCATTCAACTTGTGCTTCCGTAATGGTTTTATTATCGCTAGAGATAAACCAGGCAATGATTGGTTGACCGTTTTCAGTTCCCGTAGTGCAGAGCAGATCTCGTGCGAAGTTCCCTTTCCCATCACGAACGCGCGACGCCCCAGTAAGAGCAGTCAACGCTTCAAGCGTGGTGTGCTCGAGAACGATTTTGGGTTTTCCCAAACGAATCTCAATCCCAAGCGGTGTTGTGAGTGTGGCGGGGGCGTCCAATAATTTATTGGGATAGGAGAAAGGTTCAGCTTCAGCAGAGCGAGCACTCGAAGCGGTAACAAAAATTCCCTGAGCCAAAAACAAAGCACTCAGGCATAAAAACGTCTTCTTTATAGTCATATCTCTTTGGTCCTCCTTGAAAAGTTCAACCCGACTAAGTAGAGGCTCAAGCAGGAGGAAAATCTTCTTTGTTGAGGCTATTGTACCGAAAGTTGAAAAAGAAAAACGCTACAAAAAACAACAGCCTCTCAGGGTGGAGAGGCTGTACATGCGAGCGAAAAGGCCTTTTAGCTTATCGATTCAACGCGCGATAACCGATGTCGGTTCGGAATTGTTTTCCATCAAAAACAACATCTTCAATCGTGGCGTAAGCTACAAAGCGAGCTGTTGAGACGTTTTCACCCAGTCCCACAGTGCAAAGAACACGACCACCAGAAACGGTGATCAGGGTATCGTCATTGAGTTTTGTTCCAGCGTGAAAAGTATGGGTAAGTTCCGTATTAACTGGTAACTTTTCAATGACTGCTCCTTTTTCAGGATGCATTGGATAGCCTCGAGCCGCACTCACGACACCTAAGGCGGTGCGACGATCCCACTCAATCTCAGCTGTGTCTAAGTGCCCTTCGATAGCAGCTTCAACAACAACAGAGAAGTCGCTTTTCACACGCATCATAATGGGTTGCGTTTCTGGGTCGCCCATGCGGCAGTTGAATTCCAATGTGCGAACATCAGGAGTGCCGTCTTCTTTATAGGAAATCATGAGACCAGCATAAAGGAAGCCCGTGTAGACGATGCCGTCCTTGGCCATACCTTGGACGGTCGGCGTAATGATTTCACGCATCACCTTGGCATGAATATCGGGGGTCACGATGGGGGCAGGAGAGTATGCACCCATGCCACCTGTGTTGGGACCTTGGTCGGCATCGAGCAAACGCTTGTGGTCCTGAGAAGTGGCAAGCGGGAGAATATTTTTGCCATCAACCATCACGATGAAGGAAGCTTCTTCGCCGTCCAGGAAGTCTTCAATCACGACGCGAGCACCAGCGGTGCCAAATTCGTGATCGTTCAACATCATATCAATAGCACTATGGGCTTCTTCCAGAGTCATCGCTACGACAACCCCCTTACCAGCGGCTAAACCATCGGCCTTAATGACGATCGGAGCACCTTTGCGAGTCACGTATTCATGAGCTAATTGTGCGTCGGAAAACGTTTCATAGTCGGCAGTTGGAATACCGTGACGTTTCATGAAGGCTTTTGCAAAATCTTTCGAGCTTTCAAGCTGTGCGGCCTCACGAGTCGGCCCAAAGATTGGAAGACCTTCTGCGCGAAAAGCATTCACAATGCCAGCAGCAAGCGGAGCTTCAGGACCCACAAGAGTGAAGGCCACGTCATGCGATTTGACAAATTCAATCAAGGCGTGAATATCGGTGATGGCAACGTTTTCTAACTTGGGTTCTGTTGCCGTGCCAGCGTTACCTGGGGCAACAAAAACGGTTTGAACGCGGTCGCTCTGGGCAAGACGCCATGCGAGAGCATGTTCACGGCCACCATTTCCAACAACAAGAAGGTTCATAGGGAACTCCGGGGTAAGAGAAGAAGTTTGCAAAAGAGCAATATCGCTAGTGTACTGTGTGTAGGCACAACTCTGCATACAAAAACACCTCCGATTTCACGGAGGCGTTTTTGTGCTAAGAAAACTTAGTCATCGAACACAGCAGAGGTGTAAACCTGCTGAACGTCGTCCAAGTCATCGAGGGCGTCAATCAACTTCTGCATTTTTTCAGCATCAGCACCACTCAAATGAACTTCATTCATCGGCTTGTAGGTGATTTCAGCCACTTCAGGGTTTAAACCAGCAGCTTCGAAGGCCTTCGAGACTGCGTCAAAAGCAGCTACATCGCAAGTCACTTCGATAGAGCCATCTTCATCGGCGATCACGTCCTCGGCGCCAGCTTCAAGGGCAATTTCCATCACGGCGTCTTCGGTGGCTTGACCAGGAGCGAAGAAGAATTCGCCAACGTGGTTGAACATGAAGGAAACGGAGCCTTCCGTGCCTAAGTTACCCCCATGTTTAGAGAGGGCGTGACGAACGTCGGCCACAGTACGCACACGATTGTCGGTCGTGCAGTCAATGATGATGGCAGCGCCACCAACACCATAACCTTCGTAGCGAATTTCTTCGTAGGAAACGCCTTCAAGCTGACCGGTCCCTTTTAAAATGGCATTGTTGATCGTGTCTTTAGGTACGTTACCGCCACGTGCTTTCACCAAAGCTAAACGAAGACGAGAATTAGAGTCAGGATCGCCCCCGCCCATACGTGCAGCAACAATGATTTCACGGACGAGTTTGGTCCAAAGGTTGGAGCGCTTGGAATCTTGACGACCTTTGCGATGCTGAATGTTAGCCCATTTAGAATGACCGCTCATGATGATCCTTTCGGTGTCAAATAAACTGACCGAGGTTCGGCGAGCGTATCTTGCTAGAGGACGACGGTCAGAAAAAAATATGTACAAAAAGAGAAGTCTCAACCACGTATTTAGTGAGAGACCTGAGAGAGAAAAGATCGTATTCTACTGCAAAAACACGATCTTCGCTTTTTTAGCAGTCGTGAAAATTTGAGCTACAGCTATGAAGTGGTCAAAGCTGTAGCTCGATAAAAGTATCAATCTCTATGGCAACTAGCCGCTAAAATTACTTTTTCAGGATGTCTTTGACGGCATTTGTCCAAAGAGCCAATCCAGTCATGAGGCTAGATTCTTGGACGTCAAAGCTGGAGGTATGGTGGCCAGAGGGTAGATTCGTGCCAATCACAAAGAAAGCAGCCTTACCACCATGAGCTTGAACACGACGGGCCAGGATGGTTGCGTCTTCGGATCCGCCGAAGTTGCGAGGGGTGTCGCAAACTTTGACTCCTTCAATCTTAGCTGCGGCATTACGCAGTACGGTTTCTAGCTCTGCATCGTTCTTGAGGTCAACGGCTTCACCCATTTTTTCAATTTTATATTCACAACCTTGGGCGAGTGCACAACCTTGAATGATGGCAAGACTGGCGTCGTACATGTACTGGTTGATTTCAGCAGTTTCACCACGAACCTCCATCTTCATGATGGCGTGAAAAGGGATAACATTTCGTCCTTCGCCCGCAATGAGTTGACCTACGTTAATACGGGTCATACCAGAGCCGTGACGAGCAATACCTAAAAGTTGCACAAAGGTGTTGCAAGCAGCCGCCATGGCATTGCGCCCAGCGTTTGGTTCAACACCAGCATGAGCAGGGCGACCTGTGAAGGTGACGTCAAGCTTGGTTGTACAGAGGAAACCGTAAGGATCAACAGAGACTTCGCCATCCTTACACATCATGCCGATATGAGCGGCTAGAAAGTAGTCAGCATCGTCAACAATGCCAGAGGCAGCCATACCTGCGGCTCCACGGACCCCTTCTTCGGCTGGTTGAAATAGAATCTTGATCTTGCCACACATTTCATCAATGTGATCTGCAAACCAATGGGCGACCGCAAGGCCTGTAGATGTGTGAGCATCGTGGCCACAAGCATGCATTAACCCAGGGCGGGTGGAACAAAAACCTTCACGCGTTGGTAGGTGTTCTGGACTTTGGGATTCAGTGACCGGCACGCAGTCAATATCAAAGCGGATAGCAAGCGTGGGACCAGGGCGGCCTGTATCAAGAATGCCCACGCAGCCAGTGAGTTCCTCCATCTCGGCCAAAAGGGTTTCATCCACTCCACGCTCACGAGCTAATTTAAGACCTGCTGCGACGACTGTGGGGTTACGACCTAAACAATGTTCAGGGTTGATCACCTTGGAACCCATCAGCACTTCATAACCGTATTCGCGCAAATACTTAACTACTAAGGCTGTCGTGTTGAATTCGCTCCAGCCCTCTTCAGGAAGGGTATGCAAAGTACGACGAATACTGATCAATTGATCTTTGTACTGGTTCAAACAGCAAGTCATAAATTTTTCTCCAAAAAAATCAAGTTATACCCCAAAAGGGATAAAGTAACTAGTCGGCATTTTGTGATGACACGGTAGTGTTGAAAGCACAGAGGGTGGTCGGGAGAGTGTTAAAAGTTGCTCAACCCAGTGTATGCTTTTGGTGTTGAATACCTTCAATTTTCTAGTTTGCCACTTTTAGAGACACTAGTTAAGGTTAAAAACGATGAAATCGTTGGGTTTGATCAAAGAGCATGCAAATGGGGCAAAAAGAGGAGTGTACGAGACTTAACTCTTTGGTAGTATTTTATCCTGTTGAATCAGGAAGAGGCTTCGGGATATAGAAAAAATTCTATATTTACTTTTGTGATCCTGTAGAAATTTCTTGGATGGGAAATGCCATGGAAAAATTGTCTTATGGGCACTTTGCAGAAAAAGCAGGTTCTTTTGCGGAGCGGCTTTTTGATGCAATTCATCAATTATCCGCAGATCCTGTGGCAGGTGTAACCCGACAGGGGTATTCCGATACTGAGAGCAAGGTATTGACGCGCTTGACTGAGTTCGGTACAGAGTTAGGAATGTCGGCTGAGACAGATGCAGCAGGCAACGTGTGGCTTACCCTTCCTGGGCAAAATCGCGTTCTTCCAGCTTTTGTCATCGGTAGCCACGCGGATAGTCTGCCACAAGGAGGCCACTACGATGGATTGGCTGGTATTATTGCTGGCTTTTTAGTCGTTCATTATCTGAAAGAAAACGACATCACACTTGATCGAGATGTACGTGTTTTGATGATGCGCTGCGAAGAAAGTTCGTTCTTCGGGAAAGCTTATGTGGGCTCGCTTGGGATGATGGGGCGTCTCACAGCTGATGATTTAGCGCTCAAGCACCGTACCGTGGATCGCACTCTGGGTGACTTTATGAAAGACGTGGGGGTTGATACCTCGCGATTAACGACAGGGAAACCTATTATCGATATCAGTCGAATTGCCGCTTTTGTGGAACTTCACATTGAGCAAGGTCCTATGCTTGATGGACTCCTTCCTGCCCGTTGCGGTGTAGTGACTGGTATTCGAGGCAATATTCGTCACAAAGTTGTTAAGTGTCACGGGCAAACAGCTCATTCTGGCGCGTTGAATAAAGAATTTCGCCATGATGCCGTGATGGCAACCTCCGCTCTCATTTCTCGAATGGAGGTGGAGTGGCAGAAGTTTCTCGATGCAGGTCGTGATTTAGTGTTTACGATCGGAGTCTTGAACACTGCCCCTACAGCTGCAATTTCCGTTATTCCTGGGTTGACCTCGTTTACGGTCGATATGCGTAGTTTGGATAATGAAACAGTGAAAGAGTTCCATGAACTACTACTTCGCGTCGCGCAAGAAGAAGCGGAAAAGCGCGGTGTGACTTTTGAATTTGATAGAACGATAGTGAGTGAGGCGGGTCACGTGAATGCTGAGCTTTCGGATCGTTTAATGAAGGCTGCCGAGAAGGGCAACATTCCTTGTGTGCGTATTCCTTCTGGCGCTGGGCACGATACCGCTGTGTTGAGTCGCTCTGGTATTCCGTGTGCAATGATTTTCGTCGCGAACCAAAATGGTTCACATAATCCCCATGAAGAACTCAAGATGGACGACTTACTGCAAGGTTGTTACGTGCTACTTCATGCGGTTCTTGATGAGTGCAAATAATCATGGAACGCAAACTTTCAACTGTTGTACTAATTGATGAATATCCCCTGTTCCGGAAGGGGATGGCAGACGTATTGACAGCCTCTGGTGACTTTCAAGTCTTGGGACAAACCGCAGATGAAGCCACCGCATTGAGTCTTGTTGCCTTGGGTCCAGACCTTGTGGTTATGAATTTACAGCAAGAGGGCTTTGATACATTGCACTTTTTGCAAGAAGTCAAAAACCGCCAACCGCAAACTCGCGTAGTGATGATGTTAACGAGTACAGACCAGACACCACTACTCATGCAGGCTATTCGACAAGATGCCAATGGCTATCTGCTCCGTACTATTCCTGCGCCAGAATTTGTCGATCAGCTCTATAAAGCGTGCCACGGAGGGATGGCAGCGAGTGACAGAATTACTTCTGCCTTAGCAGAGCGCTTGCGTGGTGAGCAAGCTCCCAGTGATTCGGATCGCAACTTTAACAAACTCACAAAGCGCGAATACAACGTGCTTTGTTGTATTGCCTCTAGCTATACGAATAAAGATATTTCAGAGCGCCTTGGAATTAGCGATGGAACGGTCAAAGTACATGTGAAGCACGTGCTGAAAAAACTTAACTTCCGCTCCCGAGTCGAAGTCGCTGTTTGGGCCTCGGAGCATGGCTATAAAATTTCAGAAAATGGCAAGCTGCCAGAAATGGATCCAGAAGGCCTGATGCGCTAGCTCCCTTTCGTTCCCTCTACTGGTAATGGAAGTTTTTTGCAGACAAAAAATGCCTCTTGAGAGCAAAAGTCATCAAGAGGCGTTGCTATGTCAAACTAGCGAATTACGATTTTTTTGCTTCGGCGATCTTTTCTGCCCAGAACTTTGGCGCATTGATGTGAATCGAGTCACCGTTGTGGTCAACAGCTACTGTCACGGGCATATCTTCAATCGTGAACTCATAGATTGCTTCCATGCCGAGGTCACCGAAGGCCAAGACCTTGGATTCGCGGATCGACTTCGAGACGAGGTAGGCCGCCCCACCCACAGCAATCAAGTAAGCAGAACCATGTTTCTTAATAGCTTCGCGAGCCACAGGGCCACGGTCACCCTTACCGACCATCAAGCCTAAACCAACAGGCTCAGAAAGCATCATGTCGACAAACTTATCCATGCGAGTAGAGGTCGTAGGACCTGCAGGACCAACTACTTCGCCCTTGCTCTTTACAGGATCAACAGGACCAACGTAGTAGATGGCGCGACCATGGAAGTCAACAGGGAGAGGTTCACCCTTCGCAAGCATTTCACTAATACGCTTGTGAGCGGCGTCACGACCCGTGAGTAACTTACCCGACAAGAGGAGCGTATCGCCCGGCTTCCAGGACTGAATCTCTTCGTGAGTAAGCGTATCAAGATTAACTCGCTTGCTCTTGGTGACATCAGGTTTCCAGTCAAAGACTGGGAAATCTTCAATCTTCGGTGGTTCGATGTACTTAGGACCAGAGCCATCAAGCACGAAGTGAGCATGACGCGTAGCGGCGCAGTTAGGAATAACGGCAACCGGCTTGGAGGCAGCGTGCGTCGGGTACATTTTTACTTTGACGTCGAGAACGGTCGTCAAGCCGCCGAGACCTTGAGCACCGATACCCAATTCGTTGACACGGTTGTAGATTTCAACACGGAGTTTTTCTTCTTCCGTCTGGGGACCACGTTTTAAGAGCTCGAGCATATCAAGCGGCTCATTCAAACTTTCTTTAGCCAGAAGAACTGATTTTTCAGCAGTACCGCCAATACCGATACCCAAAATTCCAGGAGGACACCAGCCAGCACCCATGTGCTTAACTTGTTCAATAATCCAATCAACAACGTTGTCAGAAGGCACCATCATGACGAGCTTGGATTTGTTTTCAGATCCACCCCCTTTAGCGGCAACAGTGATATCCACTTTGTCACCAGGGACCACTTGCCAGTGAATAACTGCGGGAGAATTGTTCCGAGTGTTCTTACGAGCACCTTCTGGGGGTGTCACCATAGAGAAACGTAAAACATTTTCTTGGTAGGTGTAAGCGCGGCGGACGCCTTCATTAATAGCATCTTCCACGGAACCCGTGAAACCTTCCCAACGAACGTCCATTCCGACCTTCACAAAGACCACGGCCATTCCCGTGTCCTGGCAAAGAGGGCGCTTACCTAATTGGCAAAGGCGAGAGTTTTCGAGAATCTGACCGATGGCATCTTTTGCTGCGGCACTTTCTTCACGACGATAGGCATCAGCCATATGATCCAAGAAATCTTGAGGATGATAGTAGCTGATGTACTGGAAGGCAGCAGCGACGCTTTCAATAAGGTCGTCTTGCTTAATGACTGTCGTCATAGTAGGTATCTCCGATTTTTGATGTTGCCCAAAGTTCACAGTGATTCACTGTTTGTTATGGGGTGGTGATATCACTGTGAGGGATAGCACCCTAATGAGGCAAGGGTGTTTAACTCTGGCAACTAATACTAAGAGGACGCTCCGAGAGACTCGAGTCATCTCGTGAGTAAAAAAAGTGTACAGCCTTCTTCTACCACTTTTGAGAAAAATCGCCTTTCTTTTGACTTAGTACTATGAATACCCCCATCTTTAACAAAAAACTTCAATTTACTACTCCAGAGATAAGGGTTAACCACTAAGTAATTTTGTTTAGAAACATCTTGAAAAATTTACATAATACGATGATTTTTATAAAGAAAATGAAAATAATAACAAATATATTGTGATTTATCTTTCTATTAAGCTAAGTTCAAGAGTTAAAACTTTTGTAAAGAAAATGCCAGAAGTGGGTAATTCCTATAGTTAAGTCAAAGGGACTAAAAATACCGCCACGAATACTCCCAAGAGTAGGCAAAATAGATCCTGTCCTCATTTTTTTAGGAATCATCATGCTTAGCTTTGATTTTTGGATTCAGCTTTTGGTGGTGCTTGCCTGCTTGTTCTACGGTGCACGTAAGGGCGGTATGGCACTTGGTTTGCTCGGTGGTATTGGTCTGTTGATTTTGGTGTTCGGTTGGCATATCGCCCCGGGGAAACCGCCTATCGACGTGATCTTGACAATTTTAGCCGTGATTTGCGCTTCTTCTGCTCTTCAGGCTGCTGGCGGTCTTGATTGCTTGCTCCAGATTGCAGAACGTCTCTTGCGTAAACATCCTCGTTTCGTTTGCTTCCTCGCTCCTTATCTTTGCTGGTTCTTGGCTGTGTTGTGCGGTACTGGTCACGTTGTTTATACGATGTTGCCGATTATCTATGACGTGGCTATTAAGAATGGCATTCGTCCGGAACGTCCAATGGCCGCCTCTACGATCGCTTCCCAGATGTCCATCATCTGTTCGCCAGCTGCCGTGGCTGCTGTGTCCATGATCTCCTTACTCGATGGTCACTTGGTTGGCGGTCATCCGTTCGGCTTCGTTCAGCTCTTCTCGATCGTGATTCCTGGTGCTATCGTTGGTTTGTTCTTTGTTTCCTTGTTCTCTGTCTTCCGTGGCAAAGATTTGGACAAAGACCCTGAATTCCAGAAATTGATAGCTGACCCTGAACAGCGTAAGTACATCTACGGTGAAACCACCACCTTGATCGGTGTGAAGTTCCGTCCGGAACAGTGGACCTCCTTGTGGATCTTCCTGGCGACCGTGGCCGCTGTGGCTGTCTTCGGCATGTTCCCTGAACTCCGCCCGATCGTTGGTAAGAAAGCTTTGTCCATGACGTTGATCATTCAGATGTTCATGTTGACTTGCGGTGCCTTCATCGTCATTTTCTGCAAGACCCGCGCTGCTAGCGTTGGTAAGACCCCTGTGTTCAATGCTGGTTGCGTCGCAATTTGCGCTGTGTATGGTGTGGCCTGGATGGCTGACACGATGTTCGCTGCTCACTTGGCTGACCTCAAAACCGTGTTGACTGAGTTGGTTCGTTCCTATCCTTGGGCTTACGCTTTGGTCTTGCTCTTGACGTCTAAGCTTGTGAACTCTCAGGCTGCTGCTGTGGCAACGATTGTTCCTGTCGCTTTGCAGATTGGTGTTCCTCCGGGATTGGTGGTGTCCTGTGCCGCTGCTTGCTATGGTTACTACATCCTTCCGACCTATCCGTCTGACTTGGCTGCTCTCCAGTTCGATCGCTCTGGTACGACGCATATTGGCCGTTTCGTGATCAACCACTCCTTCATCGCTCCAGGCTTGATCGGTGTGTTGACGGCTACCGCTACTGGCTACTGCCTCGGTATGGTCTACGGTTACATCTAATTTAGATAGTCAGACTTGACCAAGAGTCTTGGGGAATCTCCAGGACTCGCACCAGTAAAATGAGGCGGTGGATGCCAGGGAAACTTGGCTCTGCCGCTTCTCTTTTAAAAACCAGCTGCTCACTCTGTTTAGTAGCTGGTTTTTTCTTTGCATACGCTGAAGTAGTGGTGCTTGTAGTCTATCTATACTTGTAAGGATATGGAAACGCTACGTCTGGTCTAAACAATGTTTTTAGAGCTATTTGACTATCTGATCAAGATCTTATGTGATGGAAGCAATACCCAGGTAGCTACACCCAAAGTGAGCTTTATCTACGTATCTCGAAGCTGTTGGTTGGATAGCTCAACCAGACCATCTCTTTTAGCTCAAACAGTAAAGCCCTTCCTGCCCTACTAACCGATTGGCTGCGGTGATGTTGTCAACTATTTAATAGTTTTTCCTGCAGGCTAAGACCGCCTAGCAAAACTACTTGAGAGCCGACGACCAAGCCTATTCAGTTTAGGATGCACTACCGCTAAACCTCACGGAACTTTGAAGCTGACTATTGAAAAAACTCAGATATTCCTGCCGACCGTCCCTTAACCCACGATGAGCTCAAAGTGCAATTTGAAAAACTACAAGAAGCCAAATTCCGTTTAGCAAAGAGTGAAAGTATGTTGAAAGTTGTGCTCAAGTCGAGTAAAGACGACAGTAAAAAAGTACTCAACGATAGCTAGAAGAAGCTAGCAAAGGAATTGCCTCGCTGGACGCATTTAGGCTGTAAAGATTCTTTTGGCTACGCATTACGAGCATCTGCCAAGACTGCTGAGGCGATTTCGTGGATTTGCACGTGGTAGGAGTTGGACGCAGAAGCTCGGATGCCAAATGTGCAAGCTATTGCTTCTCGGTTTAAAGTGATCGAGCTTGGGATTCTCATGCTAGTTAGATAACAGGCCAACTCATCATAAAGCAGTTATCTATGTAGTTGTTCAAAGGGAATAAAAGAATCCAAGATGTTGTTATAGATCGACGAGATGTGGTTGCTACCCGTGTTCCCGGAAATACCCTTATGCACTAGGGAGCTTTATACGAGAAGCTCTCGCTTCGCATCAATAGGGTGGTCGCAAATCTGCTTATTGAAAAAACAAAACGGGTGCTACATTGTCTTTTGGATTTCTGTAGCACCCGTGGGTAGACCTATCTAGGAGAAAGGCCAATTAGTTGTGGTACCAGTTCTTGTCAGCAGGGACAACGTAGCGCTGATCGGCCTGGTTAGCTTCGACCTGTTCTTTACCGATCGAGTAGTTCTTGTAAGCGGTCAAGGTCCCTGCAACGATCATGGCGAGAGCAACGAAGAGCATCGTCTTGCGAAGACCAGCGCGGTCACCAACGCGTTCACGCTGGTCGATCAGGTTGCGGTCAGCATCCTTGGAGAAGATTTCCCACTTGACGGCTAAGCGATACAAACCGATCATGCCGTGGAGTTCTGTGATCACCAAGAAGATGAACGTGTAGACCATACCAATGTGATAGGTGTGAACACCGATCAAGTTGGGATCGAAGCTGCTTGGATTAAAGAGCATCGGCATCACGTGGGTGAATACGAAGAGGAACAATAAAGCGCCAGTGGTGATCTGGACAACCCACAAAGCGGTGTCTTCGTGCTTAAGAAGATGCCAGTGAGCCTTGATATCACGGAACTGGTGATAAGAAGTCGGGAAACGACGTAATGCACAGAAAGCGTGGATAGCTACCGTTAAGGTGATGAAACCAACGAAGGCAACATGCATCCAAAGGTGTTCTTCACCATCCAAGAAGGCACCACCAGAGGTAGCGATCAAGTTGGCGAACAAGTCTTTGCCAAAGTTGACGGAGCCTGTGAAGGCCATATGGCAGAAGAGGAAGAGACCGAGGATAAGACCAGAGACAGACTGACCAATATCCAAAAGAGCGGTCGTGCGGCTTTGACGCTTAGCATCTTTAAGGCCAGCGCCCCAAACATTTTCGTTAGCGGTAGGGGTGTTGCCGTATTTGACAGAATCAGGGGTCGACATATTCAACAACCTAGAGAGGGTGCACTTTTTGGTGCATCAAATAGAAGGAAAAAATGGATGAACAAACATCCGTTGGAAGCATAATGCTCCTTTTTGCCTAAGTAACATTTGATTTTTATCAAGTTAAAGAAACTCTAACAGATTAGTTTTAAGTGTTTATTTCTTAAAAATAAGTATATATACGTATAAAAAACTATGTGAAAAGTATAAAGAAATCTACAAATAATGGTTAACCCTAATATAAATTGGATAAATAATATCCAATTATGTGCAGATTCCTTAAGGCTATTGTTCCTCGAAAAAGAAGAGAGGGACTTCCTGAAAAAACTAAAGGTCCTAGACCAAAATCTAGGACCTTTAGAAATTAGTGCTTCAGAGGCTTATAGAGTGCCAAAAACACGGTCTCCAGCGTCACCTAGACCAGGAACAATATAAGCATGCTCGTTGAGATGATCATCAAGCGCGGCAACATAAAGTTCCACATCGGGATGTTCATCTGTGAAGACTTTCACGCCTTCAGGGGCAGCAACAAGAGCCATAAAACGAATCTGCCCACCCTTCACGCCGTGTTCTTTTAACTTGTTAACTGCGTAGGCGCCAGAATGACCGGTGGCGAGCATCGGATCAACCACAATGTAGTTGCTGTGTTCGTCTCCCTTCGGAATACGGATCATGTATTCAATAGGGTTGGCATTTTCATCGCGTTGCAAACCAATGTGTCCAACACGAGCAGCAGGCAAAAGAGTAAGGAGACCATCAGTCATTCCTAAGCCAGCACGTAGGATGGGGATGATGATTGGGTCTTTGGCAACCAAAAGAGGCTGCTGCGTCTTGCAGATGGGGGTTTCAATTTCAACGAGGTGAGTCTGGAAGTCGCGGGTAACTTCGTAGCCCATGAGCAAAGCGATTTCGTGCAATAAGGTTCGGAAATCCTGAGTGTCGGTGTTCTTGTCACGCATCAGGGTCAACTTGTGCTCAATCAGGGGATGGTTGACGATGTGAAGCTTGGGAAAGCGAGCGTCCGTCCGCATACAAATTTTCTCCAGTAGGGAACAATGAGGCGTAAAAATTATTCAAATATTTCTACTAACCTCACACTATAGCCCCTTTAGGCGCATACGTCAAAGGTCGTAAAGCCGAAAACGAGATGCAGAGAATAGCGTCCTTTTGCTATGATGGGATAATCTAAAGCATTCATTCTTGGTTTCCAATTTTTTGATTGGGATGAGAATGGAAACAAACCTGAACAACCAACCACAGAGGTCTTTTATAAAAGGCTTGCCTGTGTTTCTGATTGGCATATAGAGAGCTCATATTTCTATAGCAGTAAACAAAGGTTCTAAATAAAGAACTTTGTTTTTGGAGACTAAAAAGTGAAAATTCGTACGATTGCCTTGTTCTTATTACTCGTTGTGATGGCCGTGTTCTTAGTCATTAACTGGAGCGCGATTTCCGCTGAAACAACGGTGAATTTGGTTTACACGGAAATTCAGGCCCCTCTCGGTATTATCGTGGTGTGCTGTTTCGGTGTTTTGATTTTGTTGATGTTGCTCTACACGGTCTGGCAGGCAGCGAGCGTAACGCTTGAATTGCGCTCGGCCTACAAAGAAACGCGCAACGCCAGAGCTTTAGCTGATGATGCGGAAAAGAGCCGTTTTGCTGAAGTCAATAAGATCACGCGAGAGCGCTTGGAAAAATTGGAATCTCTCTTACTCGCGCGTTGCGACGAGTTGGGACAAGAAGTCCGTCGGCTGCGTGACGACATTGATACGAAGTTTACGGCTTTGAACGGTGAGGTTGCTCAGCAACAAATGGCTACCGTGGACAAGTTCAACGAAAGCTTAGTCGCTTTTGAACATCGTTTGCAGACAGCTTTGCCAGCTCCTACTGCAGAAGAAGCCAAGCCTGTTGTGGCTGAAGCAGAAGTTCAGGCTGAGGAAGAAAAGGATACGAAGAAGAAAAAGAAGATGTTTGAAGACCTCTTCTAATTTTCTTTGAAGGTTTCCCGAGAAGAGCCATCTCCTACGAGATGGCTTTTTCTAGACAAAACAGAGCACTTCAAATGAAGTGCTCCTGAGAAGAAACTCACGATTACACAGCTTCTTCTTGGTGATATCTCGTGACGAGTTCGACTTCTTCTGCGGCTCCCAAGAAGACTGCCACGCGTTGGTGGATCTTTTCGGGTTTGATGTCGAGAATACGTTCGTGCCCGTTTGTTGCAGCGCCACCAGCATTTTCAATCAGCATACTCATCGGATTGGCTTCATAGAGCAGGCGCAGTTTGCCAGGTTTTTGAAGATCGCGGTGGTCTCGCGGATACATGAAGATGCCGCCGCGTTGCAAAATGCGATGCACTTCAGCCACCATAGCAGCGATCCAGCGCATGTTGAAGTCTTTACCACGTACTCCCTCCTTACCTTCTAAGAGCTCGGCTATGTAGCGCTTCACAGGCGTTTCCCAATGGCGCATATTTGAACAGTTGATAGCAAATTCTTTGGCTTGCGGGCTCACTGAAACTTTATCGTTGGTGAGTTCAAAGACACCAGTGCCAGGGTTCAACGTGAAGATGACGGTGCCACGCCCTAAGGTGATGACCAACTGAGTTTGAGGACCATACATGCAGTAGCCAGCCAAGACTTGCTGAGAGCCAGGGGTCAAAAAGTCCTCAGCGACAGGCTGGCGCTGAGGACGTATAGCGGGCGTCACCGAGAAGATTGAACCCACGGAGACGTTGATGTCCAAGTTAGAAGAGCCATCCAATGGGTCAAAGCAGATGAGGTAAGGTCCAATGGGATACTTTTCATCAATAGCGATCGGATCAGGAACTTCTTCACTCACCATACCGCAAACTACGCCAGTCGCTTGGACGTGTTGAACGAAGATATCGTTACTTACAATGTCCATGACTTTTTGGCTTTCGCCTTGCACGTTTTCAGAACCAGCAAGTCCTAAAACGCCTGCGAGAGCGCCATAGTGCAACTGGTTGCTAATCGTTTTGCAAGCATCAGCGATGCCGAGCAACAAACGGCTTAATTTGGGGTCCAATTGATGAAGAGTTTCTTCCGTGGACAAAAATTCAGAAAGCGAACGATTCACGATTAACTTCCTTAAGAAGGATTATTCAAGGCTTTAGAAATAATTTCATTGACCTGGGGTGAGAGCTTGTCTTGACGCGATTGCATAAACTTGAGCGTCTGGAACATCATGCTTGAGAGATCAGGAGTATAACGACGCCAGTTTTCCAGAGAACGTGCTACGCGAGCGGCGACGTTTGGATTGATGGCATCGAGTTGTTGAACCATTTGCGCCCAGAACTGATAACCTGTCCCATCAGTACGATGAAATTCAACAGGGTTACTGTGGAAGAAGGCGCTCAGCAAGGCATAAACGTTATTTGGGTTCTTCATATTAAAGAGACCAGACTTCACCAAGTCACGGATACGGTTGACAACTGGGATTTCTCCTGGTAAGCAAGGCGCAGTGGCCTGAATAGTAAACCACTTATTCAGTAAGAGTGGTTCATTGATCCAACTTTCCAGAGTTTCTCGGTTGAGATCGGTTTTCACTGGAGAGCTCGAGCCAGAAAGCAGTCGAAGGGCTGCCAATTTGTCTGTTAAGTTGTTGGCTACCAAGAACTGATCGCGAACCAACAAAATAGCGTGCTTGTTAGCGGTAGCCACCATGTAGTAGAGCGCGGTGTTCTTCAAAGAGCGACGACCTGCATCCTTCGTGTTGGGTGAGTAGTCTCCTGGGGTTTGGTTTTCATTGACAATGTCTTCGAGTTTCGTCAATGTGCGAGTCCCAAGGCGTTCGCGTACGAATTCACGAGCGTGATGTATGGCCCACGGATCAATCAAGGGAAGGGCGTCACCAATAGTTTTCTCGCTAGGCAATTCCATTGCAACGGCCTTATAGGCGGGCGAAATTGCAGGATCGGTGATAAGCGCTTCGAAAGCATCAAAAAGAGTCGGCGAAACGGCTCGATCTTCTTGGGAAAGCAGTGCGTTGACCTGAGCGAGTAGTTCGCGCAACATTAATTTCTGCATGGCCTCCCAACGGTTGAAGGCATCGGTGTCATGCTTGGCCAGCAAAGCTAAATCTTCATCGCCATAGTCGTACTCGACGATCACTGGAGCGGCAAAACCACGATTGAGGCTGAGCACTGGTTGAGAGGGCACATCCGTGAAGATCCACGTTTGCACGTTAGTCGTCAACTGCAAGAGTTCTTCAGTCTTACCAGTGAGGAACGGCTCATCTTCTAACTTCAAAGGCAATGCACGTCCCTGGCGGTCGAAGAGCGCAACAGGGAACGGGATGAGCACTGGCTCCTTGGTTGGTTGTTCAGGTGTCGGCGGCGTCGATTGTGCACAGGTAAGTGTCAACGTATGGGCCTGTGCATCGTAAGAGGAGTTCACCGTTACGCGAGGAGTCCCAGCTTGAGAGTACCAACGCTTGAAGAGCTCTTTATCAATTGAGGTGCCTTCCAACACGGCGTCAATGAAGTGTTCGCAGGTTACAGCAGAACCATCGTTTTGAGCGATATAGCGATCGAACCCACGTCGGAATCCGTCTCGCCCAAGGATAGTTTGAAGCATGCGAATGACTTCGGCGCCTTTTTCATAAACGCTCATTGTGTAGAAATTGTCGATCGCTTGGTAGCTATTGGGGCGAATTGGATGTGCCATTGGGCCAGCATCCTCAGAGAACTGGGCAAGGCGCAAAGCTTTCACGTTCTTGATGCGTTCAACAGCGCGAGCTGATTCGTCACCCAGCATGTCAGCCGAAAACTCTTGATCACGGAAAACGGTAAGTCCTTCTTTGAGTGTGAGCTGGAACCAGTCACGCAAGGTTACACGGTCGCCTGTCCAGTTATGGAAATATTCGTGGCCTACCACAGCCTCAATACTGGCATAGTCTTGATCGGTCGCTACTTTTGGGTTAGCAAGCGCATAACGAGCGTTGAAAATATTCAAGCCCTTATTCTCCATAGCGCCGAAGTTGAAATCGTTCGTTGCTACGATTGCAAAGTGATCAAGGTCAAGTTCAAGACCCCAGCGTTCTTCGTCCCAACGAATTGCCTTTTTCAGACTTTCCATGGTGTGAGCGGTCTTATCAATATCTTGTGGCTCAACCCAAACCTCGAGCGCTACGATGCGACCATCCTTGAGCTTGAAGTTTTCGCGCTGGCATTCAAACTTACCCGCGACCAAAGCAAAGAGGTAGCAGGGTTTAGCAAAGGGGTCATCCCAAACGGTTTCGTGACGGCCGTCTTCAAGGTCTCGTTCAGAGATGCGGTTGCCGTTAGAGAGGAGGATCGGGAATTCCTCCTTAGACGCGCGGATCGTGACGTGGTAGCGTGCCAACACGTCGGGGCGATCTGGAAAGTAGGTAATGGCGCGGAAACCCTCCGCTTCACACTGACTAATGAGATTCTTGCCAGAGGCGTAAATCCCCTGGAGTCTCGTGTTAGCCGAGGGACTAAAACGATTCACAATTGTCAAATCCACTTCTGCGTTGATGTTGTGCAGTGTTAGGGTTTCCTCAGTAAGATCGTACTGGGTTTCATCGAGCTGCTCGTCATTGATGGCAACGCTCACTAAGGTGAGTCCTTCACCGTTGAGCACAAAGTCACCAGTCTGGGTTTGAGCGTCAGGATTGGGAATGACATGCAGCGTACTGATAACGCTGGTGCTTTCCACATCCAGATCGAATTCAAGATTGACCGTGCTCACCAAATGCGATGGTGCTTGGTAGTCTTGACGAAAAATCGTGTTATTCATATAAAAAATGCCTCCCTTGGGGCTTGCGCTCTAGTATTGACGAGCATTTGCTCGGAGCACTGTGATTACGCTATCGAGTTTTTGGTGCATTCTCTGATGCGTAAATATCGGGTTATGCAAAAAAGAAACTTGATTTCATCGATTTTAGTCAAAACCGCGTTGCTCTGGGGCGTTTCTCATGAGTGAATACAAAAAATCCCGCCAGTTTTTGATAAAACTAGCGGGATCTTGTTAGTCGTAACTATTGCCAGATTATTCAGCCTTCGCTTCTTTCTTAGCGCCAGGAACAGGCAACTTGCTGTAATCGTGACCAGCGGTCGGGTGGCAGGCTAAGCAGTCTACGACTTTGCCGTCCTTACCCATATTGCGGTGCATCGTCGAAATCACAGCCTTCTTCGGATCATACATCTTTTCGAGATCGTGGCAACCCTTACACATACTGAAGTTGCGTTCCAAGAAGAGTTCATGAACTTCCTTGGCCAATTCGGGACGACGTTCGATCTGTTTTTCAACAGTGTTCAACGTGCCACGGATTTCGCCCCAACCAGATTTGGAACCAGCTCGAGCCTTGTCAACCAACATCAAAGCGTAGTCGATCGGCCCAATGTGTTCGTTAGAGTGATACTTCAAGTGGCAGTCAGAGCAACCAGCGGTGACGCCAGTCGGCGTACGACCATGAAGCCCATCCTTGTAGGCGATGTAAACCATGTCCATGGAGTGGCAGAACTCACCACAGAATTTATTCGTGCCAGCCCAGTGCACAGTGCTAGTCAAAGCGCCAACAAAGACGATACCGATGACAACACCGATCAGGCAGAGACCAGCTGCATACCATTTGCTATTCTTCATTTTTTGGAACCTTTTGATGAGTAACCGACCTACTTCAATTGAGGAGTCTAAACAGGGAAGTAGATTCGTTTTCCAAGAGGAGAGGTTAGGGATGAGCCTTCAGAAGGCAACGCTCTCTACAGGCAACATATTATTAAGGTTTTCGTAAGGATGTATTAAGTTCTCTTGATATTAATCAAAACTTAAGGTTTTTATTTCAAAAACCTCCCAAATGGGGGAGGGTTTTCACCATTTTTTGACTCCAAAAGAGGGAGATGAGAATCATTCCGCTCTCATAGATGGTTTTTGGCTTATCCATTGATGGCAATCACGATTGATTCAGCAGGAATACAAGCCACAGCAATTGATCCGATATGTAAACCATGTTCAGGAGGAACGAACCCGATGATCGTCTGACCATTTTCGAGCTGAATCGAACATTCTCCACCACGACGTTCTCGAACGGAGCGAATCACAACGCCTCGGATACAGTTTTCAAGAGCGTCACTGACGAGTTCAGGACGAAGGATTTCAATGGCAGTGGCTTTGCAAAGAGCTAAAACCGAAGCGCCTTCTCTAATACCTAAAAGCTGTGCAGATTCCATTGTGATTGAGGAGCGTAACTCTTGACCGTCTCCCAGACGTAACGTTAAGCGCACCAAGGCGGAACCGATTTTGACCTTACGGATGAGCGCGGGGATCATATTGCGCATGGACGTGGAAAGGGTGCTCAAACCTAAATTGGTTAGCGCGGGTTGCTCTTTGAGACGATAGCGCGCTAACACTTCTAGACGAGCGCGTGTGAGATCGTTGGCTAAATTGAGAACTTCAACGCCTTTTTCCGTTAAACGAGTACCACCACCGTGTGCACCACCTACTTCTTTTTCAACGAGTGGTCCTCCCGCTAAGTTTGAGAGCGTTTCGATTGCCTGCCATGCTGCCTTGTAGCTTACACCTGCCATGCGGGCGGCCTTAGATATAGACCCCACGTCATTGATGCGGCGAAGGATATCAATACGCTTATCTGCCATCTCTGCCATCTGGTTGGCAAGTAAGACGGGGTCTGCGATAGGACTAGACATGGCGGACTCCAAAAAGTGTGTTGCAAAAATCAAAATGAACCGTTATTCTAATATTGAATAACGACCTAACGCTGATTGTACTACCTGTCGAGGGGTAGTTCAATCTTACTCAAAATCGAGTTGATTGCGGTCGTGATCTATTTGGAGATTTTCGCATGAAAAAGATAACCTTGCTAACCCTTCTCTTGAGCGCCGCTCTTTCTGCTCAGGCTACAGAAGTGAAATTAGCCATTGCCGCTAACTTTACAAAACCAATGCAGGATTTGGCACCAGTTTATGAAAAGATGACGGGTGACAAGTTGGTGATGTCCTTTGGCGCCACCGGGGCACTTTATGCACAAATCAAAAATGGCGCGCCTTTTGACATCTTGCTTTCAGCTGATAACAAGGCGACTGGAAAGGCAGTTAAAGAAGGGTTAGGAGTTGAGGGATCTACCTTTACGTATGCAATTGGGAAACTGGTGCTTTGGAGTAAGCAACCCGATTTTGTAAAAGACGCGAAAGTGCTTGAGTCAGACAAGGTGCACAAGCTTGCTGTCGCAGACCCTAAATTGGCCCCTTACGGAGTCGCGGCTGAAGAAACTCTTCGCTATTTAGGGCTCTACGAAAAACTTCAGCCAAAGTTTGTAGTGGGTGGCAATATTGGGAAGACCTACCAGTTTGTGAGCTCAGAAAACGCACAAGTTGGTTTTATTGCCTTGTCTCAGTGCTACAAAAATGGTAAGTTCACCGAAGGTTCTGGTTGGATTGTGCCTGCTGAGTACTATAGTCCCATTATGCAAGACGGCGTTTTGCTCACAAATGGGGAGAGCAAGGAAGCGGCTAAGAAATTCATTGATTTTTTGAAGTCAAGCCCAGAAGCCGACAAAGTGCGCGAAGCTTTTGGCTACGCGATGGCGAAATAA
Source organism: uncultured Sutterella sp. (assembly GCA_905197905.1). Classification (GTDB taxonomy): domain Bacteria; phylum Pseudomonadota; class Gammaproteobacteria; order Burkholderiales; family Burkholderiaceae_F; genus Sutterella. Next base: position 78,594 of record CAJKAP010000006.1, on the reverse strand, counting down.
GCCACTGAGACTCATAACCCGAGTGAGAGATAGTTTATGGTCCTAACGGTTGATTTGGCTCCAGTATTTTTGAGTTTGAAGCTTGCGTTTGTTACAACGAGCATTTTGCTCGCCGTAGGAGTTCCGTTGGCAGCTTGGCTTGCAAAAAAAAGAAGTGCTTGGTGTGCTTCAGTGAGTGCTATTGTGACACTCCCCCTGGTGTTGCCTCCCTCTGTACTCGGGTTTTATATTTTGGTTGCCTTGGGGCCTGTTGGTCCCATTGGCAAAGTCACTGAAGTCATTGGCTGGGGGACACTCAACTTTACCTTCGCAGGACTTGTGATTGGCTCGGTGGTCTATTCTCTTCCCTTTATGGTTCAGCCTGTTGTGACTGCCTTCGAGGCGATCGGGGATAGACCATATGAAGTGGCAGCCACCTTACAGTGCTCTCCGACTGATACCTTTTTCCATGTGGCCATCCCTTTAGCAAAACACGGGATTGTCACGGGCGCGCTGATGAGTTTTGCGCATACTATTGGGGAATTCGGGGTTGTGTTGATGATCGGGGGAAATATTCCTGGTCAAACCCAAGTCGTCTCGACCGAAATCTATAACTACGTTGAGGCGATGGAATACTCTCAAGCGCATATTTTAGCTGGCGGCATGTTGCTCTTTAGCTTTATTGTGCTGATGGGACTAAATGTACTTAATCGTCGTCGAGTTTCACAAAGGTAGAGCAAAAATGGGAAAAGGACGCATAGATATCACGCTTGAGCGAGATGATAAGTTTTGTTTGAGAGCCAATTTTGCTTTAGAACCTCGTGGCATCACGGTGCTTTTTGGGCCATCCGGTTGCGGTAAAACCACTCTGCTACGCTGCGTTGCAGGATTAAATCGCGGGGAGGGACTTGTGAGAATTGGTGACCAAGTCTGGCAAGACGACAGCCAAAATCTCTTTATTCCGACCTATAAGCGCCGTTTGGGCTATGTTTTCCAAGAGGCGAGCCTTTTTGAGCACTTAACTGCTAAGGGAAATATAGACTTTGCTCGTAAGCGGGCAACGCATCCAGTGAGCGATCGAAGGCTACAAGAAATTGTGAATTTATTGGGGATTGGAGACGTGTTGAGTAAGTCATCAACGAGCCTCTCTGGTGGCGAACGCCAACGTGTTGCGATTGCTCGTGCTCTTTCGGTTACGCCTGATATTTTGCTCATGGATGAGCCACTCTCCGCGCTTGACATGAAACGTAAACAGGAGTTTTTGCCATGGCTGGAGAGGTTGCGTGAAGAGCTCTCGATTCCGATTCTCTATGTTACCCATTCTGTTTCCGAGATGCGTCAACTCTCAGACCGAATCTTGCTTTTAGAAAACGGCAAGATGATTGATGAAGGTACTCCTGGCGAAGTACTTTATCGTCGAGGCCTACGTGAGCAGTCTGAAGGGATAGAAGTACTGATTGAGGGCACTGTCGAATCAGTGGATTCGACGTGGAATATCTCCGTGATCAATTCAAGTGGTTTGCGTTTAGAGGTCACAGGGACGCCCACTACTGTAGGACATAAGGTGCGTATGGGCATTTTAGCTCGTGATGTATCGTTAACGCGTTTGCGTCCAGAGGCAAGTAGTATTCGCAATATTGTGGAAACGAGTATCGAGGAGATGCAACCGCTAGAAGGGCGAGGACAAGTTTTGGTGACGCTCAATGCTTATGGTCAAAAGATGTTTGCGATGATTTCAGCTCTCTCTGTTCATCATCTCAATTTGCAAGTGGGACAACGTGTCTTTGCGCAGATCAAAGCAGTTTCTTTGGTGCAGTAACTGCGTCTTACTGTTGCTCAAAAAAATGAGTTCCTCCTCTTCGTTAGTGAAGGAACTCAAATTTAGGAACGTTTAAATTAGCAACGGCGAGCCAGTTCAGCAGCCTTACCTGTGTAAGTAGCAGGCGTTAAAACCATCAAACGAGCTTTGGCATCTTCAGGAATATCCAAACCGCTGATGAATTCACGCATGCTTTCAGGCGTAATGCCCTTACCACGAGTGAGAGCCTTCAACTGTTCATAAGGATGCGGCACACCATAGCGTCGCATCACGGTCTGAACTGCTTCAGCGAGCACTTCCCAAGCGTGATCTAAGTCTTCTGCCACACAGCGTTCGTTCAACTCAAGTTTGTTCAAACCACGCATCATAGCGCTATAACCAATGAAGCAGTAGCCAAAGCCAACACCCAAGTTTCGCAAAACGGTGGAGTCCGTCAAGTCACGTTGCCAACGCGAGATTGGCAATTTGCCAGCCAAGTGTAAGAGAATGGCGTTAGCAATACCGAGGTTACCTTCAGAGTTCTCAAAGTCGATAGGGTTAACTTTGTGTGGCATGGTGGAGGAACCTACTTCGCCTTCTTTCAACTTTTGCTTAAAGAAGCCCATGGAGATATAACCCCATACGTCACGATCGAAGTCGAGTAACACTGTGTTGGCACGAGTGATTTCATGAAAGAGTTCAGCCATGTAGTCGTGCGGTTCAATCTGGATCGTGTGAGTATTGAATGTGACACCTAAGCGTTCTTCAACAACGCGACGAGAGAAAGCTTCCCAGTCAGTTTCAGGATAGGCAATCAGATGAGCGTTGTAGTTTCCGACAGCACCATTCATCTTGGCATAGACCTTGACAGCTTCAATCGCTTCGATGATGCGGTTTAACCGTACTGCGACGTTAGCAAATTCTTTACCAACGGTGGTAGGGGTTGCGGTTTGACCGTGCGTGCGGGAAAGCATCGACACATCGGCCCACTGGTGAGCCTGTTCTACGAGTTTGGCATGCACTTTGCGCAACTCTGCGACCAAGGCTTTACGACCTTCAGTGAGCATCAAAGCGTGGCTCGTGTTATTGATGTCTTCCGAGGTGCAAGCAAAATGTACGAATTCAGCGCTTTGACGTAATTCGTCATCGTGATCCACTTGGCGCTTAATCCAGTACTCCACGGCCTTCACGTCATGGTTCGTGGTTTTTTCAATTTCTTTGATGGCTTCGCAATCCGTGATGGAGAAGTTATCTGCCAAGCCGCGTAAGAAAGCCTTCCCGTGTGCACTAATTTCTGGGAGTTCTGCAAAACCTTGTTCAGAAAGCGCAATTAACCATTCGGTTTCAACACGAACACGAGCATTCATGAAGGCGTATTCGGAGAAGATGTTGCGCAACACATCAGTCTGCTTGGCATAACGACCGTCGATAGGAGAAAGAGCGGTGAGAGCATTGAGATCCATGAGCTTTAACCTTGAAGGAAAAAAGAAAACAAAAAGAAAGGAGAAACTGGTTCAAGGATGAGATTTTTTCGAGAACAGACATCTTGAGTCAATCAAGGAACTCGCCTATGAGGCTCATCCAAATTTAAAGTGGTTCAATTTTAACATTGTGCGCACTGTAGAGAGTGCAGAAAAAGTCCTCTGATTGTTGCGCGTTTTTTTCGCTGACTGCTACACTCTTTCCTATGGCGTTAGGGGTATTGGAAGAGAAGCGAGTGAGGCTTCTTTATTCCGATTGAGAAACACTCTTGGCACCGGAACAGGTTAAAACCTGCGGCGGGAAACGCTTTTCAATAAAAAGGGCAGATACGCGTTTGGAGAAAAACGCGCTCGTTCCAACTTCCATTGAAGAGAGCTTCATCACAACGATGGAGACCACGAAGGAGAGCAAGTATTCCAAAACTTGTGCTCCGCTTCACGCCTCGCATTTCCCTCCCTTCCCATTGACGTCAATCCTGTCTTGATACCGAACGTAGTGCTTTTGCTGCGTCAAAAATGAGGATACCGTGATGGAAAATTTATTTTTCAAACGTGCCGAACTGCGCCCCGAAGGGGAGCGCTGCTATGGAGTCTCTGCTCATGGCGAAAAAGTACCCTTCCGTCGAATTAAGCAAGAAAATACGCCAGCCTGCTTTAGAGGTGGCACTAACCCTGATTTGTACCTCAAGGATGTGACAGGTCGCTTTGGCGAAGAGGGTACCCCCGAGGAAGTTACTCTTCCCTCTCGTGAGCGTCCCCCTGTGGGTTCTCTTACGCAGCTCGCCGCAGCAAAGGCAGGCGTGATTACGCCCGAAATGTCTTTTGTTGCCACACGAGAAAACCTAAACTACGAAGCTTTTGTGGCTGGGGTTGAAACAATGACCAATCAAGGACTCAAGCGTAAGTTGACTGCGCTAATTGAAAGTTGGACGCCTTGGACACCAGAGAAAGTGAGAGAACTCGTGGCCAAACGCCAAGCCGTCATTCCTCTTTCTTTTAAGCACCCTGAAGCCGAACCGATGATTATTGGACGTGTTTTTGCGACAAAGATTAATTCCAATATTGGTACTTCTGGTAATGGTCGACAGTGGGTTGCAGAAGTTGCTAAGTTGCAAGAGTCTCTGGCTCGTGGTGCAGACACGGTGATGGATCTATCTACGGGAGAAAACATTCGCTGCACACGAGAAATGATTATTCGTCACAGCCCAGTTCCCGTAGGTACAGTGCCGATTTACGAAGCACTTGAGCGCGTCAATGGACATATAGATCAGCTCTCTTGGGAACTTTTTAAAGAAGTGATGATTGATCAGGCGGAAATGGGCGTGGACTACATGACAATTCACGCAGGGGTGCTGCTCGACCATATTGCACTCACTCGCAATCGAATGACAGGGATTGTCTCTCGAGGTGGTGGCATTATGGCAACCTGGGCGACTCAAGCAAAAAAAGAAAATTTCCTATACGACAATTTTGATGAACTTTTAGATATTGCGCGTCGTTATGACATTACGCTTTCCTTGGGTGATGGGCTTCGTGCTGGCAGTATTTATGATGGCAATGACGCCGCGCAATTTGCGGAATTGCGCACCCTTGGGGAATTAAATCGTCAAGCGGGCGTTAAAAATGTGCAAGTTATGATTGAGGGTCCTGGTCACATTCCCCTTCAAGGAATCGCCTTAAACCAGATCAATGAAGAAGAGTGGTGTGATGGGGCTCCTTTTTACACCTTAGGACCATTAGTTTGCGATATTGGTGCGGGCTACGATCATATCACTGCTGCGATTGGCGCCACTGTGATTGGTGGAGCAGGTACAGCGATGCTTTGCTATGTCACTCCCAAGGAGCATCTCGGATTGCCCAATGCGCAAGACGTTCGAGAAGGCATGGCAGCCTTCCGAATAGCGGCTCATGCCTCGGACATTGCGAAAGGCTCAATTAGTGCGGTCATTCATGATCATATTATGAGTGCGGCACGTTTTGAATTCCGTTGGCGTGATCAATTTGCGCTGAGTGTAGACCCAGCTCGCGCACGCTCTTACCACGCTGAAGGCTTACCAGGAAAAGCAGCACAAGAGGCGCATTTCTGCAGTATGTGTGGTCCAAAGTATTGCCCTATGCGTGTGGCTCGAGACCTTTTTAAGGATGAGGCACAGTAAGTCTGGTTTATTTTTTGTCATTGCCTTTGTGGGGAGGTATTGTCACTGACCTATTCATGGGAATTGGATAGGTGAGAGTGGTTCTACTACTTTGCAAAGGCGTGACAACTTGCACAGATGCTCGCGCAAAAGTTTGCGTTTTCTGTACTGCTTTTTTGCGTTTGCCCGCGGGGAAAAGGCCAACAGGATGACCGCTGCAACGAGCAAGTTCGTAGAGCAGGCTAATCGGTGTGTGCACGCCCAGTTTTTTCGTGATATGGGCGCGATGCGCTTCTACTGTGCGTTGCGATAAAAAAAGTTTGTCCGCGATTTCATTATTTTTGTATCCTTGGCATACCAACTCGAAGATCTGCGCTTCGCGGCGTGAAAACGTCAGCAAGAGTTGGTTCATCTGATAGCACTGCCATTTTTTCATCGAGCGCTCAAGACCAAGCTCCACCTTTTTGGTCAATTCATCTGGGTCAACGGGTTTTTCTAAGAACGAGACGGCGCCATTTTCCATGGCTGTGACAACGTCTGGAATCGAGCCGTGACCAGAGAGAATAATCACTTCAATAGGGCTATTCGCTTCCTTGAGAACACGTTGAACCTCCAGACCGCTCATGGTGGCCATTGTTAGGTCGAGAACCGCACAGCCTGGTTGCATCAAGTTGGTGTCTTGTAAAAATGCCTCGCCAGAGGAGTAGGTCATGGCGTTGAAATTGTGCGTAGCGAGGGCGAAACGGATGGAGAAACGAACATCGTCTTCATCAACGACCCAAACAGGTAGCTTACTGCTAATTTCGACAGAACTAGAGGTGGACATACACAAAGGAAAGAATAGACAGAGAGAACCCTGTCGGGCGAAACGCCCTTACAATAACAGCATAAAGAATATGCTACCAAAAACTGGCATGAAACTTGTCCAAGAGAGATGAAAATCAACGCTCTGTGAGAGTTTTTGCGCAATAGTGAGCAAAAGAGTTTTTGTCAAAGGACAAAAAGCGAATGAACACAATTGTCCGCACGACCAAAGAAACGGATGGAGGTCCACCGATGAATAAACCGTTGTATGACGACACACCAGCTCGTACAGCGCCAGTTGAGCGTCAGCCACCGAGTTCTGAAGTGCTCGATTTAGCAAGACGCTTGCCACGTGGGCTTTATCTGGGCACGAACGGGTGGGCGGATACGCGTTGGCGTGGTCTGATTTTCTCTGAGAGTAGTGGTACCGATCGCCTCTTTACTTATGGTCTGAGCCCCTATGCTAGACATCCCCTGTTCAAAACGGTTGCCATTCCTTGGGTTAAGTCTGGCTACCGTGAGTCAGAGTGGCTTCGATTTCTCTCTAGCGTTGACGAGACATTTCGCTTTATCTTGCCTCTTCCTCATCCAAGCCTAGATCCTATGTTGAGAAATCCCAAAGGTATGGGGGTAGGGGAAAATGAACACTTCTTGAAGTTTTCTCCAGATGATTGGGCTAAGCATCTTATCGTTCCAGTACAAGTGCTCGGTAAGCAACTTGGTCCAGTAGTCTTACGACTGGGAGAGTTTGACCGAGGACTCGTGAAGCGTTATGTACGTCAGGGCGATTTGATTCCGAGAATAGAAGCCTTCTTGGGGGATATGAAAAATTTCTTTCAAACTACGGGTTTTGAAGGAGTTTTAGGTTTTGAAATCCAAAATGGAGAATGGCTCACTCCCCGTTTGATGAAGGCGCTCAAAAGGTTGCAAATTCGCCCAGTTTTAAGATTGAGCTTAGGGCTTCCTGGTTTGTTGCGACAGCAACAAGCGCTCGCGTATTGGGAAACTGAAAAACGAGAAGAAAGACCAACTTGGACTGCGACAGGCCCTGTTTTGATTCATTGGGCGGGTTCTCCTTCGCTCATGCTCGGCTATCGAAAGCTCGATGCAAAAACGCTAGTCGCGAGCGATCCAGTTATGCGTGCCATGATTGTGATGTTGATGGAAAAGACGCTTTCTGCGGGCGAAAATGCTTGGCTCTGGGTGGCAAACCGAGCAGAAGGCTCCGCCCCCCTGACGCTTAAAGCTATTGCCGATGAAATAGTTTCTCGTCGGGAGAGCAAACTCAGAGGGCACAAATAAAGTAACGCTGACTTCGCAAGGAATCAGCGTTATTCATAAGAGCTCTTAAGCGAGATTACCACTGAGAAAGTGGCAAGTGCTCATCGTGTCCCTGATCAATATCATCGTAGGAGAGGGGTGTTTCTGGTGAACCAATGATGATAAAGGCGATCACACGTTCGTTTTCGGGATCATAAAGACCGTTAGGAGTTGCGAATGGACGTGGGGATACCGTTTTGGCCACAAATCCTTGAGCATGCAAAGCGTTTAAAAAGTTCATTAAGGCGCAACCAGCTGTAATTAAGCGTTCTTCACGAAAGAGTGGACTAATATCGTCATGGAGGTCTGTTTGAATAAGTGCAACACACATCGGACCTTTGGTCCCCTTTTCGCGAGTCTTGATACGAACCGATTCTTCCGCATCTGCTGGGAGAGTCGATTCAAAAAGGTCGGCTAATTTTTCACGGGAAACAATTTCCACAAAACGCAAAGGAAGTTTTTTTTCGTGGTTCGGGGCGCGCATCGCGGTGGAGACAGCTAGGCGTAGGCTAGCTACATCGGGAGCTGGCAAAACTTGATGGCGAGCGCCAACAGAGTGACGAGATAGGGCCAGTTGGACAAAATTCTTATCAGTAATCATAGGTATCAACCTTGTCAGACAACAGGCTCAGAAGGAAGAGAAAAAGGCAAGAAAAAGCATTCTCACGAAGAGGTAGAAAAGCTTCAATCCTTCAGAGCGAATAACACTATATGGCGTTTATTATGCGCCATATTTTTTTGAATTTCATGCACTCAACTTGTATCAAAATGCATGTGAGAAACGCGTTTTTCCGTGGTATCCTCTAAAGCCAACTACTTGGAAAAACATTTTGGGAGGAGCTTCTATGAGCACGGAATTCATTTTTAAACAAACGCGTCGCATCTATATGTCGGACTGCGACCCTGCGGGGATTGTTTTTCACCCACAGTACTTCGTGATGATTGCGGAGCTAATGGAGGATTTTTATCGAGAGGCTGGGGTAACCTTTAAGAGTGCTTTAGCTCAAGGAATTGGATTCCCTATCGGAGGTGTTCGTTGCGACTTCTGCCGTCCTAGCGGCTTAGGTGATGAAGTGACGTTGGCAATGTGGATTGAGCACGTGGGAAAAAGCGCTTTCCGCTTTGCGATTGAAATTACTGGCGAGGATGGCGTACGAGTGCAATGCACCGAAACCGTCGTATGCGTTAAAGTGGGTGCTTCTGCAAGTGCCCTAAGCAGTCATCCTATTCCAGAAGATTTTCGTGTGGTGCTTGAACGGTACAAAGGCGCCCCGCTTGCCCTGCACGATTAAACACTCGACTTAGACAGTAAGGAGCTCTTTCAAAGAAGAATCAGGCTTCCAGAGCGCTTGTAAGACTCGTTCGCGCTCTGGGTTAGCCCCTGAGACGTAGAACTCTTCGCTACCGGCTTCTTGGCTGTTCGTTAACATGTCCTTTTCAGTTAGCACGTTATACAGATGACGTGCGACAGCAGGGGCAGGATCTATAAGGGAAACGTTGGGTCCTACCACTCTTTGAATCTCCTCTTCCAAGAAGGGATAATGTGTGCACCCGAGCACAATTTGGTCAATATTGTGCTCAAGCAGTGGTGAGACAAAATGCTGGATCAACTGACGGGTAGTTTTGCTATGAAAAGCCCCAGCTTCCACGCACTCCATGAGTCCAGGACAAGGACAGTCAAAAATTTGAATGTCTGGATCCTCAACTCGCGTCTTCAGCGAGGTGTAGCGTTCGCTCTCGATTGTTTTAACGGTAGCCATGACGGCGACCGCTTTAGTTTGTGTTGCTCTGGCTGCGGGAAGCACCGCGGGTTCAATGCCGATAACGGGAATGGTTAAACGGTCACGCAACGCCTCTGCACAGACTGCCGTCGCGGTATTGCAGGCGATAACGAGTGCTTTGATATTACGAGAAAGCAAATAGTTAACGATTACATCCACACGTTGTTGAATGAACGCATCATCACGATCCCCCCAAGGCGCGAAGCCGCAGTCCGCGGTGTAGATCAGGTTTTCATGAGGGCCTTGGGCACGAATCGCCCTCATCACAGAAAGACCACCAAACCCAGAATCCAACAAACCAATAGGCTGTATCGACATCATTTCTTCCTTTTTTGAGAACACAAAAGCCGCGTTTCATTGATCAAAATTGCGACCACGATGAGCGCACCACCTAACCAGCCGGTCCATCCTAATCGTTCACCGATCATCCATCCGATCATGGCGGCAAACACGCTTTCCATCGCAAAAATGACGGCGGCTCTACCTGCAGAGACAGTTTTCTGTCCCCAAGTAAGGAGCATTTGTGCAAATCCTACAATAAAGCCAAGCCAAACAATTGCGCTAATGAGAGTTGTTGTCCACTCTGTAGGTTCAAAAGACCAAGCAGGAAAGAGAGGTCCAAATAAACGCGTGATGGCACAAAGTGTGGCGACAGTGATGAGTTGAGCAAAAGTGAGAGGAAGCGCTTCATTTTTAGTAGCCACCAACCCCACCATGATGATTTCTGTGGCGGAAATGAAGGCGCAGAGAATTGTCACCCATTCACCAAAGTTATTGCTAAAGCTCAGCGTAAAAGGGTTGGCAAGTAGCATGAGCCCAACGAAGGCGATTACAACACCAATAACGGCGTTTACGTTAGGCTTTTTCCCAAACACGACCCAAATCATGAGTGGCGTAAAGGGAACGTACAGCGCCGTTAAAAAGCCAGAAGTGGAACTATTGATCGTCATTAGTCCCAACGCATTGGTGATGTAGCCAGCGTAGAGCAAAATACCCGTAATGATGCCAGCTTTCCAAGTGTGGCGTGGAATTGCATTAACGCGTCCTCGAAGCGCAACTCCAACGATTGCCGCTCCAATTAAGAAGCGACACATCACCAACATGAATGGGTCTGTGTACTTCAGAGCGGTTGCCGTCGAGATAAAAGAGCTTCCCCACAAAAAAGTGGCCGTGACGAGAGCGGCCATCGGGAGAAAAGATTGATAGCGTTCGAGGAACGTTTTGAGCATATGTTTAGAGACCCAAGAGCTCTGACCAACGCGCCTCATCAACGCCAACCGTAAGCGTCCCATCTTCAAAAGCAATCACAGGGCGCTTAACGAGGGTCGGCATAGCTAAGAGTTGAGCACGAAGACCTGCAACACTTTCAAGCGCTTTATTGCGCTCTTCTTCGGAGAGTTTTCTCCAACCCAATCCTTTACGGTTGAGAAGGGCATCAGCTACAGGCGAGGCAAGCCAAGCTTTTAAGAGCGCTTCGGGAAGACCTTCCTTTTTAAAGTTGTGAAACTGATAAGGAATCTTGTGTTCATCAAACCAAACGAAGGCTTTCTTAACAGACCCACAGTTGGGGATGCCGTAAATCGTAACCATGATAAAAGCTCCTAAAGAAGAGAACTATCAAGCGGCTGCCCGCCCTAAGCGATCATTGACAGCGGCCCAATCTTCACTTTGAGGTGGACGTTCGACGAGAATACGAACGGCACTGTGAGCGTCGAGCTGATGTAAGTTTTCATAGAGTTCTCGTCCATACTCCTGAACGGTTTCAGGAGCCCGAATTGCGAAAGCAACTCCCTCGAGCTGCTGTAAAACTTGCTTGGTTGCCATGACAGCAACAGGTGCTCCAGCGAATTCAGTAAAACGGGCGGGAAGATCTGCTGCATTGAGCAATTCCAAACGAGTCTTAGGTGCGTAATGACTCTTTAAACGCCCTGATGCGCGTGGAGCATCTTTCCCAGCGTCGGGGACTTCAAAGCCTAATGTTTCTTCCAGCATGGCACGGGTAATGACGCCGTGACGCAAGAGACTTGGATGACCGTTTGAGAGATTGATGATAGTCGATTCCAGTCCAAACTCACAGAGTCCACCGTCTAAAATCATGTCCAATTTGCCTTCAGGTTTGAGCCCTAAGTCATCCGCTACATGTTGAGCGCAAGAAGGGCTGATGCGACCAAAAGTGTTAGCAGAAGGCGCGGTTAACCCTTTGTGGGTTGGCCCCGCAAAGCGTTTTAAGAGTTCATGTGTGATGGGATGTGAGGGACAACGTAACGCGACACTGTCCTGACCACCCGTTACCCAAAGACCGCAACGATCATTTTTCTTGAGCACAATGGTCAAGGGACCTGGCCAATAACGTTTAACGAGAAGCCATGCTTCAGGTGGAATGTCTTGACACCAGAAGTTAAGTGCATCAGCGCTCGAAACATGAACGATGAGTGGATGATCGGCAGGACGCCCTTTAGCGGCATAAATAGCCATCACCGCTTTTTCGTTATCCGCGTCAGCCGCGAGTCCATAGACGGTTTCAGTAGGGATTGCTACAAGACCACCCTTACGTAAAATTTCAATACTCTGCTCAATTGCCCCAATGGGCAAGGCTTTTTTGTTATCCATCATCGCTGTGCTAGTGAGAAATTAGAGAAGTCTCTATTTTATATCGCCCCTAATGTAGGCGAATCAAAATCCAGAGAAGAAATGGAAAAGAGGAGTATCGCACAGAGCGGAACTCCTCTTTGAGAAAGCCACAAATTGCTAGCGCTTAGAAAGGTTCAGGCAAATGCAAAATGTTTGCAACTTTGCGAGCACGTTCAAGTGCTTCTTCAAGGGTCTTGCCTAAAACTGTCACATGTCCCATTTTACGAGCGTGACGGGCTTCTTCCTTGCCATAAATATGTAGTTTGGCACCAGGGACGGATAAAACGCTAGCCCAATCAGGTTCATGGTGTTGGTTATTTTCATCAAACCATTCGTCACCCAAAATATTGAGCATCACTGCGGGAGAAACCTGTGTTGTATCGCCCAACGGGAGTCCTGCCATGGTACGAACTTGCTGTTCATACTGGCTGCTGACGCAAGCTTCAATGGTAGCGTGACCAGAGTTATGCGGACGCGGAGCCATTTCATTCACAAGCAGGCGTCCGTTCTCGAGCACAAAGAATTCCACACAAAGCACCCCGACATAAGAGAGCGCAGTCGCGATGTCTTTGGCCTGTTGGCGAGCTAAATTGGCCGTCTTATCATCAATGCGCGCAGGAAGGATTGACACAGCAAGAATCCCGTTGCGGTGTTTGTTTTCCGACACGGGGAAAGTAGCAGTTTCTCCATGCTGGTTACGGGCTACAATGACGGAGACTTCTTTGGCTAGAGCCATACGTTTTTCTAAAATGCAGGGCACTTCGCCAAAATCATGATAAGCAGTACGAAGTTCTTCCATTGAGTGCACTGTACGCTGGCCCTTGCCGTCGTAGCCAAAACTTGCAGTCTTGAGAATGCCTGGAAAAAGCGATGGATCTACTGCTTCGAGCTCGTCGAGAGAGCGTACTGCGGCGTTTGGGGCTACTTCAGCCCCAGCCTTCTGAGCAAAGGCTTTTTCGAGATTTCGGTCCTGGGTGACTGCAAGCGCAACAGAGGGTGGAGCAACGACTAAGCCCGCTTCTTCAAAATGGCGAAGCGCAGCGGCTGGGACGTTTTCAAATTCCGTCGTGACCGCAGGGACCTTTTTCACCATTTCGTCAAGAAGAGTTGGGTCGGTATAAGACCCCTTGAGGCGTTCTAAGGACACTTCGCCAGCAGGGCTTTTTGCGTTGGGATCAAGCACACAGACATGGAATCCCATGGTTGCGGCGCTTTGTGCAAACATGCGACCGAGCTGGCCACCACCCATAAGACCGAGGGTTGTACCCGGTGTGAGAGCTTTAATGCAAGTAGATTTATTCGTCACGATTAGTCCTCTAACGTCATATTTTTCGCTTTCTGATTTTGTTCGTGGCGGAAAGCGGCTAAACGCTCAGCTAAAGCGTTATCGGTGGTGGAGAGAATTTGCACGGCATAAAGGGCGGCATTAGCTGCCCCCGCTTCACCAATAGCAAAAGTTCCAACAGGAACCCCCTTGGGCATTTGTACAATGGAAAGAAGACTATCTTCACCTCTCAAGTATTTCGAAGGGATGGGCACGCCGCAGACTGGAAGAGTACATTTTGCGGCAACCATACCAGGTAAATGAGCGGCGCCACCTGCGCCGGCAATAATGACCTTGAGCCCACGATCTCTGGCTGTTTCGGCATACTCGAACATTTCATCGGGCATGCGATGAGCGCTGACGACTCGTGCTTCATAAGGGATATCAAAGAGTTTTAGCATTTCGGCGGCAAGCTTCATGGTCGGCCAATCCGAGTTGCTACCCATGATGATTCCTACGACTGGCTTTGGGGTATCCGTCATGACGATGTTATCCTCTGAGCAAAAAGTTTAGTTAACCAAGAAAAGTTAGACCGGCAACACTGGATGCTAGAGAGTGTTACCGGTCGAATTGAGCAAAAAATTTTTACGGTTCGATGTCGTAGCCCGACAAACGGCGCAAGGCTTCGCGGTACTTGTCAGCCGTCTTTTCAATGACTTCTTCGGGCAACTTCGGCGCAGGAGGGGTCTTATCCCAGGGCTGAGTTTCGAGCCAATCACGCACGAACTGTTTATCAAAGCTCGGTGGCGACATGCCAACTTCGTAGTTTTCAGCGGGCCAGAAGCGGCTGGAGTCAGGCGTCAAGACTTCGTCCATCAAACGGATCTGACCGTTGGCATCAATACCGAATTCAAACTTCGTATCGGCAATGATGATGCCACGCGTGGCCGCGTATTCGCTAGCGAGGCGATAGAGCTCTAACGTCGCCTTCTTAATCGTTGTAGCGATTTCTTCACCATAGAGTGCTACAACGCGTTCAAACGAAATGTTTTCGTCGTGCGTCCCCACTTCTGCTTTAGCAGCAGGTGTGAAAATCGGTTCAGGGAGCTTTTGGCCCATACGCAAGCCTGGTGGCAATTCAATACCACAAACTTTACCCGTAGCCTGATAGTCTTTCCAGCCGCCGCCAATGATGTAACCACGAGCAACACATTCCACCAAAATGGGTTTGAGACGCATGGCGACAACAGCGCGACCGCGAACTTGTTCAACTTCGTCTGGTGCAACAACCGTAGTTGGATCGATGTCAGTGAGATGATTAGGGAGGACACCCTCGAGTTTCTTGAACCAGAAATCGGTAATCGAGGTGAGAACTTTGCCTTTTCCTGGAATGGGGTCGCCAAGAATGACGTCAAAAGCGGAAATGCGATCAGTGGCAACAATGAGGAGTTTGTCATCACCGACGAGATAGCTATCACGAACTTTGCCAGAGTACACCTTCGGCAAAGAGGTGATGGAAGTCTTAGAAAGACCTGCCATAAGAGTCTCCATCGAGAGAATCAGCTCACCTTTGATTAAAGAGTGAGCCAGGGTTTTTAAGGATGCTCTTATTCTAAAACTCTCGAGGACCTCACGTGCACTCTAGGCTGGAAAAATCGTTTAGTGTGAGTAGAAAATCTTAGAAAACCCAAGACCCAATGAGCGGGAGTAGGATCACCAACCAGATTAAAACACAAATGATCAAAGCTAAGAGAACTGCTGCGCTACCCATATCTTTAGCGCGACCACTCAGTGGATGTATTTCAGTGCCGATGCGATCGACCACTGCCTCAAGGGCAGAATTAAGAATTTCGGTGAGAAGAAGTCCCAAAACCGCCACAATCAAAAGGACAGTTTCAAGCCAGCTGACAGGCAAGATGACAGCAAGAGGGATCAACACAGCCGCTGCTAGTGTTTCTTCGCGGAAGGCAGCTTCGTTGGCAAAGGCTGCTTTAAAACCCTTCCAAGAATAACCTGTAGCGTTAATTAAGCGACGAAGACCGGTTTTGCCTTTGAGCGATTCAGCGTTTTTCGTATCGGGCATAGCTTGTCTCCAGAAGAAACAATGAGGAAGAAGTGGGTACAAGAGAGCGCCCAGAGAAAAGACTCTGGGCGCTGATTACTTTACTCTAAAAGAGCGACAACGTCTTAAATATTAGAGGACGTTCTGACGCAACGTGCCGTCAGCATAAAGAGCAGCCATCTTGTCGAGCGAAATCGGTTTGATCTTGGCCCCCTGACCCTCACAACCGAATTCGAGGTAGCGAGACTTGCAGAGTTCCTTAGCCTGATTACGAGCAACCTTTAAGTAGTCGCGTGGGTCGAACTTAGAGGGATTTTTAACGAGGAACTGACGAATAGCAGCCGTCATACCTAAGCGAATATCGGTGTCGATGTTTACTTTACGCACACCGTGCTTAATAGCTTCCTGAATTTCTTCAACAGGCACGCCATAGGTTTCACGCATGTCGCCACCGAACTCACGGATGGTGGCGAGGTATTCCTGTGGCACGGAGGAAGAACCATGCATCACCAAGTGGGTGTTCGGCAAGCGGGCATGAATTTCTTTCACACGCTCGATGGAAAGGATGTCGCCAGAAGGCTTGCGAGTGAACTTATAAGCACCGTGGGAGGTGCCAATGGCGATAGCCAAAGCGTCCAACTGAGTGAGCTTAACGAATTCAGCAGCCTGATCTGGGTCGGTCAAGAGCTGGTCGCGAGTCATCTTGGAGTCGGTACCATGACCGTCTTCCTTGTCACCACGCATGGTTTCCAAGGAACCTAAGCAACCCAATTCACCTTCAACGGAAACACCGATGCAGTGAGCCATTTCGACTACGCGGCGGGTAACGTCAACGTTGTATTCATAGGTGGAAATGGTCTTGCCATCGCTCATTAAAGAGCCGTCCATCATGACGGAGGAGAATCCAGAGCGCATGGCGCCTTGGCAAACAGCAGGACTTTGACCGTGGTCCTGATGCATACAAACGGGTACATCAGGATAGGATTCAACAGCTGCGACAATAAGATGACGTAAGAAAGCTTCACCTGCATAACGACGAGCGCCAGCGGATGCTTGCATGATCACAGGTGCACCAACTTCGCTAGCGGCGGACATGATGGCCTGAACCTGTTCGAGATTATTAACGTTAAAAGCGGGAACGCCGTAGCCATTTTCAGCGGCGTGATCGAGTAACTGACGCATGGATACAAGTGCCATGGCATAAACTCCGAAGCAAAAAAGAATATTAAAACAGTAAGATGATTTCACTAACGCATTGCATGAGTGCGTTAAGCTTCTCAACTGAGAGCGAGAAATGAAATCAGTGTTGCGCAATATTGTATAGTGTTTAGCCTCATTTCTGGGAAAAAATCCCTCTTCTTCTTAAGGAAAAAGAGGGATTAAAATTTGTAAGTAAAGACTTACTAACCTGCAAAAATACTGCGATTAGACTGCAATTGCTTTTTGATTCCGCGATAAATCGCTTGAGCAATACGCGCTTGGTGCTTAGGATTATTCAAGAAAACTTCTTCTGCAGGATTTGAGATAAAAGCAGTTTCTACCAAAATCGAAGGAATCCCTTGACCTTTTAGCACAGCAAAACCAGCTTGTTCCACATGGTTTTTGTGAAGGCGGTTGATGCTCCCCATTTCTCGAAGTACTTCTTTCCCGAGCCCAAGACTGTAGTTAATCGTCCAGTCAGAGGTCATGTCTACTAAAACGGAGGCCACTTCTTTATTGATGCTCGAAATGTTGATACCCCCTATCAAGTCAGATTCGTTTTGACTTTTTGCTAACCAACGCGCGGCTGCAGAAGTCGCGCCTCGTTCGGAGAGCGCAAAAACACTAGAGCCTCGAGCACTTCTATTGATGAAAGCATCTGCGTGAATACTCACTAACAAATGAGCACGGGCCTTTTGAGCTATTTTCACGCGAGCTCCAAGACTAACGAAGTGGTCTGAGTTACGCGTCATAATGGCTCGCATATTGGGATCTCCGTTTACGAGTGCATTGAGCTGACGAGCAATTTTGAGTACGACGTCTTTTTCGTGCGTCCGCCGAGCACCTGTAGCACCAGGGTCTTCACCACCGTGACCTGGATCGATCACGATGAGTAAAGGTTCTTGCGTCTTTTTCTTTGGCGTTGGGCGCGTTTTTCCAGGTTTTTGTACTGGTTTCTTTGGTTCTGCGGGGGCCAGTGTTTCTCGCGCAGCTGTTGTTTCCGAAGCAGGCGTTTCTTCTGTTTGCTTTTCGGACAATTCCGCGATCAAAGAGCCCAATGGATCGTCAGTGGTTTTAGACGTATCGCTTAGTTCGCCTGCCAATAGGCGGCTAATTGGATCCTTCGGTACAGCAGGGTAGATGTCAAAAACCAAACGATAGTGGTAATTGGCCACTGGCTTTAACTGGAATACATCTGGGCGGACATCTTGCTTGAGCTCCATCACGAGGCGAAGCGTGTCTGGCTGATATTGTCCGATGCGAATTGCAGCAATGTACGGATCGTTTGCTTTCACAGACTCGATCTGTTTGCGTAGCTGAGGAGTAAGCGCTAACCCTTTAATGTCAACCACTAAGCGCAACGGACTCGACGTTCTCAAGAAAAAGTATTTAAAGTCGAGCGGAGTGTCGTGTTCAATCGTCACACGCGTGTACTCATCAGACGGCCACATGCGCACGTCAATTAAGCGCGCGCCATGAGCAATTTGCCACGGAGCTAGACTTAACAAAACGGTGCCAGCAGAGGCCGCGAGCAAGGCACGACGGTTGGTTGGCATGCTTAGTGTTCTCCCAATTTCTTTAACAAAGTTGCACCTAGCGAGCTCAGCGCTTCAAGTTCAGCGATGCGCCCTAACCCGTCAATAGTCAGACGAAGTTCAATATCGGGTTGCGGAACAAAGGGTTGTGCTTTTTCAGTCCATTCGGTGACGCAAATCTGACCAGCCCCAAAAAGATCCCGGAAGCCTGCATCATCAAATTCATAAGCCGTTTCGAACCGGTAAAAGTCAAAGTGATTCATCGTCACACCCAGAATGGGGTAAGTTTCGACGAGAGAAAATGTCGGACTTTTCACCGCTCCCATAAAGCCCCAAGCGCGGAGCATGGCACGAGCGAATGTTGTTTTCCCCGCACCCAAGTCCCCATCAAAGGCGAGCACGAGACCAGAGTTTACCCAGAGATCTCGCGTCTCTCGGATGATGTTGGCCACGCAAGTGGCGAGACGATCCGTGTCGTCTGGCATCGGCAGTGGAAACTTTAATGATGTCGCTCTGTCTGACATGATGTGATCAATAGATGGAATACGTAAAGAGTTTGAGCTTACCATTGTACTGTGAGCGAGCGCTTCTGCTGAAGAGATAGCGCGGAAAGAGGAAAGAACATGGAAACGAGAATAGCTTAGATGTAATAAAATATGTCTACTATTGATTCTTGGCGAAATTTTTACCATAATCTCTTTCTCAGCGTTTGTCTTGATAAACGCCACCCTGTGTGCCGGTGTAGCTCAGCTGGTAGAGCAGCGCATTCGTAATGCGAAGGTCGGGAGTTCAAATCTCTTCTCCGGCACCAGTTCTTCTCAAAGAAGCCAACAGGGAATCACAAAGGTCGATTTAGTCGACCTTTTGTTGTTTCTGCCCTCTCGATTTCTCTTCTCTCTTTTAAAATCCATTTTCTGTTTCAAACTGGGCAAAATCCCTAACCCCTTTTTTGTGACCTTAGAGAGGCGAGTATAAAAGAGCTATTTTCATTATTTCTTTTATCGAACACCTACCTGCCTTTCTTCGGAAAAAGAGTGATATGGAAATGAAAAATTTCTTATAAATCAAAGAATTATTTTTTTCTCAAACGTCATTCCCCTCTTCTCAAACTGTAAAAAAAATCCCTATGATCGATAAGGAAATGGTTAAGTTTTTACTAAACAATTTCTGGCAATCATTTAGCTTTTTCTATATTCTTTGATCTAAGTTAAACAAATCGAAACAATACGTTATTCTAAAAATGAATATCTTTTTAAGAAAACTTTAACATTACAAAAATTCAGCTAAGTCTTTGATTTTTATAGAGCTTTAGTACTGTTTAGGGAGATCTCGTCAAAGATTTTTGACATAATTAGATGGGATAAGAAGAACAAAAAATCTCTCATACTAAATGGTAAGTATCTTAGGTCTAATGGATAACGATAAAGGCTAGATATTAAGGATTAACTTAATCTAAGTGTGTCTGGAAAGTTTGACTCCACATGAAACCCCACACCCCTTCTGCTTTCCAGGCCGATAACATCTAGGAGATAAATAAGATGAAAGACACCGAAAAGCTGGGCGTAGACCTCACGCTCACTCGCCGCCAGATGCTAGGCTCTGTCGGTGCGGCAGCTGGTGCCGCGACCGTTCTTTCAATGGCTCCCTGGGCTGACGTGCAGGCCGAAGTGGACAAGCTGAAAGAAGAAGGTTGGGAAGCTCACCCGTGTGCATGTAACGTTTGCGGTGGCTATTGTGGCCTCTTAGCGTTACACAAAAAAGGTACCCCCGTCTCGCGCGAAACAGTTCGCATTATGCCTAATCCATCTCATCCACAACGTGGTTGTTGCGCTCGTGGCGCTGGCGCCATGTGGACATGGGATAACCCACTGCGTTTGCGTAAACCACTTAAACGCGTGGGCGAACGTGGGGAAGGCAAGTTTGAAGAAATTTCGTGGGATCAAGCATTGACCGAAATTGCTCAAAAAGTGAAAGCGATTGTGGAAAAAGATGGCGAGCGTGCCGTTTCTATGACAACGCATAACTTTAAAGGACAACAATCCTGGCTTCAGGCAGGTATTGGGACTCCGAATTTGATCATGCACTCTTCTACCTGTAACTCTGCTTCAATTGCCGGTCGTCGTTTCGTCTTCGGAAAAGGTTTTGATGGCGCGGGGAAAGTAGAACCTGACTATGAAAATTGCCATTTTCTTCTTTTAATGGGACGTACGCTCAACTGCGCCATCGGTGTGCATAGCGTTGTGTCTCGTGCTCGCGCAGAAAAAGGTACGCGTGTAGTTTTCGTTGATCCACGTATGCCTGAAGGGGCGCTCACTGGCTCGAAGTGGTTGGCTATCCGCCCAGGTACAGACGGTGCATTGCTTCAGGCGATGCTCAATATCGCCATCAATGAAAAATTAGCAAACTTTGACTTTTTGGCTAAACACACTAATGCACCATATTTGGTGACTGCTGATCAGAAGCCTGTTACAGAAGCGATGCTCCGTGAAGGAGGGCGTGCTAACTACTTCGCCGTGCGCGACTCTGCCACTGGTGAAATTCGCTTCCAAGGGATGAAGAAAAATGAAGCTGGTGAATTTGCTGGTTTTGATGAAGATCCTAGCACGAAGGCTGATTTGTACTTTGCTGGCAGTGTGCCTGATGTCAGCGGTAACTCTCTTGACGTGAAGACCGCGTTTGTCGTATTCGCTGAAACTTGTGCACCATGGACGCCGGAAAAAGCCGCCTCTGTGACTGCAATCCCCGCTGGGGAAATTATCCAGTTGACGCGCGACTTCTTTACTCAGGGTGGCGTGGTAGATGACGGCTGGTACGGCTCTCGCAATGGTAATGACTCGGAAATCTTTGCGTTGATTTGCTGTTTGAACGTCTTTACGGGTTCTTTAGACCGTAAGGGTGGGTTTGTTGTGACGCAGGGCGCTGGTATGAAGGGTGTGAGCGCTAGTTACGCAGCGGACAAAGGCCAAGGGAAGAGCCCGACGGGCAAGACCTGGAAGCAAGAAGGCGGCGAAAAGAAGGCACTCGACAAGGTTCTCTATCCAGAAAGTTCGGGTACGTATTCCGCTATTTTTGATGCCATTGAAACGGGTAAACCTTATCCAATTCGCGCCACGTTTATTACTGGGAGTACGATGTTCCATCGCGAAGCCAATTCTGACCGCTTAGCCAAAGCTTTGAAGGCCTTGGATTTGGTGGTGGTGCAGGATATTCTCCCGCACGAAGTGATGGACTACGCTGACTACGTTCTCCCTTGCACATTCTTCCTCGAATGGCATGAGTACGCTGGTGTGAAGTGGAATATCAATGGTAACGTTCAGATTAATGACGCTGGTATCGATCCACCTTCGGATTGCGATGCGCGCGAAGAAATTTGGCAGTTCTGCGAAATCATTCGCCGCGCTTGGCCAGAACGTGCTGCTGAGCGTCTGAGCTACGACAAAGAAATCAAGACTCGCGAAGAATTCAAGAAGTGGTATTACGCCATGGTAGACAAAGCTTGGAATAAGTTCATCGCAGGCTTGAATGAAAAGAAAGCAGGTGAAGGTGACCGGGTTGCAGCTGACGTAGCTAAGCAAGGCTGGTCTTGCGTGAAGAAGAAGGCTTTTGATGTCTTCCCATACAAGAAGCCTTTTGGCACGATGACTGGTAAACCAGAAATCCTTTCCTTCCTCGTGGCGACGAAGTATCAGGACAAGGGGTTGCACCCAGTTCCGCAGTATTTCATTCCTAAGGAAGTCTATCAACAGCCTAAGCCCAACTCTGATGAGTTCTATCTTGTGAGTGGTAAGGATTCCTCCAGCAGTTCTGGTGTGTCGATGTTTAACCGACCGACAGAATTCTTGGGAGATCGTTCCGTGTGGATGAACCCCGTTGACGGAGAACGTCTCGGTCTTGAAACTGGCGATACGATCGAATTGGAAGCCTTGCACAGCGGTGTGAAGGGTCGTGCAAAGGTGAAACTCACGAATCGCGTGATTGCGGGTTCGCTCTTTGCTTATAGCTTCTCGGGTGGTGTTCGTACGAAGACGATTAAGGATCCTCGTTACAACTGGGTTCGTGAAGGTATCAACTCTCACTGGTTCTGCACGGGTTACCGTGAACCAGTCGTGGGCGGTCTTTCTAACAACACATCCGTGCGTGTGAAACGCGTCTAAGGAGAAGGTTATGGCTGGAAATCATAAAAAATTGGCACACCTTTTCGATGTGACGCAGTGCATCGGGTGTTCTGCCTGTATCGTTGCTTGTGCAGAAACCAACTATCCAGAAATGATGGAACGTACCAATGAAGGATGGAACTGGTTGGCTGCGAATATTCGTAAAGTTACTCTGGAACGCGCTCGTCATCCGGTACAGCTTTTAGTGCAGTGCCAGCAGTGCGATAACGCTCCTTGTGTGACAACGTGCCCATTTGGTGCGAACTATCACGATCCTGAAACGGGGCAAGTGAAGACAGACCCACGTCGTTGTATCGGTTGTAGCTACTGTGTCGCTTCTTGCCCATACGACTGCCGTTGGACTCACCCCGATTCTGGATTGCCGATGAAGTGCATGGGTAAGGGGTGCGAAGAGCTTGTGCGCTCGGGTCAGAACCCCGCCTGTGTACAAGTTTGCCCAGCTCAAGCACGTATGTTTGGCGACGTAAACGATCCGATGAGTCCTATTTCTCAGCGAATCGCTCATACTCGCACGGAAAAACTTCTCCCCAATAAGGGAACGAAACCTAACTTCTTTGTGGTGGTAGCAAAATGAGGTAGCAAAATGACATACGAATTTGTAACTCTGACAAATCAGGTCGCCACTGCTCAGTGGGGATGGACGATCGCTTTGTTCCTTTGGTTCATTGGTCTTGCGGGGATGAGTTTGGTACTGAATGTTTGGCTTCGTTCCAAACTGGTTCTAGTGATCTCTGCTATTTCGGCCGTTGTTGGCACTTTGTTTGTGCTCTCGCATTTACATCGTTTACTCAACTTGCCGATGGCTGCAATCAATTCGTTACTCGAATGGAAGTTTAACTTCGCGAGTTGGATGTTTATCGGGATTTGCATCTTAGCAGTACTCTGTCTCGTGACGATTTTTGAATCGTTCCGAGTCTGGAAAGGCAACAATGGGGCCTTGGAATGCAAGTATTCGCTCTGGTTCAATGGTGTCTTAGGCTTAGCAGCAACAGCTTATTCTGGCTTTTTGTTGACGCAAGCTGTGGGTATCCCTCTTTGGACGACCGCTTCCTTGCCAATTCTTTGGGTCTTCTCGGGTCTGGCTTGCGCGATCGGCTTGGTGGAAATCCTAGCTGCTACGAATCGTGTGGACCATGAAGGATTGGGTTGGTTGCCGTTAACGGCCAATTTGGTTCACATTGGTGAAGCGATTGTGCTCTTTGCTTTCTTGCAGGTTGCTTTCGCTGGTACGCCAGGTGCTGTGGCTGGCGCACAAGGTATGCTCGGAGACACGATGTTCTGGACTGGTGCAGTGGGTCTCGGTATCGTTGTTCCAGTGATCTTGGGAAACCTCAAAGGTGGCGCTAGTTTGAAGTTAGTGGGTGGCGCGTGCGCAATTATCGGCGCTCTCTGCCTGCGTGCTTCCGTGCTCTTTGCTGGGGTTTTTGACCCCGTCATCTTCTAACTCGTTCTCCTAGCGTGTTAGTCCTAGCACTCTCTGCGGATGTAAATTTGCAGAGAGTGCTTTTTCTTGTGGGAGAAAACTCTTCATTGGCGTGATTAACCAAGAAGTTATCCCTCAAAGTGTTAAAATATCCCAACTTTTTGACACTACAAGATCATTGTAGTTGTCAATGAATGCGCCTTTTTTGGGCGCTTTTCTTTTTTTCTGGTGGTGGAGAAAAACCGTGCCAACCTCTTCGAGTCAACGTCAGCCAATTGACACGAAAGCTTTTCTAATATGCCTCGTGCTCTGCTTTATTTGGGGACTGCAACAGGTCGCTATTAAAGCTGCAAGCGGCGATATCTCGCCGATGCTTCAAGTGAGTATTCGCTCTGGGGTATCCGCACTATTGCTCTTTCTTTGGAACCATTTTTTATTGCACGAAAAATGGAATTTCGAAGTAAAGTGGCTGGACGGCGTTCTGGTTGGACTAGGGTTTGCTGGTGAATTTCTTTTTGTTGCCGAGGGGCTACGCTATACCTCAGCCTCTCATATGTCCGTGCTTCTCTATACTGCCCCTCTTTTTGCCGCAATTGGATTGGCGATTCGCCTTCCTGAAGAGCGTTTATCACTCGTTCAATGGGGTGGGCTTCTTCTCGCTTTTATAGGGATTGGAATTGCCTTTTTGTTGCCCGTCCTGCTTGCCGATGGTCCTGTTACACAAGGTGATTTATGGTGGATTGGGGATATTATGGGGTTAGGAGCGGGGCTCTCTTGGGGGTTTACCACGATTTTTCTGCGTAGTACTTCTATGAATAACGCTGTACCCACACAAATGCTTTTCTGGCAACTGGCAACAGCGTTTGTGATTTTACTTCCTTCAGCCTTCCTGATGGGAGAGACAACTTTCCATTCGAGCGTAGTTGGTTGGGCAAGTTTGCTTTTTCAAGCAATCATCGTTTCCTTTGCTAGCTACTTGGTTTGGTGCGGACTTCTGCGTCGCTATTTAGCTGCACGTTTAGGGGTGATTGTTTTTTTGACACCACTTTTTGGAGTCTTGCTCTCGATTCTCTTACTGGGTGAATCTGTGGGGTTGCCTTTTGTGTTCGGCTCACTTTGCGTTTTCGGTGGGCTCATTACAGTGCAGACAGCCGGTCAATTTCGCAGACTTTTTTCGTGGCGTAAGCGAGCCTAAAAGAAAAAATTCCAACTTCAGCACAAAAACTGAAGTTGGGTTTCTCTAATTAAAGACACAGATTATTTTTTAATGGACTCCGCAATCTTTTCGAGCAACTTACCAGCTAGGGTGTTATTGTCGAGCCCTTTGGCGGAGAACTGCCCATTCTCGTAGGTCACGTTATTGAGTGTGAGCTTGGCGTTATTGAAAGCTTGGTCGGCTTTCTGCAAGCGTTCTGCTGTTTTTTCGTGGCCAGTCGCTTTAGCGATGATCGAAGCAATTCCTGCGAGCTCTTTCACTTTCTTAGTTTCTTTGACAAGAGGTTGGTCGAGTTCAACGCGGGTGATGATCGCTTTAGGCTTATCGCCTTTCTTACTGAAGTTAACCCCTGTTAAATTACACGTAGCGAAGCTCCCAAGTGCAGTATTGCGAGTATTCACAAAGCTCACATTGCTGAGCATCAGATCTCCTTGATAGCCCATTTCATCCACTGCATTCCAACTCACAAGGCCCTTACTCGTCAAGATACCAGTTTTTGTCCCAACTCCGACCTTTTGGAGCAACAAGGTCGAGAAATCACGCAATTGAATGTTCTTCGTATCGACATCAGCACGAAGCGTGGTGTTTGCGAGATTGTATTCGCCTCTGGCACTGACTTTTCCTTGTGCAATAACCGTGTTGAGGTCAAAGGTTGCAGGGGCTTTGGCCTGATTATCGAGATTTTTTACGCTAAGCTGAACAGGCGTGATGTTCAGCACAATATTGGGGCGCGTCGTCTGGTCAGCATAGCGAAGCGAGCCGCTGTTAGCCATTACTTCTTTGATAGCCCAGTGCCATGTGGCATCCTGAGTTTCGTCTTTTGCTTTGTCTTGAGCACCAATGGCGTTACCTGTCGTAGCACTAATGGAGTTGCCTAAGAGTGGGGCGAAGAGCAGATTAAAGTTCAATCCATTGCGATATTGCGTCAGCTGTAGCACGGGTTGTGTGAGCTTCACTTCTTCGATGAGTGCTTTCTTTTGATCAAAAGAAATGCTATCAATGTTTGTCTGCAGAGCTTTAAGTACGAAGGGCTGTTCACGACCCTGCTTAATGATGAAATCATTGAGCGTTATTTGTCCGCCGATTGATGGTGTGCCCTTGTTGAAGCTCACCTTAAGCGCAGACCCCACTGTTCCCGCGAGAGCTCCGCGAATGTAAGTTTGAATAAAGCTATTGGTCAGGGCAAGGTCGAGCTGCTTGATTGAGACATCTACTGTGCCATCAAGCGTACTCCCAGCTAAGCCTCCTTGTGCCACAATGCTACCACCCAAAAGTTTGCTTGAGAATTTGATATCGGCCTTGTCTGCCGCAGAATCAGAGCTGAGTCCTGTGATGGCGGCACTCATCTCCGTGAGGCTCAATGCTGGTTTCTTGCGTAGTCCTGTATTGATGAGATCGACTTGAGCGTTAGAGACGCTCATTGAGTCAAGAGTCCAGTTCCAGGTAGAGGCTTCAGGCGCTACTTTCCTTGAGGCGCTAACCGCCTCTTTTGCGCTTTTAGGCTTTGAGGCAAACAAAATGCTATCAGTCGGAATATTGACCTTGACATTGTCTACGATCACAGCTTCAATATCGGCTTGACGGTTGATGATGTCAAGCTGTTTGATTTTGAGGGTGGCGTTTCCTACCGTGAAGAACGCATCTGTGCGGTTATTATTAGTTTGCGAAGTGCTGATGTTTCGCACTTGCGCAGTGCCGCTCATGAATAAACGCCCAGGATTGCCACCCGTAGGATTACGGAAGACGACAGTGACGTTACTCGTGAGTTTGCCAGAATTAAGTTGCATTAGGGGTGTGTTGAGCGAAGGCACCAATTTCGTGAGAGGGGTGATATCCAAATCACGCACATTGAAATTGAGCCGTGCTTCTAACGTGAAACCAAATGGTTTGGTTGAACCCGTGGCATAAATGGTGCTTCCGTTCAAATTAAAGGAAAGCGAAGGGGTGATCAAACTTTCTTGCGAACCAGGCAAGGTGCTCACAAAAGGAAGGCTCAAGTTAAAGTCAGTGATGGACTGATCAAGCCCTCTGGCTTTGTCTGTTACATGAACCATCGCGTTTTTGACAGTGATGTTGTAGAGCGCAAAGTTAGGAAGCCCTCCCTCGGACTTAGCGCTTGAAGTAGAGCTAGCAGTGCTTTCTTTCGTATCCTTTTGAAGCAGTTCGCGAATATCTGGGTCACTTAAAGCGATGTCTGCCTTAAGCCCATCCACCGTCACTTCATCAAGAACAGGGGCAAAATGACGAACAGATTGCTTTGAGAAGTCAAGGCGCAGTAAAGGGATGGACAGCAACGGCACGGCGTTTGCATCAGTTGACAGAGATGCAATTTTAAGGTCTGCAATATCCAATCGCCAGGTCCATGGATCAAAACTCACATCAGCGAGCTGAATTTGACGATGTAAAGACTGACTTACAGTGCGTTCGAGCGCAATTTTGACAATGTACGGGACGGCGACGTATCCAGCACCAGCATACAATGCCACGCCAACAATAGCAGTTGCGGCGGTAATAGTGAAGATTTTTGCCATTCAATCATCCTAGGAATCGGCCTGCATGAAGCACCAGCAATTTCATGCATTTAGCAGTATTGCTTTAATTTTTACACATTTTGACGGCGTTGGCGTTTTTCATATGAAAAGAATGCAGAAAAAACCTTCAAAAGGATGCTGAGAGAAGAAAAAAAGAAAGCGGAAGGTGGGAGAAATGAATTGATAATAAAGTAGCGCGAGAGCAAAAGCTCTCACGCTACTCAACTAGTTGCTACCTTGCACTGTTAATGCTGAGGAGGGGTGAACTGCATGTCTTCATAACGAACGAAGTGCGTCTTGTGGACAATGCGATAGCCGAGCCAGACAGCTAAGAAAATAGGAATACTGATGTAGGTTGCAATCACGCTTTCCCACTGAATCGCTCCACCGATGAAGGCTTCGTAGTTCTGACCGAGCATGATGAGCATACAAAGCGCGAAAGCAAAGAGTGGACCATACGGGAAGAACGGCGAACGATAGGGTAGTTTGGAGAGATCGCCGCCCTGCAAGACGTAGCCCTTGCGGAAGCGATAGTGACTCACAGCGATACCCAACCAAGCGATAAAGCCACACATACCAGACGTGTTCAAGAGCCAGAGGTAAACGACCTGGTTTTCAAACATGGAGGTCAAGAAGCACAAGGCAGCGATAGCGGTTGTAGCAAGCAAGGCATTGAAAGGCACGCCCTGGCTCGTTAGTTTGGCAAAACAGCTCGGAGCCTGACCGTTCAAAGCGAGCGTATAGAGCATACGTGTTGAAGCGTACATCCCAGAGTTACCGGCCGAAAGAATAGAGGTGAGAATCACCGCGTTCATCAATGTGGCGGCAGAGAGCAAACCAGCTTTCTGGAAGAGGAGTGTGAAGGGGCTTACGCTAATATCAGTCACGTCGTTCTTCAACAAGTTTGGATCGGTGTAAGGAATAATCAAGCCGATCACAAAGATGGAGAGAACGTAGAAGAGCAGGATTCGCCAGAAAATCTGACGCACAGCGCGTGGAATGGTTTTCCCTGGGTCACGAGATTCGCCAGCGGCAATACCGATCAATTCGGTCCCTTGAAAAGAGAACCCCACGATAAGTGCTACACCAATCAAGGCAGGGAAACCGCCCACGAACGGCGCATCACCAATGGCCCAGTTGGCCCAACCCACAGGGGTTTGATCTTTGAAAATGCCGATGATCATCAAAAGCCCCGTGATGATCATCACGATCACGGTTAATACTTTGATGAGAGCAAACCAGTATTCGGTTTCGCCAAAGACTTTGACGGACAAGGAATTCAAAAGGAACAGAGCGCCTAAGAAGATCGTACTCCAGATCCAACCTGGCACGTCAGGTAGCCACCAACTCATCACAAGTTGTGCTGCGACCAAGTCCACTGCAATGGTAATCGCCCAGTTGTACCAATAGTTCCAACCGAGAGCAAAACCCAACGCAGGATCAACATAACGAGAGCCATAAGTGGCAAACGAGCCAGACTCAGGCATAAAAGCAGCAAGTTCACCAAGGCTGGTCATCAAGAAGTAGACCATGAGCCCAATGATGCCGTAGGCGAGTAAGGCGCCGCCTGGACCAGCCATAGAGATAGTGGCACCTGAGGCCACGAAGAGCCCAGTACCAATAGACCCACCAATGGCAATCATGGTGAGGTGACGTGCTTGTAGATTTCTTCGCAAACTAGAATTGGCCGAACCGGTCATGATGTTTGTCTCCAACAATTTTAAGTTGTATTGAGAATTGACAAACGCAGCTGATTTTCGATGGCAAGTTGACCGGTTTTGAAAAGGAAAAAACACCAGGCCAATGTTGATATCGATAGCTCCTCCGAAAAAGACACGATGCTTTTCCGGGAGTGACGACTCTCTTAGTAGTCGTCCCCAACTCCTCTACTCTGCCGAGCAGAGGGTTTCGGCGATGAACCCCTTTCGGCTTACATATTCGGGTGCCCCCATGTAAGCGTACTATTGGTTTATCGCAACCTCTATCTGTCACTTGATCATTTCACTTCTCGATAAATACGAGAAAAAATGAGAAATGGAAAACAATAGTAACTCAGAAAAAGAAAAGTCGCTTAAAAAATATTGAGATAAATCAAAAATAAGGGAAGAAAAAGGGACGGCTAGGTGAAATAGCGTATAAAAAATCCCAGCCGGTCCAAGACCACTGGGATTTCAAAATTTTTGGTGGAGGCGGCGGGAGTTGAACCCGCGTCCGGAAACCTTTTTCTGGTGAATCGTCCACATGCTTGCTTGCTTTCTGGATTTTCGACCCCTACAATTCCCAGCAAGAGGGCCTGTGTGGGCTTATCTATCGTGTCTCCAGCGACCCAAGGAGATAGAGAGACCTACGGGGCTTGAACTCGAGGATGATACCGCTGGTCTGAATTAACAGACCCCTAGATGAGTTAGTCTAGGAGCGGCATCTCGCTATATTAGGCAGCGAGAGCGAAACGCTTGTTGTTGGCGTTTGTATTTTTTGCAAGTGATTTACGAGGGTCTTGCGACCTCGGCATGCAACACACAGCGTCCGCGTCCCCGTCGAAACCAAGGCGCCCCCATGTGAAGATAGGAAATTATAGCACAGAACATTTTTTGAGTTTTTAGTCAAAAGTTCTGTGCTTCTCAAGCTCTTGAATAGCAGAAAAATGGAAGTTTAATTGTTCTTTTCTTCGGACTGGTTGAAGTATGCTTTCTTCCAACGTTCAAATGTAGATCGCCCAATTTTGATCCTGTAGTCTCTTTGCAGACGCCGCATTTGTTCAGAACCACTGAGCCCAAAAAGGGGACCGTTGGGCATGACAAGCTCTAACACAAACTTTTTCGTGGTGTGAAAATTTTCCCTTTGGGACGAAATGTGGTGTCTCTTTTTCCAACGAGCTAGTGTAGTTTGTCCAATTTTTATACCAAAGTCTTCTTCCAAACGCTTGAGTTGTGTGTTTAACCCAAGATCGGCGAGTTTTCCACCAGGTCGAATGAGTTTCAAAATAGCCCCTTTCATGGCTTCGACTTTTTTTCGCTCACTTGTTTCTTCATGTTTCTTCCGATATTCGACTTTCCATCGATTTAGGGTTGTGAGTGGGACTTTTAGCCCAAACTCTTTTTTCAAACGTTCTATTTGCAAAGACATAGGAACTTTTGCCAGCTCTCCACTTCCCATAACAAGCGATAAAACTTTCTCTTTCATCATTTCTCTTTGCTGTTGGGGGCTTTGTATAGTGTCTTGATTTTTTTTATAAAAGTCCGCTGTCCAAATGGTCAATGTGCCTGCAGAGCGTTGAATGCCAAAGTCTTCTTGCAAGCGTTGTTTTTGTTCCTCGCGGGTAAGTTCAGAGAGCTCACCGCCAGGTAGGGTGAGGCTTAAAACTTTTTCTTTTAGGTCATCCTTTTCTTGTTGGCGAAGCTGCTCTACGATTTTCGCCAATTTCCGGTTTTTTTTGCGAAACTCTGCCATCCACTGATCTAACATGGCCAAGGTAATTTTGATGGCAAAATCTTTTTCTAAACGTACTAGTTGCTCTTTTCGAGAGAGACCGTAAAGTTCACCGCCAGGCAAAATGAGTTTTAGCACTATGGCTTTACGTCTGTTTTTTTGCTCCTTAAGATCTTTCGCCCCAAAATAAATGGGGCCAAATCTTGACAGATCACTGATGAATTCTTTTTGGTATTGGTATAACTCTTTGCGTGTGCACCCAATACAAAATGTTGCAACCTCTTCAGAGCATTTATGATGAACAAATCTACGAAGGGCATCGAGTTGACTAACGTCTAGTGTTGCTAATAAAGAAGGCATGGAAAAACAGATAAAAGCCCTTTTGACAAAGGGTGGGAAAAATAATAACTAACAGATGTCTAGGTGCATTGTCGCTTCAAGGACCATTTGTCTAGACACATGAAGTTAAGCTAACAAGTGCTTCACCCAGTCGACGAGGTCTGAAGGAGCTTGCGCATGGCGGTCTGCCTTCCAGCCCAACATGTTGCCATCGCTGTAACCCCAAGCCACGGATGCGACTTGTATACCAGCGGCATGAGCGGCTAAGACATCACGTTCATCGTCGCCCGCGTAAAGAGCTTCTTCAGGGGATACACCAATCAGTTTAAGTGCTTGAAGCAAAGAGGCGGGGTTAGGTTTCATCGCGCAACCAGGCGAATCAAACCCCAGAACGATGTCAAAGCGATTGCGAATGTTGAGTGCTTTAAGTAACTGAAGACTCAAACTTTCTGGCTTATTCGTGACAATCCCAACAGAAACGTTTAAGGCGCGAAGAGCATCGATCATCTCAAGGACGCCGGGGAAAGGGACAGTGCCAGTTGAAATATCCTCACCGTAGTAGGACAAAAACCGGGAGCGGAGATGGAGAAAATCTGGGTGCTCTTTTGTGAGACCAAGCCCCTTACCTAATAAACCAGGAGCACCTTTACTCACGAGGGGACGTAAAATTTCCAATGGTAGCGGAGTACCACCAGCCTCTGCAATTACACGGTTTGCCGCCGCTACAAGTGTAGGCGCGGTATCAATGAGAGTGCCGTCTAAATCAAAAAGAAAGAGTTTGATGGTCATAGCGTAGGAAAAAGTGGTTTTTTAGGAAAAGAAGGTCTAGAGAAAAATTTTTAAAGAGCGGTCTTGAAAATGCGAAACCCTCGATGAGAGATCGAGGGTTTTCGCTTAAATAGTATTAGAACCAAACGTTCATACTATTACATGGCGGGACGGGAGCCAACCACTTCAACCACAGCACGACGGTTCGGTGCGAGGCACTGAACGAGTTCGCGGAAGTTCTTAATCTGACCCTTCTTGGTGGGGTTCGGGCAATCCACGACCGGATCAGCCTTACCGTAACCAACGGTCTTGATCAAGTTGGCATCCACACCCTGCGAAACGAGGTAAGCCTTGACAGCTTCGGCACGACGCAAGGAGAGCTTTTCGTTGTAGGCATCTTTACCAATGCGGTCGGTGTAACCAGCAGAGAGGATGACTTCAACGTCAACGCCAGCGAGAGCGGCAACGAGGTCATCGAGAACACGCTTGCCTTCGGGCTTCAAATCAGCCTTGTCGAAGTTGAAGAGCGTGTCAGCGGCGAACGTCACCTTTTCAGCAGCCTTAGCGGCAGGAGCCGGGGCAGCAGCAGGGGCCGGAGCGCAAACAGCGGCGGTGAGGATGTCGGCATCGCAAGCACAGCCTTCGCCATCACGACCCTGGGCTTCTGCGAGAGCAGGAGTCCAGAAGCCAGTGCGCCAGCAAAGACCGGTGGAGTTCTTGACGATTTGACCATCCGTCGAGTGAACATAGGGACTCGTGGCGTCGGCAGCGAAAGAAGCGCCCGACACCGTCAGCATCATGGCAGCAACAAGACCACCGAGCTTAAGAGAAGTTTTCATTGTTTTTATCCTCAAAAAGTACAGGAAGCTTTAACGGAATGGACGATTTGTCGCCGACCTCATCAGCGTTAACACTGAGGCCAGCATCCAAATATCCAGTTTAACCTTTAACAGCAGGCCCGCCAACCAATAAGTCAAATCCTATAGGAGACAGGCTGACTGAGTACAATGCGGGCGGGATGCCAGTATTGTATCCGATATTCATTGATCGACGATATGCACATTCTGGCAGATTCTGACAGATTACGCTAGTCTATAACGCAACTCAATGAATATCTCACTGCTTATTTTGCCATTTTAGTGCAATTAATTTCACAGATTCCACTAAGTTTTGATCAGAATCGAACTTTTTACCCTCTTTCTGTGCAACTTTCGTTGTTATTAAGCAACCATTTACCCAGGTGTGCGTAATATTTTCTCTATCAGCTGAATATAAAATTTGTGTAGCTGGGTCAGAAACAGGGATCGTGTAGGCGCTTTCAAGGTTAACTGCGATTAAGTCTGCCGCCTTACCTTTTTCAATAGATCCGATCTCATGGTCCCACTGAAGTGCACGAGCGCCCCCTAAAGTCGCTGCCTCGAGCATATCTGCCACAGTAGCTTTCGTCGTATCGTTCACAACTGCTTTGGCGAGCATCGCAGCAAGACGAGTTTCGCCGAGCATATCCAGCTTGTCGTTACTTGCTACACCGTCCGTACCAATACCAAGGTTGACCCCTGCATTGAGAGCTTTTGCTACTGGGGCAAAGCCAGAAGCGAGTTTTAAATTGGAGCACGGGCAATGTGCCATTGATGCACCAACGTCGGCTAAGCGCTTTAATTCGCTTTCCGAAGCGTGCACATTATGCACTGCCACTAATCGTTCATTGACGAGCCCTAACTTGTCAAGGCGGTCGGTTGGACGCATACCGTGTTCTTTGAGAGAGTCTTCAATTTCAGTTTGTGTTTCGTTGAGATGAATGTGAATAGGAATATCGTACTTTTCGCTCAACACTGCGCATTGATGCAAACTGTCATCACTCACGGTGTAAGGAGCGTGAGGGGCAATGGTTGTACGGACGAACTCGTTGCCTTTGAAGGATTCAATTAGCGCTTCACTCTTGCTGAGATATTCGGCATCGTTTTTTGCCCAAGCGCTTGGGAAGCCAATCACAAATGCGGAGACTGCACAACGAAGGCCAGCATCTCGTAAGCCTTCAGCAGCAGCTTCTGGGAAGAAATAATGGTCAGACGTGCAAGTGATTCCACTTTGTGCCATTTCTACCCCAGCGATATAAGAACCATCGCGCACAAATTCGTGGCTCATCAATTTCCCTTCCACGGGCCAAATGGCTTTCGTAAGCCAATCCATGAGGGGTAAATCGGGCCCTAGGCCGCGCAATAAGTTCATTGCAGCGTGACTATGGAGATTAACGAAGCCAGGCATGACAGCGCTTGTGGGTAGACTCACGGTCTCTTTAGCTTGATAGCGTTGACGAGCCTCTTCAATGGGCAGAAGATCCACAATACGTCCCTGATGAACGGCCACAGTCTGGTTTTCAAGGGTTGTGTTCTTGGGGACGATAGGAATAACCCAACGGGCTTCGATCAACGTATCAACGAGCATTACTAATTCCTTTTATCAAAGTTTTGGAGTATGTGTGCAAAAAGTGCAATTTCCTCACATTGTACTTTGGAAGTGAAGGCTTAATACCTGATAGAATCCATTATTCATGATGTAAAAATTGAGATCGCTTTTTTGAAGAGTAATTAGCTACCTCGGCTGAATAAAAAATCAGCGCGAAAAAGGATCAAAAAAGCGCAGAGATCTCAGTTTTGCAAGTTTCAGTTTTATGTTTTAGTGATAAGAAGCACTAAAAGCAAAGTTTTTTGCTTCTTATTACTCACGTAGTATCGGAAGGGGTCCTAAATGGACGAAAAAGAGAATCAAAACGAGTTGGAGAATGCGGACGCGATGGAAGAAGTGAACGGCGGATCCGACGAAGGGTCTTCCCCGCTTTCTGTTGCTAACGAACTGCTCCCTATTTCTCTTGAGACCGAAATGAAGCGGTCTTACTTGGATTACGCCATGAGCGTGATCGTAGGCCGAGCGCTACCAGATGTGCGAGATGGTTTTAAGCCTGTGCACCGTCGCGTACTGTACGCGATGAATGAATTGAAGAACACACATAACAATCCGACCAAGAAATCTGCTCGTGTGGTCGGAGAAGTGCTCGGTAAGTACCACCCGCACGGCGATAGTGCGGCTTATATGACGGTGGTGCGTATGGCGCAACCTTTCTCGTTGCGTTATCCACTTATTTATGGTCAGGGAAACTTTGGTTCTATCGACGGTGATAGTCCTGCTGCTATGCGTTATACGGAAGTACGTTTGATGAAAATCGCAAGCGAAATGCTCGCGGACATCAACGAAAATACCGTTGACTTCGTTCCGAACTTCGACAACTCTGAACAAGAACCAGTTGTTTTGCCGACCCGTTTACCGCAATTACTCATTAATGGCTCTTCTGGTATTGCTGTGGGGATGGCAACGAACATTCCTCCCCACAACATTAAAGAAACGGTTTCTGCGTGCTTGCACTATTTACACCATCCCGATTGTACGGTTGATGAATTGATTCAATTCATGCCGGCACCTGACTTCCCCACTGGCGGGATTATTTTCGGGATCCATGACGTGCACGAAGGATATCGCACTGGGCGTGGTCGCGTAGTGATGCGTGCTCGCACTCACTTGGAAGAATTTGGTCGCGATCGCACACGTATCGTTGTTGATGAAATCCCGTACATGGTCAATAAACGCATCATGTACGAAAAGATGCACGAGTTAGTGCGCGACAAGAAGATTGAAGGCATCTCGGAAATGCGCGATGAATCGAGCGCCGAGATCCGTATTTGCATTGACTTGAAGGCAGGCACAATGCCAGAGGTGGTACTCAACAACCTCTACAAGATGACACAAATGCAAGAGAGCTTTGGGATGAATATGGTGGCTCTTGTTGATGGTCAACCGACGCTTCTCAATCTCAAGCAGATGATTTTGCACTTCATCGCTCACCGCCGTGAAGTTGTCACTCGTCGTACAGTTTTCCGATTGAACAAATATCGTCATCAGGGGCACCTCTTAGAAGGTCAGGCTGTGGCGCTTTCTAACCTCGACGAATTCATCCGCATCATCCGCGCGGCTAGCACGCCACAAGAAGCTGCCGATCAGCTCTATGGTCGTGGTTGGCCGATGGTCCTGTCTGAAGAGTTACTCAATCGTAGCCCTGCTGAAATCAAGCAATTCTACCCTGAAGACATGGATATGACGCGCGGTATTCGTGCCGATGGCCTCTATTATCTCACACGTCCGCAGATCGATAGCATTTTGCGTATGAACTTGCGTAGCTTGACGGGCCTTGAGCAAGATGCCGTGCGTGAGGAGTATCGTCAGATGTTGCATAGCATCGCTGACTGCGTGGACATTTTGGCTCGCCCAGAGCGTGTCAACTCGATTATTGGAGAGGAACTCGAAGCTATTCGCGAAGAGTATGGCGATGAACGTCGCTCTACGATCGATCCGATGGGTGACCCCAACTTCGATAAGCGTGACTTGATCCCGCGTCGCGACATGGTTGTGACGCTTTCGCGTGGCGGCTTTATTAAGAGTCAGGAACTCGACGACTACAACGCCCAAATGCGTGGAGGCAAGGGTCGTAAAGTTCAGGAAATGACGAAGGATGACGAAGTTTCTGAACTCTTTATCGCTAATACGCATGACATTATTTTGTGCTTCTCCACAACGGGTCGTATGTACCCGATTGACGTCTTTGATCTCCCGGAAGGGAAGTCGAATGCACGTGGTCGACCAATTGTGAACTTGTTGCCGCTTGAGGCTGAAGAACGTATTTCCTTCATCCTCCCTGTACAGAGTCTTGATGAAGAGGGACAATACCTCTTGATGGCAACGGACCGCGGCGTTGTGAAGAAGACGGAGTTGACGCTTTTCCGCAACGCTCGCTTGCGTGGTATCAATGCTATTCAGCTCGAACCCGAAGAACACCTGATTGGTGTTGCTATTACTCATGGCCACCACGATGTGATGCTCTTCAGTGATGTGGGTAAATGTGTGCGTTTTGATGAGGGCAATGTGCGTAGCATGGGTCGTACGGCGCACGGTGTGCGCGGTATGCGCTTGAAGGAAGGTCAAAAGGTCGTCTCTCTCTTGGTGACAGATAACGACACGGATTACGTGTTGACCGCCACGGAAAATGGCTATGGGAAGCGAACTCTGGTGAGCGAATACTCCCGACACGGTCGCGGAGGTCAGGGCTTGATTGCCATTTCCACTTCGGAACGTAACGGTAACGTTGTTTCTGCTGCGCTCGTGAAGGAAGATGATGACATTATGATCCTCAGTAAGAGTGGTAAGGTGGTGCGTACGCGTGCTAATGAGGTGTCGGTCTATAGCCGCACCGCTCAAGGCGTCCGCCTCATCAACTTGGGCGATGATACGGTGGCTTCTATCCGCCGTGCTGAACGTACTGATGAGAATGAAGAAATCGAGCATCTGGACATTGAAGTGCCCGAAGATGCAGATACTCCAACCGCTGTTGATGAAATCGAGGACGAAGATACTCCTTTAGGTGATGATTTGGAGCTTGATGGAAGCGACGAATCTTCTGACGACGATTCGACAGGTAAATAACAACTACACATAGCTTTGCGTCTTTATACACATTGGTGCAAGGGGATTGAGTGATGGATAAACCTGGCTTTAATTTTTCCGCCGGCCCAACCTTTCTTGCACCCAGTGTGCAAGAAGAGTTGCTTAAGGCAATCACAAATTGCGAAGGGAGCGGTTATTCGCTCTATGAACTTGGACACCGTAGCCAACTCTTTGGCAATATCGTTGAAGAGTTGACTGCGCGTGTACGCCATTTGCTGGACATTCCTCCAGAATTTGACATTCTGTTTTGTCCTGGTGGCGGATCAATGCAATTTTCCGCTGTTCCGCTGAATTTGTGCACGCAAGGTTGCCGTGGGGCCTACATTATTACGGGACTCTGGTCGTTGCTCGCTTATCGCGAAGCTGACCGCATCTCGAGAGCCTATGTGCTTTGGAATGGCGATGACAAAAAGCTTCCCTCTGACAAGTTAGTGGCAACGAAGGGCACTGATTTTGTGTTCTATTGCGACAATGAAACGGTGGATGGAAAAGAATTCCAGACATCTCCCAACGTGGATTTAGGTGATGCAGTTTTGGTCGCTGATATGTCGAGCAATATCTTGACTCGCCAGATCGACTGGTCTCGTCATGCTTGCGTTTTTGCGGCTTTGCAGAAAAATATGGGAACGGCTGGGGCCACGATGGTCATTGTACGTCGCGAGCTGTATGGCTCGATCAGCGCTAAGATTCCAGAACTGCTGAGTTGGAAGGTTTACGCGCAAACAGGCAGTATTCCGAATACTCCTCCCGTGGTTGCAATTTACACGGCGCTCTTAGTGTCTCGCTGGGTTCAGGAAGAAGGTGGAGTAGAAGTGATGGCTGAACGTGCACAAAAGCGCTCCTGCACCGTTTATAGTGCGCTCGATAACATGTCGGACTTCTATCTTGACTTGCAGCCGCCAGCTATCCGCTCTCGCATTAACATTGTGTTCCGCTTAGAAACGGAAGCCCTCGAACAGCTTTTCTTGGCAGAAGCGATTCAGGCAGGACTCTATAACTTAAGTGGCTATAGCACTCGTGGTGGTATGCGTGCCTCGCTCTATAACGCCATGCCACAAGAAGGTGCTGACGCATTAGCGAAATTCTTGACGGAGTTTTATCAACGTCATGGCTAACGAAGCAACTCTGAGCCCTCTACCTATTGCCTATCTTGGTCCAGAAGGGACGTTTTCAGAAGAGGCAGTGTTAAAGCTTTTTCCTTCTGAAGAGCCACGCTTGCCGTGTACGACTTTCGATGCGGTGCTGGAATCTGTAGAAATAGGACGAGCTCAGGGGGGAGTCATTGCCATTGAAAATAATACAAATGGCACAGTTACCCATGCAATGGATCTTCTGCTCAACACCACACTAATGATTGTGGCCGAAGTAACGGTACCAGTTATTCATAATCTGATGGGCAAAGAGCGATCGCTTGAAGAAGTTCAAACGATTTATGCACATCCCCAGGCTTTAGCACAGTGCGAACACTGGTTGTATGAGCACGTTCCCCAAGCGCAACAGGTTCCTGTTACTTCTAATGCAGAAGGTGCTCGTAGAGCGGCAAATGAAAGTGGAGCTGCAGGCATCGCGGCTGCTCGCGCAGCAGATATTTATGGTGTCAATATTCTTGCGCCAGCGATTCAAGATGGCATAAGTAATCAAACACGTTTTTTCTTGATGAGTGCCCACGCCGGCAGATTCCCTCAGGCAAAAGTTACTAAGTGGAAAACAAGCATCGTGTTTTCTGTGCCCAACCGTCCTGGCGCCCTCTACGACGTGATTTCGTACTTTGCAGAGTATGGTGTGCAGATGGTGCGTATCGAATCACGCCCTGCGAGAAACGGAACTTGGGACTACAATTTTTATATTGACGTAGAAGGAAAGCTTGAGGACAAGGCTGTTCAAAGCGCCCTTCAAAAGGTCGAAAAGACTGCAGATTTTTATCGTTGTTTTGGCTCTTATCCTGTCCTTGATGGCAGAGTAAGTTGAGAGAGGGTTTTATTGTGGAAAATTTTCCAAAAGCTGTAGATTATGTAGCGCAGATTGACCCCTATGATGCGGGTAAACCTTTGTCAGAGATTGCCAAAGAAATTGGGATCAAGACTGAACGTTTGATGTTACTCAACGCCAACGAAAATCCGCTAGGCGTTTCTGAGGCGGCGAAAAAAGCAGTCACAGAAGAGCTCACTCGTATGAACCGTTATCCTGACGGGAGCGTTTCTGCATTGAGAAAGGCAGTTGCTGAACATCTTTACATTTCCCCAGACCAAGTTATCCACGGCAATGGCTCCGATGAGCTCTTGAGCCTTGTAGCGTCAGCCTACTTGGAACCAGGGAAGCGTGCAGTTTACTCTCAATACAGCTTCTCGGTTTACCATCTTGTTTCTCAAGCGCGTGGGGCGACCTGCGTGGAAGTGCCTGTGAAAGATGATTTTGGGTACGACTTGGTGGCTATCCTCAAAGAGGCACAAGTGCCAAATACAGGTGTGGTGTTTTTAACCAATCCGAATAACCCTACTGGGTTGTTGCTCGACAAGGCCGAACTCCATGCTACACTCGAGCAAATCCCGTCAGACGTGCTTGTTGTGCTTGACGAAGCCTATCAAGAATTTGCAACAAAAACGGCTTTTGAGGATCCTGATACGCTCATTGAACAGTTCCCCAATGTACTCATTACTCGTACTTTCAGTAAAGCCTATGGTCTTGCAGGGTTCCGTGTGGGCTATGGGGTTGCTAACGCGACGATCATTGAAACTCTGAACCGTATCCGAGGTCCCTTCAATGTCAACCGTTTAGCACAAGTGGCTGCTCTTGCTGTTCTTGAAGATGAATCCTTCTTGAATCAAACCGTGGCGAACAACCAAAAAGAGCGTGAAAACTTTGAAAACGAACTCGAGCGTATGGGGGTGAAGTACATCCCCTCGCAGACAAATTTCGTCATGTTCGAGGTGCCTGATGCGCCAACCATGATCAAGCGTTTACGTGAAGCAGGGATTCTTGTGCGTTCGTTAAAGAGCTACGGATTGGACAATTGGATTCGTGTGAGTATTGGCAAGTCCCAGGACATGGCGTGCTTACTTGATGTGTTCTTCGTGACGATGCGTTTGTTACGTCATGGTTATCGCGAAGAATAAGGAACTAACATGACGACACAACAGATTCCCGTTATCACTCTCGATGGTCCTGCGGCCAGCGGGAAGGGGACGATTGCCGAACGTCTTGCCAATGCTTTGGGTTTCCACTATTTGGATAGTGGCGCACTTTACCGTATTGCGACTTACGCGGCCCTGCGTGATAAGGTGGCATTAGACGATGAGGGAGCGCTCACTCAGCTGACTAAATCGCTTGCTCCTCGCTTTGTTGACGGTCGAATTTTCTTGGACAACGAAGATATCACAACAGCCATTCGTAGTGAAGAAGTGAGTGCTGCGACAAGTCGCGTAGCAACGGTACCTGGAGTTCGCCAAGGGTTGACGACTTTACAAGTCAAGGCAGCTCAACTTCCTGGATTAGTCGCAGATGGACGCGATATGGGGACAGTGATTTTCCCTCAGGCTACATTGAAAGTCTTTATGACTGCTTCGGCTCGCGTTCGGGCAGAGCGTCGCTACAAGCAACTGATTGCTCGCGGTGAAGAAGCAGATTTGGATGCAATTACTGCAGACCTAGTTGCCCGTGATGAGCGAGACTCCCATCGGGCAACCGCCCCCTTGAAACCAGCAGAGGATGCAAAACTCCTTGATACTTCAGAAATGGGTATTGATGAGGTTGTAAAAAAAATCCTCTGTTGGTGGAATGAAAAAGCTTAATGCCTTAAAATAACAAATTCCTATTTTTTTCGTGCCGTCTCCCCACGAGACGGCGTTTTTATCAACTCCACCCAAAGCAATAGTGTGGCGGGTGTGTTTTTTTTCTTTTTTTACAATGACCAACGAAACCAACAAGCCCGAATCCTTCGCCGAGCTCTTTGCCGCTAGCGAAACCAACCAGACGATGCGTCCTGGTTCTGTTATTACCGCTGAAGTTGTCCGCGTTGAACACAACTTCGTGGTTGTGAACGCCGGCCTCAAGAGCGAAGCTTATGTGCCTGTCGAAGAATTCAAGAACGACCTCGGCGAAATCGACGTTC
Source organism: uncultured Sutterella sp. (assembly GCA_905197905.1). GTDB lineage: Bacteria > Pseudomonadota > Gammaproteobacteria > Burkholderiales > Burkholderiaceae_F > Sutterella. The sequence continues at coordinate 37,065 of CAJKAP010000006.1, read as the reverse complement.
AGCCGGGCGACTTCATCTCCGTCGCTATTGAATCCGTTGAAAACGGCTACGGCGATACCATCCTCAGCCGCGACAAGGCCAAGCGCCTTGCTGCCTGGATGAACCTCGAACAGGCTCTCGAATCCGGTGAACTCGTTACCGGTACGGTTACGGGCAAGGTCAAGGGCGGTTTGACCGTCATGACCAACGGCATCCGTGCCTTCTTGCCGGGTTCCCTCGTGGATACCCGCCCCGTCAAGGATACGACGCCGTATGAAGGTAAGACCTTCGAATTCAAAGTTATCAAGCTTGACCGCAAGCGCAACAACGTTGTTGTTTCCCGTCGCGCTGTTATCGAAGCTAATATGGGCGAAGAACGCGCCAAGTTGCTCGAAACGTTGCAGGAAGGCGCTATCGTCAAGGGTATCGTCAAGAACATCACTGACTACGGTGCTTTCGTTGACTTGGGCGGTATTGATGGCTTGTTACACATCACCGACCTCGCATGGCGTCGTGTGCGCCATCCCGGTGAAGTTGTGCAGGTTGGCCAGGAACTCGAAGCCAAAGTGCTTAAGTTCGACAAGGAAAAGAATCGCGTCAGCTTGGGGCTCAAGCAGTTGGGTGAAGACCCGTGGCTCGGTATTGCTCGCCGCTACCCGCAGGGTACTCGCCTCTTCGGCAAGGTCACGAATATCACCGACTACGGTGCCTTCGTTGAAGTTGAAGCTGGCATCGAAGGTCTCGTCCACGTTTCTGAAATGGATTGGACCAACAAGAATGTTGATCCTCGCAAGATCGTTCAGTTGAACGAAGAAGTGGAAGTCATGGTTCTCGACATCGATGAAGATCGTCGTCGCATCTCTCTCGGCATGAAGCAGTGCAAGCCGAATCCTTGGGAAGATTTCGCTCAGTCCCATAAGAAGGGCGAAAAGGTTAGCGGTCAAATCAAGTCCATCACCGATTTCGGTGTGTTCATTGGCTTGCCTGGTGGCATCGATGGTCTCGTTCACCTCTCTGACCTTTCCTGGAACGAATCCGGTGAAGATGCCGTTCGCCAATACAAGAAGGGTGATGAAGTTGAAGCTGTCGTGCTCGGTATCGATACCGAACGCGAACGCATCTCCTTGGGTATTAAGCAGCTCTCTGGTGATCCGTTCTCCAATTTTGTGAGCGAACACGACAAGGGCAGCGTTGTCAACGGTACCGTTAAGTCCGTCGACGCCAAGGGCGCTGTGATCGATTTGGGTAACGACGTTGAAGGTTACTTGCGCGTGAGCGAAATCGCTTCTGAACGTGTTGAAGATGCCTCCACTCGTTTGTCTGAAGGTCAGGAAGTTGAAGCTCTGGTTCTTAGCGTTGATCGTAAGAACCGCAACATCCAGCTCTCCATCAAGGCTAAGGATGCTGTGGAAGCCCGTGATGCTCTCGATCGCTTGAATAGCGAAGAAGACGCTTCCGCTGGTACGACCAGCCTGGGTGCTTTGCTCAAGGCAAAACTTGAACAGAAGTAATCGGACGGCTGAGGTAACCCATGGATGACGTTGTCGTAATGAGATCGCAACTCGCGGGTGCTTTGGCAACTAAATTTCAAGTGCGCGATCGAGTCGCGCAGGAAGTTGTCACGCTGATCGTGAATAACATTCAAAAGACCCTCGAACAGGGTGGGCGTGTTGAAATTCGCGGTTTTGGTGTGTTTATGCCAAGGTATCGTCCGGGTCGCATAGGGCGCAATCCGAGCAGTGGTAAATCAGTGCCGGTGCCAGCCCGTTATACGGTTCAATTTCGCCCTGGTAAGTCCATGCGAGAATCGGTGGATTTCCATCGATTGGCATCTGAGGCTAACGAAACTCCCTAATCACTGTCTTTGGTTAGTGAGTAATTTCTAGCGTAAGGCTGCGACATGAAAGTGCTCGCAGCCTTTTTAGCATGAAAAAAGGTCTTTTTATTCATGCTAAAAAGGCGCACAATACAAAAATAAGATTTGATGGAACTCCACCTTATGGAATCCGAACTCTGGTATCTCGTTTTTATTCCAATTCTTTTTGCAGCTGGTTGGTGGGCAAAAGGGCTTGATGTTCGTGAGCGTGATCGCTCGGCAATGAATCTTCCCGAGGTTTATGCACGTTCGATAGCTTTACTGGCTGGCGAACATCCAGAACGTGCTGTGGATTCTCTTATTGAGGCAGTCCGCTTGGACCCTGATTTGATTGAATTGCATCATGTGTTAGGGGCTCTTTTTCGTCGTCGTGGAGAGTTTGACAGAGCGATTCGGCTACACAGCCATTTAGTGCATCGCGAAGATATTCCAGAAGCTGAACGCGTTCGCGCACTCAAAGAGTTGGGTGAAGATTACATGCGTGCAGGGCTTTTCGATCGAGCCGAGGCAACTTATCGTCAGTTAATGGAAAACCCTTCCGAACATTTAACCGCTTTAAAGGCTCTCTTGATCATTTATTGCATTGAGCACGAATGGACTTCTGCGATTGATATTTCGCATCGCTTAGAGGTGCAAGCTGGGCTGAATCTCTCACATGAGATTTCCCACTACTATTGTGAGCTTTCCGAGCTGGCAATTCGTCAAAAGGACCTCCCTCTTGCCAAAGAGCATTTAACTCGAGCCCTGGAAAAGTGGCCGACATCTCCGAGAGTTAACATTGCTATGGGAGCTTTGTTACTGTTGCAAGGTGAGGAGGAAGAGGCACTTGAGCGTTGGGAAGGAGTAGCAAAAGAAACTCCCGACTATTTGCCATTGGTGATTGGTCAAATTGCTGATTTGCTCTATAAGCGAGGAGAGCGTACTGAAGCGGTTAAGCTTTTGCACAGTGCCCTTGCTTCCTGTACGCAAACTGATGTGATTCAAGCGGCGATTAAGCGTCTTGCTCGATGGGAAGGTCAAGAGGTCGCTTTGGCAAAGGTGGTAGAACTATTGAAGAAGAGCCCATCTCTTTCCACTTTTGCGCAAATGATCGCACTTCGCCAAGAGGGAACTCCTGAAGACGAGGAATCTAAACTACTATTAACATTGCTTGAGAAACAAGCCCGAAAAGAGTCGCGTTACCAGTGTGCAAAATGTGGCTTTATGGCCTCGAGCTTTTCTTGGCACTGTTTGGGCTGTGGGAGCTGGGATAGTTTTCCACCGTACCGCGTGACGGACCCTAAAAAACAGAAAGTGTATGAAAATATCATGTAATAGAGTTTCATACCGCTTGTATGTGGTTTAATAGGGCAGGATAATGCGTAAGAACGTGTTTTTCCTCCAATGTGAATTGTTACAATGATGGTTCTTTCGACATTTGAGTTAGACCAAATTGTTCAATACAATTTTCTGTATGACCCCAAGGAAAAGATTCTCTCTTACTCCAAGTGGTTTTTCACTTAACAATTACAAAGACAAAGGATATTTGACTGTATGTTTAAACGTATCGGTCTGCTGATTTTGGCCAACTTGGCTGTTTTCGTTGTGCTTTCGATCGTGTTGACGATTGTTCAAGCCGTTTTGGGCGTGAACTTCGGTATGATGGCTGGCGCACAGCTGAACCTCTCTACCCTCTTCATTTTCTCTATGGTGGTAGGTTTTACTGGTTCGCTTATCTCTCTTTTTATGAGCAAAACCATGGCAAAGATGACCATGGGATTGCAAATGATCGATACGAATCGTCCGCAACCAGGTCTTGAAGCTTACTTGGTTGATGTGGTGCGTCGTCAGTCTGAACGCGCGGGTATCCCGATGCCTGAAGTTGCTGTCTATGACGGCGAACCGAATGCTTTTGCAACGGGCGCCTCTCGTTCCAACTCTTTAGTTGCGGTTTCGACGGGCTTGCTTAACTTGATGAACCGAGAAGAAGTGGAGGCCGTGATTGGTCACGAACTCTCTCATGTCAAGAACGGTGACATGGTCACGATGACTCTCTTGCAGGGTGTGGTGAATACCTTTGTGTTCTTTTTTGCTCGTGTGATTGGTTGGGTAGTCGACCGTCAAATTCTTCGTAACGAAGATGATGCACCAGGCGCTGGTTACTACATCACAGCTCTGGTCTTGGATATCTGCTTAGGCTTTTTGGCTTCGATGGTTGTGGCTTACTTCTCTCGTTGGCGTGAATACCATGCTGACGCTGGAGCAGCTCAGATCTTGGGTAGCCCGCAGCCGATGGTTAATGCTTTGAAGCGTTTAGGCTCGATCCAGCCGAACGAATTGCCTGGAACGGTGAAGGGCTTCGGCATTTCTGGAGGTATTGGTTCGCTCTTTGCGTCTCATCCACCTCTTGAAGATCGTATCCGCGCCTTGCAGGAAAACCGTTATCAGGCCTAATGAATTTAGAGGATTTCTAGAAGAATTCTCCACAAAAAAAGGAGCACTATGTGCTCCTTTTTTGTGCCCGAAAAAGAGAATTAATAACTCACAGTTACTTCTAACCCCGCCTCACGAATACGATTCGCAATGTGATCGAGCTCTTCTTTAGTGGCTTTCTGGAGGTTATGTCGCGGCGTTTCTCGATCAATTGTGTAGATCGTCACCAAGTGCGGACCAATTTCTTTGACGACCTCAAGCCACGGAGTGACAAACTCGTCGCTTACGTTACTCACATCTTTTCCATTAGAAACTCCATGTAAGAACATCGTTTGAATGACAGCTTTTCTGCCTAGACGCTTCATACATTTGATGAGTTTTGGCAAGTCATAGCGACTTGTAGGGCGGTCGACTTCATCAATGTAGTCAGTGTCGACTGTATCGAGCTTGAGTAGCGGGCTATCAACTTTTGCTAGCGCAGCGAATACTTTGGGTCGGTCGATATGCGTCGCGTTCGTGAGCACGCTAATATTGCACTTAGGCGCATATTTGTCACGTAGAGCAATCGTCTCATCAATAATTTCTGGAAAGTCTGGATGAAGCGTTGGTTCGCCATTGCCAGCGAAGGTAATGGTATTGGGGAGCTCGCCGTTTGCTTCCATGACCTTGAGCTTATCTTCAAGCATGGTCAAGACGAGCGTTTTGCTCGGCATACGGGAACCTGGGCGACGCTCTTCATTAAATCCACACTCGCAATAAATGCAGTCGAAGTTACAGAGCTTTCCATCGGCTGGCAACAGATTGACGCCGAGAGAAACCCCTAAACGACGACTAACAACAGGCCCGAAAATCGGACTGGCGAAAAGTATGGTAGGCATGACGTTCCTTCTTTAATCAACCAAGGAGGTTGGTTGAATTTTTCTTATAGAGCTTAATCTTAAAACAAAAAGTGCCCAGGAAAGCTTAACGTCTGGGCACTTATCGATATAGACCAACGTCTCTAAGGTTACTTGGCTGTTCGCACACCACGAACGGATTCTTCGAGAGCGCGAGCAATTTCCTCGGCAGAGTGTTCATCGTTCGTAGCAATATGGCGCCCGATCATGAGGGCCATAATTGAGAGACAGATGCCTGTGAGGATCAAACCTAAAGTGGTTGCACCCCAGAAGCCGTAGACGCCATAAGGACCGCCAAAAGCCTCGCCATGGAAGCACATGTAGTAGCCGCCGATAAAACCAACCCCCCAAAGCATGATGCCATAGATAATCATTGGCATCGTGGTGACACGGTAACCTCGCATAGCAAAGGATCCAACGCATTGCAAAGCGTCAAAGACGTGGTAGAAACACCCAAACATCAAGATGGAAACGCCTAATGCCACCACTTTGGGGTCAGTGGAGTAGAAGTTCAAAATCTGTTCACGGGCAAAGTAAAGTATCGTAATCACTCCTAAGGAGAGAATTAGCGCGAGCTTCAGGCTACGTTTTAAGATGGAATACGCAACAGACTGCCAACGTGCACCAAGAGACTGAGAAATTAATACTGTTGTTGCAATCCCAAGCGATAGTGGCATCATGTAGCACATGGACGTGACGTTTGCCACGATTTGGTGAGCAGAAATCGTTTCTGCCCCCAAACGCGAAACAAGAATTGCCATACCAGTGAAGCTTGAGACTTCAAAGAAGGTGGAAAGCCCAATAGGAATCCCAATGTGGAGCTGTTCTTTAATCAGAGCCCAATTTGGGAGGCTCAGTTTGGGTGCTCGGAATTTGTCGTAGAAAGAATCAGTCCGCCAAATGATGTAAAAGAGCACAAAGCTCAAGACATTCATGAGTGCAAAGGAGAGCCCTGCACCAGCCCCACCCATTGCGGGGAAACCTAACCAACCATACATGAAAACGCCATTTACTGGTGCTTTTAACACCAAGGTAGCAAGAGAAATCCACATGGTGATGTTAGGTCTGGAGAGGGCTGCATTGAGCGACACAAAAGTGCGTGCAAAAAGGGCAAAAGGTTGACTCAAGGCGGTAAAGAATAAGTAGCCTGCGGCCATCTCTGCAACCGTCTCTGTGGGTTTACCTAAACCTAACCAGAGGTCTGTCCACAGTAGTAGGGGTACACCAATGCAGGCGAGGAAAATTCCTAGCCAAATATTTTGTTGTAGGGCTTCGCCGATCTTGGGGTATTCGCGAGCACCGAAATGGTGTCCGCAGATGGGGGAGAGGCTCTGTAAAATGCCAATAATGGCCATATTGACGCAGATGGTTGCGGCAAGTCCTAAGGCAATCGCGGCCAAGTGCTCCGTTCCTAGACGACCAGCCATGATCGTATCAATGGTTCCAGACCCAATGATTGAAATATTGGCGATAAAGATAGGGCCTCCCAGCTTAAACAACGCCTGGAGCGACGTATCTGGTGGCGGTAAGTGCTGCTGAGTCATAAAAGTCAAGCGTTATTTTTTCGTAAAGATTGGCTTGCGTGCCAGCGCATTCGTGTCGACAACGTAGAACACTTCGCTAGAACGTGCACGTCCTGCGGAAGGAGCATAGTCAGGCAACTCAATATGCGAAGAAGAAGATTGGCGAACAATCGCAAGCGGACAGCCTGTTTCATGCGTAAGTGTATTGAGCGGTTCAGCACCATAGTGCTGCAGAACAGCCATCATTTCTGGACGGGTGTTAATCGCTTGAACACATTGACCACGTTGCCACCCCGATTGAAGCAGTAGCCGATCTAGAGTTTGGGCAATTGGAGCCAAAGAACGAAATTCGGTCGTTGGAGCATGGAATAATCCAAAGCCTACCACGAGCGCCACCGTAATACCAGTAGCATTAATCCAGGGACCGCGCCAAATGATGACTGGACGGTGTGTTAAGCGCCAGACGACAAGCGCAATCCACCCAAACGTTGCGAGCACAGCACAGAAGAACCCGAGATCGAGTTCAGGGCGTACCGTTGGTGCCAGATTGATAATGGACTGATGCATTTTAGGTGGGAAGCCCGTCAACCAAGCACACCAATAAAGCCAAATGGTTAGACCTCCTAAACTAAAGATTGTCAGACCAAACCAATCGAGAATGTTTTCCCAGCCGTTTTTAATGGTTAGAAGACTGAAAGCTGCAAGCACGGTGAGTGCAGGAATACAGGCTAAGAACACACTGTCGGTTGATTGCTTAGAGGAGAAAATCACTCCTAAGAGTGTTACTGCGACAACAACTAACGGCAAAAAAAGGAAAGGCTGCCCTAAACGACGTCCCCAGCGGAATAGTCCTGTTAAGACAAGTGGCCAGAGCGGTAATAAGAACCAAAGAGAGTGCTTTGCAAACCAGAGGTAAGTCGAGAGCCCTGCAGGACCAAAATAGTCTGTCTGCGTGAGTACCCACTGTGTAAACCAACGGTTTGCGAGCTCAGAGTCGATGCACCAAGAAAGAGCAGGCCAAATCAAAAAGAGTAGCCCTGTGGAGAGCAGTAGGGCGACTAAGCAGAGGTCACGCTTTCTCGGCGATTGAGAGAGCGTTGCAATCACTATTAAAGATTGTGCGAGTAGCCAAACACCAGCAAATAGCGTGGAAGAGAGGATAGAGGCGGCGACAGAAATACCTGCCAAAATACTCCCCTTCAACGGGCGTTTTACGGCGATTGTGAGACTAAAGAGGTTAAGTGCTGTGATGGCTAGTAAGGCGGTATCAGGTACAGCTTCGTGCTGACGCGTCAAAATGCCGAAGGTAGCTAAGAATAGAAGAACAGCCGAGTCGGCAATTGCACGAGCAAAATCTTTCGGTCTTGCTTCGCCACCAAAGGCAAAAGCAATAGGCTGTGCCTCTGGGCGAACGGCAAGGCGGTAGGCGCTTTCCCAAATCGCGAAGGTCGAGAGAGTAAACCAGAAAACTGATGCAAGGCGCAAACACAAAATATTAGAGATAAGGCCTAAACCCGACTCACCAACCGTGAGCATAAACGCAGCAGAGAGCCATGTCGTAAGAGGGCCAGCTTCCGTCAACATTTCTCCAAACCCCATCGGCATCAACCAAGCGGAAAGTGGTTGTTGGGCGAGAAGCCAGGCAGCGCCAAAGCTATCAATGTCTCGAGGAGTCCAGAGAGCATCGGCGAAAAAGCCAATGAACGCAAAACACACCAAGACGAGCCAGAGACCCGCTCGTGGAAGTTTAAGCGCTGCTTCTTGCGAGAGTTTGATGGGGGTAGAGCGTTGAGATAGCACTTTGAGTAGAGCCTCGAAAAAGACGATCTATAAAACAAGAAAAAGGACAGTCCGACGGGGTCGGAAACTGTCCTTCAGCCGATGATATGGGAAGAACAAAATTAACTTCCCATCAGTCGGATATATGCAACCAGTATTACTTGGCCTTGGCAGCTTCGGCAGCAGCGTCGAGAGCCTGCTTCTTAGCAGCAAACTTGGCGCGGAATTTTTCAACGCGACCAGCTTCAACGATACGGGTCTGAGCGCCAGTGTAGAAGGGGTGGCTTTCAGAGGAAGTATCCAACTTGTAGAGCGGGTAGGTCACACCGTCGATTTCAACCGTTTCTTTCGTCTGAACAGCAGAACGGATGATGAAGGTCTTGTTGATGGACAAGTCGACGAAAGCGACTTCGCGGTATTCCGGGTGAATGTCTTTTTTCATTTTAAAAAAATTCCTAGTTATGATGTCGGTCGCCCTGGTGGCCTTGCGAGTTTGCCCGAATTTGTCGGGTCCTACAACAGACATGCCATCCCACGTGCCAACTGGGAAAGGAAGGATTATCCCAGATGGCTCAACAACTTGCAAGTGTAGACTTAAGAAATTTGGTATAGATGATCTACGAAATTTTTTCCTTTCGTGATAACCCTTAAGCGAATCGACATGTAGCCTTGCTAAAATCAAAAATGTTTTTTGAGTAGAAGGCTCAAATTTCTTTTTGGCCCCCCCCCCTCTTATTCTTCCAAGAGAGTTTTTTATGACGTCTTTAGAACGTTGTGTCATTGCGACACGAGAAAGTCCCCTTGCCATGTGGCAGGCCCTTCATATTCAGCGTGTTTTACGTGAACGCTATCCTGGTATGCAAGTTGATTTACTCGGGATGACCACCCGCGGTGACCAGATTTTGGATAAGACTTTGTCCAAAGTTGGCGGAAAGGGACTCTTTGTGAAAGAACTCGAAGCAGCCATGCAGCAAGGTGAAGCAGATTTGGCAGTGCACTCCTTAAAAGATGTTCCGATGGAATTGCCCGAAGGGTTTGAATTGGTCGCTGTGAGCGAACGAGAAGATCCGCGCGATGCATTCGTTTCCCCGAAGTACAACTCTCTTGACGAGATGCCAACTGGTGCTGTTGTGGGGACAGCTAGCTTGCGTCGCGAATTGATGCTTCGTATGAACTACCCGCACTTAGACGTGCGTCCTATTCGTGGCAATGTGGGTACTCGTTTACGTAAGCTTGACGCTGGCGAATTCGATGCCCTTGTGATGGCTACTGCTGGCCTAAAGCGTTTGGAATTGGGTGAGAGAATCCGCATGATTATTCCTGATACGGTGAGTTTACCGTCTCCTGGACAAGGCGCCTTAGGGATTGAAATTTTGTCTGGTAATGAAGCCCTGAAAGAAACTCTTCATTTCATCAATGATGACGACACGCGTGTTTGTTGCTTGGCGGAACGTGCGGTGTCTCGTGCTTTAGGTGGCTCGTGTCAGGTGCCGCTCGCTGCTTATGCGATTATTGAGAATGGCGAAATATGGATGCGAGCTTTAGTGGGTAACCACCACACAGGCGAAGCGATTCGCGCTGAAGTCCGTGGTTCGAAGTCTCAAGCTCTTCAACTTGCAGAGGAAGTGGTTCAGAGCTTGAAGGCACAAGGCGCAGATGCTATTCTCAAAGCAGTTTTAGGTTAATTAGTGCTCGCTTAACTGGTGAAGAGCGAATAGAACTTTTCTGAGAAAGGAGAGGCAACTCTCCTTTTCTTGTACTACAGGATGTCTAGAGCTATGGCTACTTCTAACATACCGATTATTTTGACGCGTCCTGGCGAAGCGAATAATTTGCTCGCTGACATGATCGAAACGAAGCAACTTTCGCATACGGAAGTTTGGCGTTGGCCCTCTTTCACTATTGAGTTACCAAGCGAAGAAGAGCAGGCTTTGTTGGCCGAACGGCTCAAAAATCTCGATGACGTGGAAATGGTTGTTTTGCCAAGCCCCGCCGCCGTTACGGCAGTGTCGCATTGGATTGATCATTGGCCCGCGCATGTGACTCTTGCCACTGTTGGCGAAGGAACAGCACGATTAATTCGAGCAACCTTTGGTGAATCCGTGTCGGTGTTGGCCCCAGAGGGCGACGCTGAGCATTCCGGAAGTGAAGCACTTTGGGAACTAGTAAAGCGCCGGGGAGCTCCCTCTCGCGTGCTCTTTCTGCGCGGCCAAACAGGGCGTGAGTGGTTACCTACCCAGTTTAGAAGTATTGGTTCAGACGTGGTCACTATGTGCGCTTATGTGCGAGTGCCGCTCAATTTACAAAATCGCCAAAAGAAGATGCTCGCTGCAGCTATTGCTGGAAAACCCCCGATTCTTTATATCACGAGTACGGATGCGGTCGATGCGATGGTACTAGCTTTCCATTCTGTCGACGGCGCACTAGAGTGGGCGACTCGCGGTGATGTGATCACGCTACACCCACGAATTGTGCGTCGTTTGAATGAGGCCGGTTTCCGAAACATCTCCGTCACTTCAACAGATGCAGAAACCGTCTTAGCTAATATTGAGTCCTTTATTGAGGCTCGCCAACAAGATAAATAACCTAGCCAAGCTGTGAGGAAACAAAACTTGACGTATCAAGGTGTTCCTCGCGGCTTTTCTTTTATCGAATCTCCTTAAACTGTATGTGTCGCGTTTCGTACCGATGCACATTTCGTTTTTGTTTTTACGCTGGGATCAGCTATGTCAGGCGTTACTCTTACTCTTCTTCAACCTAATCCTACTACAGGCAAGCTTGCTGAGAATTTTCAGGGTATCCAAGCTATATTGGACGCATTGCCCAAAGTAGCAGGCTCCCAGTTGGTAGTGATTCCGGCTAAGTCACTAGAAGGGGTAAGTGGAAAAAAAGTGCTTTTCTGGCCAGTAGCTCGTGAGAATTACAGCACAATGATCGAAAAAGTGGTTGAGTTTGCGCAGGGCGATACCGCTTTAGTCATGAGCGTGATTGATCTTTCTGGACAAGAAAAAACGCTTTTTGCGCATCATGGTGAATACGCGCTACTGCCGCGAGAAACGAGTCTGGAGTGGGGTGGTATCGAATTCGATATTCATAAGAAAGCTGCAGGTCATGCGCTTCTCGATATTCATCGCGTCTCGTTAGCAGGAAGCCGTGTAGAAAAACTTGGAACTCATGTGCCTACTTTTTTTGTCTCAATAGCTGGTGGTGATGCAACCGACATTGCCGCTGGGGATTCTGGCTATTACTTCCAAGAAGAAGTGGTTCCTTTACCACATTGGCAAAGTGGCGCAATGCGCTTTAAGGTGCAAATCAACGAGCAAAAGCAGTTTACTGTCAAACGAGTTTATCAAACAACGACCCAATTCCCCGTCTGTAGTTTGAACGATACCTATGAAGCACTTCGCGCGGGGCTTCGTGATTACGTTACGAAAAATCGCATCAAGGGTGTGGTTTTAGGGCTCTCTGGTGGCGTCGATAGTGCGCTTGTGGCAACACTAGCAGTCGATGCGCTAGGCGCAGATAAAGTGAAGGGTATTTTACTTCCTTCTCGCTTCACTTCGGAGCTGAGCCTTCGATGTGCAGAAGAATTGGCAGATCACTTAGAGATTGAGACTGAGACGATATCAATTGAACCGCTCTTTAGTGCTTCGTTGAAGACGTTAGCCCCTATTTTTGGGAAGGTGGCGTGGGACGTCACCGAAGAGAACCTTCAGGCACGTGCTCGTGCGCTTATCTTAATGGGTGTGGCAAATAAAGAAGGGCGACTCCTTCTGTGTACAAGTAACAAAGCGGAAGCCTCAATGGGCTATGGGACGCTCTATGGGGATATCACGGGAGGCTACGCGCCCCTGATTGACCTATGGAAGCGTGAAATTTACGAACTTTGCCGTTCACGAAATGCTAGAGCAGGGTGCGATTGGATTCCGTCGGAAATTTTGGAACGTGCCCCCTCAGCAGAATTGCGAGAAGGACAACTCGATAGCGACAGTTTGCCACCCTATGACGAGATTGAGATTGTAGTCGATACTCTTCTGAGGGGAGGTGCCGCTGAAGAACTCAGAGAGCGCTATGGAGAAGCTAAAGTCAACGACATTATTCATCGTTTTTTTGCAAATGCCTATAAGCGTGCGCAGGGGATTCCTGGCCCCACCGTCTCCAAAACACCACTGGCGACAACACGAGAGTGGGGTATGGGCGGGGATTGGCTGATTTAAAAAGTTAAAAAAGAGGAGGGAAAATTCCCTCCTCAGTTTTCTTAGCGCTTCATCAAGTCGAAGAACTCATTATTGTTTTTCGTACTCTTAATCTTGCTCAACAAGAACTCCATCGCTTCAATTTCATCCATGTCGTAGAGGAACTTGCGCAAAGCCCAAACGCGCTGGAGCGTGTCGGGTTTCAAAAGCAATTCTTCACGGCGAGTACCAGAGCGGTTCAAGTTAATGGCGGGGTAAACACGCTTTTCAGCTAAACGACGTTCAAGGTGAATTTCGTTGTTACCAGTACCCTTGAATTCTTCGTAGATCACGTCATCCATGCGAGAGCCGGTGTCGACCAAGGCCGTACCGATAATCGTGAGCGAGCCACCTTCTTCAAGGTTACGAGCAGCACCGAAAATGCGTTTTGGGCGCTGCAAGGCATTAGCGTCCACACCGCCTGTTAAGACCTTACCAGAGGAGGGAATCACGGTATTATAAGCGCGGGCCAAACGCGTAATGGAGTCAAGTAAAATCACGACGTCGCGCTTGCTTTCTGCTAGGCGCTTTGCCTTTTCAATCACCATTTCAGCAACCTGTACGTGACGAGCTGCAGGTTCATCAAAGGTTGAAGCAACCACCTCACCCTTCACAGAGCGCTGCATTTCAGTCACTTCTTCAGGGCGTTCGTCAATCAAAAGCACAAAGAGCGTGCAATCTGGGTGGTTGGTAGTGATAGCGTGAGCGATGTGTTGCATTAAGACGGTTTTACCTGATTTCGGAGGAGCGACTAAAAGAGCACGCTGACCTTTACCGATAGGAGCGATGATGTCGATGATTCGTCCAGTGACATTTTCATCACCACGCATGTCGCGTTCCAAAGTAAGAGGTTCATCAGGGAAAAGAGGCGTCAAATTTTCAAAGAGCATGCGGTGCTTGACGCTATCGGGAGGAAGACCGTTAACCGAGTCTACACGAACAAGAGCGAAATAGCGTTCTCCATCCTTTGGTGTACGCACTTCCCCTTCAATGGAGTCGCCAGTGTGTAAGTTAAAGCGGCGAATTTGAGAGGGAGAGATGTAAATGTCATCAGTGCTAGCGAGATACGAAGTATCTGGGCTGCGTAAAAAGCCGAAACCATCGGGCAACACTTCTAAAGTGCCATCGCCAAAAATCTGTTCTCCGCCTTTGGCTTTTTTCTTGAGAATGGCAAACATCAGCTCTTGCTTACGCATGCGCTGGGCGTTATCAATCTCTAAAGCGTAAGCCATGTCAAGCAACTGAGAGATATGTAGGGATTTGAGGTCTGAGAGATGCATAGGATGCTAAAAAAAGAGAATAACGAAAGACGACGAAAAATAAGTTCTTCGATCTCTCTTGCGTGGGTAGTGAAAGGAGTAAAGGCCTCGGTTTGAGGCAGGTCTTGAGAAACTCTAGAAAGTTCTCAAGACCATTACACTCGCAATAGATTAGAGGGCGTCAGAGATGAACTTATCCAAGGTGCTCTGATTGCAAGCGCCAGTGTGGCGCGCAACTACTTCCCCGTTCTTGTAGATCACGAGAGTCGGGATGCTCTGGATGCCAAGTTCCGAGACAACGCCAGTCGATTGGTCGCAGTTGTATTTAACAATCTTCAAGCGCCCATCAAACGTCTCAGCAGACTCGTCAAGGAGAGGAGCCATCATACGGCAAGGACCGCACCAGGGAGCCCAGAAGTCAACGAGAACGGGCAAGTCAGACTTAAGGACAAGTTCTTCAAAATTGTTATCGATAACGTGAAAAATTCCACTCATGAGAAACTCCAGAGAAATAGTTAGTGAGCACTAGCCAAGGGCCCTCTCATTGCTTCAAAAAGTTGAGAGAGCTCTAACTAGATGCACTTTAATTAGGTTGATTTATGAAGGTCGACAGACCCACAAGAAGATAAAATCCAAACGGAAATTGCTGCCGTGAGAGCACTGCAGATAGCTGAACGAAATGGTTCGGAAACTCCTCTTTTATTGAAAGAGGTGTTCAGCTGAGATGGAGGTAATAGTACCACTGTTTAACGTAAAAATGAGAGCGGAATGAAACAATTTGTTGAGAGTACAACGTCAAAACTATGGCTGAAAGTCGCCGCAATGCTCTTTTCATAAAAGTACTGCTCCAAAAAAGAGTGCAATCTCCAAGTTTTTTGGTGCTCTAGAAAAAATCCTCAAAAGCAAGTGGTGAAAAGCGTTGAAGAAGGAATCCCTAACGAAGAAACGATTGTTCCCTGCTAAGAATACTAATTTCCATAATGTAGAAAGATGTGCATTGCATCCCGTAAATGAGAGATTGCGCAAGAGATGCTTTTGCAAAAATGAATTCTTTCCTTTATGATACAGATCTTGGCGGGTCCCCTCGCATGCTGTCCCCAGGAACCTGGTCAGGTCGGGAACGAAGCAGCCATACTGGTGTACAGTAGTGCCGAGGATAAGGCTCGCCATTTTCGCGAAAAGCGTTTACGCTTTTCCATAGTCCTGACCAGTCTATGCGGTGGTAATTACCATGAACCAGTCACTCTTCCTGTTGTTCCTAGTGACAGCCTCTACTACTGTGGCCACGCCAGGCCCTGGAGTATTGATGACGCTGATGAAGTCGGTTCGCTATGGCTTTACTGGTGCAAAGTGGACTATCCTTGGTACCGCAACTGGCACTATTATCATGGGAGTGCTTTCCGCCACGAGTATCGGCATTCTTCTCTCACAAAGTCCTTCTGCTTATAACGCTTTGCGTATTCTTGGTGCAGCCTATATGGTCTGGCTAGGGATTAAAAATTTCCGTGTGAAAGTCGTCGATTTAGATACGGTGATTAAAAGCCGGGAAGAGGAGCATCGCCCTTTAGTATCAAACAATCCGAACGCCATTCACCCGTTCCCCTTTTTCATGGAAGGCATTACGTTGCAGATGACGAACCCTCTGCTCATCATGTTTTTCCTCTCGCTCTTTCCCCAGTTTATTGATACGAAGCTTGCCTACCTGCCGCAGTTTATTGGCTTTACGAGCACGTACTTTTTGCTAGTGATCGTGATTCATACGGGCTACAGCTTGGTGACGTCTCACTACCGTGTGCTTCTAAAGAGTCAGGCAATGACGCAGTGGATCTATCGAATTGGCGGAACCCTATTTATTTTGTTGGCCATTTTTGTCTTGCAATCGGTCGTGAGAGAGCTTTGGAGTTAGTACATACTATTTTTTATTCCTTGTTGGAAAAGGCATAGAGGAAGAGTTGAGCAAAACTTAGGCTCGAAAAAGAAACGCTCTCGTCTACACTTTAAAAAAAGAAAAATCGTTCTTCTACCGCTTGAGCCTTAGCGTGGTCTCTTCAATCCGCTAAAATAAGAGAACTTGTTGTTCACGCTAATGCTTTTCTGTGAACAGCCACCCATAAACGTAGGAATTTCGCATGAGTAGCAACTATCAAGTGCTAGCCCGTAAATGGCGACCGCATGACTTTGAGACCCTAGTGGGTCAAGATCATGTGGTAACAGCACTCACTCGTGCCTTGTCAGAGAAGCGCTTACACCATGCTTATCTCTTTACAGGGACACGTGGTGTCGGTAAAACCACGATTTCGCGTATTTTTGCAAAAGCACTCAATTGTCAAGGCACCGATGGTAACGGTGATATCACAGCACATCCCTGTGGCGTTTGCCCGGCGTGTCGTGCGATTGATGAAGGTCGTTATCCCGATTACATTGAAATGGACGCGGCCTCGAACCGTTCCGTAGAAGATATTACTGCGTTGCTAGACAAGGCAATGTATGCACCTACCCAAGGTCGCTTCAAAATCTACATGATTGACGAAGTGCATATGCTATCAGCAACGGCATTTAATGCCATGTTGAAGACTTTGGAAGAGCCGCCAGAATATATCAAGTTTATTTTGGCAACGACAGATCCGCAGAAAGTGCCTATTACGGTTTTGTCTCGTTGCTTACAGTTTAATTTGCGCAATATGACGCCTTCTGGGATAGTCTCCCATATGGAAAATATTCTTGCGCAAGAAAAAATTGAGTATGAAGAACCTGCTTTGCGACTACTTGCTAATGGGGCTCGTGGCTCCATGCGTGATGGCTTGTCCTTGTTAGACCAAGCGATTGCGTTTTGTGGAAGCAAAATCGAAACGACACCCGTACGCCAAATGTTGGGTATGAGTAGCGAAGAAAGTCTAACGGGGATCTTGGATGCCTTGATTGTAGGGGATGGTCCTGCGATGATTCAAATTGCAGACAACATGTCTTTGCAGGGTGTCTCTTTTGCGCAAGCTCTTCGCGATTTGGCGGGCTTACTCCACAATGTGGCGCTCTTACAAAGAATTCCAGGAGTTTCACTCGAAGAAGAGGTTAATGCTGAAGTAGTCAAACGCTTGACGCAAGCATTTAGCCCTGAAGAATTGCAGCTCTACTACCAGATCGCCATCCATGGTCGTAACGAGTTGAGTTTGGCTCCAGACGAATATGCGGGCTTTACCATGACATTGTTGCGCATGCTCGCCTTTAAGCCGACTGGCGTAAGAGGCGTTAATCAGGTACTTGCTCGAGATGCAAAAAAGGTGAAGACTGCGCAGGAGGGTGCAGCAGTTGTGCAACCCGTTATCTCTCCAGCCGCGACTGAGGTTGGAGCTAAAGAGGAGGTTGTTTCTCCTAAGGTAGCACCTGCAGTGAAGAGGGTAGAATCTGAACGAGTGACACCTGAGCTAGCCGAAGCAGGACCAATACATCAACCAGCACAGACATCAGAGCCTCAATCTATTGAGGATCCTGACGATGAACCAGCCCCCTGGGGAGAATGAGCCGCCAGTTGAGCAAGTCCCAGAATCTTACGACTTCGATTATGGTGCAATCATCACCGAAGCCAAAGATTCGCTGAACTGGCGGGAAATGGTTGATGGGGCAAAATTAGAGGGACCCTTGAAAAATTTGGCCTACCACGCACAGGTGCTGAGCCTCGGAAAAACGCAGGCTGTTTTGCGCGTGAGTGTGGCAGCGTTTGCAACGGAAGCCAATCGTGAGTACTTAGAGCGCCAATTTACTAAGTATCTTGGGCATCAATTTTTCGTGCGTTTTGAAGTGGGTGAACTGACAGATAAAACGGTGGGAGAAGAAGTCTCTGAAGAACGTATTAAAGCGCAACAGGATCGCATAAAACGTTTCAAGACAGATCCCCTGGTGCACCGATTTATGACAGAATTAGGGGCTGTGCTCGAAGAGAGTACGGTTAAAGAACAACACTAACCTTCATAGTGAATAAAGGAACACAGTATGCGTGGTTTTTCAGCTGGAATGGGCGGTTTGATGGCTCAGGCTCAAAAGATGCAAGCGAAGTTGGGCGAAGTGCAAGAAAAAATCGCTCACATGGAATTTGAGGGTGAAGCTGCCAGCGGCGCAGTTAAAGTGACCATCAGTGGTCAGAACGAATGCCGCCGCGTTCATATTGATCCCTCTGCAATCGATCCAGAAGATCCAGAAACTCTGGAAGACTTGGTGATGATTGCTTTTAACAACGCCTTGCAGAACTGCAAAGACACGAACGAAAAGATGGTTCGCGAAGCTGTGCCCCTTCCCCCGGGCATGAAGTTGCCGTTCTAATCGGAAAAAATCTCTTAACTGTGTCGAGCCGCACAGCAAGAGAGCATTTTGTATAGCGTGCAATAAGAACGCTTTTGAGCAAATACGATGACGATTCAAATTGCGCCAGCTTTGGCAGCATTGATTCACGAGCTTGAGCAGTTGCCAGGACTAGGTCCTCTCTCTGCCCAGAGGGTAGCCTATTGGTTACTCAAAGATTCGGAGAGCAGAATTACTCCTCTAGAGGCGGCCCTTGCTGATGCTAGACAAAATATCGGACGTTGTCCACATTGCAACTCCTTCACGATAAAAGGGCAGTTATGCGCCATTTGTCAGGATGAGCAACGCGATCATTCCATCATGTGTGTGGTGGAAAGTGCGGCTGACCAGCAAGCACTAGAGTCATCGTTTTCTTGGGGCGGACTTTATTTTGTTCTCACAGGGCATCTCAATCCCATCGAGGGACAAGGGGCTACGGAAATCGGTTTACCGATGTTGTTAGAGCGAGTAGAGAAGGGGCTTAAAGAGGACCAACTTCGTGAGGTAGTGATCGCGACGAGCTATACCCCAGAAGGGGATGCCACTGCATACTACATCATAGATTTACTTCAAAAACGCTTTCCAGAGCTTCGCGTGACGAGACTCGCACGTGGCCTTCCCACGGGTATTGAGATTAAATATACTGACTTGAACACGATTGCTAACGCAGTCTATGCGCGGAAGGATGTTTCCGATTAAGTCATACAAAGAAGAACAAGAGGCAAGAAGATGACAGTCAATGTGGTTCAAAATGCATTAACCGAGGCTCGTTGGGCTTTGGATGCTCTTTTGGCAAATAAAACCACTCTGGAGGCCGTGGTTGATGCGGCCAATTTGATGGCTGATGCGATTGAGACTAAGGGCAAGATCATGAGCTGTGGCAATGGTGGCAGCCTTTGTGACGCCATGCATTTCGCAGAAGAGATGACAGGGCGATTCCGCTCTGATCGTCGCGCTTACCCAGCAGTAGCTATAGCAGATGCCTCCCACATTGCTTGTGTGGGTAACGACTATGGCTATGACTACGTCTTCTCTCGTTATGTTGAAGCGCATGGTCATGAGGGCGATGTACTGCTCGCCATTACGACTTCGGGGGCGAGCTCAAACGTGATCAAGGCGGCAGAAGCCGCGAAGGCACGTGGGGTGAAAGTTGTCGCCATGACGGGCCGAGTTGATAGCCCGATTACAAAGCTTGCAGATGTCAGTATTGTGACGCCCGCTGGCAAGTGGGCTGATCGAGTGCAAGAATTGCACATTAAGTGCATCCACATCATGATAGAGCTTGTGGAGCGTCGCCTCGACCCACAAAATTACGCAGTGGAATGATCGATTTTCCTCCTTGAAAATGACGAAGAGGTGCGATTGTTTCGTTGAAAAAACACAGCCTTAGAGTAAGTGTTATACAATGACGGACTGTTTTTAGGGGGCATGAGATTTTTCCAAACGCCCGTATTCTTACTCTCTTACCCCCCCCCTCCCCAAAAGAAGGCTTTTGGAAAAAGAATTGTATTAATCGTAACGTCCGGAATGTAGTGTTCTTCCGGGCGTTTCCTTATTGGTTGATAAAGAGAAAAAATTTAAGATGAATACTCGTATTCCTATTACCGCTCGTGGCGCTGAAAAGTTGAAGGCTGAATTAGACTACCTCAAGAAGACGGCTCGTCCTGCTGTGGTCGCAGCGATTGCAGAAGCGCGTGAAAAGGGAGACTTATCGGAAAACGCTGAATACGATGCAGCGCGTGAAGAACAAGGTCATATCGAAGGTCGTATCGCTGAACTGGAAGGTAAAATCCCTGCTTTGCAGATTATTGATCCGACGACTTTAGAGGCTGGTGAACGTATTGTGTTTGGTGCTACGGTCACTTTGTACGATGAGGATGACGATAATACGGTGACGTATCAGATCGTGGGTGACGATGAAGCAGATATCAAAGAAAATCGGATTTCAGTTTCCTCGCCGATTGCACGCGCCTTGATTGGGAAAAATGAGGGTGACATGGTGCAGTTCCGCGCGCCTAAAGGTCTGGTGAGCTTCGAAATTGAAGAGGTGCAGTACATCTAAGACGGCTATCTTTTAGGCGAGATATCAAAAAGCCGATATCCTTTGCGAGGATAATCGGCTTTTGAAGTCTTAACGAGTGAGTCGAAATTTATGCCATTGCGGCTTTTTTCGTCACACGATTATGCTTTGGACGAGCTCGGCGAGGGGCAGTTTCAACACGCTTTTTCTTTTCGCCAGGCTTCTTGGATGCCACTTTTTTCTGTGTAGCACTTGCTTTTTTCGGCATACGCTTAACTACGGGCTTGGCAGTTAGTTTTTGACCAGCAACGCTTATTTTGCCCATGGTAAGCTCGGCTAAACGGGTAACATCTTCCTCATCGGAAACTTTTTCGGTATCTGCAGGACGCCAGAGAATCAACAATTTGCCAATCATTTGAACACGAGCGGCCCCCAGTTTTTCTGCTACTTCGGCGAAAATCTGTTCGCGTTCTTCGCGATCATCTGTCGGAACTCGAACTTTGATGAGTTCATGAACGTTGAGTTCGCGATCGATTTCACGCAAAACGGCTTCGGTTAAGCCGCTAGCCCCTAAGAGGACTACGGGATCGAGATGATGTGCCTTCGAACGAAGGGCAAGCCGCGTATCGCGGTTAAGAATAATTTCTTTCATAATATTTATTTTGTGTCAGTAGGGGATTTTTCAAAAATCCGAAAACTATGCCAATAGCAACTAAAAAATTACGCTCTAATCGAGCCTGGATCGAACGTCACATTAATGATCCGTTCGTGAAGCGCTCCAGATCCGAGGGTTATCGCGCACGCTCCGTTTATAAGTTGACGGAACTTGACGATCGCGAAAAGTTATTGCGCCCTGGACTCACTGTGGTGGATTTGGGTGCGGCACCAGGAAGTTGGACGCAGATTGTTCGTGAACGTCTCACCAACAAAGAAGGACGTCTCCAAGGTCGCATCATTGCCATGGATATCTTGCCAATGGATCCTATCGATGGGGTGGATTTCTTGCAAGGAGATTTTCGCGAGCAAGAAGTCGCTGACAAGTTATCAGAAATTTTAGATGGTGACAAGGTCGATGTGGTTTTAAGTGACATGGCTCCAAATTTATCGGGTATTCCAGCAGCTGATGCCGCTCGTGCATTGCTGTTAAATGAACTGGCGTTAGAGTTTTGCCTTGAACATCTCAAAAAAACAGGTGTTTTTGTGACGAAGGCTTTCCAAGGTTCGGGCTTCTCGCAATACGTGGAAGCCTTGAAAAAGACATTTAAGAAGGTTGATATTCGTAAGCCCGCTGCCTCGCGTGATACCTCTGCCGAAGTCTACTTGGTGGCTCGTGGCTTGAAATAGGGCTATTGTTGCGATGAAAGGAAACTTTTTTAAAATCTTTTCCTGATGTTAATCGCACCAAAGTACGCTACGAAGTTAAGCCTTTTCGGTAGAATGTATAGCACTTAATGCTCGAAGCGTTGGATAGCCCACTCTTTTTGAGCACATTTCAATAGAAAAGGCAGGCTCGCTCCGCACCAAAATAGATGCGTTGAAGCAGTAACTGGAGAATTAGATTGAATCAAAAAACAATCGCACGAGTGATCTTATGGGGTATCTTTGCCGTCGCGCTCTTTACCCTGTTTCGTCAGTTCGATGGGACTGAAAAAGCACAAGATACCGTTAGCTACACGCAGTTTATGCAGGATGCTAAAGACGGTAAAGTGCGCAAGGTGGAGGTGCAGGGGCATCGCTTGACGATTACGCCACAGTCTGGCGCCGCTTATAGCATCACCAGCCCCGGCGACATTTGGATGGTGGATGAACTGCGAAAGAACGGGGTACCCGTTTATGGTAAGGCTGAAGAAGAGCCCTCGCTATTGGTCTCCATCTTTATTTCCTGGTTCCCGATGCTACTCTTGATTGGTGTGTGGGTGTTCTTCCTTCGCAATATGCAGTCCGGTGGTGGTGGCGGAGGTGCTTTCTCTTTTGGGAAGTCCAAAGCCAGAATGCTTGATGAAGAATCGAACAAGGTGCGTTTCAAAGACGTGGCTGGTTGCGATGAAGCGAAGGCGGAAGTTCAAGAAATTGTGGATTTCTTGCGCGATCCTAATCGCTTCCAACGTTTAGGTGGGCGTATTCCTCGTGGCGTGCTCTTGGTGGGCTCGCCTGGTACGGGTAAAACGCTTTTGGCTAAGGCCATTGCAGGCGAAGCGAGTGTGCCATTCTTTACCATTTCGGGTTCCGACTTTGTGGAAATGTTCGTTGGTGTGGGGGCTGCTCGTGTGCGTGATATGTTTGAAAACGCCAAGAAAAACGCGCCTTGCATTATCTTCGTGGACGAAATTGACGCTGTGGGTCGCCATCGTGGCGCTGGTGTCGGTGGCGGTAACGACGAACGCGAACAGACCTTGAACCAGATGCTCGTCGAAATGGACGGTTTTGATACGGGGGCAACAGTGATCGTTATTGCCGCTACGAACCGTCCCGACGTGCTTGACCCCGCACTTTTACGTCCCGGTCGTTTCGACCGCCAAGTGGTGGTTCCGCTCCCTGATATTCGTGGTCGCGAGCAGATTTTGAATGTTCACATGCGTAAGATTCCCGTGGGTACTGATATCGATGCTACGATTATCGCTCGAGGTACACCTGGCTTCTCTGGTGCAGACTTGGCTAACTTGGTTAACGAAGCTGCGCTCTTTGCTGCGCGTCGCAACGCACGTGTGGTGGAAATGCGCGACTTTGAAAATGCTAAGGATAAAATCATGATGGGGGCGGAACGTCGTGCCATGGTCATGAACGAAGAAGAGCGCCGCAACACGGCTTACCATGAATCTGGTCACGCCATTGTGGCTCGCTTGATGCCGAAGTCCGATCCAGTGCATAAGGTGACGATTATTCCGCGTGGTCGCGCACTCGGTGTGACGATGCAATTGCCGCAGGAAGACCACTACGCCTATGACCGCCAGTACCTCTTGACGCGCTTAGCGATTCTCTTTGGTGGTCGTATTGCCGAAGAAATCTTCATGAACCAGATGACGACTGGCGCATCGAACGACTTCGAACGTGCTACGCAGATGGCTCGTGATATGGTGACGCGTTACGGTATGAGCGACAAGCTCGGTGTGATGGTGTACGCAGAAAGCGAAAGCAGTGGCTATTTGGGCATTGGTGCGCAACATTCGCGCAATATCTCTGAAGAAACTCAGCGTGAAGTGGATGCAGAAGTTCGCCGTATTCTCGAAGAGCAATACAACGTGGCTCGCAAACTTATTGAAGACAATAAGGATAAGATGCACCGTATGGCGAAAGCCTTACTAGATTGGGAAACTATTGATTCCGATCAGATCGACGATATTATGGCTGGTCGTGAACCACGCCCACCGAAGTCGGCATCGGGTACGTCGAATGCTACTCAGTCTGCCGAGACTGTCGCAGCGACACCAACTCAGACTCAGACTCCCGCAGCAGCGTCTAGCCAGCCGGAAGTTCGCGAACCGACAGCTGAAAATACTGGTGACACCAAGATAGATGTGCCATCGCAGAGCGAAGAAAAAGATAACCAGTAACGAGGTTTCCTTAGTCTTTTGCTAAAGTTTGAAGGCTACAGAGAGGTATACGTTCACTCTGTAGCCTTTTTTAATGGAAAAAATGGGTTCTCAAAAATGATCAAATTGATGGAAAATGCCGCTAAAAGTTGGCACTGTGCAACAAAGACATTTTCTTTCCCTGGAGAGGGGCCTCTTGTGATGGGGATTCTCAATGTCACCCCCGATTCTTTTTCCGATGGTGGAACACATAATCAACTCGCTCAAGCCATTGAATGGGCTCATCATATGAGAGAAGAGGGCGCGCACATCATTGACATTGGTGGAGAATCTACGCGCCCTGGGTTTGACGAAGAGGGTGTCAGCCTTGAAGAAGAACGGCGCCGTGTTTTACCAGTTGCCGAGGCTCTTGTCAAAGAAGGGTTTATCGTGAGTATCGATACTTCGAAACCTGAGATGATGCGTGAAACAGCAGCTCTTGGCGTGCATATTTTGAACGATATCCGCGGCTTTACTCTGCCCGGTGCCCTTGAAGCTGCTGCGAGCACAGACTGCGGGTTAGTCATTATGCATCGCGCGAGCACAACGGAGTACGATAATCTTATTGCGGATGTGGAACGCTTCCTCCAAATGCAATCAGAACGTTTGCTAGCGCTTGGCATTTCTCGCGACCGTCTTTGCTGGGATCCAGGCTTTGGATTTGGTAAGACGGTTGAACAAAACTTTGAATTACTTGCGGCAACAGATCGTTTTGTGACGGCGGGCTATCCTTACTTGATGGGGCTTTCTCGCAAGTCTTCTATTGGTCATGTGACGGGACACGCTCGCCCTATGGACCGCATTTACGGTAGTGCTGTGGGTGCTTTGATGGCCATTGAGCGTGGAGCTCAGATAGTGCGCGTCCACGACTGTAGTGCGACGCAAGATGCTATTCGAGTTTGGGAGGCGACCGAGCAAGCCGCAGCAAGATTAAATCAGCAAAAGTAAAGGAAAAGGCAGAATGAGTAATCGACGTTACTTTGGCACTGATGGTGTACGTGGAACGGTGGGCGAAACCCCGATTACACCCGAATTTGTGATGAAGTTGGGGCAAGCGGCTGGACGTGTGTTTAGTCGCCACTATCCTGGTCGCCGTGCCAGCGTGTTAATTGGAAAAGATACGCGTATTTCTGGCTATATGCTTGAAGCTGCACTCCAAGCGGGTTTCTCTTCTGCTGGTGTTGATGTGGTCTTGTGTGGACCGATTCCGACACCTGCTGTTGCCTACCTCACGCGCGCCTTACGCCTTGAAGCTGGAGTGGTAATTTCTGCTTCTCATAATCCCTATGGAGACAACGGGATCAAGTTCTTTTCCGCAGAAGGGAAGAAGTTGCCTGATGCTGTGGAATTAGAAATTGAAGCAGAGCTTGACGCGGGCTTTTCTTGCGTGACCTCTCAAGATCTTGGCAAAGCACGTCGTTTAGATGATGCTTCGGGTCGTTACATCGAATTTTGCAAGTCTACCCTGAGCTCGTGCTTAGATCTAAAGGGATTGCGCATTTTGGTCGATTGTGCGAATGGTGCTGCTTATCACGTGGCGCCTGATGTCTTCCATGAATTAGGCGCTGATGTGGTTGCTATTGGCAATAAGCCAAATGGTCTCAATATTAACGATGGAGTAGGCGCTACACATACCGAACACCTGTCTCAATGGACTCGTGGGCACGGTTGTGATGTAGGGATTAGTTTAGACGGCGATGCAGACCGCTTGATTATGGCCGATGCCAATGGTCACGTTTATAACGGTGACGAATTGCTTTACGCTATGGTGAAGGATCGTTTGCTTGACGAGCCTGTAGCGGGCGTGGTCGGTACGTTGATGACTAACTTTGCACTTGAAAAAGCTTTTGCTGATATGGAAATTCCGTTTATTCGTGCAAAGGTGGGAGATCGTTATGTGCTCGAACAGCTCCAGGCGAATGGTTGGCTTTTGGGGGGAGAATCTTCTGGTCACCTTTTAGTGCTCGATAAGCAGACAACTGGAGACGGCATTGTGAGCGCACTCCAGGTTCTGGGCGCAATGCGCCGTCAAGGCAAGGACTTGGCTGGACTTTTGGAAGGTATCGAAATGATGCCTCAAGTGCTCATCAATAAGCGTATTCCAGCTAATTATTCCTGGAAGGGAAACGCCACTTTCCAAGCGGCTATTAAGATGGTGCAAACCTCTCTCGAAGGGCGTGGTCGCGTTTTGATTCGCCCTTCTGGCACAGAACCTCTCCTGCGCATTATGGTCGAGACTGGAGATCGTGATGAGGCTCAGAAGTTAGCTATTCAGTTAAGTGAAGCCTTAGTTATTTAAACGTATACCTTTTTGAGAAGGGTAGATGTGCTAAAGTTATTAAATAAACCTGTTTTTAGAGCGATTAACCTCGAACAAATTCATCTTTTTTAGGAGAGAGAAATGACTCAAAATGATCAAAAAGACAAAGTAAAAGAACCCCTCGCTGTTGAGGATCAGGGGCCCTTTGTCCATGTTTTGCGTTTGCATTTAACCAACGGGGAAACGTTTAATCTCCAGGAAGTCACGAACACGCGCGATGTGCCTAAGAATGTGGTCGCCTTCATCAATGCATGGCGTGAAATGAAGGACGTCTGGCACAGTCCCAACGGTAGCCCGAACTTTGGTGTTCGTGTGCGCGATGTGGTACTTTACGAATATGGTGTGGCTCGTCCGCAAAAAGCGGAAGAACAGACTGAAGAAAAGGCAGCTGAGAAACCAGCTGACAAGGAATAACATTCCACAGAGGGGGCAGACGTTGTGAGAAAAGAATTTCTCCCACGTTTGCCCTTTATTTTTTGCGCAAATTCGCGCTATCCTTATACCTCGTCAACTCAAGGTAACAGCCACAAGGGCGTACAACGTTGATAGATTCTTTGTAGGTTTTGAAAATGAAGCAAATAGTCGCGATTATCAAACCATTCAAACTCGATGAAGTCCGAGAAGCCCTCGCTGATGTGGGCGTTCATGGCCTGACGGTCACGGAAGTCAAGGGGTTCGGCCGCCAGAAAGGGCATACAGAACTCTATCGAGGTGCGGAGTACGTGGTGGATTTTCTCCCTAAGCTGAAAATAGAAGCTGTTGTCTCTGATGACGTGCTCGAGCAAGTGGTAGATGCTGTACGTGAGGCTGCCTACACGGGGAAAATCGGCGACGGGAAAATTTTCATTTTCGACGTTGAACAAGTGATTCGCATCCGCACGGGTGAGACGGGAGATGCGGCCATTTAACCGCATCTCACCATCTGATATCTCTTCAATTAGACCTTTTTCTTGCCTTCAAGGAGCACCAAAAGGGCTCCTTGATCACCCTTGTCGACAGGGGACTGGACAAAGGCCATCACATTGCTTTGTTGCTTGAGCCAACGAGGCACCACCTCGCGAAGCTTTCCCTTACCTTCTGCGCTGTTATAGCCCACACCATGAATGATGCGAACGCAGCGGTAGCCTCGACGTGTGCTTTCCGCTAAAAAGTCGACGACATGCACGCGAGCTTCTTCTGTCGAATAGCCATGGAGATCAAGCCAAGCTTGTACTGCCCAAAATCCGCGGTAAAGTTTTTTCGCGATTTCTGGCGATTCGCCTTTTCTCCAATGTAGCAATCCATTTTCGTCAGAGAGGAAGTTATTGGGATCCGCTTGGTCTGAGAGTTGTTTACGAGGAGTGGGTTCCTCCACTTCTACCGACTTCACAACAGGCTTTGGCTTTGGGCGCTTAGTATCTGCAAGATTTTTTTGTGCCATTTTCACAACGCCAGCTTCTTCCATCATATGGGAGAAGTAGTTAGCTTCGCGCTGTGCTTTAAGCTCCTTTTCTTTGGCTAATTTTTCTTCTTCTTCGCGTTTTTTCGCTTCTGCTTTGAGTGTTTTGCTGATGCTTTTCAGGTCACTCAAACTATTGATGACTGGCATTTTATTTCTCAAAATTTCATTATCTAGTGAGTCTGACACGTCAGACATAGGAAGAATTTTAGACCACCTTGATCGAGAAGGTGCAGAGGGCAATAAAAAGGGCTCATAGCAGTGTGCAGTGAGCCCTTACGCATGAGGTTAATTGCTTTGTGCTTTCAACTGTTCGAGATATCGCTGAGCATCAAGCGCAGCCATACAACCAGTAGCTGCTGAAGTGACAGCTTGACGATAAATCTGGTCTTGAACATCGCCCGCGGCAAACACGCCAGGAATGGAGGTCGCGGTTGCAGCATGAGACCCGAAACCTGCGGTCTTGATGTAGCCGTTGTCAAGCTCTAACTGCCCCGCGAAGATCTCCGTGTTGGGACGGTGGCCAATGGCAATAAAGACACCTTTGACATCTAAATCATGCTCACTGCCGTCTTTTACTGAGACAATGCGCAAACCAGTCACGGATTGCTCATCTCCCAAAACTTCCTTCACCGTATGGTTGAGTTCGAGCGTGATACGGCCAGCTTTGACAGCTTCCATGAGCCGATCAACCATGATAGGTTCAGCACGGAAGGCGTCACGACGGTGAACAAGCGTTACATGTGAGCAGATGTTAGCCAGGTAGAGTGCTTCTTCAACAGCGGCGTTACCTCCGCCAACAACAGCGACGGGCTTCTGACGATAGAAAAAACCATCACAGGTCGCACAACCAGATACCCCGCGACCTTTGTATTTCGTTTCGCTATCAAGGCCCAAGTACATGGCAGAAGCCCCGGTGGAGATGATTAAGGCGTCTGCTGTGAGCGTTTCGCCTAAGTCAGTTGTTAGAGTAAAAGGATGCTTAGAGAGGTCGACGCTCTTGACGACGTCAAACATAATTTCTGTACCAAAGCGCTTTGCGTGTTCTTCAAAGCGCGTCATTAGATCAGGTCCTTGAATGCCTTCAACCGCGGCGGGCCAATTGTCTACCTCAGTGGTTGTCATCAACTGCCCACCCTGATCCATACCAGTAATGAGCAGGGGCTTCAAGTTAGCACGAGCAGCGTAAACAGCGGCTGTATAGCCAGCAGGGCCCGATCCAAGAATGATCACTTGACGATGTGTGTTACTCATGAATTCCCTTTAATAGATAGCGTTCTCAGAGTTTACCGAAAAGGAAAAAGCGGAACGCGAAGAATAGTAGTACTATCAATATAGGGATAAAGATAGTTTTCGTCAATGAATTAAGGTAGCAAATTATTGCAGCAGAAGACCGACTCTCGGGATGAATCCTTCTCGATACACAAGAAAATGATCTTGATGACTCGCACTTTTGAGAGTTTGAGTACAATGTTTAGACTAAACACGAACTTAATGGGTATCGCTTGTCTAACTGGCATAGCGACCATGAAAAAATACCTACATAGAATTTATGGCGAGAGATAAAAACAACGTAAGCAGAAGAAGTACATCGGGCAGCGGAGAGCGCTCTCGGATCGCTTCTGGAGTTGGATTGCGAATTGGCAACTGGCTGATGGGGCTAGTGCGCCAAATTTGGGCTGGAAGCTGGTTGATTTCGGTTCCTGTGGCTTGCTTTTTGGCCATAGCGCTTGCGAGCTATTCCCCAGCAGATGCTTCGTTTTCAGTGAGTACAGATGCACCTACGCACAATTGGGCGGGACCCTATGGTGCTTACGCTGCCGATACTATGCTTCTTACTTTTGGACGCTCTGCCTGGTGGTTCGTGCTGGGCTTTGCGATGATTGCGTTTTTTGCGATCCGCTCGTTGGTACGCCGACAAAAAGGGGAAACAGATCCTTTACGCATTAATCCTCCAAAACTCACTGCATTCGTTGGTTTTGCAGCTCTTTTGATCGGTTCTACTTGCTTAGAAGCCCTTCGTTTGCGTCGCTTTAAGACAGTGCTACCTGGAGAGGCTGGTGGTATTCTGGGTGACAAGTTGGCGTTTGGTCTTTACCACTATGTTGGCCTTGGCCTTGCTACGGTGCTCTTTTTTACTTTGATTGTTATTGGTCTCTCGCTTCTGATGGACTTTCAGTGGCAGGATGTCGCCGAAAAAGTGGGGGAATTCTTAGATCGTTGGATCTTCCGACGCTTCCGTACGATGAAGCAGAATCGAGAAGAAGCCCGCCTCAGTAGTGAGGCGAGCAAGGAAACGAGGGAAGAGTTCCGAAAGAATGTCTTAGAAGCCGATGAAAATCCGCTCTACATCAAGACAGCAGAACAAGCAGTCGTGCCAGAAGTCAACGCTGAAGAGAATATTCTTCCCGAAGAACAGTCTGTTGCTCCAGAGCTCATGCCAGTTGAGCCCCAGGTGACTCGATTTGAATTGGCTGGTCAGAATACACCTGTTCTCACGCCAGCAGCACCAGTGGAATCAGCTCGCTCTGTGCCTACTCCTACTAAAGTAGCAACTTCTCAGCCTGTTGCTCCCCAAAAAGAAGCAGCACACTTAAGTTTAGATTTGCTCGACAATCCACCACCGCCCAGCCAGTATCGAGACGACGATGCTATTGCTTTGGCTAGCCGCTTAATCGTTTCTAAGCTAAAGAACTACAACATTGAAGCTGCAGTGCGCGGTGCACATTCGGGTCCTGTGATTACCCAGTATCTTTTGGAACCAGGTCCTGGCGTGAAGGGGTCGCAGATTGAAAGCGTACAAGACGACTTGCGTCGTGCTTTGGGGGTGCAATCGGTGCGTGTGGTGCCACATGTGCCTAACACGACCTATATTGGCTTGGAGGTGCCGAATCCAACGCGTGAAACCGTACGCCTAAAAGAAATTATTGCGAGCGACGCTTTCCGTAATAGTACTGCGCCTCTCACGCTGGCATTAGGTAAAGATATTGGCGGGGTTCCGAAGGTGATGGACTTAGCCAAGGGTCCCCACCTCTTGGTTGCTGGTACGACAGGTTCTGGTAAGTCGGTTGGGATTAATGCGATGATTTTGTCGATGCTCTATCGCAATGATCCCTCAAAGTTGCGCCTCGTGTTGATCGATCCGAAGATGTTGGAATTCGCGCTCTATAACGGTATTCCTCATTTGATCTGCCCGGTCGTCACCGAGATGTCCAGAGCTGCTATGGCCTTGAAGTGGTTGACGCGGGAAATGGATCGTCGCTATGCCATTATGAGTCATTTCGCTTTACGCCATATCTCTGACTATAACGCCAAGGTTCGGAATGCGATAGCGCGTGGAGAGTCGATCCCCAATCCGATAGAGGATGCAGAAACAGCTACCCCGCTCGAGCCGTGGCCCTACATTGTCTGTGTGATTGATGAGTTGGCAGACTTGATGTTGACGAATCGTAAGGAAGTAGAAGGCGAGTTGATCCGTCTTGCTCAGAAAGCTCGTGCAGCAGGAATGCACTTGATTTTGGCTACACAACGTCCGAGCCGTGAAGTGGTGACCTCCTTGCTTAAGGCAAACGTGCCTACACGTATTGCGTTCCAGGTGGCCTCTCCAATTGACTCTCGTGTGATTTTCAATGAGTCTGGCGCTGAGTCCTTGCTAGGTTGGGGTGATATGCTCTATAGCCACCCAGGAGAAGAACTAGTTCGTATTCAGGGTTGCTTCGTGAAGGATGACGAGGTCCTTCGTGTGGTTGAAGAACTGAAGAAATACGGAGAGCCCGATTACGCAGAAGAGTTGATGCCAAAGGGTCCTGAGGATAGTGACGACAGTTTGGGGGGCAGTCGTGGTGAGGCGGACCCACTCTATGACAAAGCTGTGAGTATTGTGGTGAACGAACGCCGTGCATCGGTTTCATCTCTCCAGCGTGCGTTAGGAGTTGGTTACAATCGTGCAGCTAATATTGTTGAAGCGATGGAAAAAGCTGGCATAGTTAGTAAAGCGACTGCTACTGGTAAGCGTGAAATTTTGGTTCCGAAACGCGATTAATAGGACAAAGAAGAATGTTGAATCGACGCACTTTTATTTTGGCGTTAGGTAGTGTAGTGCTTCCTTTGCCTACGCTAGCTGAGGAAACGGCTATCGAGAAGATGCGGCGTTTCATCAAAGATACGCCCTTTGCGGCAGGTAGCTTTACCCAAACGGTAACGGATAAAGCTGGTCGTGAAGCTGCGGCGGCATCCTCGGGGACGTTCCGCTTTTTGCGCCCGGGTTGCTTCGAATGGGTTTACACCAAACCTTATACACAAACGATCATGAGTAACGGAGAAAAGCTTTGGATTCATGATCCAGATTTGCAGCAGGTAACGGTGCGCCAAATAACAGATGAAATCGCAAATACTCCTGCAGGTCTTCTTTTTGGCTCTGCAAATTGGGAAAGCACAGCGAACCTAACTCTCAAAGACGCCAACACTGTGTATGCAGAGTTTCTTCAGTCTGAAGGGGGCTTTCAGAGTGCGAACATCAAATTTACGCAAGAAGGAGCACTTTCTGAACTCTTCTTAATCGATAATTTTGGTCAAGCCACCCGCGTAAACTTCACTAAGTTTGTAAAAACTTCGCAAACAAAAGAAAGTTTCAATTTCCAGATCCCTCCAGGCACAGATGTGCTAAAAGCCTAGGCAGATAAACGACAGGATCACCCATAAGAACCCCCCAAAAGTCCTAAAAACTTTAGGGTTTTCTCGTTTCTTTACGAAAAAACTGTGAGATTTTGATCCTCTTCTAGTAGCAAATGAGCTTGCAGCTGATACAATAAGCACAAAGTTGAAGAAGTTCTTGGACTTTTTCACGTAGTTAATGTTATTAGGTAGCAAGTGAGGACTTATGCGAGACTCAATGAGACGGTTGCTGATCGATCGATTGCTCACAGAGCGAAAGATTGTCACGTTTGAAGAGTTGACCACTCTTCTTAAGGCCAGCGCGCCGACGGTGAAACGTGATTTGCGCTACATGCGTGAAATATTGGGTGCTCCTATTGTGTACTCTCGCGTTTTGGGTGGTTATAGCTACGATCCAGGTTCCAAAAATAAGATGCGTGCGAATGGCAAACTTTCGCCGCTTGGAATGGGGCGTAAGACGTGGTATTCGCCGCAAGAGTTGTTTGTTCTCGTTAAGATGACCAACTTGCTGTCTGAGTTGGCTAAGGATGAAACCTCAGCTATTTATCAAGATCTTGAACCTCTCAAAGCACGAGTTCTCTCTGTGATGAGTGTGGGTGGTACACTGCCTTCCCAGTTCCTGCCATACATCAAGATTGTCGATGAGTCCTCCGAAGGTCTTCATGGTGAACCGGATACGTTTGCTAGCGTGGGAGCTGCTTTGTCTTCCCACCGTCGCTTGCAAATTCTTTATGAAAACCGTGCTCGCCAAGACGGTAAGAGTTCTATTCGTGAAGTCTCTCCGTTGCGCTTAGTTCACTATCGCAACCGTTGGTATGTGGATACCTACTGCCATACGACAACGGAATTCCGCACGTTTGCTATCGAAAATATCCGTCGCGCAGAAATTTTAACGAAGCGCGCACAATCTTTCCGTCCAAAGGAAATTTCGGATAATCTCGATTCTGGCTACGGTCTGTTCCGTGGGAAGACTCCTAAAGAAGCAGTGCTCTTGTTTGACCGTGACGTCGCAATGTATATCCGACGTCAGACCTGGCATCCGAAACAGCGTATGGTGGCGCAAGGTTCCTCCTTGCGTGTGACCGTCCCGTATAGTGACCCGACTGAATTGGTTGGTGAAATTATGCGTTGGGGCAACCACGTTACCGTCGTTGAACCTAAAGAATTACGTGAAACTGTCCGCGAATCCCTTCAAGCTACATTAAAACAGTACCAGTCTGAAGAATAATCTCAGAGGGATAGAATCTGAAAGATTGGTAATTCGCAAGAAGGACTTTTTTGTCATGACGCAAGAGCAGACAAAAAATAAGCGACATCGTTCGCGTCGATGCCGTAGTGCGTCGAAAACTCGTGAATTGCCAGACATCTTCTTTTGCGGAGATCCTCACGGAGGATTTGATCAGATCAACGAAGCGGCTCGGCTTTATCATCCGGATGCAATGGTGATTTTGGGAGACTTGCAGCCTCCTGCACCATTAGAGCAAGTGCTTGAAGAAGCACTTTGCTACACCGACATCTGGTGGATTCCAGGCAACCATGACACGGATACTGATGCTATTTATGACAATCTCTGGCGTAGTGGCTTGAGAGACCATAACTTGCACGGTCGAAGTGTCATGATTCACGGCGTGCGCATCGCAGGTCTGGGAGGTGTGTTTCGTGGACAAGTTTGGATGCCAGATGATCCACCGAATTACTACAGCCCGTCAGCTTTGATGAGGCGAATTGGTTCGATGAATATCTGGCGTGGGGGAGTTCCTCGTCGCCATCGTTCGACGATTTTCCCTTCGGTCTACAACAACATGCTCCAACATCTGAAAGCAGATGTTCTCGTTACACACGAGGCACCAGGTTGCCATCGTAAGGGCTTTTGCACCCTGGATAAACTCGCTCGCAGCATGGGGGTGAAGTGGATGTTCCACGGGCACCAACATGAAGATCGTTGCTACCACCCGATTAACGGGGTTCAGACCCGAGCCGTGGGTTACCGCGGTGTGGTGAATTTGAAAGGGGAAGTAGTGATCTCTGCACAGTTAGACCCGCGAGAAGCTGCTGCGTTGGAAGACGCCTTTGATTGGGAAGAACGCGAGTTGCGTGAAAAAGACAAAATCATCGTTCGCGATGAGGATGGCGCAATTCATATTGTTCCCAAGACAGAAGGAGTAGTCCCAGCCATTTTGCCCAAGTGTTGCACGCTCGTTCCGGTTTCGCAAGAGGCTGGGGAGTCGAAAAAAGTAGCACAAGAAGCCTCTAGAAAGGCTTCAAATGGACAGTACCGCCCAGCTAAAGCGGAGAACAAAGCAGTTCAGGCAACTAGTGCAGAAAAACCGACTCAAAGCGGCGATGATCAAGGAGAGCGTCGTCATGCGCGCTCCCCAAAGCGCCGTTCTCGTGGTAGAGACGCTCGGCGACGCGCTAGGCCAGTAGTCAATCGACAAACTACGGTAGAAGCCACTACTTAAAAAGAAGGTCTCAGAGGATTCCTCTTGAGACCTTCTTTACTAATCTACAAGGATCACTTCCACTTGATCTCCCGGCTCTAAGTGCGTTTGGGCGGCTTCGACTTTGATAATGGCGTTGCTGTGAGCACATCCAAAAAGTGAAGCTGAGCTTTGCATCGCATGAGGGCAGACATCCAGATTGCCATTTTCGGCGCTGCGAACTGTAGCACGGATGAAGTCCACTCGACCAGAGGAACTCTTGATCGGACGTTCAACTAGCGTTGCCAAGAAAGAGCGACAGACTGTCTTAGCCTTCATCAAACGAGAGAGTACGCGTTGCATAAAGAAGCGCCCTGTGGTATTAGTAGCGACGGGGTTGCCGGGTAGCCCCAGGAAGAAGACTGGCTCTGGAGTGTGCAAAGTGGCGTAGGTGAATGGCTTTCCGGGTTTTAGTGCGACATGGAAATGTTGCATTTCCCCGAGTTTCCCTAGAATGCGGGCCGTGAAATCTCGGTCTCCAGGACCAACGCCCCCAGAGCACACTAACACATCAAAGTGGGGCAGAGCTTCTTTTAGTCGTTGCTCAATTTTAACGGGATCATCAGGGAGAATCCCTAGATAGGTCGGGGTCGCTCCCGTTTCTCGAGCCAACTCGGTCATGATGATGCCGTTGGAGTTATAAATTTTGGCGGGGTCAGGTTCAACGCCAGCTTCTGGTTCAAGAAGTTCGTCGCCACTAGCGAAGATTCCCACGCGCAGCTGTTGGCAAAGTACTTCCCCGTTTCCATTCGAAGCGATCAAACCTAAAGTGTCTGTCGTAAGGAGTGTCCCAGCATCCACTAAAACGCTTCCCTTTTTGTAGAGTTCCCCAGCAAAACGAACATTTTCTCCCCTGAGGTGAAGACTAGGGTTAATAACCAACTCCTCGCCGTCAAGTTCCGCTTTCTCAATAGGTAAAACGCAGTCAAATCCCACTGGCAAAGGAGCGCCAGTCATAATGCGAATAGCAACCTTCTCTGCCAAAGGTTCCGTGAAGGGATGTCCAGCGGTTACTGTTGCCAACACTGGTAAGCGAACCGAGTTAGAGCAGTCTACAAAATCTCTTGTTCGCCAAGCATAGCCATCCATGGCAGAATTAGTGAAGGCTGGCATATCTGTTGTAGCGTTAACAGCTTTGGCGAGTACTCGTCCTCGAGCATTAAAGAGTGGGACAAGCTCTTGATGTGCGAGAGGGGTTTGTGTGCATGCGTCAAGCTCGTTGAGTAACGCTTCAAAACTGATCGCTGTGGCAGACATAGATTATCTCCTAAAAAGTGTTACTCTCGATTGTACCGAGAAGCGCTCTCTGATGGAAAGCTCCTTTTGGGGGAGGAAGAGAGAAAGGTGAAAGAGTTATGCAAGAACCTCAGAAGAAGAATATTTTGGGTTATCTCATTTCAGGTGGCCAAGCAACTCGCATGGGTGGCGTTAACAAAGCTGGCGTTTGTTTTCGCGGTGTTCCTATGGGAGAAAGAATTATCGAAACGCTATCGAAGCAAGCGGCACAAGTATGGGTCTCTGCTAATCGAGATGCCGATATGTTTTTGAAGTTTGGAGCAAAACGAGTGTTGAAGGATCGTGTAGAGGGTTCTATGGGACCCTTAGCAGGGCTTGAAGCACTAGAGGGAGAAGTACCCTCTGAAATTGAATGGATTTTGATTTCTCCTTGTGATGTACCCCTTCTTCCCGAAGGGTTAAGTGACTTTTTCATTTCTCACTATCGAGAAACTCCAGCTTCAATCTTAACTATACGCGTTGAGGGGAAACTTCAGAATACGACCGCATTGATTCACCGTTCTGTGCTGGGTACGGTGAAGGAAACTCTGCGGGCAGGTGATCGCAAGATTGGGCTCTGGATGCAACGCATGGGGGCCTTGCCTTGTGATTGGGTAGACGACCCTTTGAGTTTTGCGAATGTGAACTCGAAAGAAGAGCTAGAGTTGCTCGAAAAAGAGGCAAAGTAAGCAAAAAATACCCTCTTCATGGTATTTTGCGAAAAAAGTTTGACAACTCACGAAAAAGAGTGTTTAATTCTCTCCTACGTCAAGCGCAACTGCGTTTGATCGGAAAATGAAGAATCGCGGAAGCGATTTTTTATTTGACAAAGGATTTTTTCTCTGGTAAGATTAAAAATCTGCGCTTCGTGAGAGGCGATGTTCTTTAAAAACTAGAATTCAACGAACCGATAAGTGTGAACATCGGCAAGTAGAGACTCAGTAATGAGGTCTCAAAAAACTTACGAAGTTCGCACTTTGAAGGAAAGCCGAAAGACG